>NZ_JBGLQU010000001.1:0-912070 GCF_041402625.1 Aeromonas sp. S19(2024)
TGTGGAAAGAGAGACAGTAGATGTTGAAAGGCTTGGGTATCCATTATGGAGGCCCTCAGGGTGATGACCTACTTCAAGGTTAGCCTTTCAACATGTAATTGGGACAGCGCCAAACAAAAGGGCCTGTCTCGCGACGGCCCTTCTGTTTTAGTTGGCTGTATGGGCGGGATGATTCACCGCTGCGTGGCTCACCCCTTCGGGACGGCCTGCAGCCGTTCATCCCGGCAAACTGCTCTGCTTGAACCCGACGAGGGCCCTCCCCCCTTCCTCTTCCACATGAGCGGAAAATGCTTCCCCAAAGCAAAAAACCGACCATCTGGCCGGTTCTGACATCTGAGGATGGGTCAGGAGCGACTCGCGCCGTCCCTGGCGCTCGCCCTGCGGACGGCCTCTGGCCGTCCATGCGGGCGATCCTGCCCGCCTCTCGAACCTGGGCCCGAACCGAGCCGCCCATCACCGGATAAAACAAAAGGCCCCGTCTTTCGACGGGCCTTTTGTTTTATCCGGTGATGGAGGGATGATTCGCCACTGCGTGGCTCACCCCTTCGGGGCGGCCTGCGGCCGTTCATCGCAGCAAGCTGCTCTGCTCGAACCCGGCGAGGGTTCTCACCCCCCTCTTCGAGATGAGCTGATGACGCTTCCCCAAAGCAAAAAACCGACCATGAGGTCGGTTTTTTGCAATTTGGCGGTGAGGGAGGGATTCGAACCCTCGATACGTTGCCGTATACACACTTTCCAGGCGTGCTCCTTCAGCCACTCGGACACCTCACCAAATTTTCACTGCTTGAAGTGGCTTTCGGAGCACGCTGCGCGTGCATCTTGCCGACTTCGTCGGTGGGCAGCCACTCGGACACCGCACCCAATTTTGGTCTGTGCTTTAACGTGTTCAGCCAACACGAATTCGCTGCGCCGTTGCGCTGGAACGGGGCGTAATGTAAGGGATAGGCGCGAGGCGGTCAATGCAATTTTTTATCTTTTGCCACTGTTTGCTCAATAAGCGAACCAAGTGACTAAAAATATGCCATTTCCTATCCCTTTCCATCAATTTTCAACCGCTTCGTGCAAATGTTCTCCTCGAATCGCCTCTTCCAGCGAGCCGTAGAACTCCAGCTCTCCCGCCACCGGACGCACCTTGGCCCGCGCCAGGGTCTTGAGAGGCTGGAATTGCAATTCAGCCACCTTGAGACGGACCCCCGCCTTGGCCATGCGTTTTGCGAACTGCTGGAAGGCGGTGAGACCGCCAGCATCCAGGATGGAGACCGCCTCCATTTGCAGGATCAACTCCTTGTGGTCCTTCACCTGGGCAAGCAATTCGTCAAAGACCCGCTCGGCGGCGGCAAAGAACAACGGTCCGTTGATCTTGTAGACAAGGGTCGAGGGGAACACCTCGCTGGCATAGCGTTTGTGATCCGCCAGGTTGTGCAGCCTGGTCATCTTGGCGATTTCACGCATGAACAGCAGTGACGCCAGGATCACCCCGAAGGTGATGGCGATGACCATGTCGAAGATGACGGTCAGCGACAGGCAGACCAGCAGCACCAGTACATCGGATTTGGGCGCCCGGCGCACCAGATCCACCACCTTGTGGGCCTCGCTCATGTTCCAGGCCACCAGCAGCAACAGGGCGGCCATGGCAGAGAGCGGCAACCAGGAGAGCCAGGGAGCCAGCACCAGGATGGCGGCCAGCACCACCAACGCATGGACAATACCGGAAATGGGCGAGGTGGCACCGGCCCGCACGTTGGCGGCGGAGCGCGCGATGGCGGCCGTCGCCGTGATGCCACCGAAGAAGGGGGCCAGGATGTTGCCAAGGCCCTGCCCCACCAGCTCGCCGTTGGAGCTGTGCTTGCGACCCGTCATGCCATCGAGCACCACGGCGCAGAGCAGGGATTCGATGGCCCCCAGCATTGCCATGGAGAAGGCGGCGGGCAGCAGCCGCTCGATGGCGGCGAGGTTCCACTCAACCGGCGCCCCGTCCGGCCCCGGCAGCGCCCAGGGCATCACCAGGGTCGGGGCGATGGGGGGAATGCCCATGCCCTGGGTTCCATCGGCCAGGGTATAGCTGAACTTGCTGCCAATGGTGGCGACGTCCACCCCGAACTGGTGCAGACCAAACCCGAGTCCCACCCCCACCAGCACGGCGGGCAGATGGCCGGGTACCGGCAGGCGCAATCTCGGCCAGAGCAGCAGCACCGCCAGCGTCGCCACCCCGACGAGGGTGTCCCCCCACTGCCAGCTTGGCAGGGCATGGGCCAGCGCCTGTACCTTGCCCAGATAGGTTTCCGGCATCTCCAGGACCTGCAGGCCGAAGAAATCCTTGATCTGCAGGGTGGCGATGACGATGGCGATACCACCGGTGAACCCCAGGGTCACCGAGGGGGGAATGTACTCGATGAGGCGCCCGAGACGCGCCATGCCCATGGCTACCAGGAAACAGCCCGAGATGAGGGTGGCCATCAACAGGCCCCCGACGCCGAATTGCTGGGCCACCGGGTAGAGGATCACCACGAAGGCGGCAGTGGGGCCCGAAATGGAGAAGCGGGATCCCCCGGTCACGGCGATGACGATGCCGGCGATGATGGCGGTATAGAGCCCGTGCTGGGGCGGCACCCCACTGGCGATGGCCAGTGCCATGGCAAGGGGAATGGCGATGATGCCGACCGTGATGCCGGCGATGAGGTCGCGGCCAAAGCGGGCCACGCTGTAGGGTTCGTCAATGCAGGATTGGCGCAATGCGATGGCCAGCTTCACGCCTTGTAAGGAAGCTTGATTGTGCATGTCTAGGGTAATACCAGAAGAGGGAGACAAAGGCCGGGGTGAACCGGCACCCGATCATCATCAAGGGCCGGCAGAGCTGTCGACACGGCGATGGTATCGAAGGCAACCATACCCGACCCGGCCAGATAATTCGATGGGCAGGATCAAGAAATGGCCATGAGCGCGCAATATTGTCGGTGACACCCCGAATATCAACGCCGTTTCCCGCCACGGCAGGTTTCCCCGGGCACGGTACTCTGCGGATGAACGACACCACGCCTCCTCCTGGCAGTATGCGGGAATCAGGATACCAAGCAGGCACAACCCGACCGGAGGCGCGATCTCAAGCTCCTGATTGTGCTGAAAATAGTCCGCGTTGCCCAAGTTTTGGGCAAACGGGCCAAAAAGCCATTTTTTACGCCGACAGGCGGGTTGACACCCAGGAGATGGGCCATTAATATCCGCCCCGTCTCGACGAGACAGGCTATTCCTCCTTAGTTCAGTCGGTAGAACGGCGGACTGTTAATCCGTATGTCACTGGTTCAAGTCCAGTAGGAGGAGCCAATTCCCTCGTAGTTCAGTCGGTAGAACGGCGGACTGTTAATCCGTATGTCACAGGTTCAAGTCCTGTCGAGGGAGCCACATTTTAAAGCCCAGCCTTTTGGCTGGGCTTTTTCATATCTGCTCTTCCGGGCCTGTCCACGGCCCCCTGCCCGATGGCGCGCCAAACCGCCACCTGCTTGCTTTCCTGATTCCCCATGGCCTTCGATGACGACCCTTACTCGTCCCTAGGCGCGTCACCAGGGTGTCACAGAGATCCCAAAGACTATGATTGATTCAAAAAGGACCATTTGGATCTATCCAGTCAAGGAGCCATCATGTCACACCCTGCTTCACTGGCCAGTCGCCTGCATGCCCTGGCACTCAACGACACCCTGTTCCCCGATCTCCATCATCTCGAGAAGGCACAACGGACCCGGGCCATCTACCGGATTTTCCACACTGTCGCCAGCACGGCTGCACTCGGGCAAGAGGATATCGTTGACGACCTGGCCCCCCTCCTCACCCTGATGGAGTCTCCCTGCCTGACCCGGCAAGGGGGGCTCTGCCCCTTGCTGGCCAGTCATTACAATCTCTATCTCGGCACGCTGCTGGAGCTGGGGGATCGGCACCATCCGGAGATCATCGGTCAGATTGAAGAGGCTCTGGCCTTGCGCACTCACGGGCTCTATCTGGTCACCGAGCTCGGTTGTGGCAACAATGCCATGAGCATGGCAACCGAAGTCCGCTACGACTGTGCCACTGACGGTTTTATCCTCCATACGCCCCATCGGTATGCCGCCAAGTTCATGCCCTACATCGCCCTGGAAGGGCAACCCAAGAGCAGCGTGGTGATGGCCAGATTGTGGGTCGGCAAGCAAGACTGCGGCATTCATCCCTTTCTGGTGCCCTGCCGGGACGCCCGTGGTGCACTGTGTCAGGGGGTCAGCGTCTCCAACCCGGACGTGCTCGATCTCCCCTACTTCGACGTGGTGGATCACGCCATCATCACCTTCGAGCAGGTGACACTCCCCCGCTGGGCATGGCTCAGGGGTCATGAGCACGACATCAGTGCAGGGGGCGTCTTTCACTCTCGTCTTGCCAGCCAACGCGACATTTTCTTCAGCTCCCTGCGCCGTGTTGAGTGGGGAAAACTGGTGCTGACCGCCTCCCTGATCCCCGGCTTGAAACTGAGCCTCGCACTGGCCATTCACTACGCGCAGCAACGACCGCTGCACGCCCACAACGGGCGGGTCATACCGCTGGCGCACCATGCCCTGCACCGCCGGATACTGACTCGTGCCTATGTGACGGGGCTGGCCGCCATGGCGCTGTACGAAGAGATAAAGCAACGACATTTGCCGGATGGACGGCACTCCTCCCGCTTTCAGACCGACGCAGGCCTGGTCAAGGCCGTCGCCGTCGAACTGATGCGAACCTCTCTGCAACACTGCATGCAGCGGTGTGGTGCCCAGGGAAAATTCCTGCGAAATCGCATCGCCCCTACCCTTCAACTGTGCGATCTGGTCGGCACCGCCGAGGGAGACAGCATGCCCGTCCTGATGAAGGTGGCGAAGGATATTCTGGCCTGGCCTGATGAATCCCTGGATGACGGCCCCCCCCTGGGCCAACTGCTGCTGCGGATGCGCCGACAGATGAATCAGCAACTGGCCGACGCGACGGACAAACTGGCCGCCTGGCACGACCTCGGCTGTGAAGCAGCCCGCCTCGGCTGGCTTGCTGGCAACCTGGAAGCCTTGCGTCACTTGGGGAGCAGGGACGACATCCGCACGGCCTGCCGGGAGCAGCTCATGCTCGATTATGCTCCCCAGCTCCTGCACCACGGGCTTTGCAGCCCCGCCGAGATTGCCGCCCTGCCCGCACGGCAGGAAGCCACGCTGGATCATGTCTGGGAACATCACGCCGCCAGCGTGCCGGACGAGTTTGACGTTCGTGACCTCATGGCCGCGACGCCGCTGGGCAGCCCGGACCTGGCTTCGGCCTGGTTTGCCCTGGCCCCGTCCCTGCATGATCCCCAGCCAGAAGGTTGAACGTTGGGGCCAGCAGGCCCCCCTCCACTCCCGGTGCCTGAATCACCCCAAGCCCGGCCATCGGTCGGGTTCTTTCTTATCCCCCTGCCCCACCTCGGGGCAAGGGCGCTCGCCTTCCCCCCGCATCCCTATGCGCCCGTCCCTTGCTCTCATGGCCTGTTGCCACAAGATGGCGCAGGCTTACCCTCTATGGGGTACCACTCTGGTGCGCCCTGCCTTGCCCCTTGATGACATAAAAGTCATCCATATGATTTTTCAATAAAAAATTACTGACACTGGCCTCGATAGCGACTCAATTGGCTGGCACAGCCCTTGCACTTTGTGATGTACGCAGGGACGTCACAAGGAGTTGCCTATGCTGCCCATCAAGCCCCCCGGACCCGGTTGTTACGACGAGATGCTGCTCACCGACAACCAGTTTCGCGATCATTACCACGCCTACCTCTCGTGGCTGCACCAGACCGACGAGAAGAGCATAGAGCGCAAGCGTGAAGAGGCCGACCTGCTGTTTCGCCGGGTCGGCATCACCTTCAACGTCTACGGAGACGGGGACGGCGCCGAGCGCCTCATCCCGTTCGACAGCATTCCCCGCATCATTCCCGCCCGGGAGTGGCAACATCTGGACAAGGGGATCCGCCAGCGCGTCACCGCCCTCAATGCCTTTCTGCACGACATCTATCACGATCAGCGCATCCTGAAGGCGGGGGTGATCCCGGCCGCCCAGATCCTCACCAATGCCCAGTACCAGCCCTGCATGCAGGGGGTCGACCTGCACCGGGACACCTATGTCCACATCACCGGGGTCGACATCATCCGCAACCACGACGGTGAGTACTATGTGCTGGAGGACAACCTGCGCACCCCCTCCGGGGTCTCCTACATGCTGGAGAACCGCAAGATGATGATGCGCCTCTTCCCGGAGCTGTTTCACAACCAGCCCATCGCCCCGGTGGAGCGCTACCCGGCCCTGTTGCTGCAGACCCTGCGCGAGAGCAGCCCGGTGGACAACCCCTGCGTGGTGGTGATGACACCAGGACGCTTCAACAGCGCCTACTTCGAGCACAGCTTCCTCGCCCAGCAGATGGGGGTGGAGCTGGTGGAGAGCGCGGATCTGGTGGTCAAGGATGGTCAGGTGCTGATGCGCACCACCACGGGGCTGAAAAGGGTGGATGTCATCTATCGCCGCATCGACGACGACTTCCTCGATCCCCTCGCCTTCAACCCGGACTCCCTCATCGGCGTGCCCGGGCTGCTCTCGGTCTACCGCGCCGGCGGCGTGGTGCTGGCCAATGCCATCGGCACCGGGGTGGCGGATGACAAGTCCATCTACCCCTATGTGCCGGAGATGATCCGCTTCTATCTGGGGGAAGATCCCATTCTCAACAACGTGCCCACCTGGCAGTGCCGCGAGCCGGCTGCCCTCTCCCACGTGCTGGCCAATCTGGAGGAGCTGGTGGTCAAGGAGGTCCATGGCGCCGGCGGCTACGGCATGCTTATCGGCCCCTGCGCCAGTCGCGAGGAGCTGGCCCGTTTTCGCGAGCTGCTCAAGGCGCGGCCGGACAACTACATCGCCCAGCCGACCCTCTCCCTCTCCACCTGCCCGACCTTCGTCGACGCCGGCATCGCCCCTCGCCACATCGATCTGCGCCCCTTCGTTCTCACGGGGCAGGAGCTGCGCCTAGTACCGGGCGGCCTGACTCGGGTCGCCCTCACCGAAGGCTCCCTGGTGGTCAACTCCTCGCAGGGTGGTGGCACCAAGGACACCTGGGTCATGGAGGGCAGCCCATGCTGAGCCGCACCGCAAGCGAACTTTACTGGATGTCCCGCCACCTGGAACGGGCGGAGAACACGGCGCGCATGCTGGACGTCACCCAGACCATGTCGCTGATGCCCTCCATCGACGCCGATCACAGCGAGCTGGTGGCGCCCCTCACCATCAGCGGCACTCACGAGCCCTTCCTGGCCCGCTACGGCCAGGTGAACATGGAGAACCTGCTGCAATTTTTCTGCTTCGACGAGGAGAACCCGAGCAGCATCTTCAGCTGTCTGCGCATGGCCAGGGATAACGCCCACGCCGTGCGGGGCAAGATCCCCGGTGAGGTGTGGGAGAGCATCAACGCCGCCTGGATAGAGATCCGCCGGCGCCGCCAGGCGGGCCTCTCCAGCGGTCAGGCCCAGGAGTTCTTCGACTGGATCAAGGAACGCTCCCACCAGTTTCGCGGCGCCACCTATGGCACCATCATGCGCGGTGACGTGCTCTGGTTCCTGCGCCTTGGCACCTTCATCGAGCGGGCCGACAACACGGCGCGCATCCTGACCGTGAAGTATCAGGTGATCCGGGAGGACGAGGACAGCGTGCGCGAGTTCTACCGCTGGAACGCCCTGTTGCGGTCAGTGGGCGCTTACGAGGCCCACCAGACCCTCTACAAGACGCTCTCCCATGCCTCCATCGCCGAGCTGCTGATCCTGCGCAATGAAGTGCCGCGCTCCCTGCGGGCCTGCCTCGACGAGATGGAGCTCATCCTGGCCCAGATCGAGGGCAACGCCGGTCAGACGCCCCGGCGCCTGACCACCATACTCAACGCCCATCTGACCTATGGCGCCATCGACGATGTCTTTGCCCTCGGCATGCAGGAGTACCTGAGTGATTTCCTCAGCGACATCGGCGCCATCGGCCAGAGCATCCACGCCGCCTACCTGGAGGTATTATGAGACTCATCATCGATCACCAGACCCGCTACCACTATGCCGACGTGGTGCGCCGCAGCACCCAGTACCTGCGCCTGACCCCCCACAGCACGGCCCGCCAGCAGATCCTCTCCTGGGAGCTGGAGCTGCCGGGGGAGGCCACCTGCACCACGGACGGTTACGGCAACATACTGCACGTGCTGAGCCTGGAGTCCCCCCACGAGGGGATCCTGATACGCGCCCACGGGGAGGTGGAGATCTGCGACGACGCCCCGGAAGATGAGGAGTCCTCCCTCATCTCTCCCCTGAGCTACCTGAGGCCCACCCCCCTCACCCGCCCGACCCCGGCCCTGCAGGATCTCGCGAAGGCCTGCCTGCCAGAGGAGCCGACCCTGGCCGACTTGCAAAGCCTGATGGCACGCATCCTGGTGCTGATGCCCTATCAACCTGGCAGCACGGATGCCACCTTCAGCGCCGACGAGGCACTTGCTTCGGGCAGCGGCGTCTGTCAGGACCACACCCATGTCTTCCTGACCTGCTGCCGCCACGCCGGCCTGCCGGCCCGGTACGTGAGCGGTTACCTCTACAGCCAGGACAACAGCCACGTGGCGATGCACGCCTGGGCCGAGGTGTGGATCGAGGAGCGCTGGCACACGTTCGACGTCACCAACCTCACCAGCTCCACCAGTGAGCACCTCAAGCTCGCGGTCGGCATGGATTATCTGGATGCCTGTCCGGTGCGCGGCGTGCGCTATGGCGGCGGGTGCGAACAGTTGCAGAGCCAGGCACAGGTGACCCGCCTGGATGGACAGCAGCAATGAAGACCGGGAGAGTCCTGGCGGGAGTGCGGTCATGACCTATTGCGTCGCCATGTGCCTGCAAGACGGCATGGTGTTTGCATCCGATTCGCGCACCAATGCGGGGGTGGATCACATCGCCACCTTCCGCAAATTGCACCTCTTCACCCGGGAGGACAGGGTGATAGTGCTGCAAAGCGCGGGCAATCTGGCCACCACCCAGAGCGTCATCAGCCTGCTGACGGAGGGGCAGGAACTGCTTGCCCTCCCCAGCCTCTACGAGGCTGCCGCCCTCATCGGCCAGACCATACGCACCGTCATCAGCCGGGATGGGGGTCAGCAGCAGGGCCATATCAACTTCGGCTGCAACATCCTGCTGGGGGGACAGATCCGGGGGGAGCGCCACCGCCTGTTCCACATCTATCCGGAGGGCAACTTCATCGAGGCGAGCGCCGACACCCCCTACTTCCAGATTGGTGAGAGCAAGTACGGCAAACCCATCATCGATCGCATCATTCACCATGAGACGCCGCTTCAGACCGCCCTGCAGTGCGCCCTCATCTCCATCGACTCGACCCTGCGCAGCAATCTGTCGGTGGGCTTGCCCCTGGATGCCCTGGTCTATCACGAGGGCAGCTTCTCGGCGGAGAACCTGCACCGCATCACCGAACAGAATCCCCATTTCGTGGCGCTGCGAAAGGCCTGGGGCGAGGGGTTGCAACAGTTGTTCCAGGGTCTTCCCACCTTCCCCCTCTAGGCCGGGCGGGAGGCGCCAAGGCGCTTTCCCGCTCCTTTCTTTCCGGATATTCTGGCTGCCTTCCTTTTCGATGGAGTTTCCCATGCGCCGCTTCAACGTCATGCTCAACGGCAGCCGGTTGATGATGTTCCCCTTCTATGTCTGCATCCTTATCTGTGTCGCCCTCCTGATGGTGAAGTTCGCCATGCAGCTCTATGTGCTGTGCCGCGACATCATCGACATCCACTATCTGGATCTCATCACGGGGGTACTCACCCTGGTGGACTTCGTGCTGGTCGCCCAGATGCTGATCCTGGTGGCCATCTGCGGCTACGTGCAGTTCATCAAGACCCCGGAGCAGCGAGCGGCCCTCGGCGACAACTGGCTCAGCAAGATCAACTTCGCGTCCCTCAAGCTCATCGTCATCAACTCCCTGGTGACCATCGCCGGCATCGAGGTGCTCAAAGCCTTCCTCGACGACGGCACCGGCAACGAGATCGAGATGAAGTGGTCGGTCATCGTCTTCCTCGCCTTCTCCACCGCGGCACTTATCTATGCGGTGACCGAGCGGCTGGCGGAGCACAAATAGGGCCCGGCGCCATTCAGGGTCTATTCATCAAGAGCCGAATTGATAACTCTTTTCATTACCCTTACTGCATTGTAAACTTGCTCGCCCCGGGCTGAACCGCCCGGGAGCTGGAGCACCCATGACGAGTCTTTCCCTCTCACCACGACAATGCTGGCAATGGCTGGCCTATCACCATCAGGCGGCCGAGGGTGCCCTTTATCTGATGTTTTTCTCCGGTCTGCTGCTGTGGGAACCCCTGACACCGACCTGGTCCCTGGCGCGCTGGAACCTGTTTTTGCACGTCGCCCTCTCGCTCACCCTGTTCCCCTTGCTGTTTGGCGCCTTCTGGCTCTCCCATCGCAGCCTGCTGCGCAAGAGCCGCAAGCCTTTTTTGCGCACCACCGGCCGCATCATCGAAGCCTTGCTGCTGGTCTGTCTGGCAAGCGGGCTGGTGCTGGTGCTGCACGGCACCCCGGGGGATAGCCTCGGCAACCTTGCCAGCTGGGCCCACTGGCTGAGCGCGCTCGCGTTGACGCCCCTGGTGCTGCGCCACGCCTGGCGCTGGACCATCTTGAAATGGCGCACCTGATCTTATGTTGAAGTTGTTGTTATCCCTGATGTTGGCCGCCCTGCTGCTGGTGACCGCCTCGGCCCAGGAGATGGGCGCCGCCATGATTGCCTATGACGAGGGGAGCGCCCCGCGCCTCGTCACCGCCAACCAGAGTGCCGGCTCCGTCACCCTGCTCGAGCGGGGCACTGGCAAGCGCCTCAACGAGGTGCAGCTGGGGGGCGACCTGCGCCAGCTGGCCCGCGCCGATGACGGCACCCTGCTGGTCACCGATTACAGCGGCGATCGCCTGCTGCTCTTGGATGATGAGCTCGAGCTGGAAAAGGCGATCTCCACCGGCCATAGGCCCTATGGCGTCATCTTCGATCCCAAGCGGCGCTGGTTCTGGGTCACGCTGTTCGAGGGAGGGCGCCTTCAGGCTTATGACAGGGCGGGCAACCTCCAGCTGGATGCAAAAACCGCCGAGACTCCCCGCGGGCTGGCATTGACCAACGACGATCGCCTGCTGCTCACCCACGCCATGACAGGCCAGCTCGCCATCTATGATCTCGCCAAACTTGAGAAGGGCGCTACCCTCCCCAAGCCCAAGCTCATCACCCTGGCGGAAACCCACAGCGATACCCCGAGCGACTCCCAGGGCTTGCCGCGCCTGCTGGACGGCATCGCCCTCTCCCCCGATGGCAGCGAAGCCTGGCTGCCCCACGTGCTCTGGAGTTTCGATCACCCCTTCCAGTTTCAGAGCACCGTCTTCCCGGCCGTCTCCATCATCGATCTCGATGAAGAGAAGGAGCGGGTCGATGAAAGAAAACAGCTCTTCTTGCAGATCAACCTGCCCAGCGTCGGCAACCGCAGCCAGATCGTCTCCAACCCGTTCGCGGCGCGCTTCGCCGCCGATGGCAAGCGGGTCTACCTGACCCTGGCGGGTTCCGAAGACTTGCTGGTGTTCGACCTGTCGCGCAGCGGCAAGCAGAACAGCAACCGCCACCGCCGCAAGAAGTTTCAGGGGGGTGCCAAGGCGACCCA
This sequence comes from Aeromonas sp. S19(2024), assembly GCF_041402625.1. Taxonomy (NCBI): domain Bacteria; kingdom Pseudomonadati; phylum Pseudomonadota; class Gammaproteobacteria; order Aeromonadales; family Aeromonadaceae; genus Aeromonas; species Aeromonas sp. S19(2024). Next base: position 11,729 of record NZ_JBGLQU010000001.1, read on the forward strand.
GCTCTTGCGTCACCTGCCGGGCCAGAATCCGCGCGATCTGCTGATCGATGGCGACCACATCCTGATCTACAACGTCATGGGGCAGGATCTCACCCGCCTCAATAGCGGCGGCAGCGGCCCGTTTGCCCGGGTCACCGTGGATGTGCCCCACTTCGCCAAACTGGTAGAGACGGATCCCCGCCCCGCAGCGCTCAAGCGCGGTGAACGATTGTTCAACCTGGGTAATACTGCCGCCAACAGCCGCTTTCCCATGGCGGGGGACAACTGGATGAGCTGCAACTCCTGCCATCTGGACGGGTTCAACTTCACCAACCGCTATCTGATGGCGGCCCATCGCCAGCAGAGCGGCGACAACGCCATCAACGGCCACGCCAACCTCGCCAACATGGTGGCGGGGGACTTTATCGGCGAATACCTGCGCATGACCCAGCAGACCCAGGGCGGCATGGGTCATGACACACGCGATGGGGCAGAAGCGGTCGACCCCGCGAGGCCCCAGCCCGAGGTGCAGGCGATGATGGAGGATCTGCACGCTTTCGTGACCAGTGACGGCAACCTCCCCTATCTGGCCAACTGGCTCAGGCTCGATGCCCCGCGCAGGGATCCCGCCAAGGCGCCGACCACCCACCCGAAAGAGTGGCTCAACTCCGCCTCCTGCCAGAACTGCCACCAACAGGCGTTCCAGGACTGGAGCGAGAGCAACCACCGGCTGATGGGCAACTCCCACCCCTACTACAAGGTGGTGCAGGCATTGGCCCGCGAAACCGAGGGCGAAGCCTTCGGCCAGTGGTGCCAGGGCTGTCACATGCCCCAGCAGGTGATGAACGGCCAGACTGATCTGCCCAAGGGCTCCCACATGTTCGAGCAGGGCGGAGCCTCGCTCATTGCCGCCCACAAGGCGGGCGAACCTGTGGTTGAGGAAGGGACTGGCTGTGTGCTCTGTCATCGCATCACCAAGCTCGAGGATGCCGGCGGCAACAGCGCCTTTACGGTCAATTTGAAAGACCGCGAGAGCTATGTGTTCGAAGATGCCCCGGGAGGCAGCCTCCAGCACTGGCTGGCCGAGCGGCAGATCAACGCCCGCCCCGCCATGCACAAGGCCTCCTACCAGAAGGATTTCTACCGGGACGCGGCCCTGTGCAAGTCGTGCCACAACGAGTTTGCCCCCGGCACCGGCGCCAATATCGTCAACACCTGGGATGAGTGGGAAAAATCCAGCTTCGCCAAAGCCGAAGATCCTGCCAAACGGCGCACCTGCATCGACTGCCACATGAACCCTACACCTGGCAACGGCGGCGCGCCGGTGGCGGGCCAGTCCACCGAAAACGGCACCGTGAAAGAACGGCTCTATCGCCACAACTTTACCGGCGCCCAGCATCAGCTGGTGGGGCTGAGAAGTGCAACCCTCGAGCAGGAGAGCCTGGCGCTCTTGCGCTCCAGCGCCACCCTCTCGGCCCGCATTGAAAACCAGAGTGGCCAACCCGCGCTGGTGGTGAGAGTCGCCAATACCGGCGCCGGCCACGCCCTGCCCACCGGGGTCGCCGATTTCCGTGAACTCTGGCTGGAGCTGACCGTCACCGACGCCAGCGGCAAGCTGGTGCTCCAAAGCGGCCAGCCGGTGAACGGCGCCGTCCCTGAGGATGCGCGGCTATTTAGAAAAGTGTTTGGCGATGCCGAAGGCAAGCCGGTGGGGCTCAAGTTCTGGCGCTACGCCAAGCTCCTTGAAGACACCCGCATCCCGGCCGATGGCTGGCGCGATGAAGCCTGGCCACTGCCGGCGGATGCCCAGGGGCCCTTCAAGGCCGATATCAGACTCAATTTCCGCACCTACCCCAAGTGGGTCAATGATGCGGTGCGCGCCGCCGAGCCGAGCTTGCCGGAGCCACCCATAGTGCAACTCAATCGGCTGCAACTGACCCTGCAGCCCCTCCCCGTCACGCCCGATACGGAGCCTCAATCCTGATGTTCGCAAGTTTTCTCATTACCCTGCGCGAGGGGCTGGAAGCCTTCCTGCTGGTCGGCATCTGCCTCTCCTACCTCGCCAAGCTGGGGGCGAGCCGCTACAACAAGTTCATCTATCTGGGGGTGGGCCTCGGTCTTGTCGCCTCCCTTGTGGTCGCCTTCCTGTTCCAGGTGGTGGTGAGCCAGTTCGAGAGCGAGCGCTACAACCATTTGCTGATGGCGGGGATCCTGATTTTTGCCACCCTGGTGCTCACCTATATGGCTATCTGGATGCAAAAACAGGCCAAATCCCAGGTGGGGGCCATGACGGCGCGCATCGATGCCGCCATCGACGGCGGCAACCTGTTTGGTCTGGTGCTGCTCGCCTTCCTGGCGGTGATGCGCGAAGGCTTTGAAACCGTGCTCTTCTTCTCGGCCCTGGTCTACTCCGGGCAAGGGGTGGATCTGCACCAGGGGCTGATGGGGGCGCTGGCGGGGCTGCTGGTCTCTGTGGTGCTGGTGTGGGGGCTGCTGCGCTCCACCCGCAAGGTGGCGCTGGCCCCCTTCTTCCGCTGGACCGGCCTGCTCATCATCATCATCGCCGCAGGCTTGCTCTCGTCCGCCGTCAACATGTTGCAGGCAGCGGACGTCATCACCTTCTGGACAACGCCGGTCTTCAACATCAGCCACATCCTCGACGATCAGGGGGTATTCGGCACCTTCCTGCGCGCCCTGTTTGGCTACAACGCCTCACCGGCCGGCCTGCAGTTGCTGACCTGGGCCTGCTACCTCATCATCTTTGTCACCCTCTGGCATCGCAGCTATCGCCCCCAGGGGAGCGCCGCCCCGACCAGGGGCTGAGCCCGGGGATCACACTCTGTTCGGGAGCCGCGCACAGGCGCGCTCCCCCAGCTATCACGCCGTTTCGGAACACTCATGAACGACAACAACAAGAAGCACATTGCGGTGCTGGGCGCCGGCCCCGCCGGTCTGATGGCCGCCTGGCGCCTGCGCCAGGCCGGTTTTGCGGTCACCCTGTTCGAACAGGAGCCGGTCGTGGGCGGCATGTGCGCCACCCAGACCTTCAAGGGGCGCGACGGCGAGTATCGCTTCGACTACGGCGGCCACCGCTTCATCACCAAGAACCCCGAGCTGCTCGCCTTTATCGACGAGCTGATGGGGGACGACCTGCTCCACGCCGAGCGAAAGAGCGTGATCCGCTTTGGCGGGCGTACCTATGACTACCCCTTGAACCTGCCGAACCTCCTCAAGACGGCGCCGCTGGCCCTGATGGCCGGGGCGGTGAAGGATCTGCTGCTGTTGCCCTTTGCCAAGAAACCCACCGATTTTGCCAAGGCGAGTTTTGCCGAGTGGATCCAGAGCCACTTCGGCCGTACCCTCTACCGCCAGTTCTTCGAGGGCTACACCGGCAAGTTGTGGGGCATCAACCCGGACCAGCTCTCCGCCGACTGGGCCGGCCAGCGCATCAGCCTGATCGATCTCAAAGACGTGGCACGCCGCCTGCTGCCAAGGCGCAACGGCAGCATGTCGGTGCGCACCTATGCCCGCAAATACCGCTATCCCAAATATGGCTTCGGCCAGATTTTCACCACCCTGGGGGAGCGGTTGGTGGCCGAAGGGGTTGAGCTGAAAACCGGCGCCACCATCACCCGTCTCGAGCAGGCTGATGGCCGCATTGAACGGGTGTATTGGTCACAAGATAATGTGGAGCAGAGCGAGCGCTTTGATCAGGTGATCTCCACCCTGCCGCTGCCGCTCACCTGCCAGCATCTGGGCTTGCCGTGTGATCTGCACTACCGGTCGCTTCGCTTCGTCAATATGCCCCTCAAACAGGAGAACCTGTCGGACAACACCTGGCAGTACCTCTCCGACCCCCATATTCTGGCGACCCGTCTGCAGGAGCCGCGCCGGCGCAGCCCCTTTATGGCGCCCCAAGGCCAGACCTCGGTGATGCTGGAGATCCCCTGCAATCCGGGGGATGCCACCTGGCAGGCACCGCTCTCTGATCTGCGCGGCCGGGTCACCGCCGATCTCGACAGCCTCGGCGTCGATACCCAGAAGCTCGGCGATGAGACATTCGAAGCGCGCAGTGAATACGCCTATCCGCTGATGGATCTGGGTTATCAGGCCCGCCGCAACGAAGCCATCAAGGCGCTGATGCCGATAGGCAACCTCATCATGACCGGCCGTCAGGGGACATTCCGCTACATCTTCACCGACACCGCCATGGAGATGGGGATGATGGCCGCAGACATGGTGATCGACGGGGTGGACAGACGTCACGCCATCTTCAATCATCGCAACGAAAATACCGTCATTGAAACCCAGAGCGTGGCCTGAGTGCCGCGCCATGGGCATAACCTCTTGGCATAAGTAAGGAGAACAGGATGACCATCCGCCCGGGTTTACTCGCCCTCACCCTGCTGCTGACCCTGAGCGGGCAGGCGCAGGCTTACTCCTACGCCGCCGCCGGCAAGGAGCCGCTGATCGATGCCCGCGAGGCACTGCTGGGCGCAGCCACTGACGGCAAGGATGCCAGCGCCACCTTGAGCGAGATTGCCGAGGAGCTGACCTATCTGGAACAGCACCACCAGGTCGAGCTGCAGGCACCGCTCGCGGCCGCCATCAAGGCCAAAGACGCCGCAGCCACCGCCGCCCTGCTCAACCGGGCCTACAAGGCGGAGATCGAGCGCCGCCTCGAGGGGGCCAGCCAGAACCTTGGCGACTACCAGACCGCCAAGGTTCTGGTGGTCAAGAGCAAGCGCTTCTTGGATTTGATCCTCCCCTCCCTCAGTGAAGGAGATCGCAAGGCCGCCGAACAGGCGCTGGCCAAGGTGCTCGATGCCATCGGCAACCCTGGGGTGTTCGGGGTGGGAGCCAAGCCCGCCGACGCCGCTGCCTTTAGCGATGCCGAAAAAGCGCTGATGGCCGTGCTGGCACCGCTTTGATGACCTCTCATCGATGATGACGCCCCCCCTCATCCCCACCCCTTCTCCCGCAAGGGGAGAAGGGGGGCGTCACCACGGCCGATTACGCTTCGCCAATCGACTCTACTTGCTTGCCCTGCTGCAACTGGCCTGGCTTGGCTGGCTGCTGACCTTCCCCGTGGCGCTCGATTCCGACGATGCCCTCAACTTTGCCCACGGGGTGGTGCGCTTCAGCGTGCTGGAGTTCTCCCCCCACTTTCCGGGCTACCCCGCCTTTATCTGGCTGGCGCGGCTGATCAATCTGGCGGTGGACGAACCGGCCCGCGCGGTGCAGTGGGCCAGCCTCTTGGGGAGCAGCTTGCTGGCGCCGCTCGCCGCCTTCCTCGCGGCCAGATTGTGGCAACGGCCAAGCCTGCTGGCGCCTGTCTGGCTGCTGGTGCTGGCCCTGCCGCTCACCCCGACGCTCGCTCTTTCCAGCCTCTCAGACGGGCCGGCGCTGGCCGCCTGGCTGGGCGCGCTCCTGGCTTTGCAACAGCGCAAGATAGCGCTGGCGGGTCTGCTGCTGGGCCTCATGCTGGCGCTGCGTCCCTCCTACTTCGTGTTGGCCCTGCTGCCCCTTTGGCTGGGGATGGCGCAGCAGGGCACGCGCGTCAGGTTTGTGCTCCCCATCGCGCTGGTGGGGCTAGCTTGCCTGCTGTTTGTCTGGCAGGCCGATGGCTGGGCCTATTTTGGCGAGGGGCGCCGCTTTACCGACGGCCACTTCACCCTCTGGGGCAACACGGCGGCGGCCCACGGGGATCGACTGCTGAGCTGGGCGAATACCTTCAACGAGCAGCTCACCCCGCTCTGGCCCCTCTTGATGGGGGCCTTGCTGGTACTGCCACTCTGGCTACGGTCAAAGGATCACAATCCAGCCCCCTCCGTGCTCTGGCCCCTCTACTGGCTCGTCCTGCTGCTGTGGACCCTGTTTGGCCAGAACCCGGACAATCCCCGCCATCTCGCGCCCATCACCCTGCTTGGCCTCGTGCTGCTGGCAGGCTGGCTGCCGCGCCGGGGCGAGCTGCCAGCCATGCTGGGAGCCCTGTTGCTGCTGCTCTGCACCCTCACCCCACCGGTGGCACCAGCCATGACCCGGGCCGCCAGACTGGCCGAACAAACGTGCCCGGCGCTGGTAACCCAGTGGGGAGTGAGGCTGCTTAGGGAAACCACAACCCTGCCCGTCACCGACGGCTGGTACCGGGGGGATGCCGCCCTTGCGCTCACCCAGGGGGCCTGCCGCCTCAGCCGCCGCCCCCTGGGGGCAGAGGCGCCACCAGGCCCTTATGACACCCTCTGGTTTTCCCCCCGCTTTCACGCCGAACCCGGCCTCTGGCTCGCCCTGCCCCGCTGAACCGGGCGCTTGCGAGGGCATCGCACGACTCGTCTACACTCACAGCCGGGTCTGTCAGGAACCAGTGCAATGGAAAGAAACACGAGCGGAACCGGGGAGGGGATCCGGGTCGCGCTGGCCCTGTTGCTGGCCTGCGCCCTGCTGATGCTGCCGCTCTGGTGGCAGGGGGGCAGCCAGGGACACGATCTGTTTCATCACCTGCTCTCCGGCCACTACTTTGCCCGCCAGCTCTGGCAGGGGGAACTCTATCCCCGCTGGCTGATGGCCATGAACGGCGGCTTCGGCAGCCCCACCTTCTTCTTCTATCCCCCGCTCCCCTACTACGTCAGCGCCCTCTTTGCCGGGCCCGGTGCCCACCCCCAGCAAGCCATCTACCCTTTGCTTGGCAGCGCCACCCTGGCCCTGCTGCTCTCCGGGGTGTTTGCCTATCTGTGGCTGCGTGCCACCACGCCCCCTGGCCGGGCCCTGGCCGCCAGCCTGCTCTATCTGGCGCTGCCCTATCATGTCGCCATGGATCTCTATGCCCGCTTCGCCCTGGCGGAGTTCTGGGCCTTCGCCTGGGCTCCCCTTATCCTGCTGGGGCAGGATCTCGCCCACCGCGGACGACCTCAGGGGTTGCCCCTGCTGATCCTGGGGCTGGCGCTGCTGGCCTTCTCCCACCTCCCCAGCCTCTTGCTCATGATGGGGCTGGTCACCTTGCGCGCCTTCTGGTTCGCCAGACGCACCCGCACTCTGACGCCCTGCTGGCAAGCCCTCGGCGCCCAGGGGGTGGGGCTTTGCATGGCAGCCGCCCTGCTGCTGCCCGCCCTGGCGGATCAGGGGGCCATCTCCATGGAGCTGATGCGCGGCGGCATGTTCGACTACAGGCGCAACTTTCTCGACCGCCTGCCCAGCGCCTGGGAGGACTGGCGTTTTCGCGGTCACCTGGCGTGGCAGAGCATGCTGACCCTGGTCCTGCTGCTCATCGCCTGGGCCGCCGCCCGGGAGCCGCGCCACCCCGAGCTGCTGTGCTGGGGGGCGATCGGCGTCGTCGCCTTCCTGATGATGCTGCCCCCGAGCCAGCCTCTCTGGAGCCTGCTTCCCCCCTTGCAGCGGGTGCAGTTTCCCTGGCGGCTCAACCTGGTGCTCGCCCTTGCCACGGTCGCCGTGGTGGCGCTCGGCACCCAGCCCCATCGTCTCTGGCAGGGGCTCTGGTGGGGAGTATTTCTGCTGACCCTCCTCTCCACCCTGGCCTATGTGCGTCACGCCCCCCTCACCCAGGCCCCCGAACGGGAAGCCATGGCATTCGAGTTCGACAGCAAGCGCAGTGCCCGGGAATACAGGCCAAGGCAGGTGCCGGGGGGCATGTTCGCCCCGACCCTGCTCGCCTGGAAGGAGGAGTTCCAGCCGCCCGTCAGCGCCGAACCGCCAGGCGCGAGCTGGACCCTGACCCGCTGGCAACCCCGCGCCCTGGCGCTGGAGATCAAGGCCCGGGTGCCGACCCGGCTGGTCCTGCACCAATACCATTACCCCGGCTGGGAGGCCCGCCTCGACGGGCACCTGACGCTGACGGTGAGCGCCAATCGCCAGGGGTTGATGCAACTCTGGGTTCCGGCGGGCCACCACAGCCTCACCCTGACCCTGGCGGCACGCTGGCCGGAGCGCACCGGCAATGCCCTCTCCCTGCTCGGATGGCTTGCCTGGCTCTGGCTGCTCTGGCTGCTCTGGCTGCTCTGGCGCCACACCAGACAAAAGGGCATCGGGCAGGATGCACCTGATCGCGCCCGCCAAAACTGATAGACTCAACACCTGCCTCTTAACCCGGCCCAGCCCACGACTCGGATACCCTATGCCCCAAGCCAGCTCCCTCTCCCCCCGTTTCCTCTTCATCCTGCTCGGCGCCCTGGCGGGCCTGACTCCGCTCGCGGTGGACATGTATCTGCCCGCCATTCCCGCCATCGCCCGGGATCTGGCTACCAGCATCGACGGCGCCCAGCTCACCATCAGCGCCTTCCTGGGGGGCTTTGCCATCGGCCAGCTCTTTTACGGGCCGCTCGCCGACAGCTTCGGCAGAAAGCCGGTGATCCTGGCTGGCCTGACGATGTTTGCCGTGGCCTCCGTGGGCTGCGCCATGGCGGACTCCCTGCCTGAGCTCCTCGCCTGGCGCATGTTGCAGGCCGCAGGGGGCGCCGCGGGTTCCGTGGTGGTCAACGCCCTGCTGCGCGACCTGTTCGAGAAGGATGCGTTTTCCCGCGCCATGTCCTTCGTCATCCTGGTGATGACCCTCGCCCCCCTGATGGCCCCCGTGGTGGGGGGGTATATCAGCGCTCACAGCGACTGGCGGGTCATCTTCTGGCTGCTGGTGGCCATCAGCCTGCTCATCTGCCTGGTGATGCAGTGGAAGATTGAGGAAACCCTCAAACCCGAGCACAAGCAGCCCCTGCGACTCGGGCAGGTGCTTCGCAACTACTGGGGGGTGCTCTCCCACCGTGGTGCCATGGGCTATGTGCTGTGCGGCGCCCTGTCGAGCTCCGGCATGTTCGCCTTCCTGAGCGCCTCCCCCTATGTCTACATCGAGTATTTCAAGGTGCCGACCGAGCACTATGGCTGGCTCTTTGGTCTCAACATCCTGCTGATGATGGTGGTCACCTTCGCCAACAGCCGGCTGGTGAAAGGGGTGGGTGCCGAACGCATGCTGCGATACGGCCTGACCGTGCTGCCGCTCGCCGGGGCCCTGCTCATCTACAACGCCTGGAGCCAGACTGGCGGCCTGTGGGGCATCGTCATCCCTGTCGTGCTCTTCGTCGGCCACATCAGCCTGGTGGGGGCCAACGCCATGACCGGCCTGATGGGCCACTTCCCCCAGTCCGCAGGCACCGCCTCGGCGCTGGCGGGCACCCTGCGCTTTGGCCTTGGGGCCCTGGTGGGGGTGCTGGTCAACCTCAATCCCCCCGAATCGCCGCTCCCCATGGCCATCGCCATCGCCGGTTGCGGCCTGGGGTCGGCCCTCAGTTACTGGCTGCTGAGCGGCAAGCGCGTCCCCTGATGCCCTGCAATGAAAAAGCCCTGTCCATGGACAGGGCTTTTTGCATCGGGGCGCAGGCCTCAGTCATCGGCCTGCAACCCGCTGCGCGCCAGGATCTCGCTCTCCAGCCCATCCAGGCTTAGCTGGTTCTTCTTGCGCCAGTAGGCCTCAATCCCCTCCCGGCCCTGCCGCTCGGACCAGTTGGCAAGATCCTCCCTGTCCCCCTGGTACTCATACAGAGGCACCGACATGCCGCACGACGTCTGGACCCGTTCAATGTCCAGCAGGAAGATCTGACGAGCCGCCACGCTTGGGGGGAACAGCGCCAGCAACGACGGCCACTGCGGATCAGTGCGGTGCAGCACCCGTGCCTGGCCATAGGCTCGCAGGATAAGCGGCGCCCCCTCGAAGGCGCAAAACATCACCGTCATGCGCGGCTGTTGCAGCACCTGGGCCGCGGACTCGTTGCCGCTGCCGGTCAGGTTGAGCCAGACCAGGGTGTGGGCATCGAGGACGCGCAGCGAATCCCCGCCCTTGGGGGAGAGATTGACCGATCCCTTCGCGGCCGCCGTGCCGACGAAGAAGATCTTCTGCCCCTCGATAAAGGTGACATGGCGCGGCAAAAGCGCCTCGAACAGTTGTCCCATCCTGCCTCTCCCTGGTGCCTGGAACCGGGTTGCCTAAAACAGGGCGCTGTTGAGCCACAGGTGCGCCCCTATGCCGACCATATAGCCAAGCAAAATGGCAGGCAACCACTTGAGGTGCCCGACGAAGGTATACATGCCCCTGGCCTGCCCCATCAGGGCCACCCCGGCGGCGGAGCCGACGGAGAGCAGACTGCCCCCCACCCCGGTGGTCAATGTCACCAGCAGCCACTGCCCCGTGCTCATCTGCGGCTCCATGGAGAGCACGGCGAACATCACCGGAATGTTGTCGATCAGGGCGGAGAGCAGGCCGATGGCGACGTTGGCCAGGGTCGGATCGCCACCGTCATAGAGGAAATGGGAGGCAAGCGCCAGATACCCCATAAACCCGAGGCCGCCGACGCACATCACCACCCCGTAGAAGAAGAGCAGGGTGTCCCACTCCGCCTTGGCAATCTTGTTGAACACATCGAACGGCACCACCGAGCCCAGACGCAGCAGCCTGGCCTCGTCCCCGGTGCGCTCATACAGCGCCCGTGCCCGGGCCAGGGTGACGGGCTGGGTCTTTCGCAGATAGAAACTGAAAAATTGCAGGTAGCCCAGCCCCATCATCATGCCGAGCACGGGGGGCAGCCCCAGGAAGTGATGGCAGGCGACGGCGGTCACTATGGTGAGCACAAAGAGCAGCACGATGACAACAGCGCCGCGCCTTGGCACCACCATCTCGCCCGGCATGGCGGGCACCAGACGGGGCACCATCAGGCTCATCAGGGTGGCCGGCACCAAGAAGTTGAGCAGGGCGGGGATGAAGAGCAGCAAGAACTGCTGGAACGGCACCTTGCCCGCCTGCCACACCATCAGGGTGGTGATGTCGCCAAAGGGGCTGAAGGCGCCGCCCGCATTGGCTGCCACGACGATGTTGATGCAGGCCAGGTTGATGAAGCGGCGCTCCCCGTTGGCCACGTTGAGCACCACTGAGCACATCAGCAGCGCCGTGGTGAGGTTGTCCACCACGGGGGAGATGAAAAAGGCGAGAAAACCGGTGAGCCAGAAGAGCGTACGCAGGCTGAATCCCGCCTGCACCAGGCGTACCCGCAGCACGGCGAACAGCAGCCTGTCTTCCATGGCGTTCACATAGGTAATGGCCACCAGCAAGAAGAGCATCAGCTCGGCATACTCCAGCAGGTTGTGGCGAAAACCGGCCTGAACCAGCTCGCTGTGCCCCTGCCCCGTATAGACCAGGCCGATGGCTATCCAGATGATGCCGGCGGCCACCAGCACCGGCTTGGACTTTCGCAGCTTCAGGTACTCCTCGGCCATCACCAGGGCATAAGCCAGGGCGAAGGTGGCGAGGGCGAAGAGCCCGACCCCGCTGTGGGTCAGATCGAGGGGGACGTTGCCCGCAGCGGCGGGGGCACTGAGCAGGGCCGCCCCGGGCACGAGGCGAAGGAGTCCAGACATGGCGGCATCTCCTGGCAGGCGTCTGGCATTGAGGCTAGCAGCGCAAAGGGAAGCCGCCCTCCTTGTCATCCTGATGAGCGGCTCGCCGCGGGCTCTCAGGCAAACATGAGCGAGGCCCGTTGCCGGGCCCCGTCATCAGGAGGTCTTCTTGCCAAAACCCGATTGCTTGAGGGTGTAGCCTGCGCTGTTTTGCCAGGCATCCAGCCCGCTTCGGTTGTTGCCCGCCACCAGGCTCGCGGCCAGGCTCGGGCTGTTGAAGAGCTGATCGGTGGCAAAGATGAAGCCCCCTTCGGGGTGGGGAACGAGCACCCCCTTGCCCAGCAGCTCCTGGCGCAGCTCGATCACCGCCTCGCGCAGGGAGGCCGCATCCTCGCCGTTGGCGGTGGAGCCCGCCTGGACCATGAAACCGGGGTTTTGCCGCTTGCCCACCGGATAACCATGGGCCTCTGCCCCCTTGCCGTTGAAGTGGTAGAGCTCGCGCTCCCCCGGCTTGTTGTCGGAGAGGGCCTTTTGCAGGGTCATCAGCTCGTTGTAGATATCGATGGGGACCACGGCAGCCTGCTTGACGCCCTTGCTGTCGACGATAAAACTGACTTGCTTGTGTAACATCCTTGCTCATCCTGTGACCCATGGAAGGCCCTATTCTAACCACCTCAGGCGAGCGGGATCCAGCGAGGATCCCCATCCCTTTTGCAGGCGCGATCACTAACTGGCATAGTGACGGACATTGTGAAAGCCATTGACCATCAAACGGTTATCCCATGCTTAGCCTGCGCAACCTCAGTAAACGCTTCGCCAACGGCGGCGAGACGCTCCCCCTGTTCGAGGGGCTGGATCTCGCCCTCACCCCGGGGGAAACCTGCCTGCTGCTGGGGCAAAGCGGCTGTGGCAAGTCCACCCTGCTCAACCTCATCGCCGGTCTCATCGCCCCGGACGAGGGGGAGATCTGGCTGGAAGAGACCCGCCTCGACACCCTGCCGACAGACGAGCGGGCCCGCCTGCGTGGCCGCCATTTCGGCATCGTCTATCAGGATTTCAACCTGCTGCCGACCCTGACCGTGGCCGAGAACCTCGCCCTGCCCCTTCAGATAAACAACCTGCCCCAGAACGATGGGCGCCTCGATGCCCTGCTCGCGCGCCTTGGCATGAGCCACAAACGCCACGCCTGGCCGGAACAGCTCTCCGGCGGCCAGCGCCAGCGGGTGGCGCTGGCCCGCGCCCTCATTCATCAGCCCCGTTGGCTGCTCGCCGACGAACCCACCGGGAGCCTTGATGAACACAACGCCGAGCAGGTGATGGCCCTGATGATGAGCGCGGTGCGCGATACCGGCGCCGGTCTCTTGCTGGTGAGCCACAACCCGGGCTATGGCGACCTGGCGGATCGGGTGCTGCGCCTTGAAGGGGGGCAGCTGGTCGAGCTCAAGGGGCGCCGCCATGGCTGACTTCTGCCGGGGGGCCTGCTGATGTTGCCGCTCAAGGCGCTGCTGCGCCTCTATCGCGCTCACCCCTGGTTGCTCTTGATGAGCCTGGCCGGGCTCACCCTCGGGGTCACCCTGGTGGTGGCCATCGAGCTCTTGAACCACAGCGCCCGCACCAACTTCGTCGCCGCCCGCAGCCAGCTCGCCGGGGAGGCCAACTACCGCCTGGCCCCCCAGGGTGGCCTGGATGAGCAAGTCTACGTGAGGCTGGTGCGAAGCCAGCCGAACCTTGACGCCATGCCAGAGCTTCACGCCTGGCTCAAGGACGAACAGGGGCGCAGCTTCCAGTTGCTGGGGATGGATCTCTTCAACCCCGGCCCCCTGCGCCGCCTCTTTGGCGATGCGCCAGACAGCCAACCCGATGTCTCGTTGAATCGCGCCGACAGCGTCTGGCTGGCCGCCCCCGAGGCCAAGCGCCTTGGCTGGCAAACGGGCCAGAGCCGGCGCTTCGTGCTGGGTGGCGGTGAAGGGGCGTCGCCCCGCCCGCTGACCCTCACCCTGGCAGGCACCTTCGAGCCCGGCGCCGTGCCCATGGAGCGGCTGCTGGTGACCGATATCGGTCTCGCCCAGCCGCTGCTGGGCAAGGAAGGGCGGCTCGATCGCATCGTCTTCAAGCTCAGCGAGCAAGAGGCCACGGCCTTGCAGGCGGCCCTGCAGGCTGCGCAGGGAGCCGGGCTCGCCGCTCATCCCCTGTGGCTTGAGCCCATCAGCCCGGCGCTCGATGCCAGCCAGCTCGGCGATGCGCTGGCCCTGAACCTCACTGCCCTCTCCCTGCTCGCCATGGCCGTGGGATTGTTTTTGGTGTTCAACGCCCAGCGCTTCGTGCAGAGCGTGCGCCGCCCCCAGCTGGCCCAGCTCATCATCCTCGGCATGCCGCCGCGCCGGGTGCTGCGCTGGCTGACCCTGGAGATCCTGATCCTCGCCAGCATCGGCACCCTGCTCGGGCTGCTGCTGGGGAGCCTGCTGGCCCTCGCCCTGATGGGGCAGCTCACCCAGGCGCTGGCCGACCTTTATGGCCCCAACCCCATCGACCTGCTGCGCCTCTCCCCCACCAGCCTTGGCAAGGCGCTGGTGATTGGCCTTTTGGGGATGCTTGCCGCCAACCTGCCTGGCTGGTGGCAACTGCTGCGCCAATCCCCCCTTGCGCTGCGAGAGGGCAACAGCCGCCCGCCGGCTCATCCCTGGCAACGTCGGGGGCTCGCCATCGCCATTCTGCTGCTGTGCGCCCTGTGTCTGTGGCAGCCCTACACTGGCCTTGGCGGCGCCCTCTTCGTGGCCGGGGGCTGGCTGCTCGCCATGGCCCTCCTGCTGCCCGATGCCCTTCGCTCCTTGCTGGGGCGGCTGCGTGCACGCGGCCCCCTCACCGCCCGGCTCGGGGTGGCAGAAACCCTCTATCACCTGGATCGCACCGCCATCGCGGTGATGGCGCTGCAACTGGCCATCGCCGCAGCCATCGGCATCGGGGTCATGGTGTCGAGCTTTCGCTCGAGCGTGGAGATCTGGCTCGGCCAGCGCCTGGCCGCCGATCTCTACGTCACCGCTCCCAAGGGGGTGGCCGGCAGCAGGGGCGCCCTCGGCGAGCAGACCCTCAACACCATCCTCGCCTCGCCAGATGTGCGCACCGCCTCGCGCCGCGCCGTGCTCCCCGCCCGCTGGCAGGGGCAGCCCATCGAATGGGCGCAGATGGACTTTATCCCCGAGCTCAAAGCCGCCTATCCGTTGCTGGTCGGGCGCTGGCCCGCCACCCCCGACGAGGTGCTGGCGAGCGAACCGCTGACGGTGCGCCTCGGGGTCAGGGTGGGCCAGCGCCTCGAGGTAACCAGCGAAGGGGGGCCGAGGGCTTTCACCGTCACCGGCGTCTATCAGGATTACGGCAGTGACAAGGGGCAGATACTGCACGCCTTCGAAGGGAGCAAGGTGCAATCCCTTGCCCTCTTCAGCCCGGATCCCGAGCACCTTGGCGACAGGCTCAGGAGCCAGTTTGGCGAGCAGGTGAACCTGTTGCCCGCCCCCGCCATCCACGCCGCCGCCCTCAGGGTGTTCGATCAGACCTTCGTGGTGACCGAACTATTGAAGTTGCTCATTCTGGGGATCGCCTTCGTCGGCATAGGCTCGGCCTTTATGGTGCTGGGGCTGGCTCGGCGCGGCGAGTTGCAGACCCTGCAAAGCCTTGGCCTGAGCCCCCGCCACTGCCGCCGGCTGCTGGTGTGGCAAGGGGCGGGATTGGGACTGCTCACCGCATTGTTGGCCCTGCCGGTGGGCTATGGCCTTGCCTGGGTGCTGATTGAGGTGGTCAACCCCCGCGCCTTTGGCTGGCGGCTGGCCTTCGAGGCCGCCCCCCTGCACGCCGTCACGGCGCTTCTGCTGGCGCCGGTGTGCGGGGCGCTGGCCTCCTGGTACGCCGCAAGGAGAGTGGTATGACATATCGGTTGGCGCTCTGGCTCAGCCATGGCTTGACGTCCCCATTGACCAGATCTCTGTCACCGCACTTGATTCAGCGCAGAGAAGCGCACAGAGCTGCCGCGAACCATCCCCTCTCCCTTCGGGAGAGGGCCAGGGTGAGGGGAATCTTGTCCTCTTTACGGTCCCTGTGGCTTGCAGCCCGCTTGATCCCGCTTGTTGCCATAAGCGGCCACGCGCAGGCCAGCGATCTGGGGACCATCCTGGGTGGCGGCAACGATCACTTCAAAAAGGCCCTGCCGGGTCAGTCCATCCGCCTACCCGCGGATCACGCTGCCCACCCCGACTACCGCTCCGAGTGGTGGTATCTCACTGGCAACCTCAAAGACGAGCAAGGGCGCGGCTACGGCATGCAGTGGACCCTGTTTCGCCAAGGCATCGAGCAGGAGATAACATCCGACAACCCCTGGCTCACCCCCCAGCTCTGGCTGGCCCAGTTCGCCATCACGGATGTGAGCAAAGGCAGCCACCAGCAGGACGAGCGCACCAGCCGCCAGGGACCAGGGCTCGCCGGTGCCAGCGGCGGTGAGTATTGGCTCAAAGAGTGGGTCTTGGCCTCTCAAGGAGAAGCGCTCTTTCCCGCCACCCTCAAAGTGCAGAGCAAGGCGGGGGATCTTGATGTGAAGGTGAGCGCCGCCAAGCCCGCGGTGCTGCAAGGCAAACAGGGTTACAGCGAGAAGAGCCCGGGCAACGCCTCCTTCTACTACACCTACCCGCGCCTGACCATCAGCGGCACCTTGACCCTGGATGGGGAGACCCGCCACGTCAGCGGTGAGGGGTGGTTTGATCACGAGTGGAGCAGCTCGGTATTGGCCGAGTGGCAATCGGGCTGGGACTGGTTTTCGCTCCAGTTTGACGATGGCCGCGAGCTGATGCTGTTTCGCCTGCGCACCAAGGCAGGACGCTCTGAACCGGAGAACCGCTACGGCATCCTGATTGAACGGGACGGCAGCAGCCGGGTGCTGAACCCTGCGCAGATCCGCCTCACCCCCGGCAAGACCTGGCGCGGCCCCAAGGGGCAAGCCTACCCTATCGAGTGGCAGCTGAAAGCCGGCGATATAAGGCTCACCATTGAGGCGCGCCAGCCCAATCAGGCCATGACGGGACGCTTTGACTACTGGGAGGGGGCGGTATCCGTCTCGGGGGATGCCAAGGGCGTCGGCTATCTGGAGATGACGGGGTATTGAAACCTTGAAATCTGTTTCGCTTCAAGAAATTATCCATTCCCCACATCCTGAGTTGCATTTTAACTCAGTAGAGATGACAGGTTATGATAAAACCTCCATCTGCTCCTTGTTAACTTATCAACCTTTTGTAAAAGAACCCAATGCACACTTTCTATTATATTTTGCCAAAATAAAGTTCTGTATCACATTCCAATGTTAACTTTTTACGTATTATGATTTATTCAACAGCAAGTTGAGGACAAAATGAAAGTTGAGGATTTAAAACCCAAAGAACGCCTGCGTGTTATGGACCTAGTTTCTGAGGCGGGTATTGACGTAAGTGATTGGGCAAATTTCAAAGGTGGTGAGGGAAAGGCTGCATCTAACCCAAAGTATTGCTATGAATGGTCTTACGAGAACACGAATAAAAGTATAATCGTGTTAAACCTTTGGTATGAAGACATTAAATTTTTAAATGGCAGCATTGTCCAGAATTTGAACATGCGAAAGGTCTCCCAAAATGTCACAACTTCGCCACAATCAAGGCGAGCGATAAAAATGGATTTTTCCCTCCAAAAAGCAGCGCGTCTAAATTGGCCACTAAGGGTAATCATCTGTGATGGAGTCCAACACGAGCAAACAACGGGCCGTGTGAAGTCTACTGCAGAAACGCGCCTTCTTGATTCTGAACTTTGGTACGTTCAGTCTTATGATTCTGACAGCGGCGATTGCCTCCTTATTCGCAGTCAACCCGAGCCAAAATATGTTGACCAGTTCCAGCATTTGGAGTTACCTGAAGGTGAAGGGAAAAGAAAGGAAGTCACTGGAATGATCTTTCAACGGGACCCCAAAATCAGGAATTATGTGTTGACCAGGGCCAAGGGACTGTGTGAATGGTGTGGTGCCAAAGGCTTCGAGACACGGTCAGGCTCTATTTATCTGGAAACCCACCATATACAGCCACTCTCAGAGGGCGGAAGCGATGCAATCACTAATGTAATTGCACTCTGCCCGAGTCATCATCGTGAAGCTCACTTCGGTAACAAGGCTGATGACTTAAGAAATATTTTTTTAAAATGCATCATGAAAGCAAGTACTCAAATGTAATCAACTGATAGATTAACTATACCGTAGGCTCGATTTAGCCACGCCAATCGAGCCTATTATATAACCCTAAACCGATGTCCTATATTGAACCTCACCCAACTCGGTATAACTTATTATCAGCATCTTCCATTAAATAACTCACGCATCGACCATCTGGCTAGATACAGTCGTCAACAACGGTCAATTGAAGTGCTTCAGCATGTCTATTACAACCCTCTTTCGCTTTCTGCCTTGATGGCGCCCAGTATCCGGCGCCGGATCAGGCCGCTGACGGGGCGGATCAGATACCAGTAAGGTGCGAACCTGAGGCGGCAGATCAGATCCGGGCAGAACACCCTTGTCTGGGTGGTCAACCGGGTGGTACCGTTTGGCTGGCGGCTGGCCGAAAACCCCAGGGCCAGCTTGGCGACGCCTGGCGCCGCAAAGTCCAGATAAGCCTGACTGTCCGCCATGGTCACCAGACCAAAGTCCGGCCGCCAGAACCGGCCGACAAGGCCGTAGAGCAGCGTGTTGTCGTCATGGCTGTCGAGCTGCACGAATCTGTCCAAGCCAAAGGGAGGCGGGCTGGCGCTCTGTTGGCGACCGAGAAGATGCCCAAGGCGCATCGGCACTTCCCGCAAGCCGATCAGGTGGCGAAAGGCCGGATCCGCTTCCGGTCGATAGTTGGACGCCGCCTGGATGACGGTGCGCGGGTCGGCGGCAATGTCGCGAGCGTGCACTTCACAGAAGTGATAGGCAGGCAGATAGTGGTTTAGCGGCGTCATCAATCCTTCCTTGCCATCGTTCGTATCAGCATCGGCCCCTTTCATAGCACGTAGCACCAGACAAGTCCCGTTTTTAAGCCACCTTGTTCACCCCATTGAAAACGGCAGGATAGTTATCCTGCCGTTTTGTTTCCCTATCTCGCTACCTGATCCACCAGATAGAGGATGCTGTGATAGGGAATGCCAGCGTGCTGGCTAAGCCCCATTTCGCAGGTGCGGCTGTTGCTGAATCCCTGACGGCAATCCCTGGGCACCTGGGCGGGCAGGCTGGCAAGCGCCGCGGCGTTGAGCTCCGGGGTCATCAACCCCTTGTCACCGGCAAAGCCGCAGCACTGGATATGCTCAGGGACTATCACCTCGCGGGCACAGGCTCGGGCCAGCGCCAGCATCTTATCCCCCAGCCCCATGCGCCGGCTGCTGCAGGTGATATGGAGCATCACAGTCTCATCAAGGGGGGTCAGCTCAAGGTATGGCAGCAGGTGTTCCAGCACAAAGGTAGCGGGCTCGAACACCCGAAGGCCCTTGCCGAGCGCCCCCGAGGGCAGCCGCTGCACGCAGGGGCTGGTGTCGAGCAGCACGGGCCAGCGCCCCTGCTCGCTTGCCTGCCACAGGGCCTCGGCCAGCTCACTGCGCTTGGCTCCCGCTACCTCGCTCATCCCCTTGCTGTCATAGGGCATGCCGCAACAGAGCCCCTCAACTCTCGCCGGCACGATGACTCGGCAACCCGCCTTCTTGAGCAAGGATTGCACCACGTCCGGCAGTGAAGGGGCCTCCTCCTGCTGGCCGAACACCCGGCTGGCGCAGGAGGGCAGATAGACCACGGCGCGATCCTCTCCAATGTCCTCACTGGATCCGCTATGGCTCCCCTCCCCTTGCGGCCACCGGTAGCGGCTCGGCCCCGGCAGGGTGGGCAGCCAGGCGGGGGTGCGCTGGCCGCTCAGATGGCGAACCCCGTTCACCAGCCCAGCCAGCGCCTTGTCTCCCAGCACCTTGCCCGCAATGGCTTTTAGGCCCAACGCACTGCGGGCGGTGCGGGTAACACCAGCGAAGTGATCGGCGCTCCATCGGGCGATGGGCACGAAGCGCTGGTACTTTTCGCTGCGCAGCTTCTTGATCAGGCTGCCGGTGTTGATGCCCACCGGGCAGCGATCGGCGCACAGCCCGGTGGCGGCACAGGTCTCTATCCCCTGATAGTCAAACAGCCGGGCAAGATCCCCTGCCACTTCACCGCTGCGACCACGGCGTGACAACTCCCGATAGAGCACGATGCGCTGGCGCGGCGATAGTGACAGGGTGCGCGAGGGGCAGACCGCCTCGCAAAAGCCGCACTCGATGCACGGATCCACGATGGCATCGCTCGCCGGCATGGGCTTGAGGTGGGCCAGGTGGGCCTTGGGGTCGTCGTTGATGATGACGCCGGGATTGAGCAGGCCAGCTGGGTCCAGCAGCGCCTTGATGCGCCGCATCAGCGCCATCCCCTCCGGCCCCCATTCCAGCTCTACATAGGGGGCCATGTTGCGGCCGGTGCCGTGCTCGGCCTTGAGGGACCCGCCAAAGCGCACCGCGACCAGCTCGGCCACCGCATCCATAAAGGCGCCGTAGCGGGCCACCTGGGCCGGATCATCAAAGCCCTGGGTAAAGACGAAGTGCAGGTTCCCCTCCAGCGCGTGGCCGAAGATGATGGCTTCACCGTATTCGAAGCGATCGAACAGTTGCTGCAGCCCCGCCACCCCTTCGGCAAGGCGCTCGATGGGAAAGGCGACATCCTCGATGATGACGGTGGTGCCTGTGGTGCGCACCGCCCCCACCGCTGGGAAGAGCCCCTTGCGAATGGCCCAGAGACCGGCGCTGTCGCTGGTAAAAGGCACAGAGGCTACCTGAACGAACTCGGCCGCCATGGCCGTCACCTGCTCGCAGCGATCCACCAACTCTTCCTTCGATTCCCCATGCACCTCCACAAGCAGGGCGCAGGCGGCCAGATCCAGGGTCTTGATAAAGTCCGGCATGCCGGGCTTGCCCGCCACCGAGCGAAGGGATCGCCCATCCATCAGCTCCACCGCCGCCACTGGCGCGCTTTTCAGGCGCGAGGTGGCCAGACAGGCCTGCTCGGCGTCCCGAAACACCAGCAGGGCCGAGGCCTTGTGGGGGTATTCGGGCACGGTGTCGAGCACCACCTCGGCGATAAAGCCGAGGGTCCCCTCCGAGCCGATCATCAGGTGGGTGAGGATATCCACGGGATCTTCATGATCGAGCAGGGCGTTGATGGCGTAGCCGGTGGTGTTCTTGAGCCGGTACTTGTGGCGAATTTTGGCGGCAAGTTCAGTATTCGCCAGCACTTCGGCGCGCAGGGCGGCAAGCCCCGAGAGCAGCTCCGGGCGTTTGGCCGCAAAGGCGGCGCGGCTCTGGGGGTCGCCGCTCTCCAGCACGGTGCCATCGGCCAGCAGCAACGTCATGGCGTGCAGGGTGTGATAGCTGTTATGGGCGGTGCCGCAGCACATGCCGCTCGCGTTGTTGGCGGCGATGCCGCCGAGCTTGCAGGCATTGATGGAGGCGGGATCCGGTCCAATCTTGCGCCCCAGAGGCGCCAGATAACGGTTGGCATCGGCGCCGATCACCCCGGGTTGCAGGGCGATGCGCTCGCCCTCGTCCAGAATGCGGTGGCCGCGCCAGCTGTCGGTCAGGGTGATGAGCACCGAATCGCTCAGGGCCTGGCCCGAGAGGCTGGTGCCGGCGGCGCGAAAGGTGCACGGCAGGCCCAATTCGCGGCACACCCCCAGCACGAAGCGCACTTCATCCAAAGAGTCGAGGCGCACGATGCGCTCGGGCACCAGGCGGTAGAAGCTCGCGTCCGTGCCATGGGCCAATCGCAAGTCCGGGTCGCTCACCAGCCGCTCCGGCGGGATGCGCTCAAGCACGGCGGCGTCAAATTCATTCCAGCGCATCAGCAATCCTCCACCAGCACCACCAGCAGGCGGCTCGGGCCGTGGGCGCCGTAGGCCAGGGTCTGCTGGATGTCGGCGGTCTTGGAGGGGCCGGAGACCAGCAACAGATTGGTGGGCATGGCCTGCTG
Source organism: Aeromonas sp. S19(2024) (assembly GCF_041402625.1). Lineage (NCBI taxonomy): Bacteria > Pseudomonadati > Pseudomonadota > Gammaproteobacteria > Aeromonadales > Aeromonadaceae > Aeromonas > Aeromonas sp. S19(2024). The sequence goes on from NZ_JBGLQU010000001.1 coordinate 33,162, forward strand.
CCAACGCCCGGCCGCCACCAGCCCCGCCAGGTTGTCGGCGATGGTGGAGGCCGCCAGCAGGGCGATATGGCAGGGGGGCACAAGCGAAATAGTGCGCGGCTCGCCGCCATCCGGCAGCAACACCAGCGTCCCGGTATCGGCGATGGCGCCCGCGCAGTGGGTGATGCCCGCCTGACAGACGTCGAACAGATCGTCCTTCCAGCTCGCGAACTCGCCAGAGGGGGTCAACACAGATCGCCCGGCGCAAGCCGCCGCGACCTCCTCCTGCCAGCGGCCACCCTGGCCACAGGCCAGACTCGTCACGCCCTCTTCATCCAGCCAGGCGCTCAGATCCCGGGCAAGGGTTGCTTCCTTGACGGTCAGGATCTCGGCGTGGCTGGCGCTGATCCCGGCAACAAAGCGCTCGCGCCGTTCCTGTTCATCCTCCCCGCGCCAGGGCTGCCAGCCATGGGGGGCGTGGGCCATGGGGGTGGCGGCGCCGCGCAGGCGGCTTAATATGGCCTCTTTGCTCGACATCTCAGGACTCCTTCTTCTTCTGGCGCAGCAGGGCGTGCAGGCTCTGGGGGGCGGGTTGGGGGGCTTCGCGGCACTGGGTCCAGGGGCCCAGGTGTTTAGGCATCAGCCCCCGCAGGCGACCGGCCACCCCGGTCGCGGCGTGATAGAGGCGCGGGTGGGTGGCGGCAAAGGCAAAGCCCTGCATGGCAAGAGTCTCGAGCCGGCTCTTGGCCGCCCCCTGCCCCGCCAGCGGTTCGTGGCCCGGCATGGCGTCGTGTTTGGCCTCCCGGCGCAGGCGCTGCAACATGTCGGGTATAGGGATGCGCACTGGGCACACCTCGCCGCAGGCACCGCACAGGCTGGATGCGGTTACCAGATCCTGGGTGCTTTCCAGCCCCAGCAGGTGGGGGGAAATAATCTTTCCGATGGGACCCGGGTAGATGGTGCCGTAGGCGTGGCCGCCGATGCGGGTGTAGACCGGGCAGTGGTTCATGCAGGCGCCGCAGCGGATGCACTGCAAGGTCTTGCGCAGCTCCTCATCCCGGTAAGCCTGGCTGCGGCCGTTGTCCAGCAGCACCAGGTGCACCTCGTCCGGGCCGTCCAGCTCCCCTGCCCGGCGCGGGCCGCTGATGACGTTGAAGTAGGTGGTGATGGCCTGACCGGTGGCCGAGCGGGTCAGGGCGCTGTAAAGGGGCGGCACGTCGGAGAAGAACTCCACCACCTTTTCGATGCCGGTGATGGCCACGTGGACTTTCGGCACCGTGGTGCACATGCGCCCGTTACCCTCGTTCTCCACCAGACAGAGGCTGCCAGTCTCCGCCACCGCGAAGTTGACGCCGGAGAGCCCCATGCCGGCACGGCGAAACTCTTCGCGCAGGGCCCGCCGCCCGGTCTGGATCAGTTCGTCCACGTCCGTGGTGGGGGTGAAGCCTTCCAGGTTGCTTGCGAAGGTGTCGCTCACCTCCTGCTTGTTCTTGTGGATGGCGGGCATGATGATGTGTGACGGGGTGTCGCCGTCGAGCTGGACGATAAACTCCCCCATGTCGCTCTCAAGGCAGCGGATGCCGTGGCGCGCCATCTCGTGGTTGAACCCCACCTCCTCGCTCACCATGGACTTGCCTTTGACGATGCTGCTCACCCCGTGTTGCTGGGCGATGCGAAGGATGATGGCGTTGGCCTCGGCCGGCGTCTGGGCCCAGTGCACCTTTATGCCGTTGCGCTCGCAGTTGGCTTCGAGCTGCTCCAAAAGGTCCGGCAGGCGCGAGAGACAGCGCTGGCGAATTTGCTCCGCCGCATCGCGCACCGCCGCTTCTTCCTGCGGGTCGGCGAAGGCATCCCGGCGCTTGGCGCGCAGGTAATCCATGGCGCCGCGAAAATTCTGGCGCAGCACGGGGTCGGCCAGGGCCGCCTCGGCCTGAGGATGGAAGCGGCGCGGCGAATACTTGGCGTGATCAGACATGGGGCTGGGCCTCTTTGGCATGAGCCAAATCGCTAACAGCGGCGCCGTTATGAGCTATTTCGTCACTGTCGGGGCGGCTGTGGGCGAGCAGGAAGCTCGCCAGGTGGGTGGCAGGCAAGATCCTGCCCTGATAGGCCAGGGATCCCTTGATGTTCAAGAGGCACCCCCAGTCGGCGCTCACCAGGGTGTCGGCGCCGGTGGCCAGCAGGTGGCGGGTCTTGTCCTCCACCATGGCCTGGCTGATGTGGGGGTGGCGCACCGAGAAGGTGCCGCCAAAGCCGCAGCACTCGCTCTCGTAGGCCTGCTCGTGCAAGGTGACCCCATCGAGCTGCCCCAGCAGGCTGCGGGCCGTGGTGTGTACCTGCATCTCGCGCCGGGCCGAGCAGGAGGTGTGCATGACGATGCTCGCCTCCCCCACCCCGTGCCAGCGCACCCGGCAGATCCGGGCCAGAAACTCGGTGAGCTCGAACACCCGATCGCAAAAATCGGCCACCTCGGGGCTCTCGGGGAAGAGACGGCGGTAGTGGTGGTGCATCATGCCGCCGCAGGAGCCCGACAGCACCACCACCGGCCAGGGCTCGGGGAAGAGCGCCATCTGGCTTTGCGCCACCTTGCGCGCCTCCTCCTCGTGACCCGAGGTGTAGGCCGGCTGCCCGCAGCAGGTCTGTTTCTCGACAAAGTGCACCCTTATCCCTTCCCGCTCGATCAGGGCGATGGCATCGAGCCCCGCCACCGGGTCGAACAGGTCCACCAGACAGGTGGCGTAGAGATAGACATCGGCCGGCTTGGCCGGGTAGACCCGCATTACCTTCATCACTTGCTCTCCTTACTTGAGCTGCAGCAGTGCGTCCGAGATGTGGAAGCTGTACATGAGCGCCAGCCCGATAAGGCCGGTGACCAGCAGGTAGTAGAGGGTCGGCAGCGCGGTCTTGCGCAGCGTCGCCCCCTCACGACCGAGCAGCCCCACGGTGGCCGAGGCCGCCACCACGTTGTGAATGGCAATCATGTTGCCCGCGGCGGCGCCGACTGCCTGCAGGGCCAGCATGGCGGCGGTGGAGACCCCCAGGGTCTGGGCCACTTCAAACTGGAACTGGCTGAACATCATGTTCGATACCGTGTTGGAGCCGGCGATAAAGGCCCCCAGCGCGCCGATGGTGGCGCTGAGCGCCGGGAAGAACTCCCCCACCAGCCCGGCGGCAAAATTCGCGGTGGTCACCGGCATGCTGGCGAGATCCGCCCCGTTGACGCCGGAGTTGATGAAGATGCGGACCATGGGCACGGTAAAAATCAGCACGAAGCCGGCGCCGATCAGGGTGCGGCTGGACTCCCCCAATGCCCGACCGAAGGGGACGAGGGAGCGCGATTGCAGCCAGGTGGCGAGCAGGGCGCAAAGCACCAGCAGGCCCCCCGGCAGGTAGAGCGGCTCAATGGAGGCGCTGACCCCCTTCTCCCCCAAGAGGTCGGTGAAGGCGAGGCTCACCGACAGGAGGCTGGCCTTGAATGCCGGGCTCACCCGGCTCGCCACCAGCAGGAGCGCCAGCGCCACATAGGGGAGCCAGGCCAGCATGAGCGACATGGGGCGACCGGCGGCCTCTTTGAGATCGAGCTTCAAGGAGCCCAGCCACTCGGCGGGCCACTCGTTCTCGGGGGCGAAATCCCAGGAGTTCTTGGGCACCAGAAAACCGGCTCGCGCCGCCGTCACCACCAGGGCCAGCCCCACCAGGCCGCCGATGAGGGACGGGAACTCGGGGCCGAGCAGCATGCCGGTGAGGGCATAGGGGACGGTGAAGGCGAGCCCGGCGAAAATCGCGAAGGGCAGGATGGAGAGCCCCTCGGTCCAGCTGCGGTTGCGGCCAAAAAAGCGGGTCAGCATCATCACCATCAGCACCGGCATCAGGGTGCCGACGGTGGCGTGAATGAGGGCCACGTTGGTGGTCACCTGTTGCAGGTAGATGTCCCAGCTGCTGCCACCGGCGCTCAGGGTCTGGCCGATGGCCTGGTTATCCAGCCCCTTGTTGATGCCCACCAGGATGGGGGTGCCCACCGCGCCGAACGACACCGGGGTGGACTGGATCATCATGCCGAGCAGCACCGCGGCCAGCGCCGGAAAGCCGATGGCCACCAGCAGCGGCGCGGCGATGGCGGCCGGAGTGCCAAAGCCCGAGGCCCCTTCGATAAAGGCGCCGAAGCACCAGGCGATGATGATGGCCTGGATGCGCCTGTCCGGCGAGATGTTGGTAAAACCGCCGCGAATGGCGGTGATGGCACCGGTGTGTTTGAGGGTGTTGAGCATCAGGATGGCGCCGAACACGATCCAGAGCACGGTCACCGTGATCACCAGCCCCTGCAGGGTGGAGGCGAAGACCCGGGTCGGGCTCATCTGCCAGCCCCACAGGGCAATGAACACGGTCAACAGGAAGGCGACGGGCATGGCGCGCTTGGCGGGCCAGTTGAGGCCGACCAGCAGCACGGCGGCCACCAGGATCGGCGAGAAGGCCACCAGGGCCAGCAGGGTGTCTGTCATCATTGCGTCCTTGTCCAGAGGGGTGCAGAGGCGCACCTTGTTGTTGTTTTGTTAAGCGGACGTGACCTTACCCTGTTCCTTTTTCGCGATATATGGAAATAATGAACAACATTCGTTCCAAAAGTTGATCAATATGGCCAGTACCGACGACCTCATCCTCTTCGCCCAGGTGGTGGAGGCAGGCTCCTTCAGCAAGGTGGCTGAACAAAATTCCCTGACAAATTCAGTGGTTAGCAAGCGGATCGGGCGTCTTGAGGAGGAGCTCGGGGTCCAGCTCCTCTATCGCACCACCCGCCGGCTCACCCTGAGCGAGGCGGGCAAGGCGCTCTATCAAGGTGCCAAAAATGTGAAGGCCGCCGCACTGGACGCCTTCGACGCGGTGGCGGGATTTGGTGAAAAGGTGAGCGGTCATGTGCGGATGTCGGTACCCACCATCTCCGGCGAGCTCTTGCTCGCCGATGCGGTGGCCGATTTTTGCCAGCAGCACCCAGGGCTCACGGTGGAGATGTCGCTGGACAACCGCTTCGTCAACCTGGTGGAAGAGGGGTTCGATCTGGTCATTCGCACCGGCTATCTGGATGACTCGAGCCTGATTGCCCGCCACATTCTCGACTCCCAGTGGGTCATCTGCGCCGCCCCCGCCTATGTGCGCCGCTTCGGGGCGCCGCGGGTGCCGTCAGACTTGCTCACCCACAACTGCCTGCGCTACGCCTACCAGAGCACGGGGGCCTCGGAGTGGGCCTTCAAGGGGGAAGAGGGCAACTATCTGGTGTCGGTGTCGGGGAGCTTTTCAACCGACAACGCCGGAGCCCTGCGCAAGGCGGCGCTGGGGGGGCGCGGCATCGTCTATGTGCCGCGCTGTCTGGTCTATCACGACCTGATGCAGGGGGATCTGGTGGACTTGTTTCCCGACCGGGTGGGCAAGAAGCTCGGCATCTACGCCGTCTACCCCTTCACCCGCCAGCCGCCGCGCAAGATAAGGCTGCTCATAGAGCACATCCGCCAGCGCTATCTGGAGATTGGCCACTACTTCATCTGAGGCCCTTGTCGGGCTTCAAAGAGCGGACGACGCCGCCTGACGGGAGAGAAACGCCAGGGACTGGCGGTTGAAGTGATCCGGCTGCTCCACGTTGCAGACATGGCCGCACTTTTCGATGATTTCGAGGCGGCTGTAAGGGTCGCGGGCCACCTGCTCACGCACCGGGGCGAGGAACATGTGATCCTCCTCCCCCATCACGTAGAGGGTGGGAATGGGCAGGGCCCGCTCGCGAAAGTAGCGCATCAGGGGGTTCACCTCGGTGGCGAGACGGAACCAGCGCTTGAACTCCTTCTGGCACAGCTTTCTGGCCTCGCGCACGAAGAGGTTGCGGGACTCCTGATGGTGCTGGCGCGGCATGATGATGAAGGCGAACAGGCGGTAGAGCCACATGTAGGGCAGGAAGTGCTGGCCGAGGCGGCCAAGCTGCACCAGTACCCGGGAGCGGATGTCGAGACGCAGGATGGCACCGCCGAGCACCATGCTCTTGACCCGCTCGGGGCGAAGCTCCGCCAGGTGGCGGATGAGGATGGTGCCAAGGGAGATGCCGACAAAATGGGCGTGGGGGATGCGCAGGTGATCCAGCAGGCGCAGGATGTCCTCGGTCACGGCCCGAAAGCTGTAGTGCCCCTTTACCACCTGCTGCAGCTGGTTGGACTGGCCGTGACCGCGAAGGTCCAGCAGCAGCACGTTGAAGTGCTCCCGGTAGGCCCGCAACTGCTTGAACCAGATGGAGGAGCTGCCGCCCGCACCGTGCACGAACACCACCCAATCCCGATCGGGACCCAGTTCAAAGGTCTTGTGGTACAACATCTCATGGGCTCCCGGGGTGATGGGGGGTATACTCGGCGCGCATATTAACAGAAGGCTCACCCCGGTGAACATGCTTCCACCATGATCGGACCAGCCTGGAGTCCCCATGACCCTCGTTCAATTGTGTGAATTTTTGCTCAGCCAGCCCGGCGCCACCGAGGACACCCCCTTCGGCCCGGAGATCCTGGTCTACCGCATCGCCGGCAAGATGTTTGCCCTGGTGGACTGGCAGGCGGAGCCCCTCTCCATCAACCTGAAGTGCGAACCCGAGCTCGCCCTGCTGCTGCGGGAGATCCACCCCGAGGTGAAACCGGGCTGGCACATGAACAAGCAGCACTGGAACACGGTGACCCTGAGTGAAGGCCTGTCTGACGATCTCTGGCAGGGCTGGATAGTCCACTCCTATGAGCGGGTGGTGGCGGGTCTGCCCAGGGCGAAGCGGCCCCAGGCCCCCCGCGCGACCATCAGGGAGGGTTGACCCATGCCGCCTCTTTCTTCTTCCCGCATCGTCCCCCTCGAGGAGGCACACATACCAAGGCTGCTGGATCTGTTCGAGCAGTCGGTACGCCGCCTGGGGCCTGCACACTACAGCCCGGAGCAGGTGGAGCAGTGGGCCAGGGGGGCCCATCACCCGGGGCTTGCCAGCCAGTTGCGCGAGCACCATGGCTGGGTCATCGAGCAAGACGATGTGCCCCTTGGCTTTGCCACCCTGAGCGATGACGGTCATCTCAGCCTGCTCTACGTGAGCGCGGATCATCCGCGCCAGGGGCTCGGCACCCTGCTGCTGGAGCGGGTGCTGGCAGCCGCCAGCCAGATGGGGCTTGGCAGCCTCACCACGGAGGCGAGCGCCTTCAGCCTTGCTCTCTTCCTGCGTCACGGCTTCCTGCTGACCGGATTGGAGACAGTGGAGCGCGGCGGTGTCCAATTTATCCGCCATCGGCTCCACTGCCGCTTGCCATGACGGGTTCAGCCACTAAAATACGCACCATTTCCCCAAGGCAATGAAGAAAGGGCAGCCATCATGGTGGTAGAGAGCGACGGTTACATTGCGCTGATCGAGTATCTGGTAGAGAGTCTGGGTCTGTTCGAGAGCCAGCAGCAGGGCGGCGGCGCCCAGACCATCGAGGATCTGGTGAGCAGCCGGGTGGCCGACAACCTGATGGCCATCTGCGAGCAGAACCCCCAGCTCGACCCCAAGGTGCGCTTCCTGATCATGCAGGAGGCCGATGCCGTGGTCGCCGACCTGGAAGAGGTGCTCTCCGCCGTCTGGTTGTCCGCCCCCAGCGAAGCCCAGCAAGCCTTCCTCATCGAGTTCATCGACCTCATCAAGAACCTGTTCGACAGCACCATCGGCTGATCCCATCCCTGCCGTGACGGCAAGGGGACGAGATGCAATGAGGCGAGGAGTGAGGCGGGACGCCCAATGAAAAGGGCCGCCTCATCGGGCAGCCCTGCTTGCTAGCATTGTCAATTCATCGCGCTTGTCAGAGTAATGAATTTCGGGGCAAAAAAATGTGTCTGGTCTTGGCAACCATCCGTGGTCGCTACCCTGTTGGTCAGCCAGGGTTCAGTTTAGTTCCCCACCTGACGCATTTTTTTCAATTATTTTTCATCACAATGACACGGGGGCCTGATGGCCCCCGTGGTATGCAATGACGCCTCAGCGATTCAGGCTGGGAGGCAGGCAGACGCCGATGCCCCCCAGGCCGCAATACCCCTCGGGATTTTTCTCCAGATATTGCTGGTGATAATCCTCGGCATAGTAGAAGGGGGCCAGCGGCAGGATGCGGGTGGTGATGGTGCGCCCGTCACCGCTCGCCGTCATGGCCTGCTGGTAGGCGGCCAGGCTCTGCTGGGCAATAGCCTCCTGGGTGTCGTCCCCGACGAAGATGACGGAGCGATACTGGGTGCCGATGTCGCCACCCTGGCGCATCCCCTGGGCCGGATCATGGTGTTCCCAGAACAGCTTGACGAGATCCCCATAGCTGATGACCTTGGGATCGAACACCACCTGCACCGTCTCGGCGTGGCCGGTCAGGCCGCTGCACACCTCCTTGTAGGTGGGATTGGGGGTCAGCCCCCCCTGATACCCGGCGGCGGTGGAATAGACCCCGGGCTGCTGCCAGAACAGACGCTCCACACCCCAGAAACAGCCCATGCCGAACCAGGCAAGCTCCATCCCCTCGGGCCAGGGCCCCTGGGTCGGGTGGCCATTTACTGCGTGCACCTGGCCAATCTCCAGCGCTTCCCGCCGTCCCGGCAGCACCTCTGCCGGTGAAATAATCTGCTCCATATGCCCTGTCCTTGTATAAAACCCCGCGCAATGCGGCTGACGAAAAGGAACACCGAAGATATCAGGTTATTAGCCCGGATCAACCAGGGAGCGGCCCCCGGGGCGACCCTCCCGCCCTCGCCTGCGTCTTCCCCTCCCCGCCAGCACTGGTCAAAATGGCGACAAAAAAACACCGAGTCGATATTTAGTCTTGATTTGTGAATTTATTTTCATATATTGGGCGAATTGCTGCTTTTTTATGGAATGAAACACGTGCGTGAACGCGAACCCAGCCTGGTCCATGCCTTTCGGCAATCCACCCCTTATGTCAATGTGCACCGGGGTGCCACCTTCGTCCTGATGATCGGCGGGGAAGCCATTTGTCACCCCAATTTTGCCAACATCGTCAGCGACATCGCCCTGCTGCAGACCTTGGGGATCCGCCTGGTGCTGGTGTTTGGTTCGCGTCCGCAAAATGACGAGGCTCTGGCCCGCGCCGGCATCCAGGCCCAGTATCACAAGCGGATCCGGGTCACCGACGATGCCAGTTTCGCCATCATCAAGCAGGTGTGCGGCGGTCTGCAATACGACATCACCGCCCAGCTCTCCATGGGGCTCGCCAACACACCCATGCAGGGGGCCCGCATCAGCGTGGTGAGCGGCAACTTCGTCACCGCCCAGCCGCTGGGTGTGGATGACGGCATCGACTTCTGCCACAGCGGCCGGGTGCGTCGCATCGATGTGGAGGGGATCACCCGCCAGCTGGATCAGCACGGCCTGGTGCTCATCTCCCCCATCGGCTGCTCGGTCACCGGCGAGAGCTTCAACCTGAGCTCGGAAGAGGTAGCCCGCCGGGTGGCGGTGGATCTCAAAGCCGACAAGCTCATCTGCTTCAGCAGCACCCAGGGGGTCATGGACAGGCACGGGGAGGCCATCTCCGAGCTCTTCCCCGAGCAGGCCGAAGAGCTGCTGGTGGCGCTGGAGCAGGCGGGGGAAGAGATGTCAGGCACCGCCCGCTACCTGCGCGCGGCCATCGCCTCCTGCCGGGGTGGCGTGCCCCGCTCCCACCTGGTGAGCTATCAGGACGACGGCGCCATGCTGCAGGAGCTGTTCAGCCGCGAGGGGCTGGGTACCCAGATCGTGCGCGAAAGCGCCGAGCGGGCCCGGGCCGCCACCATTGAGGACATCGGCGGCATCCTGGACCTCATCCGTCCGCTGGAGGAGGAAGGGATCCTGGTGCGCCGCTCCCGGGAGCAGCTGGAGATGGAGATAGACAAGTTCACCATCATCGAGCGGGACGGCCTCATCATCGGCTGCGCAGCGCTCTACTGCTTCATGGAAGAAGCCATGGCCGAGATGGCCTGCGTCGCCATCCACCCGGAGTATCGCAACTCCAACCGGGGGGACACCCTGATCGCCAAGGTGGCCGAGCGGGCCAGGCGGCTCGGCATCCGTCGCCTGTTCGTACTCACCACCCGCTCCATCCACTGGTTCCGGGAGCGGGGCTTCGATCCCCTGGAAGTCGAAGATCTGCCGGTGGAGCGCCAGCGCTTCTACAACTGGCAGCGTCGCTCCAAGGTTTTGTCCAAGACCATTTCGTAACTGATTGATCTTGTGCCTGGTTACCGTCAATTTTGTTCTTTTTTACGAACTCGATTGACAGTGCAATCCAGACCAAGGTATTTGTACATGCACGCCACCTGTCACAGGTGGCACCAGAAGAGGAGCGCTGCCCAGGCAGCCCAGGGGAGGACACCAGTGTCCGGTGAACTTGGGTCAGGGGGAGCAGCGCCGAGACGAGGCGAGTGACTGGACACCGCCACGTCGGCTGCGGGGGCTGAATCCCCCGGGTTGTCATCGGTAGTGGTCATCCCACACCGCGCCCCACTTGGGGCGGGTACGGGATGGGCTCTGCAGGTGGAGTGCTTCTGGCCGGGATCCTCGCGTTTTCCTGCCATTTTGCCTCCTCCTCTCTATTTGCCCGATGAAACCGGATTTTCACCTTGAGACAGGAGTATGCAATGAACCCGATCAATGTCGCCAAGTTTGGCGGAACCAGCGTCGCCAATGCCGCGGCCATGAACCACTGCGCCGACGTGGTGCTGGCCAATCCGGCGACCCGGGTGGTGGTGCTGAGCGCCAGCGCCGGCGTCACCAACCTGCTGGTGAGCCTGGCTCAGGGTGAACTGGACGAAGCCGGACAGGATGCCCAGCTTGCCAGGCTTGCCGACATCCAGCTGGCCATTCTGGCCGCCCTTGGCAACCCGAGCGACGTGAGCGCCCTCATCCATGCCCAGCTCGGCGACATTCGCACCATGGCCCGTCAGGCCAGTCAGCACACCGACGCCGAACTCGCCGATCGCCTCATCGCCTGCGGCGAGCTGATGTCCACCCGTCTCTTTACCGAACTCCTGCACCAGCGCGGGGTCAAGGCCCAGTGGCAGGATGCGCGCCAACTGCTGCGCACCGACAGCCGCTTTGGCAAGGCCACCGTGGATCTCGCGGCGACCCGCGCCCTCTGCCAGCAGGCGGTGGGCCCGTTGCTGGGTGACAGCCTGGTCATCACCCAGGGCTTCATCGGTGCCGACGGCGATGGTCGCACCACCACCCTCGGCCGTGGCGGCTCCGACTACAGCGCGGCCCTCCTGGCCGAGGCACTGGACGCAGGCAGCATCGAGATCTGGACCGACGTGCCCGGCATCTACACCACGGATCCCCGCCTGGTTACCCGCGCCCGCCCCATCCCCGAAATCAGCTTCGTGGAGGCGGCGGAGATGGCCACCTTCGGCGCCAAGGTGCTGCACCCGGCCACCCTGCAACCCGCGCTGCGCCAGGACATCCCGGTGTTCGTGGGCTCCGCCAAGGACCCCGCCGCCGGTGGCACCTGGATCCGCGCCACCACCCGCAGCAACCCGCTGTTCCGGGCCGTGGCCCTGCGCCGCCAGCAGGTGCTGGTGACCCTGCACAGCCTCAACATGTTCCACGCCTACGGCTTCCTGGCCGAGGTGTTCGGCATCCTGGCCCGTCACCGCATCTCGGTGGATCTCATCACCACCTCCGAGGTGAGCGTCTCCCTGACCCTGGATCACACCGGCAGCCAGAGCAACGGCGAACCCATCCTGAACGACAAGGTGCTGGCGGAGCTCGGCCAGCTGTGCAAGGTGGAAGTGGAGACCGGCTTCGCCCTGGTGGCGCTCATCGGCAACCGCATGAGCGAGGCGGCCGGGGTGGGCAGCCAGGTGTTCGACGCCATCCGCGAGCACAACATCCGGATGATCTGCTACGGCGCCAGCGCCCACAACCTCTGCTTCCTGGTCAAAGAGGACGAGGCGGGCCACATCGTCAACTGCCTGCACCGGGAACTGCTCGACTGAGTCGCCCCGGCGCTGGCACACAACGAGCCTCCTCCGCCCCATCACACCCGGGGCGGCCTTCCCCACTCAGCAAAGAGGGGCGCCGCGGCGCCCCTCTTGTCACTCTTCTTCCACCATCAGCTGGTGACCAGGGTGGCCCGGGTGGGCAGCAGATTGGCCCGGATCTGCTCGCGCAGCCCTCCCAGCCGTTGCAGCAACCCGGCCTGACCGAGCCCCGCTTCGTCAGGGGCCAGATTGTCCACCAGGGCCGGGAAGTGCTCCCGTACCGCCTGCTCCAGCCAGTCGAGGCGGCGCAGGGTGAGCGGGCCGCAGCTCTTGCCGCTGAGATCATCCAGGATGTCGAGCCGATGGCTGCGGTACATGTCGCGCCACCAGTTGGCCGCCAGCGCCTCGTCGCTTGCCAGCGCCGCACTCCACTCCCCCACCAGTCCCTGCATCCGCGCCAGCACGGGGGCGCTCGCCCCCTCCCGCGACAGGTATTGCAGCTCTCCCCTGGCCCAGGCGAGGCAGAGCTCGCGCCAGCGGCGAAACAGCGGCAAGGGATCCGCCTCGTCCAGCCAGAGCCCGGAGAGGGTGCGGGTTTCCAGCCGCTCAGGCACATGGAAGTCGGGATCGGTGAGGCCGTTGGAGTTGAACTCGTGCAGGGGATCGAAGGGCCACATGTAGCCAAAATCGAACACCGAGATATGCTGGCCGTCATCCAGCAGGTTGCCCGGGCTCGGATCCCAGTCAAACCAGCCCCAGCGGGCCAGCTCCGCCTCCACCGCCAGCATCTGCGCCAGGTTGCGCTCGCAGAGCGTGCGCACCGGCTCCCCCCGCAGCCAGGGGGAGACCAGCACCCCGGCCCGGGCGGAGCCGAAACTGGTGCAGACCACGTTGGAGAGGATGGTGGGGTGCAGCTCCCGCAGGCTCTCTATCTCCCGGCGCCGCTCCAGCTCGGTGAGAAAGGCGGTCTTGCCGTCCACATTGGCCACCAGAGAGTCCTGGCGGCAGCGTTTCAGGCACCAGTGGTGCCCCTCCACCTTGAGATGGAACACCTCGGCGGTGAGCCCGTGACCGTAGACCTTGACGACGTCCGGGTGATCCTCGGTCAGCCGGACGAGCTGGGGCAGCGGCAGGGGGCAGTCCCGCTCCCGCCCGATCCGGATCTCTTCTTTGCTCTCCAGCATCTGGAGCAATCTGGCCTGACGCGCCGCAACTTTGGGATTCATACATGTACCTCCAACCGTTACTGAGAGACTAAACAGCGCCCCCCTCCCAGACCAGCAGCAAAGGCTCATGATGACGCTTTCATCACAGAATGAGTGCCCCTGGCAGATCGGGATCACAAATTGCTTCACTGTGCTCATCACGGAATATTCATCTTGTTGTCATTAAATTGACATCAAGGAACAAGCCACGCACCATCGGGTCAAAATAGAGGCAGTCGTCGCTGCCATGACCGCTCCAAGGATGAGCCCTTATGAATGCCCCCGTCACCGGCCACCGCCCCGCCTCCCAGCCCCTGGCCGGGCTGTTGCTGGGTCTGCTGACCGCCCTGCTGCTGCTGACCCTCGCCCTGCCGCTGCTCAACCCCGTCAGCTGGCTCGGGCGTGCCGCCCCCCTCATTCTGGGCCCGGCGGATCAGCCCATCGCTACCCTCAATCGCTACAGCCTGCTCTACAAAAGTGACAACCGGGGCTTCTATCTGGTGGTGCGCAGCCAGTGGCAACTGCTCAAACCCCTGCAGGAGGGGGACAAGGTGCGGGTGGAGCTGCTCAACGACAAAGGGGTTCGCATCGATCAGCTGAGCCAGGCGGTGGACAAGCGCCAGAAGTGCCGCAAGGAGCGCTGCACCCTGAGCCTCAACAGCGCCCTGCGCGCCCCCGACGACGCCCTGGACAGCCGCTACCAGCTGCGCATCGGGCTGCTGCTGGCAGACAGGCCGGAGAGCGCCGAATACAGCCAGATCCTCCAGACCCTGCCGGAGCGCGGTTTCAACCTCCTCTACCTGATGACCAGCCTGCTGCTGGTGCTGCTGGTGAGCGCCGCCGTGCTCAAGGCCCTGCTGCCGCGGCTGCGCCGAAGCTACCGCGCCCGGGTGGCAGGCAGCCTGCTGCTTGGCAACCTCACCTTCGTGCTGCTCCACGGCTTCGTGGTGTTCAAGCTGGGGGAATTCCTGTTCTGGTCGGGCTTTCGGCCCGAGCACTACTACCTCGCCTGGGGCAGCATGGTGCTGGGCTGGAGCCTCTGTGCCCTCGCAGGCTTCAGCCTCTATATGGGGCTGCTCTTCACCGCCCTCTCGGGCATCGGGCTGCTCGCCAACTTCATGAAGATCGCCATCTACGGGGTGCCGCTGGGGGGGGACGATCTGGGCAACCTGCTGGCCCTGCTGCACATCCTGCTCGATCAGCACCCTGTGGTGCCGGTGCTCGTCGTGCTGGGGCTCCTCTTTCTGGTGTGGCGCTTCGCCCTCTCCCGCTGGATCCTGCGGGGCTTGCTGCGCACCGCCGCCGCCACCGCCGCCTTCTTTGCCCTCTGCGTGTTCGCCACCCAGACCGGCAACAAGCTGCTCGGGGCCAACATCCGCTATGTGGACAGGGCGGTGAACTACCACAGGGACATCATCCGCGCCGGCCCCGGCCTCTACCTGTTCAACCTGGTGGACGAGATGCTGCAAAGCGGCAACGTGTTTCGCTACCCCTTGCAGATCAACGAGCGCACCCCGGAGCTGAGCCTGCCCGCCCAGCCCAGGGCTCCCCGCTTCGATCTGGTGATCGTGCTGCAATACGAGTCGCTCTGGCTTGACTGGCAGGGCCGTCTCTGCGCCCCCGCCCCCACCTTGAGCCTGCCCGCCAGCGTGGCCCAATGGCGCAAGACCATCCACTCCCCCACCACGGGGGGCATGACGGTGCTGGCGGAGTTCGAGATGAACACCGGCCTGCCGGTGGGCCTGCTCAAACAGGGGGTGGTGCCCTACTACTACCTCTCGGACCGGGTGCCCGGCCTTGCGCGCAGTGCAGCCCAAAGCGGCTACCAGACCCTGTTCGCCCACCCCTATGTGGAGAAGTTCTGGGGCCGCGCCAAGGCGATCCCGGCCCTCGGCTATCAGGAGCGCTGGTTCGATACCCGCTTCACCGCCCTCGAGCACAAGGGGCTCTATATCTCCGACGATGCCCTCATCGATCACCTGCTCAAACGCAGCAACCAGGACGATCAGCCCCTGTTCGCCTACGCGGTCACCATGCAGGGGCACGGCCCCTTCGACGGGGATCGCTACCGGGCCCAGCAACGCAGCGGCGCCTGCCCGGATCAGAGCCCGGCGGATACCCAGTTGCTCAATACCTACTACACCGGGGTGGTGGACGCCATGGCCTCCCTGGAGCGGCTGCTCAAGACCCTGGACAACTCCGGCAAGCGCTACCTGGTGGTGGCCTTCGGGGACCACCAGCCCTTCCTGATGTCGGCGGGCAAGGGTATCCACGGCGCCAAACCGCCACGGGATGCCAGCTACCAGATCCCCATGATGGCCTTCACCCGGGCCGGGGACGGGCTGGATCTCGCCCGCCAGTTCGACCCGGTGCGCCAGCTCTACCAGATGGGCCAAGCCACAAGGCAGCTGCTGGCGGGGGACCTCACCCCTATCCGGGACCAACCCCTGCTCCACCCGGTGCTCGGGGAGGAGAAAGGCTTCGACCCCTCCCCCCTGGTGCCGCAGATCCGCGCCAGCTTCCGGCCCGATGCATTGCCCTGATCGATTGAGACACGAGGGACACAGATCCTTGCAACACCTTCCGGCCCGATGCCCTGCCCTGATCCGCAGCGAAGTAGCAGACGACAAAGAGGTCGCCCGGGCGACCTCTTTTTATGGGCGGGATGCGAGTACAGTGCCGCCTGCACCTCGCCATGTTCGTCCCGACCTGGGCTCTGCGACCCCTGACAGGTCATTTTTTGTTTAGATATATCAAACGATAACTCATTATCGAATAGCAAAATTGAACAACTTTGCCGACCTTCAGGCCCTGTGCCCCCCCATGTTCCCGCACCTTCTCCGGGCCGGGCCATTTTCTCCCTCATTCCCGGCCAGCCCAGAGCCATCGGAGCGTTCGATACGTTCAGGCCTTGAGCCCCACTCACTTGCGCCCACCTTTGCGCGTCACACCCAACAAAAAGCCGACCTCGGGGTCGGCTTGTGACGGGGCGTTTGGCCATGCAGGGCCGGACGCTGGCGGGCTAGATCACCACGGCGGTGCCGCTGATGCTGACCATCAGCATGCTGCCGTTCTGGCCCACCACCTCGTAGTCGATGTCGATGCCCACCACGGCGTTGGCCCCCAGCGCCTGGGCACGCTCCTTGAGCTCCTCGAAGGCGATCTCCCGGGCCCGGGCCAGCTCTTTTTCGTAGGCGCCGGAGCGACCGCCGATGATGTCGCGGATACCGGCGAACAGATCCTTGAAGATGTTGGCGCCGAGGATGGCTTCGCCCACGACGATGCCGCGGTACTCGCGAATGGTCTTGCCTTCCAGGGTGGGGGTGGTTGAGAGGATCATGAGGTCTCCTGTGAGTTGGGCTGGGTGCGCGAAGCACCGTTGCCGTCATGGTAGCAAGGCGTTGGCCAAAGCATAAGCCCGGCGTGGCCAGGGGCTTCAAGCACAGCGCCCGCCAGGTTCATCAAGGTGCCATCCATACGGCCTGTGTCGTGCACTTACCCCCGCACAGCGACCTTGGGCTCCGGTGCTGGGGAGAGGGCTTCCGGGCCACGATGAAAGCGGGGCCTTGATGATGCAGACACGACGGCAGCTGCACCGGCCCTCTACTTCTTCGCCCTCAACTACGGCAGACGTTTCTAGCGTCGCCCCGCATCGGCCATAAAAAAAGGAGAGGCAAGCCTCTCCTTTTTGATGTTCGCAGCGGCAGCCGCCATGCACTCAGTGCAGCTTCATGCTCGGGCGCAGCACCCGGTTGATGCGGCCCACCAGCATGATGAGGCCGGTCTTGATGTAGCCGTGCAGGGCAACCTGGTGCATCCGGTAGAGGGAGATGTAGACGATGCGGGCGATGTAGCCCTCCACCATCATGGAGCCCCGCATCAGGTTGCCCATCAGGCTGCCCACGGTGGAGAAGCGGCTCAAGGAGACCAGGGAGCCGTGATCGTGATAGCGGTAGGGCTTCATCTCGCCGCCGTTCATCTTGGCCAGGATGTTCTTGAACGCCTGGGTCGCCATCTGGTGGGCGGACTGGGCGCGGGGCGGCACGAACTTGCCGTCCGGCTGCGGGCAGGCGGCGCAGTCGCCGATGACGAAGATGTTCTCGTCCCGGGTGGTCTGCAGGGTCTCGTGGACCACCAGCTGGTTGATGCGGTTGGTTTCCAGGCCCGCGATCTCCTTCATGAAGTCCGGCGCCTTGATGCCCGCGGCCCACACCATGAGGTCTGCTTCAATCAGCTCCCCATCCTTGGTGTGCAGACCCTCGGCGGTCGCTTCGGTGATCATGGTGGCGGTGCGCACGTCCACGCCCAGCTTCACCAGCTCCTGATGGGCGGAGCCGCTGATGCGCTCCGGCAGGGCCGGCAGGATGCGGGGGCCCGCTTCCACCAGGGTCACCTTGAGGCTGTCAGTGGTGAGGTTCTTGAAGCCGTAGGCGTAGAGCTGCTCCACCGCGTTGTAGAGCTCGGCGGAGAGCTCGACGCCGGTGGCGCCGCCGCCGACGATGGCGATCTTCACCTTGTCACCGGGCTGGTATTCGGTGGCGAACTGCAGGAAGCGGTTCATCATGCTGTTGTAGAAGCGGTGCGCCTGGGAGGGGCTGTCCAGGAAGATGCAGTGATCCTTGATGCCCTTGGTGTTGAAGTCGTTGGAGACGGAGCCGATGGCCATCACCAGGATGTCGTAAGCCACTTCCCGCTCGTTGACCACCAGGGCGCCGCTCTCGTCGTGGATGGGGGCCAGCACGATGCGTTTCTCGTCGCGCTTGATGTCGGTCAGGCTGCCGAGCTGGAATTCGAAGCCGTGGTTCTTGGCGTGGGACTGGTAGCTCAGGGCGTCGATGCCCGCATCCATGGAGCCGGTGGCCACTTCGTGCAGCAGGGGCTTCCACAGGTGGGTGCGATTGCGATCCACCAGGGTGATCCTGGCCTTGTTCTTCTTGCCCAGCTTGCGACCCAGGCTGGTCGCAAGCTCGAGACCGCCGGCGCCACCGCCTACAACGACAATATTCATCATGATGATTTTCCTTGGTTCCTCAAAACGAAAGGGAGCCATTGGCTCCCTAAAACGAAATCGGTTGACGTGATGGCTCAGGCTTCTTTGAAGGCCTTCATCCGTTGCAGATGGTGCGAGATGTTCTTGAACTTATGGGTCTCGCGCTCATCCCATACGATGTCGTAATAGTTCTTCAATTCACGTTCAGTGTCCCGATTATCGCGGATTTCATCCTGAACGGAAAGGATGCACAGGCAGTTTCCTGAATTTTTATTACGAAATTCGGTTACACACTTGGTGCCGATGTCCTCGTACTCTTCCGGCCTGTCGATCTTGCCCTGCATGTTCTCTTCCGGGTGCAGGTTGGGGTTGAAGACCACCTGCTTGATGCCGCACAGAAACCCGATCCGCTCGCTCCAGTAGCCACCCAGGCCCACGCCGCAGATGAGGGGTTTGGGATCGGTGCTCATGTCGAGCTGCTTCTTCACTTCCTTGAGCAGGTGGCTCATGTCGTGGCGGGGGTGAACCGTGCTGTAGTGCACGAAACGCACATCATCATCGATAAACTGCAACTGCAGCACTTTTTCATGATTGCCGGGGCTGGTGGCATCAAAGCCATGCAGATAGATGATCATGGACAAGACCTCAAAAACTGTGTCGGTTCTATCGAAACTACCCCAGCGACAGGGCCTTGCGCCACCAAAACATCCCACTTTCTTGCTTTGGATCACGCCCCTTCGGGCCACCAAACCGCACGTCGGGGCCGCTGTGGCAGCGCCATGCCCCGGCGGGACATGGCGCAAACCGGGTCTGGCGAGGTTAACTGCCGCACTGGGCGAAGCGCGCCACCGCCGCTTCCACCAGGGCCAGGCTCCCCTGCCAGAAGGCGGGTTTTCGAATGTCCTGCCCCAAATGCCGTTCGACCAGCTCTTCGGCGCTCATGCGACCGGTGTCTCGCAGCAGGGCGCGGTAGGCCTTCGCCCCCCCCGCCTCCCCTGCGGCCTGGCGGCTCATCAGCTGCTGATAGACCCCAAGGCTGAACAGATAGCCAAAGAGGTAGGGGTAGTTGTAAAAACCGAAGCCCGCGATGGAGAAGTGCGCCTTGGCGGCCCAGAACAGGGGGTGATAGCGGCCGAGGCTCTGCTCGTACCAGCGCCCCCAGGCCTCGTCGGTGAGCCCCTTGAGCCGGGCCGACGACACATAGCCCTGCTCGCGCTCGGCCACCAGGGCCCGCTCGAAGTCGAAACGGGCCGGGATGTTGACCAGGAAGGTGGCGGCGCCATCGGCATCCGCCCAGGCAATGGCCAGACGCTCCTCGGCGCTTCGGGCCTGCTCGTAGAGGGCGCTGCGCACCAGGGTCTCGGCGAAGATGGAGGCGGTCTCCGCGAGCGTCATGGGGTAGCTGCGCTGGCTCATGGGCAAGTCGCGGATGAGCCAGTTGTGCCAGGCGTGACCGAGCTCGTGGGCCAGCGTGATGACGTTGTCCATGGTGCCCGCATAGGTGATGAAGACCCGCGGCTCCACCGGCTCGGCAAACTTGGTGCAATAGGCCCCGGTGCGCCGGTTGGGGGTGGGGGCGGCATCAATCCAGCCGCGCTCGGCCATCATGCGGGCAAAGTCCCCCATCTCGGGGTCAAAGCGCGCGAAGGCCAGGGCGATGATGTCGACCGCCTCCTCGAAGGGGATCTCCCGGCGGCTGGCGGCAGGGGGCGGCGCAAAGAGATCCTCCGGCCCCAGCA
This sequence comes from Aeromonas sp. S19(2024), assembly GCF_041402625.1. Lineage (NCBI taxonomy): Bacteria > Pseudomonadati > Pseudomonadota > Gammaproteobacteria > Aeromonadales > Aeromonadaceae > Aeromonas > Aeromonas sp. S19(2024). The sequence continues at coordinate 53,054 of NZ_JBGLQU010000001.1, forward strand.
CCTCGAGGCCGAGGTGACCGGCCATCAACCCCAGGGCCCGCTGGCCCAGATGGCGGGCCTGCCAGGTCTCCGCCATCAGGGTATCCAGGGTCGCCCGCTCGATGTGGCTCTGGTGGCAGGAGAGATCCAGGGCATCGAGGCGCCGGTGTTTGCCGCGCTGGCGCGAGAGCTCCAGGCGCCAGCCGTTGAGGGCGTTGAGGATGGCTGCCACCGTCTCCTGCTCCCCTTCCCAGCCGGTGCTGATGGCATCGAAGGCCTCTTTGCGCAGGGCACGATCCGGGCTGGAGAGCAGGTTGCTCGCCTCTGCCAGCCCCATCTCGCGACCCGCGATCACCAGCCTTATCTTGCCCACCAGATCGTTGTAGAGGTTGCCCCAGGCGTGCAGGCCGTCGGTGCCAAGGCCGATGACCAGCTGCTCCGCCTCCACCGGCAGCCGCTGATCCTGCAGGCGACGCTCGTGGCGCAGCCGGTACCCCTCCTCCCCGAGCAGGGGGTCGGCCATCAGTTGCTCAAACTCGGGCGCAGGCAGCCCCAGCATCAGATCTTCAATGGGGGCAAGCGTCTTGAACAGATCCGCATTGAGGGCACGGGCCCGGGAGGCAACCTGCTTGGCGAGGGGATCCCGGGCGTCCTGGCTCCCCTTGCAGGCGGCCAGCACGGCGATGTTCCAGCCGATGTCGCGAATGCGCCGGGCCCGCAGGCGTACCTCCCTGAGGAAGTCCTGCAAGGCGCCTGGAGTGCGAGGAACCAGGGCCAGTCCCTCGATGAAACCGCTCAGCTCGGCCAGGCTGGCGCGGGCCAGGCTCATGTCCGCCTCGAGGACACAGCTGTCGAGGGAGGGGTAGATGTGATCATTTTGCCACTGCTGTGGATAGACTCGTTGTTGCATCGAACGCTCATCGTCAGGGACGGGCCTGGCCCGTCGTGAAATCCAGGTGGCCAGAGCCACCACCTTCGCGGGCAGGCTTCACACCAGCCGCTCGAGGCGCACCACCGCCTCTTCCACATAGCGCAGGCTCTCCTGCCAGAACCCGGGTTCGCGGATGTCGACCCCCAGGTGCTTCTCCACCAGCGCCTCGGCGCTCATGCGGCCGGTATCTCGCAGCAGGGCGCGATAGGCGGGCACAAACTCGCCCCCGGCCCGCGCATGCTGGGCATAGAGCCCCAGGCTGAAGAGATAGCCAAACAGATAGGGGTAGTTGTAGAACCCGGACTCGGCGATGGAGAAGTGACCCTTGCTGGCCCAGAACAGCTCGTCATACTGGCTGAGGGCGTCACCATAGCACTGCTGCTGCGCCGATTTCATCATCTCCCGCATCTGGCTCGCCCCCACGTAACCCGCCTCCCGCACCGTCACCAGGGCGCGCTCGAAGGCAAAGCGGGCGGGGATGTCGAGAAGCAGGCTCGCGGCACGCTCCCCGTCCAGCCAGGCGATGGCCCGGCGCTGCTCCACCTTGTCGGTGGCGGCCAGCAGGGCATCGCGCACCAGGATCTCGGCAAAGAGGGAGGCGGTCTCCGCCAGCGTCTTGGGGTAGCCCCGCTGTTCGAAGGGAAGATCCCGCAGCAACCAGCTGTGCCAGGCGTGGCCGAGCTCATGGGCCAGGGTGATGACGTTGTCCATGGTCCCCTCGAAGGTGAGGAAGACCCTTGGCTCGGGCGGATCGGCATACTCGGTGCAATAGGCGCCGCTTCGCCTGTGCTCGCTCGGGGCGGCATCGATCCACCCCTTGTCGGCCATCATGCGGACAAACGCCCCCATCTCGGGATCGAAGGCGACAAAGGCCTCCATCACCAGATTCAGCGCCTGCTCGAAGCCGAACTTGCCGTGTACGGCCTGGGGCGCCGGGGCAAAGAGATCCCAGGGGGCGAAGTCGGTGATCTGCTGGGCACAGGCCATGGCCCGCAAGGCGCGGCGCCCGAGCTCCCTGTGCTCCCCGGCCGCCGCCATCAGGGTCTCCAGGGTCGCGCCCGTGATGTGTTCCTGATGGCAGGTGACCTCGAGGGCATCCAGCCTGCGCCCCTTGCCGCGCTGGCGGCCGAGCTCGTTGCGCCAGCCGTTGATGGCGTTGAGAATGGCGGCCACCGTCTCCTGCTCCGCCTCCCAGGCGCCCTGGATGGCGTGCCAGGCACTGGCGCGCCGCGCCCTGTCCGGGTGGGCGAGCAGGTTGTCCGCCTGGGCAAGCCCCATGGGCACCCCCTCCACCACCGGCAGCAGCCGCCCCACCAGGTTGTCGTAGAGATCCCCCCACCCCTGCAGGCCGTCTACCGCCAACCCCTCGATGAGCTGCTCGCTCTCGAGCGAAAGCCACTGATCCTGCAGCGCTCTGTCGTGATGGATCTGGTAGGCGAGCTCGAAGAGTTCGGGGTCTTGCAGCAGGGTGCGCACCAGTGACTCGGGGGCACGAACCCAGAACAGGTCCACCGGCTTGCTGCGCTGGGCCAGGATCGCCTCCAGCTGCTGGCCCCGGGAGAGCAGTACCCGGGCCTCCTCGTCGCGCCCGTTCTGGCTCAGCCGGTTGTAACCATAGACCTGACTGTTCCAGGCCAGGCTCTTCACCCCGTTGGCCTCGCGGCGGATGGCCCGCAACAGGTGGCGCAGGGCATTGGCATCCGCAACGGGATGGGCGGGATCCGGCAGGTCCGCCAGGAGGGCGTCAAGCCGGGTGAGGGCACGGGCAGCCTCCTGGAAGGCGGCCTCGATGGCAGGATCGTCGGGGGCGGCATAGATGTGATCATCTCGCCAAACGGGTGGTTTCATGGTTGTCCTTGTCTGTTTGCGTCCATATCGGGTCACCCCGCCTCTGCGGGCGGGTGAAACCGGATAGTACGAAGGGGGCCAGGCACTTGCCTAGCCCCCATTCGAGGCAACCAGCAGAAGAGCGGCCCCGGGTGCGACGGCCCCTGTCGGCCCTCCCCCGACAAGCGATCTATTTGGCGGGCTGAAGCCTGCTCACCAGGGTCATGGCCACCACCAGCACCAGCCCTGCCACCACGCCGGCCAGGGCGCTCAGCAGGGTGGGCGTCACCACGGCCAGTACCCCGCCGACCCCGGGCAGGGCGGCCACCGTGTCCGCCGTCCCTTCGATGAGATGATGGAGGAAGGGCCAGCCATGGACCAGAATGCCGCCGCCGACCATGAACATGGCGATGGTGCCCACCAGGGCAAGCAGGTGCATCAGACGGGGCGCCGTCACCAGCAGCCCCTGCCCCACCGCCCGGCGCACGGCGCCGCCATCGGGCTTTTGCAGCAGGTGCAGACCGATGTCGTCGAGCTTGACGATGAGCCCCACCAGGCCATAGACCCCGACGGTCATCAGCAGGGCGATGCCCGCTACCACGGCGATCTGCAGGCCCAGGCTCGACCCCTGCACGGTGCCGAGGGCGATGACGATGATCTCCGCCGAGAGGATGAAATCGGTGCGAATGGCCCCCTTCACCTTCTGGCGCTCATAGGCCGCCAGATCCTCGGGCACCGGCGCCGCCTGATGCGCCTCCTCCTCGTGGGGCAGGAACTTGTGGACCAGCTTCTCCGCCCCCTCGAAACAGAGGTAGGCCCCCCCCAGCATCAGGAGCGGGGTGATGAGCCAGGGGATGAGGGCGCTGATGGCGATGGCGGCAGGCACCAGGATGAGCTTGTTGCGAAACGACCCCTTGGCCACCGCCCACACCACCGGCAGCTCACGCTCGGCCCGCACCCCGGAGACCTGCTCTGCATTGAGGGCAAGATCGTCCCCCAGCACCCCGGCCGTCTTCTTCGCCGCCACCTTGGTCATCAGGGCGACATCATCGAGCACGCTGGCAATATCATCGAGCAGGGTCAACAAACTGGCTCCGGCCATATCTGGCATTCCTTCTATTGAGTGGGACACATCCGGGCTGCCCCGGTCAGGGTGATGAGGGGGTCAGGGGATCACGGGCCCATCCGGGGATCACCCTTTGGGGCAAAAGATGGCACAGTGTAACGGGAAGCCGCCACGGCGGCAGCCCCCCATGGCAGATCCCCTGCTCCGTTTTCACCTCACGGCCACCGGCCCAAGGAGTTCCCATGCAACCCTGGCAACCTCTGCTCGATTTCTGGTTTGGCGATGACGCAGACGACGCCCCCCGTGCCGCCCGTCAGGCCCCCCTCTGGTGGGGCAAGAGCAGCGAGACCGATGCCCTGCTGGCCTCACGCTTCGGCGAACTGGCGGCCCGTGCCGCAGCGGGCGAGCTCGCCCGTTGGGAGGACGATCCCGCAGGGCGCCTGGCCCTCATCCTGCTGCTGGACCAGCTGCCGCGAAACCTTCACCGCCACACCCCCGCCGCCTTCGCCCAGGACGACAAGGCCAGGGCACTGTGCCTCAAGGGGCTCACCCTCGGGGTCGACAAGGGGCTCTCGCCGCTGGCCCGGGTCTTCTTCTATCTGCCCCTCGAGCACGCGGAGTCCAGAGAGCAGCAGGCCAGAAGCGTCGCCCTGTTCGAGGCCCTGGCCGACGAGCAGGCCACAGACCCGGCTCGGGCCACCTTCGAAGGCTTTGCCGACTTTGCCCGGCGCCACCAGGTGATCGTCGATCGCTTTGGCCGCTTCCCCCACCGCAACGCCATCCTGGGCAGGGCGAGCACGGAGGAAGAGGCCGCCTTCCTGCAACAGCCCGGTTCGGGGTTCTGACATAAAAAAAATCCCCGCCATGGGCATGGCGGGGAGAGAACATCCGATCCGCGCATCACTGGATGCGATAGCGGGAGATCTGCTGGTGGATATTCTCCGTGGTCACGTTCAGCTCCTCTGCGGCGGCGGAGGTCTCCTCCGCCGTGCTGCTGGTCTGCTGCACCACCTGGGCTATCTGCTCGACCTGGAGGGCGATGGATTCCGCCGCCGAGGTCTGCTCGCGGATGGCCAGGGTGATCTCGCCGACCTGATCCATGACGCGATGGGAGGCCTGGCGGATCTGGGTGATGATGGCCCCGCTTTCCGTCGCCATGGCCACCCCTTGCGCCACCTTCTCCTCCACCAGGACCATTCTGGCCACCGTGGCCTCGGACCCTTGCTGGATAGCCTCCACCGTCCTTGAGATCTCCTGGGTCGACTGGGCCGTCCGCTCCGCCAGCTTGCGCACCTCGTCGGCGACCACCGCAAAGCCGCGTCCCTGCTCACCGGCCCGCGCCGCCTCGATGGCGGCGTTGAGCGCCAGCAGGTTGGTCTGCCCCGCCACATCGTTGATGACGTTCACCACCCCACCGATGCGGGAGATCCCCTCCCCCAGCGCCGTCACATCGCGGGAGGCCTGACGAATGGCGTCGGCGATGTCGTTGATGGCGAGCACAGTGCGCTCTATGGTGGCCCCGCCGTCACTGGCGAGCTTGCCGGATTCATTGGTGATGCGGCTGGTCTCCTGGGTGCGCTGGGAGATGTCCGTGATGCTCACGCTCATCTCCTCCACCCCGGCGGCGATAAGGCTGGTGGCGTCATTGGCCTGACTCGCCGACTCCGCCATGTGCTGGGCCGCCTGGGAGAGGGACTCTGCCGTGCTCTTGATCTGCAGGCTGCCCACCGAGAACTCGGTGAAGGTCTGCTGCAAGGTGTCCAGCAGGCGGTTGACCGCCGTCAGCGTCTGGCCGATCTCGTCCTGCTGGCTCACATTGGCCCGCAGGGTGAAGTTCAGGTCGCGCTGGATCTCGGACAGGGTCGCCATGGCCAGACGGAGGGGATTGGCGACCTGCCTGAACAGCCAGAGAAAGAGCACCAGCGTGAGGGCACCCGTGCCCACCGAGATGAACAACAGGGCCTGCATGCTGCTATCGGCATTCTGCTCGCCTCGCAGCTTGACGGCGTCACCTTGCTGGATGTTGAAGTGGACGTGCTTGTCGATGGCCTGGGAAAGCTGCTCAAACAAGGGGGCAAGCTCCTTGTCGATCGCCTCTCTGGCCTCCACATTCTTGTTCGCGCGGGACAGGCGCAGGACGTCTTCAGAGGCCTTGCCGTACTGGGCAACCAAGCGCCGATCATCGGCGACGAGCTGCCTGTCCTCCTCATTGGAGATCATCCCGCTTTCATACTGACTCAGCAGGGCGTCCATCTTGGTGTGAAGGGATGCAATGCTCTGCTCTATCTGACTCATCTTGCCGTCGTCGGTGTTGAGCACGTGCGCCTGGATAAATGAATGCAGGGCGTAGAAGTCTGTCTGTATCTCCTTGATCGTGGAAATGCTGGGGACTGTGTTGTCTGTTACATAGCTGAGATCCGCATTGGCGGAGGAGAGTCTGCTGATGCTGAACCAGCTGAGACACCCCAGGGCCAGCATGACCAGCAGGGCAATGAGTTGAAGCCGACGAGCGATATTCATGAGTGCTTACTCCATCCATAGACTCCCTGCCAGTGTAGCCGAAGCGGGCCCCGAAAATAGCGCCTAAAACATGCATTTCATTACACTTTTCAACTTCTGCTCGGCCGCATCACACCCGCCGCCCCAGCCCGGCCTTCGGGACCGCCGCGCCCCCTCTGGCAGAATGGAAAAAGGAAGGCATTCGCCTTCCTTTTTTGCCCGGGGCGGTCACGCCGCCTCGGCCAGCTCCTCCTCTTTTTTCTGGTAAGCCTGGGGGGAGAGCCCCAGCAGCTCCTGCACGGTGGAGGCCACCGTGATGGAGGAGAGTGTCCCCACCAGGATGCCGGCGAACAGGGTGAAGGAGAAGCCGTAGAGGGCGTCGCCACCGAACAGGAGCAGGGCCCCCACGGTGAAGAGGGTGGTGCCCGAGGTGATCATGGTGCGGCTGAAGGTGGCCTTGATGGCCACGTCCGAGCACTCGTGGATCCCCATACGGGTACGCGACCCCAGCAAGTCCCGCAGCCGGTCCGAGATGACGATGCTGTCGTTGAGGGAGTAGCCTATCACCGCCATCAGGCCCGCGATGACGTTGAGGTCGAACTCGATGTCAAAGAGCGCGAGCAGCCCGATGGCCACCAGACCGTCGTGCAGCACCGACACCAGGATGCCGATGGCCTGGCGCCACTCGAAGCGCACCGCCAGGTAGGCGGAGATGGCGAGCGAGGCCACCAGCACCGCCAGCATCCCCTGCTGGAACAGCTCTGCGCCCACCTGGGGCCCGACGATGGTGGTGCGCAAGAGCTCCACCGGCAGGGCGAGTTGCTGCCCCAGCATGGTCGCCAGATCTTCCGCCGCCCAGGGCAGCGCGTGGGGGGGCAGCTTGATGAGCCACTCGCCGGGCACACCGGCGCCGTGCAGCTCCACCACACCCGCCAGGGGCGCCGTCAGCAGGGCGTTGAGCTCATGGGCCTCCTTCAGGGTCTGGATGCGAAACTCCAGCAGGATCCCGCCGGTGAAATCGAGCCCGAGGGCGAGTCCTTTTGTCGCAAGGACGGCCACGCAGGCCAGGGTCAGCAGCACGGAGGCCCACAGCCCGATATAGCGCCAGCGGGTCAGCCCCATGGCCAGGATCATTCTCAGCATTGTTCTTCCCTCGACGTCAGGTGGTACAGGCTTCCCGGCAGGAAGCGGTCGGTGCGCAGGTCATGCAGACTCACGGGCGCGGCGTCATGGTGATGAAGTCGGCTCATGGTCATACCCTCAGCAGCTTGGCGCGGCTGTTGCCCCACAGGGGGTTGATGATGGCGCGGGTGCCCCAGATGCCGGTCACCATGCTGGAGATGAGCCCCAGGATCAGGGTGATGGAGAAGCCCTGCAGCGGCCCGGAACCGATGGCATAGAGCACCACGGCGCAGATGAGGGTGGTGATGTTGGCATCGAAGATGGTGCGAAACGCCGAGCGATAACCAAAGTCGATCGCGTTGGCCAACGAACCCCCTTCCCGCAGCCGGTCCTTGATCCGCTCAAAAATCAGCACATGGGTATCCACCGCCATGCCGACGGTGAGCACCAGACCGGCGATCCCCGGCAGGGTCAGCACGGCCCCCGGCAGCACCGCCAGCATGCCCACCTGCATCAGGAGGTTGGCGACCAGCGCCGTGATGGCGACCCAGCCGAACTTGCGATACCAGGCCATCATGAACAGCATCATGCCCGCCATGCCGAACGCCAGGGCGGTGAAGCCCGCCTCGATGTTCTGCAGACCCAGGGTCGGGCCTATGCTGCGCTCTTCCAGGATCTTCAGCGGCGCGGTGAGGGCCCCGGCCCGCAGCAGCATGGCGAGCTCCTGGGCCTCGGGCAGGCTGCCAATCCCGGTGATGCGGAACTGGTTGCCAAGGGCGGTCTGGATGGTGGCGACGTTGATCACCTCGCTTCGGGCGCGCAGCTTGCCTTCGGCGTTGGTCTTGTACTCGGTGAAGACGGTGGCCATGGGCTTGCCCACGTGCTGGCGGCTGAACTGGTTCATCTTGCTCCCCCCCAGGGTGTCGAGCACGATGTTGACCTGGGGTTGCCCCATCTCCCCCATGTTGGCGCGAGCATCGACGATGTGCTCGCCGCTCAGCACCGGCTGGCGGGCCAGCCCCACCGCCTGGCCGCTGCGATCCGCCATGAAGAAGCGGCTGTCGGCCTTGGCTTCATAGAAGGCCAGGGATGCGGTGGCGCCGATCACCTCTTTCGCCTGCTTGGGGTTGTGCACCCCCGGCAGCTCGATGCGGATGCCGTCCTGCCCCTGACGCACCACCGAGGCCTCGACGATGCCGAGCTCGTTGATCCGCTTTTTCAGGATCGACAGGTTCTGGGTCACGGCGTTGTTCACCAGCAGGGTGCGCTCGGCGTCGCTCAGCACCAGGGTCAGTGCATTGCCGGAGCGGCTCAGTGTCCACTGATCCTGGCGGGTACCGGCACTCTCCTTGATGATGGAGAGCCAGGCCTCCTGCCCCGTCACGTCGGGCAGGGTGACGGCCACGCTCCCCTGGGCGGTGCGCATCACGCTGGCGCCGCGCAGGTTGGCCTCGCGAAAACGGGTGCGCAGGGTATCCACCAGGTTCTTGGTCTGGTTGTCGATGACGAAATCCACGTCCACCCCGATCAGCAGCTGGGAGCCACCGCGCAGGTCCAGCCCGAGCTTGATGGGGTCGGCGCCGAGCCGGCTGATCCAGGCCGGGGCATTGGAGTAGAACTCCAGGGTCAGGGCGGCGCTGTCCAGCCCCTGCTGCTCCAGCAACTGCTTGGCCAGTTGCTGCTCCCCCTGGCTGGCGAACACCAGCGCCATCCGGCCACCCTGGGCGATCTGCTTGAGGGGGTCGATGTGGTTCTCGGCCAGCAGGGTGCGCTGCGCGTCGCTCAGGCGCGACTGGCCGTGCAGACCGAGGGAGGGCTGCTCACCGAAGAAGGTGGGCAGGGAATAGAACGCGAACGTGACCAGCATCAGCAGCAACAGGGCGTACTGCCACAGGCTCATGCGGTTCAACACGGTATGACTCTTTTTTCTCATGAAATCGGCCTCTGTCAGGCGATGGCAAGGGGCGACACCGGGGTCGCACCGTGCAAAAAAATGAAACAAGACAGCCTAGCCGTTCACTAAAAGTGAACAGCAACAGAGAGAAGATGAGGCAACAGGTGGCAAACTGACCCCATCGGGATCAGGCGAGGAAGCTCTGGGCGAAGCGGTACTGCAGATGCCGGCGCTGCAGGCGGCGCCTGTGAATGCCGGCGAAGTGATCGCGAAAGCTCGTCCCCGGGTAGAAGAGGGCGGCATAGAACAGCAGGCCGCACAGCAGCAGCAGGATCGCCTGCTGGGACCAGCTCATCACCAGCTCGTAGACCACGCTGCCGGGCTGATGATCGCGGCTCAGGGAGTGCTCGAGGCGCAGCAGGTGATTCTGGTGGGAGCCGACGAACTTGACGATGCCATCGTCACTGCCGCTGACGCCGTGGGCCGCCGGGCTTGCGTCGGCAGGTGCCGCCCCCTCCGCCAGCGAGTGGGCCTGCTGGGCCGAGGGCTGGAACGCGGGTACCTTGACCCCCTCCACCGAGAGGGTAGAGAACAACAGTGCGAGGGTGATGAGCAGGGTCATCGCCGCCAGTTTCACGTTGTCGGTCAGGTTCAAAAGTTAATTCCCACACAATAGAAAGGGCAAGCTACCACAGCCTGCCCCACAAGAACAAGGGCGGCAGGCCCGGGGCCCGCCGCCCTTGTGTTGTCTCACCGCGTCCTCAGCGGCTGCGGGTCATGCCCTCGAAGTCTTCGGCATAGTCCTTGAGCAGGGTGTAGAGGTGGGCCCGCTGGGAGAGATCCATGGAGTGGCTGAGATCGCTCAGCCACTGGATGGTGCGCTGGCGGGACTGGTCCGTGTAGCCGGTGAAGCGGCCATCCATCAGGCCGTCCCCCTGCTGGAGCAAGCGGGTCAGCTCCTGGCCGAAATCCGGACTCTGGCGCTGTTTCATCAGCCGATCAAGCTCCTTGGTCCAGGCCTCCTGGAAGTCGAGCCAGGGGGCCATCATCTCGTATTGCCACTCGGCCCACTGGGCAATGAGCGGCTCCTGGGCCGGCTTCACCTTGCCAATCCAGAACACCAGGCGCTCGTTCATCTTCTCCCGAAAGCCCTTGATCATCTCGGCCTTCGACTGGGTGGCAAAATCGTGCTGGCGCTCCTGCTGGCGCTTCACCCGATCGGCCATGAAGCGAGCCACCTGCTCGTCAGTCAGGGTCTTGGCGAGGCGCACCGTGCGGGGAATGGCATTCTCCAGAGTACGGGTCAGGCTCGCCTGGGTTCTGTCCAGATGCAGGGTCACCTGGGCCGGGGTCATGGGGCTGGCCACCGCCTTGGCCAGGGCGTCGAGATCCCGGGCATAGATGGGCAGCTCATGCTGCCGGTGCCAGGCCATCAGCCCCTTCACCTCCTGGTCCAGCAGCTTCTTCTGGCTGCGATCCAGGGAGAAGTAGTCGTCCAGTTGCCAGACGATGGCCGAGTCGAGCCAGTAGTAGATCACCCGGGTGGCGCAACCCGTCAGCAGCAGGCAGAGCAGCAGCAGGCTCCAGCTACGCGGTTGACGCCATGAGAATGTGGTCACCATGCATGCCTCCCATTCATTGAATACACGCGTCGCGCGGGCCGTTGCCGGGCATCACTCCAGGCGCTGGCGGTTGATGTCGATCAGGGCCTGATACTCGGGCCCGGGTTGCTGTTCGGCCATCAGCAGCGCCCACAGCAGGCCGATGTAATCGACCCAGGGCAGGAAGGCGTCGGCCTGGAATCCCCGGGGCCCCAGCCCCGTCGGTGCCCCGTCCATGGCTTCAAGATAGCAGCTCTCCAACTGGCACCGCTGCTCTTCGCTCCAGCCGTGGGTGCGCTGAATGCTGGCGACCTCGAACCCCGGATGGCCGGCGGCGCCGTACTCCCAGTCGATGACCCAGGGCCGCGACCCCAACAAGTTAGCCGGATTGAGATCGTGATGGCAAGGGAGCCAGCAGTCGTCCGGCTCCCGGCTCGCGAGCAGGGCCCGCTCCAGGGCGGGCAGCCAGGGAGGGATATGGGCCAGACGCTGCCGATAACCGCCGCTGTGGGCCCGCACCGCCATCACCACGGTCGGCACCGGCAGGCGGTGCAGCCGCACCAGCACATCCGCCATCAGGCGGGGTTGCGCGGCGAGAGGCGGCGCCTGCTCGGCCCAGTTGGGTTCGTCGCACCACGCCAGCAGCATCAGGCCGGTGGCGGGATCGCCGTGATGACAGGGCAACGCCAGCCCCTGCCCCACCGCCCCCTGGTAGAGCTGCCACTCGGTGGCCCGGTCGATGCCAAGGCGCACCGGATCAGGATGACCGCGGCGCAGGAAGGCCTGCTCGCCAGTGGGGAGGCTGAGCCGGTAGTTGCCGTTGGTCAGGCCCTGGCCAAGTGGCTCAAGGCGCCCCTGATCCCAGGGCGCCGGCAGACTGGCGAGGAATGCCAGCTCCGCCAGATCCCCCTGCCCCCGCGGGTCCTCACCAGCCAAAGGTGGACTTCTTGGCCTGTTTGCGGATCTCTTTCTGATCGGCCCACAGCAGTTCGCCGTTCTCCACATCCATCAGGTTCATGGTCATCTGGTAGTAGACGTCCTTCACCTTGCCGTTGTCCTTGACGATGCTGGCGAGGTTGCCATAGACCATGTAGCGGGCACCGGTCTGCTTGCCGAGCCGCACCATGGTGGCGGGATCCACCATGCCGCTGCCCTGCTGGTATTCGAGCTGCTGCTTGACCGCCGCCACCTTGCTCATGTCCACGAAGCGGAACTTGCCCGAGCGCAGCAGCTTGGTGCGGATAGTGTCGGTGATGGCCTCGGTGTCGATGTGCTCCGAGGTCTTGTTGCGGATGGAGTCCATGAACATCACCGGGCGGCCCCCGGCGGTGATCTCGCTGGTGGCCGGGGACGCCAGCATGGAATCCGCCATCTTGTCGGCGATGGCCTGCAAGTCGGAGGAGCCGTAATCGACGGTCACCGTCTCGGTCTCGGTGGGATCGCCATAGCTGACGGTGGTGCTGGAGCAGCCGCCCAGCAGCAGGGCGCCGGTCAGGATCAGCAGGGCATGATTCATTTTCATCAGTAGGATTCCTCCATCACTTCGCGAACGTAAATCCGGTAACCCCGTGCAGCCGGGCTCGGCGCCAGGGCGGACAGGGTACGGGTCTGGTAGCCATGCAACTTGAGGGGGGTCCAGCCGCGGCCATCGCTGGCCACCTCCTGCCCCGCGTCGTCATACCAGTAGAAGAGATATTGCAGCGTGTTGTCACCACGCTGGGTGCTGGCCGCCGCCACGTTGACCTGCAACAGGCCGTTCTGCTGGCGCCGGCTGAGCTCGGTCAGGGTGACGTTGACGTTTTGATGCTGCTCGGCCACCGCCGCCGCACCGGCCGCGCCATAGAGCGCCACGCCGGAAGTATTGGTGGCACAGCCCGTCAGCAGCAGAACCAGGCCCAGGGCCAACCCTTGTGCTTTCATCTTGTTCTCCTTGCCGGTGGCCGTCGGCCTGACCGGTCATTCATCTGAGTTGCCATATCCGGTTCCCCCTAGAGGGGCATCACCCGGGTCGTGAGCCCGCTCCCCAGGCGCTGTACCCACACCAGGGTGGTGCGCCCGGCGTGGATGCTGAGTGGCAGGGTGCGCATGGCGCTGCCCGCCCCCAGGGTCAGGGTGACGTTCCCGGCCGGGACCATCCCCTGCCAGCTCGAGGCCTTGGCGGGCAGCGTCAGCCAGCTGCGGGTATCCGCCCGCTCCGAGAGGGTGTTGAAGATCCCCACCAGGATGTTGCCCACATCCCCCCCCTCCTTGGCGGCAGTGCGCCGTACCTGCTCCTTGGCCACCAGCCGCAGGGCCTGCCGGGTCAGCATGCCGGGCAGCCGCTCCTGCAGATCCTTGGCCGCCAGCGCCTCCAGCCTCACCAGCTCGCTGGTCTGCGCCACCCCCTTGCCCACCGACAGGGTGAGCGGGGCGCCGTCGCTGGCCCGATTGTCGTAATAGGGCACCGCCACGGTAAAGGTACGAAAATCGCCGCTGGAGGTGGAGATGGGCAGCGGCAGGAAGAGCTCACGGCGCGCCGGGATCAGGCCATCTTCAAACAGCACCACCAGCTGGCCCTGATCCTTGGCCAAGGGCGGCGCCTTGCGGCCCATCCGTTGCTCGGTCTCCTTGAGCTCCTCGGGAGAGCCGCGAAGCCGGGCCAGGCGCAGCAGGGCATCCTGCAGGCTCTGGTTGTCCGGCGCTATCTGGTAGCCGCGCTGGTAATCGACCCAGGCGTCGTTGAGATCCCCGGCCGCCTCGTAGAGCACGCCGGAGAAATAGAAGGTGTAGGCGTTCTGGAAACCGTTTTTCACCTGGCCTATCAGGCGATCGAGCTCGGGGGCGCCGCGCGACATCAGCTGGCGCATCTCCCCGGCTTCGTCCTCCCGATCCCCCTCCTGCGCGGCCTTGCGCACCTCGTCGGCCCGCCGTTTAAGGGCCTGCTCCTGCACCTGATTGGCACGGCGCACCTCTACCAGGGCGCCGTCGGCATCTCCGCGCTGCAAGTAGTTGAGCGCCAGATAGTGGTGCAGCATGGTGCGCTCGTAATCGGGCGCCTGGTAAGCCAGGGTCTGATCGTTGGTGAGCAGGCTGCCCGCCTGGGCCAGTCCCTGGCTCAGGCGGTACTCTGCCTGATTGTCTTCCCACGCAAGCCGGCTGTCGGCGGCGGCAAAGGCCTGCTTGCTGGGGCCGTCCTGACCCGCCAGCCAGGCGATGCGCCCCTTCTCCAGCTGGTCGAGCACGAAGGTGTCGTCCCCCGGGGTCGATTCGCGCACCTCGGGCAGGGCCTCGGCGGCATGGCCCAGCAGCAGCTGGTTGCGCAGGGGCACCATCTGATCCGAGTAGGAGACGAACATGTCTTTCCACTGGGAGGCACAGCCCCCCAGCAGCAGACCGGCCAACAGCAGGCCGGTCGACGTGACGAGGCGCATCACAGGCTCAGCAGGGGTCCCAGGGGCTCGCCACCGACCAGGTGCAGGTGGATGTGATAGACCTCCTGCCCGCCGTGGCGGTTGCAGTTCATGATGAGGCGGTAGCCGTCCTCGGCGATGCCCGCGTCGCTGGCGAGCTTGCGGGCCACGGTGAACATCCGGCCCAACGCCAGCTCGTGATCCGGCTCCACGTCATTGACGGTGGGGATGAGCACGTTGGGAATAATCAGGATATGGGTCTTGGCCTTGGGCTGGATGTCGCGAAACGCGGTCACCAGGTCGTCTTGATAAAGGATGTCGGCGGGGATCTCCTTGCGGATGATTTTGCTGAAAATGGTTTCTTGCGCCATGGGTAACTCCTTTATAGGAAAAAGAAAATTCAATACAAAGCTCAAGCGGCTCCCAAACAGGCCGCCGCAACGCGCCAAGTGTGACACAAGCCGACATTTGGCACAGCCGTTGTCCCAATCGCTTCAGTTATTGTGAAGAATACCGATAGCGAGGAGACGTCCCGCGAACCACAACGGCATCCCCTTCGGGGCATGCAGGGTATCAAAGGGACGGGGTACTCAGGCAAGGGACTTTTGCACAGACAGCGGGACAATAATGAAACAAACAATGTCAGACCTCTCGATCTTACAGAGAGTCTATCTGGGCTTTGCCATCCTGGTCGCCGTCATGGTCGCCAGTGCGGTACTGACCTTTCGCGGCCAGAGCGAACTCAGCGGCGCCCTGGATCAGGTGACCCAGGAGTCCATGCCGCTGGTACTCGCCAGCAGCCAGACCCAGATAAGCCTGCTCAGCGCCAACAAATGGCTCACCGACGTGCTGACCGAGCAGGATCTCAAGCAACTGCCGGCGGAAGTGGCCGAGTTGCAACAGGCCAAGGGCCAGGTCGACAAGATGGTCGCCAGCCTCAAGCAGCAGGTGGCGGTTCATCCCCAGTTGCAGGCGGACATGACTGCCCTCGTCAAGCTGGTGGATGACTACCTGCAACTGACCCAGACCCTGCCCGGCGAACACGAGGCCCTGCTCACCCGGCTGCACAAGGTCAATCAGGCCAAGGGCCAGTTCCAGGTCAGCCTGCCCCAGTTCAAGAAGAACCTGGGGGACATGATGGTCACCATCGACGACAGCTTCATCAAGATGCTCTCCGAGACCCTGACCACCAAGCTCTCCGCCATCGAGCTCTCCACCATGGATGCCCTCAACCAGAGCATCCCCGCCCCCATCGAGGCGGCGCTCAAGCGCAACAAGATGCAGATCGAGGGCTTCAACAGCACCATCAAGGATCTCCAGGGAGAGCTCAAGGACTTCGACAACAACATGGGCCACTACGTCCATGGCTTCGTGCGCGACACCACGGGTAATGACGGCGTGCTCTCCCAATACCTGGCCCTGATGAAGCAGCAGCAGGCCATGCGCGAGCAGAGCAAGCAGGCGAGCCAGCTCATCCTCAGCATCCAGAACAAGCTGGAGGGGATCACCGCCCAGAGCCAGCAGCTGATGAACGCCAGCATCCAGGCCTCCGATCGGGTGCAGACCCAGAGTACCCTGACCCAGGGGATCAGCATCGCCATCGCCATCTTCGTCGCCATCCTGGTGGCCTTCACCCTGGGCAAGGCCATCCGCCGCCCCCTGAAAGAGCTGCTGCGGGTGCTGACCGAGGTGACCCAGGGTGACATGACCCAGCGGGTCGGCTTCAAGAGCCAGAACGAATTCGGCCAGCTCGCCAGCCAGATCAACCTGCTGATCCACCAGATGGGGGATGTGCTCAAGCAGCTCTCCCAGGCGTCGACCCAGCTCAACAGCGCCGCCCACGACAACCGCCACACCACCGAATCGGTGCGGGCGGATCTGGAAAAACAGCGTCAGGAGACCGCCTCGGTCGCCGCCGCCATGACCCAGATGGAGGCCTCGGTGCGGGAGGTGGCCCAGGCCGCCAACCAGACCCTGGAGCGGGTGCAGGATGTGGAGAAGGCCTCCGAGATGGGGCGCAAGGTAATGGCAGGCAACATCACCACCACCCATCAGCTCGCGGGCAAGCTGCAGCAGACCGGCAAGGTGATTGGCGACGTGAGCGCCATGAGCGGCCAGATTGGCAACATCCTCGACGTCATCCGCGGCATCGCCGAGCAGACCAACCTGCTGGCCCTCAACGCCGCCATCGAGGCGGCCCGTGCCGGCGAGCAGGGACGCGGGTTTGCGGTGGTGGCCGACGAGGTGCGCAACCTGGCCGGTCGCACCGCCCAGTCCACCAGCGAAATCCAGACCATGATCGAGAACCTGCAGCAAGGCGTCGCCCGGGCGGTCAACGTGATGCAGGAGTGCTCCCGCGAGATGGACAGTTGCGTGGATCAGAGCTCCCAGGCCAACAACGCCATGGAAGAGGTGCAGGGCATCGTGGTGCTCATCAGCGACATGTCGAGCCAGATAGCCTCCGCCGCCGAGCAGCAGCAGGCCACCAGCGCCGACATCGCCACCAACCTCAACCGCATCTCCGACATCTCGGATCTCAACTATCAGGGCATAGAGCGGGTCGCCGAGACCAGCCAGCAGCTCGACTCCCTTGCCGAGCAGCAGGAGGGGCTGGTCCAGCGCTTCCGCCTCAGTGCCTGATGGCCACGACCCGATACGACAAGGCCCCGCATTGGCGGGGCCTTGTTTTTTACTGGCATGTGGCGCGGGATCAGGCGTAGGCGATGGCGCCCTTGCCGACCCCTTCATAGGCGACAATCTTGACGAACTTGTCCCCTACCTGCTTCTTCACTTCGCGGGCGATGTAATGGGCCAGCAGCTCGATGGTGGTGTCGGTGTCGATCATCTCCACCTCCGCCGCCGGCATGGCGAGCTGGAACAGCCCCTGGGGCGCCACATACTTGAAGCCGATGTAGTGAGCGTTCCCTTCTTTCAGTGACGCCTCGGCCCGCTCGCTCAGGGCGAGTTCGCCAAGGGCCACCCTGTCCTCTTCGGTGCCCAGGTAGATGTCGGCCCAGCGCTCGGCCCAGTTCAGCTCCAGCTCCTCGTTGCGCGCCCCGTCCACCTCTATCTCGATGGGAGAGCGGTGGCCGTGGGCGATGCGCTGGCAGTTGCCGTCGTGCTTCTTGAGGCCGTGGCTGTAGTGGTAGAAGGCGCCCTCGATGCGCTCCTGGCGCAACGTCAGGGAGAGATCCTTGATGTTGCCCGGCAGACGCTTGGCCAGTACCCCCAGCAGATAGCGGGTCACCGACTCTTTATCCACCTGGGGGGCGGGAATGAAGGCGAAGCCCTGGGTCGGGCAACGCAGGTGAATGGCGCGACCCGGACGCAGCAGATCCACGGTGCTCTCGTCGTTGTCCAGCGCGTGGACATGGACCAGGGGACATTCCGTCGGCACCAGCAGCTTGTGATCCACCTCTTCATCGATGATCGACTTGATGAGCTTCTTCACCCGACCGAAGTCCAGCAGCATGCTCATCTCGTTGAGCTCGCCGCTCATCTCGATGTCCACCAGCCAGCTCTCGCCCACCATGCCGCGGCGCTCGCATAAATAGCTGGAATCGATCACAGTCAAATCTCTAACAAATAACTTCATTACTCAGGCCTTGCTACAGAGAAAGGGCGGTTTGCGCTATTATGACCCGCGATCACTGACAAAGGAACCGGACTCCCCCATGAACAAATTGCTTATCAAGAATGCCACCCTGGTCAACGAAGGCCGCATCTATGCCTCCGACGTCCTGATCGAGGGTGAGCGGATCGCCCGCGTCGCCCCGGACATCAGTGCCCCCGATGCCGTGGTGATCGATGCAACGGGCCGTCATCTCATCCCCGGGATGATCGATGATCAGGTCCACTTCCGGGAGCCCGGCCTGACCCACAAGGGAACCATCGCCAGTGAATCCCGGGCCGCCGTGGCCGGTGGCACCACCAGCTTCATGGAAATGCCCAACGTCAATCCCCAGACCACCACCATCGACGCCCTCGAAGCCAAATCCCAGATCGCCGCCAACTCCGCCGCCGCCAACTACAGCTTCTACCTGGGTGCCACCAACGACAACCTGGAAGAGATCAAGAAACTCGATCCCAAGCAGTCCTGCGGCATCAAGATCTTCATGGGGGCCTCCACCGGCAACATGCTGGTGGACAACCAGGAGACCCTGGCAGCCATCTTCCGCGAGAGCCCGGTGATGATCGTTACCCACTGCGAGGACACCCCGTCCATCAAGGTGCTGGAAGACGAAGCTCGCGCCAAGTGGGGCGAAGACGTGCCCATGCGCGAGCACGGCCGCATCCGCAGCGCGGACGCCTGCTACAAATCCTCCAGCATGGCGGTCTCCCTGGCCAAGCAGTACGGCGCCAAGCTGCACGTGCTGCACCTGACCACGGCGAAAGAGCTCTCGCTCTTTACCGCCACCCCGGATCTGAAGGATCTCAAGGACAAGAACATCACCGCCGAAGTATGCGTCCACCACCTCTTCTTCAACGAGGCGGACTACGACACCCTGGGCAGCCAGATCAAGTGCAACCCGGCGGTGAAGAGCGCTGCCGACCAGCACGCCCTGCTGGATGCGGTACGCAACGATGTGCTCGACATCATCGCCACCGACCACGCCCCCCACACCTGGGAAGAGAAGCAGAACAGCTACTTCAAGGCGCCGTCCGGCGTGCCCCTGGTGCAGCACTCCCTGCAGGCGCTGCTGGAGCTCTACCACAACGGGGTCTTCAGCCTGGAAACCATCGTCAAGAAGACCTCCCACGCGGTGGCCGAGCGCTTCCAGGTGCAGGATCGCGGCTACATCCGGGAAGGCTACTTCGCCGACCTGGTGCTGCTGGATCTCGGCAAGCCCTACGTGGTCACCGACAGCAACCTGCTCTACCTGTGCGGCTGGTCCCCGTTCAACGGCTACCGCTTCCAGAGCACCATCGAGATGACCCTGGTGAACGGGCAAATAGCCTGGCAGAACGGCCAAGTCACCGACAAGGTATTGGGCAAGCGCTTGACCTTCAACCGCTGATCTCGGCTTGAGAACATCACGCCAAACGGCCACCTCCGGGTGGCCGTTTTTCCTGCAAGACAGCGGTGAGGTGCCGACAAAATGCACCACTGGTCGCACTTTGATCCGAAGTTGCTCGCAAAGCAGGCAAACGATCTCGAACCTGAATTTCCCCTGTTGACAGGGTCGGAGCATCTCCATAAACTCCCTCCCCGTCAGCCGAGCTGACTCCGTCGGTGTGTAGCGCAGCCAGGTAGCGCATCTGCATGGGGTGTAGAGGGTCGGAGGTTCGAATCCTCTCACACCGACCAAATTCCCCGAGAAAGGCCTTGTCAGACGACAAGGCCTTTTCTTTTATGGTCTTCCGCCGCGATTGTCTCTCCGATCCCTTTGTGCTGTAGTAAAACCCCCTTTGCCAAGCGGCCCGCATCATGTTGCCTTCCCTTCGTACTTTCTGCACCCTTGCCCTCAGCGCCCTGCTGGTCGGCCAGCTCGCGGGCTGCGCCACCGCCTATGACAGTGAAAAATCGTTCTGGAATGGCCAGACCGGTTTTTCACAGACCCAGCTTGGCCCGGCCCGCTGGCAACTGGAGTTTGTGGGCAACGATCTGGTGGACAGGGAAACGGCGCGCAAATACGTGCTCAAGCGGGCCGGTGAGGTGGCACTGGCAAAGGGATACCCCTGGATTCAGGTCGAGACGCTGACCCTGTCGCGGGATGCCGTCAGGGTCACCCCGACCCGCCCCCAATTCGGGTTCGACGAGTACGAGCCAGACACCTTCATGGACGACATGCAGGTGGAACATCGCACCTCGGCCCTGCTCGTCTTCACCCTGGAGGCCAGCCCCCGGGACGCGCAGAGCATGGAAGCTGTTTATCTCGCGAAAATTAAAATAAACAGCGATTAATACAAATAAATCACAAGATGCATATCAAATGCAGCTAACAACAGCACAAAACTCCGAAACAAGTCACTGGATTTCCCCTTCGCGATTAGGCATGCTCCAGCACACCGGCTGTCTGGATTCCACCGCCCGGATCACAAAAAAGGACTGAGGCGGCCCCTCGCCGCCTGCACAGGCATTGCACCTATCGAAACCGGAACTCCCCCATGAAAATGAACAAGTTGACCGTTGCCATCCTCATTGCGATGTTGCTTGGCATCGTGACCGGGCAGGGTTATCGCCTGCTCGCGCCCGCACAGGCCGCAGGCTTTGCCGATGACATCACCCTGCTGACCGACATCTTCCTGCGCCTCATCAAGATGATCATCGCCCCCCTGGTGTTCACCACGCTCGTGGTCGGTATCGCCAAGATGGGCGACACCCGCACCGTGGGCCGCATCGGCGTCAAGACCCTGGGCTGGTTCATGCTCGCCTCCCTGATGTCCCTGACCCTGGGGCTGGTCATGGTCCACCTGATGCAACCTGGGGTGGGGCTCTCCCTCTCCCTGCCCGATGACGGCACCAGCTCAGGCGTGGTTGCCACCGCCATCTCCCTCAAGGATTTCGTGACCCACGCCATCCCGAAAAGCGTGGTCGAGGCGATGGCCACCAACGAGATCCTGCAGATCGTGGTCTTCTCCCTCTTCTTCGGGCTGGCCGCCGCCGCCTTGGGGGACGACGCCAAGCCCGTGGTCAAGCTGATGGCCAGCGGCGCCGAGATCATGCTCAAGGTGACCGGCTACGTGATGAACTTCGCCCCGTTCGCGGTGTTTGGCGCCATCGCCGCCATGGTCGCCAAGGAGGGGCTCGGCATCCTCGCCACCTATGGCACCTTCATGGCCCAGTTCTATCTGGCGCTCGGCTGCCTCTGGCTGCTGCTCATCGCCATGGGCAGCCTCTTCATCCGCCGCCGCATCCTGACCCTGCTCGCCCTCATCCGCGAGCCCATCCTGCTGGCCTTCTCCACCGCCAGCTCCGAGGCCGCCTACCCCAAGACCCTGGACAGGCTGGAGAAATTTGGCTGTGACAAGCGCATCGCCAGCTTCGTGCTCCCCATGGGCTACTCCTTCAACCTGGACGGCTCCATGATGTACTGCACCTTCGCGGTGATGTTCATCGCCCAGGCCTATGGCATCGAGCTCTCCACGGCCCAGCAGATCACCATGCTGCTGCTGCTGATGGTTACTTCCAAGGGAATGGCCGGGGTGCCCCGCGCCTCCCTGGTGGTGATTGCCGCCACCCTCAACCAGTTCCACATCCCGGAAGCGGGCATCCTGCTGCTGCTCGGTATCGACCACTTCCTAGACATGGGGCGCTCCGCCACCAACGTGCTGGGCAACGCCATCGCCGCGAGCGTGGTGGCCAAGAGCGAAGACAGCCTGGGTGAGACCGCCCCCCTCGGCGAGGTGGACACCGCCAAGGCGTGATCCCCCCTGACACCCATGACAACGGCCCGCTTCTGCGGGCCGTTGTCATATGCCTGATGGGGCACGCCGCGCCTCAGCACCAGCGCCTGACCTGTCGGCAATAGTTGTCATAGGCATCGCCGAATTGTCGCCGCAGCGCCTGCTCCTCCGCCAGGATCTGGAAGCGGGTAAGCCAGCCCCAGAGCAGCAGCGGCCCGAGCCACACTGCCATGCCTCCCAGATAGCACGCCAGCGCCAGGGTCCAGCAGAGCAGCCCCAGGTACATGGGATTGCGGCTGATGCGATAGACGCCCCGGGTCACCAGCACCCGGCTGTTCTCCAGCCGCTGGGGGTGCACAGTGGTGCGCTGCTGCCAGAAATGCAGAAGCGCACCGCCCCCCAACAGGGCTCCCGCCAGCCACAGCGTGGCGACCAGCACCAGCCACAGGGGCGCTGCCCTCCCCTCGCCCCGCCCCAGCCACATGGCGAGCACGATGACGACGAACAGCAGCAGCGGTGGAATCCGCAACGTCAGCTTCATATTTTCTTCCTGCAACACGTGCCACGATTGACGCCGTTGAGATACACTCCCAGAGTCGGCATCTGGATAAAAAGTGAAATATATCATTAGCATAGCAACATGCCATGATCAGACCTGCCGCAGCTCGCCTCAGCGATGAGCCCAGCCTCAACTCAAGACAATAAGAAAGGACTTGCCCCATGCACAAGAAAACACTGCTCGCGACCCTGATCTTTGGCCTGCTGGCCGGCCAGGCGGTCGCCGCCCCCTATCTGCCGCTCGCCGACGACCACCGCAACGGTCAGGAACAGACCGCCGCCAACGCCTGGCTGGAAGTGGATCTCGGTGCCTTCGAGCACAACATCCAGACCCTGAAGAATCGCCTCGGTGACAAGGGCCCGCAGATTTGCGCCATCATGAAGGCGGACGCCTACGGTCACGGCATCGACCTGCTGGTCCCTTCCGTGGTCAAGGCAGGCATCCCCTGCATCGGCATCGCCAGCAACGAAGAAGCACGTGTTGCCCGCGAGAAGGGCTTCGAAGGTCGCCTGATGCGGGTGCGTGCCGCCACCCCGGATGAAGTGGAGCAGGCCCTGCCCTACAAGCTGGAGGAGCTCATCGGCAGCCTGGAGAGCGCCAAGGGAATCGCTGACATCGCCCAGCGCCATCACACCAACATCCCGGTGCACATCGGCCTGAACTCCGCCGGCATGAGCCGCAACGGCATCGATCTGCGCCTGGACGATGCCAAGGCCGATGCCCTGGCCATGCTCAAGCTCAAGGGGATCACCCCGGTCGGCATCATGACCCACTTCCCGGTGGAGGAGAAAGAGGACGTCAAGCTGGGGCTGGCCCAGTTCAAGCTGGACTACCAGTGGCTCATCGACGCCGGCAAGCTGGATCGCAGCAAGCTCACCATCCACGCCGCCAACTCCTTCGCCACCCTGGAAGTGCCGGAAGCCTACTTTGACATGGTGCGCCCGGGCGGCATCATCTATGGCGACACCATTCCCTCCTACACCGAGTACAAGAAGGTGATGGCGTTCAAGACCCAGGTCGCCTCCGTCAACCACTACCCGGCGGGCAACACCGTCGGCTATGACCGCACCTTCACCCTCAAGCGCGACTCCCTGCTGGCCAACCTGCCGATGGGCTACTCCGACGGCTACCGCCGCGCCATGAGCAACAAGGCCTATGTGCTGATCCATGGCCAGAAGGCCCCCGTCGTGGGCAAGACTTCCATGAACACCACCATGGTGGACGTCACCGACATCAAGGGGATCAAACCCGGTGACGAGGTGGTCCTGTTCGGACGCCAGGGTGATGCTGAAGTGAAACAATCCGATCTGGAGGAGTACAACGGTGCCCTCTTGGCGGACATGTACACCGTCTGGGGCTACACCAACCCCAAGAAGATCAAGCGCTAAGCAAATTGCTGGCATGAAAAAGGGCTCCCGAGGGAGCCCTTTTTACTGCAACGTTCACGCCGCCTTTTTGCGGGTCATCAGCAGACTCAGCCCCATGGAGGCCAGCAGGATCAGCGCCACCACGCCAAGGGCGATGCCGGTCGGTATCTTGAAGATATCGAGCAGCAACATCTTGACCCCGATGAACATCAGGATCAGCGCCAGGCCGTATTTGAGCAGGGCGAAGCGATCGGCCACCCCGGCCAGCAGGAAGTACATGGCGCGCAGGCCCATGATGGCGAAGATGTTGGAGGTGAGCACGATGAAGGGATCCGTGGTCACCGCGAAGATGGCCGGGATACTGTCCACCGCGAAGATGAGGTCGCTCACCTCCACCAGCACCAGGATGAGCAGCAGCGGGGTCGCGTAGCGCACACCGTCACGCCAGACGAAGAACTTCTCCCCCTCCAGCGTCTCGGTCACCTTGAAGCGACGACGCATCCAGCCGAGCAGGGCATTGTTCTCGAGATCCGGCTCCTTGTCGGCCGCCCACAGCATCTTGGCACCGGTCAGCAGCAGGAAGGCGCCGAACAGGTAGAGGATCCAGTGGAACTGCTCGATGAGCCAGCTGCCCGCGAACACCATGCCGGCGCGCATCACGATGGCCCCCAGCACCCCGTAGAGCAGGACCCGGCGCTGCAGCTCCGCCGGGATGGCGAAGTAGCCGAACAGCATCAGCCAGACGAAGACGTTGTCCACCGCCAGTGCCTTTTCGATGAGGTAGCCGGTGAGAAACTCCAGCCCCTTCTGGTTCGCGATCTCGCGCCCGGCACTGTGATCCAGCCAGAGCCAGATGGCCAGGTTGAACAGGAGCGCCACGCTGACCCAGATGAGAGACCAGATGCCCGCCTCTTTCAGCGACACCTTGTGCGCCTTGCCGCCACCGACAAAGCGGATATCAATCCACAACAGGACCAGCACTATGCTGAAGAAACCGGTCCACATCCACCATTCACCCATTTTCACTTCTCCCAAAACGACAAAACCCACGGCCGGGAGGCAGTGGGTTCGCGTTTGGAGCAGATACACCTTGCCTCTCGGCAAGGTCTCACTTACAGCCGATTGACATCGACTGCCCGGCTGCCGGGTGCACTGCAGGATATGGGTGCACCGTAATGACGACAAACCGGCGAGAAGTTACTCCCCTTGTTGCGCGGATAGTAACAGCCTCGAAAGGTGACGCCAAGGGGCATCTTCACCGTCCCATGAAAAAGGGGCGCCACCTGGGCGCCCCTCGCAATATGGCTCTCCTTAGAACCTGTCGACGAGCTGTCACGAGAGGTCGTCAACAAGGTAAAGAGCAGCGCAGGAACCGGAATGTATATGAATACATGAGCACTCTTTGTTACAAACAAGCGAGCAGCGCATGAGCCTTGATCACGGCCTCGCAGCAAGATCGTTAACAGGTTCTCAGAGCGGGTCCACCTTGAGGCAGGAGACCGCGTGGTCGAAGTTGCCCTCGAGCTGGGGCCGGGTCTTGGCGCACTCCGGACCTGCCACCGGGCAGCGGGTACGGAACACGCAACCGGAGGGCGGATTCATGGGGGATGGCAAGTCCCCTTCCAGGATCTGGATGACCTTGCTGCGCTCCAGATCCGGATCCGGGATGGGGACCGCCGACATCAGCGCCTTGGTATAGGGGTGCAGGGGATTGGCGAAGATCTCCTTGCCGGTCCCCAGCTCCACCGCGTTGCCCAGGTACATCACCAGCACCCGATCGGAGATGTGTTTGACCACGGAGAGGTCGTGGGCGATGAAGATGAGGGAGAGCCCCATCTCCTTTTGCAGGGATTTGAGCAGGTTCACCACCTGAGCCTGGATGGAGACATCCAGCGCCGAGACCGGCTCGTCACAGATGATCATCTTGGGCTCGAGGATGAGCGCCCGGGCGATGCCGATGCGCTGGCACTGGCCGCCGGAGAACTCATGGGGGTAACGGTTCACCAGGTTCGGCAACAGACCCACCTTGGTCATCATGGCGCGCACCTTCTCCTTCACCTCTTCCCTTGGCAGGGTCGGGTAGAAGGTGATGAGGGGCTCGGCGATGATGTCGCCTATGGTCATGCGGGGGTTCAGGGAGGCCAGCGGGTCCTGGAAGATCATCTGGATCTCCTTGCGCTTCTCCCGCAGGGCGTTCTGCTCGAGCTTGGTCAAGTCCTGCCCAAGCCACACCACCTTGCCGTCGGTGGCCGGTACCAGGCCGATGAGGGCACGGGCGAAGGTGGATTTGCCGCAACCGGACTCCCCCACGACGCCCAGGGTCTCCCCTTCGTAGAGGCGCAGGGTCACCCCGTCCACCGCCTTCAGGGCGGAGGGCTTGGCCCAGGGCCAGGCCTTGTCACTCTTGATGCTGAAGTGAACCTTGAGGTCGGACACTTCCAGCAGCAGTTTCTTGTCAGTACCCATTTAGTTCACTCCCTTGATCATGGCATCCGATACCCAGTGGCACGCCCGCTCCCGGCCGTCGTTGAACGGTGTCAGGATCGGCGATTGCTGGCCACAAATCTCGCTCACCCGGTGGCAACGCTCCTGGAAAGGGCAGCCGGTGGGCAAACGCAGCAGGTTGGGCGGATTGCCCGGAATGGTGGGCAGCTCTTCCCCTTCGGTGTCGAGGCGGGGAATGGCGCGCAGCAAGCCTTCGGTATAGGGGTGGCTCGGGCGATAGAAGATATCGTTGACCCGGCCGTACTCCATGGTCCGGCCTGCGTACATCACCAGCACCTTGTCGCAGATGCCGGCCACGACGCCAAGATCGTGGGTGATCATGATGATGGCGGTGTTGAACTCGCGCTTGAGCTCGTTCATCAGGGTCATGATCTGGGCCTGTACCGTCACGTCCAGCGCCGTGGTCGGCTCGTCGGCGATGAGCAGCTGCGGCCGGCACAGGAGCGCCATGGCGATCATCACCCGCTGGCGCATGCCGCCGGAGAACTCGTGGGGGTACATGTTCATCCGCTTGCGCGACTCGGGGATCTTCACCGCATCCAGCATGCGCACCGACTCCTCGAAGGCGGCAGCCTTGGTCATCCCCTTGTGCAGCATCAGCACTTCCATCAGCTGATCCTTGACCTTCATGTAGGGGTTGAGCGACGTCATGGGGTCCTGGAAGATCATGGCGATCTTCTCGGAGCGGATCTTGTTGAGCTTGTGCTCCGGCAGATTCAGGATCTCGTCCCCCTGAAATTTGGCCGAGCCGGTGATGACACCGTTCTTGGCGAGCAGCCCCATGATGGCAAAGGCAGTCTGGGACTTGCCTGAGCCTGACTCCCCGACGATCCCCAGGGTTTCGCCAGCAGAAAGAGAAAAGTTGAGGTCGTTGACGGCCACCACATTGCCGTCCGGGGTCTTGAACTCGACCCGCAGATCTTTCACATCCAGTAATTTCATCTCAGTACTCCTTATCGCGCTGTCGTGATGGGGGCCTGCCCGTGGTGAACGCGGTGCGTTCCCTGAACGGGTCTGATGGCCCCTTGGCGTCTTGCCGGTCCCTGGGTATCAGCGATCCTTGGGATCCAGGGCATCACGCAGACCATCCCCGAGGAAGTTGAAGCAGAACAGGGTCACCACCATGAAACCGGCGGGGAACAGGAGTTGCCAGATGGCCACTTCCATCGACTTGGAGCCTTCATCCAGCAGGGCGCCCCAGCTGGTCATGGGCTCTTGCACGCCCAGACCCAGGAAGCTCAGGAAGGATTCGAACATGATCATCCCCGGCACCAGCAGGGTGGCGTAAACCGCCACTATGCCGAGCACGTTGGGCACAATATGACGGGTGATGATCTTCCACTTGGAGACGCCGCAGACGTGGGCCGCCTCGATGAACTCCTTGCTCTTGAGACTCAGGGTCTGGCCGCGCACGATCCGCGCCATGTCGAGCCAGCTCACCGCGCCGATGGCGAGGAAGATGAGGGCCAGATTGCGACCGAAGAAGGTCACCAGCATGATCACGAAGAACATGAAGGGGAAGGCGTTGAGGATCTCAAGCACGCGCATCATCAGGCTGTCGACGCGACCGCCGATGAAGCCGGACGCGGCCCCGTAGAGGGTGCCGATGATGACGGCCACCAGGGCCCCCATGATGCCGACCATCAGGGAGATGCGTCCGCCGAGCAGGGTACGCACGAACAGGTCGCGCCCCAGGCTGTCGGTGCCGAACCAGTGGCCGGTCTCCATGTCCGGGGCACTCTGCATGGCCCCCCAGTCCGGGTCATCGAACGTGTACTGGGACAGGTGGGGCCCCACGATCACCGCCAGACCGATGATGGTCAGGATGATGAGGCTGGTCAGGGCCGCCTTGTTGCGCAGGAAACGGCGACGGGCATCCTTCCACAGGGAGCGTCCTTCCACCACTTCCACTTTCTGGGCGAACGCCTCGACGGCTTCGCGCTTTTCAGTTGTGACTACCATGATGTACTCCCGGCTTAGTAACGGATCTTGGGATCGATGACGGCATAGAGAATATCGACCACGGCGTTAAAGGTGATGGTGAGGGCGCCGACCAGAATGGTCAGACCGAGCACCATGGAGTAATCACGGTTGAGGGCACCGTTGACGAACAGCTGGCCGATCCCCGGCAGGCCGAAAATGGTCTCGATGACCACGGAGCCGGTGATGATGCCCACGAAGGCCGGTCCCAGGTAGGAGACCACCGGCAGCATGGCCGGGCGCAGCGCGTGCTTGAGGATGATGTGGCGCAGGGGCAGCCCCTTGGCGCGGGCGGTACGGATGAAGTTGGAGTTCATGGTTTCGATCATGCTGCCGCGCATGATGCGGGAGATGGCCGAGATGTAGTACATCATCATGCCGAACACCGGCAGTACCATGAACTGGGCGCCGCCCCCCTGCCAGCCCCCCGCCGGGAACCAGCCCAGATAGATACTGAAGAAGAGCACCAGAAGCGGTGCCAGCACGAAGCCGGGTATCACCACCCCGGCCATGGCCGACGACATCAACAGGTAGTCGATGAGGGTGTTCTGTTTCAGGGCCGCAATGGTGCCGAAGGTGACCCCCAGGGTCACTGCCAGCAGGAAGGCGACCGAGCCTATCTTGGCGGAGACAGGCAGGGCCTGGCTCACCAGATCATTGACGGTGAAGTCCTTGTATTTGAAGGAGGGCCCCAGATCCCCCTGGACCAGGTTGCCGAGGTAAGTGAGGTATTGCATGCCGATGGGCTTGTCCAGGCCATATTTGGCTTCGATGTTGGCCAGGACTTCCGGCGGCAGGGCGCGTTCGCTGGTAAAGGGGTTACCCGGGGCGAAGCGCATCATGAAGAAGGAGACGGTGATCAAGACCAGCAGAGTCGGGATCGCTTCCAGTAGACGTTTAAGGATGAATTTCAACATAGACATTTCCTGTCCTGTACTGCTTCCAAAGGGTCGCGGTTGTAATAAAGGCCCGCCGTCTGGCGGGCCCTGCTTGTTATGCGACTTGTGTCTTTACTCAGTGAGCAACGATGTACATGTCTTTGCTGTAGATGTTGTCCAGCGGGTTGGCCGGGTAGCCACCCACGTAGGGCTTGACCATGCGGGAGGTCACGTACTGATAGATGGGGGCGATCGGCATGTCCTTGGCCAGGATCTCTTCGGCCTGGACATAGAGCTTGTTGCGCGCCTCGGCATCCACCTGGTTGCGGGACTCGCTCATCAGCTTGTCGAACGTCGGGTTGGAGTATTTGCCGTCGTTGTTGCCGTGGGTGGTCTGCATCAGATCCAGCATGGAGGAGGCTTCGTTGTAGTCGGCAATCCAGCCACGACGGGCCACATCAAACTGACCTTGCTTGAGCGTCTCCAGATAGGTCTTCCACTCCTGGTTCACCAGGCTCACCTGCACGCCGAGCTTCTTCCACATGGAGGCGACGGCCACGGCCACCTTCTTGTGGTTGTCGTCGGTGTTATAGAGCAGCTCGAACTTGAGCGGGTTGCCCGGGCCGTAACCGGCTTCGGTCAGCAGCTCTTTCGCCTTGGCATCGCGCTCTGCCTGGGTCAGCTTGGACCAGGATGGTGCCACCGGCTTGAAGCCGTCCACGAAGTCGGGCACCAGGGCATAACCCGGGGTCTCACCCTTGCCCATCACCTTGTCGGCGATCACGTCGCGATCGATAGCGTAGGTGAGTGCAGTACGCACCCGCACGTCGTCATAAGGTTTGCGCTTGGTGTTGAAGGTGTAGTAGTAGGTGCCCACATAGCCGCTCACCTTTACTTCGTCCGGCAGCTCTTTCTTCATCTGCTTGAAGCGTTCGATGGGCATGTTGTAGGTCAGATCCACTTCGCCAGCCAGATAGCGGTTCAGCTCGGCGTTGGTGGACTGGATGGGCAGGTAGGTCACCTTGTTGATGACGGTCTTGCCGTTGTTCCAGTAGTTGGGGTTGCGCTCGACGTCGACGCGCTCGTTGACCACCCAGTCCTTCAGCACGTAGGCGCCGTTGGATACCATGTTGCCGGGCTGGGTCCACTTGTCACCGAACTTCTCGATCACCTTCTTCGGGACCGGATAGGTGGTGGTGTGGGAGAGCATGCTGACGAAGTAAGGCACCGCCTTCTCCAGCTGCACCTCGAAGGTATGATCGTCCACCGCCTTCACGCCCAGGGTGTCGGCCGGCTTCTTGCCCGCGATGATGTCGGAGGCATTGACGATGGTCGGGATCTCCATGTACCAGGAGTAGGGAGAGGCCGTCTTGGGATCCACCGCGCGCTGGAAGGCAAAGACGAAGTCATGCGCGGTGACGGGATCCCCGTTGGACCACTTGGCATCCTTGCGCAGGTGGAACACGTAGTGTTTGTTGTCCTTGGTTTCCCAGGACTCGGCGACGCCGGGAAGGGTTTCACCCTTGGGGCCGGAGGAGACGAGACCTTCGAACAGGTCACGCAATACGTTGGATTCGGGGGTACCTTCCACTTTCTGGGGATCCAGGGTGGCGGGTTCGGAACCATTGCCTTTCACCAGGGTTTGCTCGGGAGCAAGCTTGGTACCGGCGGGGACATCGGCGGCGTGAGCCAGGGTGGCGCCACCGAAAAGTGCAGTCAATAAAAGGGTATTAATAATTGTTTTTCTATGAGTCATTTCCATACTCCAACAAGAACATTCCATGCATTTGTTATCCACGAGACAAACACCTCGCTGCCCGCATAATTCCCTGACAATTCTGATAATGCAATAGATATCATCAGGAACAGGCCGCTTTCATGGTCAAAAAAACAACTTAAAACCATTTATTCAGCATTTAAATATCCCGCAGCGGTCATTTTTCGTACAAGGCCGCTCGATTCTAGGAAATGACCAACAAAAAAGAAACAATAAAAAGCCGGTCACAAGGACCGGCTCCGACAAAAACGGACCTGGCTCACACCAGACCGGGGAAGACTCCCTTGATGCCCGCCACGATGATCTCGATGCCAAGGGACATCATGATGAGACCCATGATACGGGTCACCACGTTGATGCCGGTGTTGCCCATCAGCTTGAACAGCAGGGGAGCGGCGCGGAAGATGAGCCAGGAGCAGCAGGCAAACGCCACCACCACCACGAACATGCCGGCCATCTGGGGCAGGGTCTTCTGGCTGGCATAGACGATGGAAGAGGAGATGGCACCGGGTCCGGCCATCAGCGGCAGAGCCAGGGGCACCACGGCAATGGATTCACGCGCAGCCAGTTCACCCTTCTCCTGCTTGTTGTGCTTCACCTCCCCCAGCTTGCCCTGCAGCATGGACCAGGCGATCAGGGTGATGAGCGAGCCACCGGCAATGCGAAACGACGCCAGGGAGATGCCGAAACTGTCGAGGATGAGCTGTCCCATGCACATGGAGACCATCAGGATGATCATCACGGCAATGTGGGCGGTGGTGTTGGTCTTGCGTCGCTCCTCCGGCGACATGTGGCCCGTCAGGCTCACAAAGACCGGCAACAGACCCAGCGGGTTGATGATCGCGAACAGGCCGACGAAAAATTTCAGGTATAAAGAGAAGTCTATTGCTGCCATAGGCGCCATCCAGAACCAATACGAGCCACAAGGGGCCAGCCCCCAAACTGCGCGTAAATTTACACCATGGCTTTTCCCTTCTCCAATCAAATAATCTCACCCTTACCGGGGCTTTTTAGTTAGTTCCGCTAATGTATCGATAAAATTCAACATATCGGGTTGTTAAGGGAGAGAGGCCGCCATTAACATCGCCGGGTGCCATGGCAGCGCGTTATATCAACCCTCAGCCAAGAAACGATATTTTCGGCAAATGGCACCCTTGCTTCTCACCACGCCTGCTTGCCGCCCCCACCCGCTCCTGTGACCCCGATTTTTGGCCTTTCTCACCCTGGTGCGGCGCAAGCGGGGCCCGCTGTGAAGAGGTGACGCGCTCCCTGCCACCGCCAGATGTGCTGTTTCGCCAGGGCGACTGGATGAAAACAACAACCCCTTTCTCAACATAAATGAAACGTCAGGGGAGTGGACGTTCTGCCACCATCACGGCGATACCGCCTCCTCCATCCCGGTCAAGGCGAGAATTCATCGGACCCCCTTCCCTGAACAGATATTCCAAGGGCGCGTGACAGCCGCTCGTGATGCCAAGAAAGGATGACACACTCCCGTAACATAGTGGTGCGACAAGGGGTGAAACAAAATTTCTTTTGTTCTTTTGTTACATATGATCCAGATCAATCTTTTCTGACACATCCCGACCCTATAATCGAGCCAGAAAACAGTTTACTAAGGCATGTAAATACCCCGTTATGGTGATTCTTGCCTTGACAAGGTGGCTATAATTGCCGGGCATTGCCAAGGTCTTACTAAACAGTTTTCAAATCATCAGGAGATAAACATGGCAGTAACCAATTTGGCTGAACTGGATGCACTGGTTGCCCGCGTCAAAGAAGCACAGCGTCAATTCGCCAGCTTCTCGCAAGAGCAGGTAGACAAGGTCTTCCGTGCCGCCGCCCTGGCCGCCAGCAACGCCCGTATCCCCCTGGCCCAGATGGCCGTGGCTGAATCCGGTATGGGTATCATCGAAGACAAGGTTATCAAGAACCACTTCGCCTCCGAATACATCTACAACGCCTATAAAGATGAGAAGACCTGCGGCATCCTGAGCCAGGACGACGAGATGGGCACCATCACCATCGCCGAGCCGGTAGGCATCATCTGCGGTATCGTACCGACCACCAACCCGACTTCCACTGCGATCTTCAAGGCCCTCATCTCCCTGAAGACCCGCAACGCCATCATCTTCTCCCCGCACCCCCGCGCCAAGAACTCCACCAATACCGCTGCCAAGCTGGTACTGGATGCAGCCGTGGCTGCCGGTGCGCCGAAAGACATCATCGGCTGGATTGATCAACCGTCCGTCGAACTCTCCAACGCCCTGATGCGTCACGACGACATCAACCTGATCCTGGCCACCGGTGGCCCGGGCATGGTGAAGGCCGCCTACTCCTCCGGCAAACCCGCCATCGGCGTGGGTGCGGGCAACGTGCCCATCGTCATCGACGAAACCGCCGACGTGAAGCGTGCCGTCGCCTCCATCCTGATGTCCAAGACCTTCGACAACGGCGTGGTCTGTGCCTCCGAGCAGGCTGTCATCGTGGTCGACTCCATCTACAACCAGGTCAAGGAGCGTTTCGCGACCCACGCCGGCTACATCCTCTCCAAGGACGAAGCGGACAAGGTGCGTAAAGTGCTGCTGATCAACGGCGCCCTGAACGCCGACATCGTGGGCCAGCCTGCTACCAAGATCGCCGCCATGGCCGGTGTGACCGTGCCTGCTACCACCAAGATCCTCATCGGTGAAGGTCTGGAACTCTGCGCAGAAGACGAGTTCGCTCACGAGAAACTCTCCCCGACGCTGGGTATGTTCCGTGCCAAGAACTTCGAAGAAGCCGTCGAAATGGCCTGCGACATGGTCAACATCGGTGGTATCGGCCACACCTCCGGTCTCTATACCGACCAGGATCGCAATGCCGACCGCATCAAGTACTTCGGCGACAAGATGAAGACCGCCCGTATCCTCATCAACACCCCCTCCACCCAGGGTGGTATCGGTGACCTGTACAACTTCGCGCTGGCCCCGTCCCTGACCCTGGGTTGCGGCTCCTGGAGTGGTAACTCCATCTCCGAGAACGTCGGTCCCAAGCACTTGATCAACAAGAAGACAGTCGCAAAACGGGCAGAAAATATGCTGTGGCACAAACTTCCGAAATCCATCTACTTCCGTCGTGGTTCCCTGCCGATCGCCCTGGGCGACCTGGAAGGCAAGAAGCGCGCCATGGTGGTGACCGACCGCTTCCTGTTCAACAACGGCTATGCCGATGAAGTGGTTCGCCTGCTCAAGAAGCTGAACATGGAAGTGGAGATCTTCTACGAAGTGGAAGCCGACCCCACCCTGTCCGTGGTCCGCAAGGGCGCCGAGATGGCCAACTCCTTCAAGCCGGACGTGATCGTCGCCCTGGGTGGTGGTTCACCCATGGATGCCGCCAAGATCATGTGGGTCATGTACGAGCACCCGGACACCGCGTTCGAAGACCTGGCCATGCGCTTCATGGACATCCGCAAGCGTATCTACAAGTTCCCGAAAATGGGCGTGAAGGCCGAACTGGTCTGTATCACCACCACGTCCGGTACCGGTTCTGAAGTGACCCCGTTTGCGGTCGTGACCGACGACGCCACCGGCATGAAGTACCCGCTGGCCGACTACGAGCTGACCCCGAACATGGCCATCGTGGATGCCAACCTGGTGATGGGCATGCCCAAATCCCTGTGTGCCTTCGGTGGTATCGACGCCGTGACCCACGCCATGGAAGCCTATGTCTCCGTGCTGGCCAACGAATACTCCGACGGTCAGGCGCTGCAAGCCCTGAAACTGCTGAAGGACTACCTGCCCTCCAGCTACATCAACGGCGCCAACGACCCGGTTGCCCGCGAGAAGGTGCACAACGCCGCCACCATCGCCGGTATCGCGTTCGCCAACGCCTTCCTGGGTGTGTGCCACTCCATGGCCCACAAACTGGGTGCGGAGTTCCACATCCCCCACGGTCTGGCCAACGCCCTGCTGATCAGCAACGTCATCCGTTACAACGCGAACGACAACCCGACCAAGCAGACCGCGTTCTCCCAGTACGACCGTCCGCAGGCTCGCCGTCGCTACGCCGAAGTGGCTGACCACCTGGGCCTGACCGCTGCCGGTGACCGTACCGCCGCCAAGATCGAGAAGCTGCTGACCTGGCTGGACGAGCTGAAGGCCACCCTGGGGATCCCGGCCTCCATCCGCGAAGCCGGCGTGAACGAAGCGGACTTCCTGGCCAAGGTAGACCAGCTGGCCCTGGAAGCCTTCGATGACCAGTGCACCGGCGCCAACCCGCGCTACCCGCTGATCACCGAGCTGAAAGCCATCCTGATGGACACCTACTACGGTCGTCCCTTCATCGAGGAAGCCCCTGCTGCCGCCCCGGTTGCAGCCAAGGTCGACACCAAGGTGGACAACAAGAAAAAATCCAAGGCCTGATAAACGCCACGGATGACAAGAGCCCGCGCACATGCGCGGGCTTTTTTGTTTGTCTATCTGTTTAATTTTGCTAGCTTGTTGATAGGCAAATTCGACAGAAGAGCTAGTCCATGGCGCTGATACAGGCCTCCATCGAGCAGTTGAGAGTCGGCCACTACATCCATCTTCCCACGGGATGGACGAGCCACCCTTTCATGTTCAACGCCTTCAAAATCAAGGACCAGCAGCAGCTCGACATCATCCGCCACCTCGACCTGACCCTGCTGATGGTGGATCCCGACAAGAGCGATCTGCCGGTAGAGCCCCTGCTGCGGGCCGAACCCGTTCCCTCTCTTGAGATGAGCGACACCGGGGATACCGCCCCCTCTTCTGAGGGCCCCACCTTCGATGAGAAGGCGTTCAGGCGCTCCCTTCGCATCGCGGACAAGGCGTTCGGTCAATCCCTGTCAGATCTTCGCGACGCCCTTGGCGCCCTCAACCTCAAGCCGGACGAAGGCCTGGCCAATACCGCACAGATAGTGCGCAGCACCGCCGCCCGTCTGGCAGAACACCAGGGGCCGCTCGGTCTGCACCTTATCCGCAGCCAGAACACGGATACCTTGCTGCAACACAGCCTGAGCGTGGCCTTCATCGCCATGCTGATGGCACGGGAGCTTGGCATGAATCCCGTCGAGATCGAGGAGACCGGTCTGGCGGGCCTGCTCCACGACATCGGCGAGCTCAGGATCCCGAGCCAGATCATCCAGAAGCGGGGGGAGCTCAGCAAGGCGGAGCAGAATTTCCTCAACATGCACCCCCAGTACGGACTGGAGATGCTCAACCAGTTGCAGGCTTTCGAACCCAGGATCCGCGAGGTCGCCTACCTGCATCACGAACGCCTCGATGGCAGCGGTTTTCCCCTCGGGATCAAGGGCGACAAGATCCCCCCCCTCGCCCGCCTCATCGGGCTGGTGGATCACTATGACGAGCTGCTTCATCCGCGCAGCGGCCTCAACCCGCCGGGACCCAGCCAGGTGATCGGCCAGCTCTACAAGCTCTCCCAGAAGAAGTTCGAGCAAACCCAGGTCAGGTTGCTGATAAAGGTGCTGGGGGTCTATCCACCGGGTTCCCTGGTGCGCCTGGATGACGATGCCCTGGCCCTGGTGCTCTCCACCGAGCCCAGCATGCCCCTCAGACCCAAGGTGCTGCCCTACCTCAAGGGACAGCGGCCGGAAGGGGTGGTCATGATCGATCTGCGGGAAGATGCGCGAAGCATCGTCGCCACCCTCAGACAGGAAGAGCTGGACGACGCGCAACGCGCCTTTTTCGGTCTGGGTCGGCGGGTCTGTTACTATTTCGCCTTCTGAGTTATCCCCAGAAGCTGGGGATAACTCATTGGACAAACCTGAATAATTGCTCAGGTCCCCTCGAAATCGTCCACCATTGGAGCTGGATAAAAAACGCCCAGCCGATGGCCGGGCGGAGCATGCCACCTCCGTGTGGCGTATCCGGTGGATACCTTCATGCTCGCATCAGCAATATCAAGCGGGCACCGATTACACAAATATCAATTTAACGTGCTGATTTTATATGGTTTTATTTTTCCATTCTGGCAAACTGC
Source organism: Aeromonas sp. S19(2024) (assembly GCF_041402625.1). Taxonomy (NCBI): domain Bacteria; kingdom Pseudomonadati; phylum Pseudomonadota; class Gammaproteobacteria; order Aeromonadales; family Aeromonadaceae; genus Aeromonas; species Aeromonas sp. S19(2024). Next base: position 89,778 of record NZ_JBGLQU010000001.1, read on the forward strand.
CGCAGCGTTCAGCCCGCAGCCCGCATCAAGACGGGCTCAGGCTCACCCTGCGTCATGACAACGCCCGGCTCCGGCGTGGTGTTTGAGGAAGCTTTTTTATGCAACTAGTCCTCTCTCTGCTCCAGCAGATGAGCGTCAGCCTGGTCATCGCCTACCTTTTTTCCAAAAGCCCCCTGTTGCGTCCCCTGGCCAACTACTCCGTCAGGCTGCCCCACAAGGTGCTCATCTATGTCATCTTCTCCTGCTTTTGCATCCTGGGAACCTATGTGGGCCTCGACATCGATGACGCCATCGCCAACACCCGGGCGGTCGGTGCCGTACTGGGGGGACTGCTGGGTGGCCCCCTGGTGGGATGCCTGGTGGGGCTGACCGGCGGCCTGCACCGCTATACCCTGGGGGGGTTCACCGATCTCGCCTGCGCCATCTCCACCACCTGCGAAGGCTTGCTGGGGGGGCTGGTTCACTGGCGGCTGATGCGGGCAGGCAGGGTCAATGACCTCTTTGCGCCCAGGGTCGCCTTCTTTACCACCTTCGTGGCCGAGATCATGCAGATGGTGATCATCCTGCTGGTCGCCACCCCCTTCGACAAGTCCCTGCTGCTGGTGCGCACCATCGCCACCCCCATGATCCTCGCCAACTCCTGCGGGGCGGCGCTCTTCATCAGCATGATCCGCGACCAGCAGCGGATGTACGAAAAGTTCTCCCGGGTCTTCTCCGCCAAGGCGCTCACCATCGCCAACCGTACCGTCGGCATCATGAGCCAGGGGTTCACTCCGGAGGCCAGCGGCAAGATAGCCCATATCGTTCAGGAAGAGACCGGCGTCGGCGCCGTCGCCATCACGGACACCGACAAAATCCTCGCCTTCATCGGCACCGGGGAAGATCACCACAAGCCGGGCACCCCCATCACCTCGGCGATCACCCTGCAAGCCATCGCCCAGAACAAGGTGCTGTTCGCCGATGGCAACAGCCAGCCCTATCGTTGCAGCATCTCCCCCCAGTGCCAGCTCGGCTCCGTGCTGGTGATCCCCCTGCAGGGTGACGAAGGGGTGATCGGCACCATCAAACTGTATGAGCCCAAGAAGCGGCTCTTCCTCAAGATCAATCACACCCTGGGAGAAGGGATCGCCAACCTGTTGTCCCAGCAGCTGCTGGCAGGCCGCCTGGAGCAACAGCAGCGCCTGCTGGTGCAATCCGAGCTCAAGCTGGTGCAGGCACAGATAAACCCCCACTTCCTGTTCAACACCCTCAACACCATCAGCGCCATTACACGCCGCGATCCGGGACGGGCACGGGAGCTGCTGCTGCACCTCTCCCGCTTCTTTCGCAACAACCTCAAGCGCCAGAGCGGCCTGACCACGCTGCGTGAGGAGCAGGAGCACTGCCTCTCCTACCTGGAGATAGAGCAGGCCCGCTTTGGCGAGCGGCTCACAGTCATCAACGAGATCCCGCCCCACCTTGCCGAGGTGCAACTGCCGAGCTTCACCCTGCAGCCCCTCATCGAGAATGCCATCAAGCACGGCATCTGCTCCCTGCTGGGAGAGGGGCGACTTCGCCTCTTCGCGAGGGAAACCCCCGAGGCGATCACCCTTTGCGTCGAAGACAACGCCGGGGCCTGGCAGCCATCCGGCCAGGGGGATGGTCTGGGGATGAGCCTGGTGGACAAGCGCCTCAAGAGCGCCTTTGGCGAGCGCTATGGCATTGACGTCCAGTGTGAGCCGGAGCAATGGACCCGGGTCTCCCTGACGCTCCCACGACAACCCCGCACCACCACCAAGGAGATGACATGATCCGCACCCTGATCGTCGATGACGAGCCCTATGCCCGCGAAGAGCTGGCAGAGCTGCTGGCCAGCGATCCCGACATCGAGATCCTGGGCATGGCGGGCAACGCCATCGAGGCGCTCGGCCTCATCCAGCAACTCAAGCCGGATGTGGTGTTTCTCGATATCCAGATGCCCAAGCTCAGCGGCATGGAGCTGGTGGCCATGCTCGATCCCCTGCCCCGCATCGTCTTTGTCACCGCGTTCGACGACTACGCCATCCAGGCGTTCGAGGAGAACGCCTTCGACTACCTGCTCAAGCCGGTGGAGCCGGCGCGCCTCGCCAAGACCCTGGCGCGGCTCAGGCAGGACATCACCCCGCAACCGGTCGGGACCCTGGCCCCGACCATCCACCATATCCCCGGATACCTGCACAACCGGGTACGGCTGCTCCCAACCTCCCAGGTGGAGTACGCCTTCTCCGATCTCGGCGGCGTCCATGTCGCCTGCCAGGGCGAGCTGTTTCACACCCAGCTCACCCTCAAATCCCTGGAGGAGAAGACCCCGCTGCTGCGCTGTCACCGCCAGTATCTGGTGGCCCCGGCCGCCATCTTCGAAATCCGTTTGCTGGAGAATCAGCTGGCGGAGATCGTGACCCCGAGCGGGGCCCGGGTACCGGTCAGCCGCCGCTACCTCAAGGAGCTCAAAGACGAGCTGGGACTGGAATAAAACGGGGCGCGATGTGCGCCGGATCACAGCGTGCAACCGCTCGGGTCGCCATGTCGCCGCTCACCCTCTTTCACCTGCCGTTAACAGAAGTCCCCCCTACACTGGCTGCGCACACCAAAAAATAACAAAGCAGGAGCGTAGCAATGATCTGGTTCTTCCTCTGTGTCGGCTTGTTGATAGCCGGCTACTTCGTATACGGCAAATTCATCGAACGGATATTCGGGCCCAAACCCGAGTTGAAGACCCCCGCCATCACCATGGCGGACGGAGTGGACTATGTCCCCATGTCGGACAAGAAGGTCTACCTGGTTCAACTGCTCAACATCGCAGGCGTCGGCCCCATCTTCGGCCCCATCCTGGGTGCCCTCTATGGTCCGGTCGCCATGCTCTGGATCGTCTTTGGCTGCATCTTCGCCGGTGCGGTCCACGACTATTTCTCCGGCATGCTGTCGGTACGCGCCAGGGGCGCCTCGGTGCCGACCGTGGTCGGTGAGCACCTGGGCACCGCCGCCAAGCACTTCATGAACCTCTTTGCCGTGGTGCTCCTGATGCTGGTGGGCGTGGTCTTCGTCCTGAGCCCGGCGGGCCTGCTCGCCAACCTCACCTCCACCGATCTGGTCTACTGGATTGCGGCCATCTTCGCCTACTACATCCTCGCGACCATCGTCCCCATCGACAAGATCATCGGCCGCTTCTACCCCATCTTCGGTGCACTGCTGGTGTTCATGTCGGTCGGCCTCATCATCGGCCTCATCGTTTCCGGCAAGGGCTTCTACAACACCGGGATGGACTTCTCCAACCTGCACCCGACGGATCTGCCGCTCTGGCCGCTGCTGTTCATCACCATCGCCTGTGGTGCCGTCTCCGGTTTCCACGCCACCCAGTCCCCGCTGATGGCGCGCTGCATGCAGAACGAGAGCTCCGGTCGCTTCATCTTCTACGGCGCCATGATAGGGGAAGGGATCATCGCCCTCATCTGGTGCACCCTGGGTCTCTCCTTCTACGACAGCACCGAGGCACTCAACGCCACCCTGGCCAGCGGCGGCCCCTCTGCCGTGGTGCACGAAGTCTCCACCAGCCTGCTCGGTACCGTGGGCGGCATCCTGGCGATCCTCGGCGTGGTGATCCTGCCCATCACCTCCGGTGACACCGCGTTTCGCAGCGCCCGCCTCATCGTGGCGGACTTCCTGAACCTGACCCAGAAGCCCATGGCCAAGCGTCTGCTCATCGCCATCCCCATGTTCATCCTTGGTTTCATCATCTCCAAGGCCGAGTTCGGGGTGATCTGGCGCTACTTCGGCTGGGCCAACCAGACCACCGCCGTCATCATGCTGTGGGCTGCGGCCGCCTACCTCATCAAGGAAGGCAAGCTGCACTGGGTATGCACCATTCCCGCCATCTTCATGACCGCAGTGGTCATCACCTACCTGGCCAACGCCCCCATCGGTTTCGGCCTCGAGATGAATGTTTCCACCATCATCGGTCTGGTGAGCACCGCCCTCATCACCCTCGCCTTCCTGGTGAAATTCAGGCCCTCCCAACTGAGAGAGGCCAAGGAGAACTGAGGCGTCAGCTTCTCTTCATGACAAGAGGCCCGGCATTGCTGCCGGGCCTCTGCTTTTTGTGGTCACTCCCTGACGGGGGGCTCGGCGGGATCGGGCGCCCGGGCCGGCGCCTGATACCACTGCTCCCTGGCCACCAGCACAGCCTGCTCCGGCTGGGCAATGAAGTTGGGGGACATGATCTGCACCCCGAACTCGTTGAAGACATCCTGAATATGGCCATGGAGTTCCGTCTTGACCACCGCAGGGAGTTCGTTCGCCTTCATTCTTACCTGCAACTCGTACTCCACATACCAATCCTGCAGATTCAACTGCCGCACCAGGGGAGCTTCATCCTGATTGAGCCGGGTGCAGCGCCGCGCGGCCAGCTCCAGCATGGCATGTACCTGACGCCAGGGGGTGTCATAACCGATGGTCACCTTGGTCAACAGGGCCACCCCCTTCTCGCCCGCCAGCCGTGTCAGGTTCACCACCTTGCCCCCCACCACCACCGCATTGGGCAGCGTGACCTCGTGATCCTGGCGCGTCACCAGCTTGGTCGAGAGGGCATTGAGCTCGCTCACCATCCCCTCCACCTCGCCGATCTGCACCAGATCCCCTGGCCGCAGTGCACGGGAGTAGATGAGCACCAGGCCGCTCATGGCATGGTTCATGATACCGGCCGATCCCAGTGTCACCATCAGGCCGAAGAAGACGCTGATCCCCTTGAAGGCATCGGAATCCGCGCCCGGCAGATAGGGGTAGGCCACGGTCAGGGCAAACAGCCAGATCACCACTGACAGCAGTCGCCGGGTGGCGCCTATGGTCTCGGCGTGCAAACCCTGCACCCGAAACTGGCCACGCTCGATGCGGTCGAAGAGGATGGCCAGCATCTTGATGAAGAAACGGGTGATGACCACGATAAGCAGCACGGTTACCAGACCGGGCATGGCGGCAATCATGCCTTCCAGCATGTCGCCACACAGGGCAAACAGGGATTCCCCAAGCTGATAGCTCCAGGCCCGGGTCTGGGGGAACAGGCCGAGCACATAGGTCAGCCAGCCATAGGTGAGCATGAAGATGAGCAGCAGAGTAATGAGGCCGAGCAAGCGGACCTCGACATTCCCGGTGACCTGGCGCCAGGAGTGGGGGACCAACCCCTTCTGCAGCAACAGGCGGTTGGCCAGCCACTTTCTGACTCGCCGATGCCCCCGCTGCAACAGCCAGATGAGGCCGAAGAAGATCAGGCTGACCACCAGCGCCAAGCCGACGGCTCTGAGCAAATAGGGGGTCGAGTGCAGCTCGAGATACTTGATGCGCACGCCGTCGAGCCGATGCAGGACACGTTCAGCCGCCTGATCCAGGGTCAGCTCGTCGAATTCATCAAGGTCCCCTTCCAGCAACACCAGAATGCGCTTGCCATTGACCAGAAACTCCCGGCTCTCCTGGCCGTGCCGGCTGCCTTTCGTCACGGCCACAGGCGTCATGAGGTCGCTTGGCTCCATCCGCTGAACTCGCTCATGGGCCAGCCGTACCCTGGCCGCCCCATCCAGGTTGCCATATTTAGCCGTCAGCATGACGATGGGTTCATGAAGCAGGACCAGGGTCTGTGCCAATTCCTGCTCATTGGGTTCCATTCTGGGTTCGGCGGTCCAGCCGAGGCGGGACCACAACAGGCAGATCAGCAACAGGCCAAGCCGCCATCCTTTGCCACTGCACCATTCGTTCATCAGGTTCACCTCTCACCTTGCCCGGGCATCCATTGCTGTTTGATTTTATCTAACCAAATCAATTTTGTGTGTTAAATGAGCAACCGATGAACCATGCCTGTACCGCCACACCAACTCTCCGATTGCAGACTTGCACCGACGGCATATGCTGTCATTATTGCCGAAGCCTCGACTCGACAATCGAAGCATTGTTAGCGACTCAGACGGGAGAAATCGATGGTACTTGACTACATTGCCCTGGGGATCCTGGTGTTTGTCGTCTTGGTCATGTTCTATGGCATTATCGTCATTCACGATATTCCATATGAAATTGCCAAGCACCGTAATCACCCCCACCAGGACGCCATTCACGTGGCAGGCTGGGTCAGCCTGTTCACCCTGCACGTGCTCTGGCCCTTCCTCTGGATCTGGGCCACGATTTATCGCCCCGATCGCGGCTGGGGCTTCTCGCAACGCCTACAACATGACGAAACAGAGATCAGCGCGCTCAAAGAGGAGCTGGCAGCACTGCAGGCTCGCATGACTACGCTCGAACAGACCGACAAATAGGTAACGCCCCATGGACCTGCTACTTATTCTCACCTATACAGCCCTCTGCATAGGTATTTTCAAGATCTTCAAGATCCCGCTCAACAAGTGGACCGTGCCGACCGCCGTGCTGGGTGGCGTCATCATCATCGGCACACTCATCATGCTGATGAACTACAACCACCCCTATTCCGAGCTGGCTCGCAACTATTATGTCTCCACCCCGGTCGTGCCCCTGGTCAAGGGACGAGTCACCGACGTCCCGGTCAAGCCCAACCAGCCGGTCAAGAAAGGGGATGTGCTGTTTCGCATCGACGCTGAGCCCTTCCAGGAGAAGGTCGCCAGCCTGACGGCGCGCCTCGCCTCCAACACCGATTTTCTGAAGGCTCTGGACGCCCGCCTGCGATCCGCCAGCCTGGACAGGGATCGCGCCCAGGAGCTGATGCGACGGGGCATCGGCAAACAGCGCGACCTCGACGTCACCCAGGCCAACGTGGATGACATCATCGCCCAGATAGATCAGCAAAAAGCGACCCTCAATGACCTGAGTGCCCAGCTCAACATCGCCAAGTACGATCTGGAGCAGACCGTGGTCTACGCCCCGAGTGACGGTCATGTCGTACAACTGGCATTGCGCCCGGGCATGATTGCTGCCCCCTTCATGTTCCGCCCCGTGATGACCTTCATTCATGAAGATGCCAATGCCTATGTCGGCTGGTTCTGGCAGAACAGCATGCAGCGGCTCAAGGCGGGTGACGAGGCCGAAGTCGTGCTCGACGGCATTCCGGGTCGCATCTTCAAGGCCAAGGTGCAGTCCGTTATCCCGGCCATGGCACCGGGCAATATCCAGGCACAGGCGGGTCTTATCGATCAGACCTCTGCACAGGTACCGGGTCGCCTGCCCATCGTGCTCGAGATCACCGATCCCGAATGGGCAAACTACCAGGTGATCGCGGGTTCCAGCGGTCAGGCCGCCATCTATACCGAGCACTTCCACCACGTGGCCATCATGCGCAAGATCCTGATGCGCATGGGTAGCTGGCTCAACTACCTGTTCCCCTTCCACTGAGGTCCCTGACCTGCACGGGCCGGCATCTTGCCGGCCCGCTTCCTGTCAGCACGCCCCCCTCACTGCATTTTCCCCGCAAGATCCCTATAATGGCGCCACCTTGCACCACAGCCGTTCCCCATGTTCGTTCTCAGACCCTATCAAACCGACGCGGTCAACGCCGTCATCAGCCACTTTCGCAAACACCCGGATCCCGCCGTGGTGGTGCTGCCCACCGGGGCCGGGAAGAGCCTGGTGATCGCCGAACTGGCCCGCAAGGCCCGTGGCCGGGTGCTGGTGCTGGCTCACGTCAAGGAGCTGGTGGAGCAGAACCACGCCAAGTACGAGACCTGGGGACTCCGGGCCGACATTTTTGCCGCCGGGCTGGATCGCAAGGAGGCGAGCGCCCAGGTGGTGTTTGGCTCGGTGCAGTCGGTGGCGCGCAATCTGGATGCCTTCGACGGCGCTTTTTCGCTGCTCATCATCGACGAGTGCCACCGGGTCTCGCTCGATGACGACAGCCAATACCATCAGGTGATCGAGCATCTCAAGGCCGCCAATCCAGTCCTCAAGATCCTCGGACTCACCGCCACCCCCTATCGGCTGGGGCTGGGCTGGATCTACCGGCGCCACTACCACGGCATGGTCAAGAGCCACGGCGAGCGGCTCTTTGGTGACTGCGTGTTCGAACTGCCCCTGCGCTTCATGGTGAAAAACGGCTACCTGACCCCGCCGCGCCTGGTGGACGCCCCCATCGTCCACTACGACTTCAGCAAGCTGGTGCCGCGGGAGAACGGCCTGTTCAGCGAGGCGCAGCTCAACGGCGAGATCAAGCGACAGGAGCGGGTCACCCCCCATATCCTGAGCCAGGTGCTGGAGTATGCGGCCGACCGGCAGGGGGTGATGATCTTCGCCGCCACCGTCGAGCATGCCCGGGAAATTCATGGCCTGCTCGGTGCCAGAGACCAGCAGGCCGCCCTCGTCACCGGCGAGACGCCGGGACCGGAGCGCGACGCTCTAATCAGTGCCTTCAAGGCGCGCGAGCTCAAGTTTCTGGTCAACGTGGCAGTGCTCACCACCGGCTTCGATGCCCCCCACGTCGACCTTATCGTGATGCTGCGTCCCACCGAATCGGTGTCGCTCTATCAGCAGATTGTGGGACGGGGCCTGCGCCTCTCACCCGGCAAGAGCGATTGCCTGGTGCTCGACTACGCAGGCAACAACTTCAACCTGTTTGCCCCCGAAGTGGGGGAACCCAGGCCCCACGCCGGCACCGAGCCGGTTCAGGTGCCCTGCCCCGCCTGCGGCTTTGCCAACACTTTCTGGGGCAAGACCGACGAGGATGGCAAGGTGGTCGAACACTACGGCCGCCGCTGTCAGGGACTGTTTGAAGATGACGAGGGCAACCGCGAGGAGTGCGACTACCGCTTTCGCGCCAAGATCTGCCCAGGTTGCGGTGCTGAAAACGACATCGCCGCCCGCCGCTGCCAAAGCTGTGACCAGCTGCTGGTGGACCCTGACGACAAGCTCAAGGAGGCCCTCAATCTCAAGGACTGCATGGTGATCCGCTGCGTCGGTTTGACCCTGAGCCCTGGGCGCGGCAAGCAGGGGGAGCGGCTGGAGGTGACCTACCACGACGAGGATGGCCTGACCCTGACGGAGTACTTCCCCTTTCACTCCTGGGGTGTACAGCGCTTGTTTCAACAACGCTTTGTGCGTCATCATTGGCCCGCCCCGGGCCTGGAGCCCGAATTCACGACCCTGGCGAGCGTGATGCTCGCGGCAGACCAGTTCCGTCACCCGGATTTCGTCATCGCCCGCAAGTCGGGACGCTTCTGGCAGGTGAAGGAAAAAATATTCGATTACGAGGGGCGTTACCGGACTGCCAACGCCCCGGCCTGACCCCATGGCAGGTGATACCCGGCAGTCACCCGGTTTGATTATCGGGGCGGTTTCTGATGCCGCCCTTTCGTTCAGTTAGAGGATCCTATGCAGCGGCTGTTGATTGGTTTTTGTGCTCTCTTTTCTCTGGCGGTCCACGCCGCCCCGCTGACCCCGCCCAAGGGGGGCCAGTACGCCGTGATCGTACAGGGCAACAACGGGGTGGAATTTGCCCGTCACGCCGATGACATGATAGCCCCCGCCTCCACCATGAAGGTGCTCACCGCGCTCGCCGCACGCCTCGAACTCGGTGCCGACTTCCGCTTCGCCACCGACATCCAGGCCCAGCCCGGCGCCAAACAGGGCACTACCATCAACGGCGACATCTGGATCAACTTCGTCGGCGACCCGACTCTGTCGCGCATGGATCTGGTTGCCCTGTTCAAACAGTTGGGCGTCACCCGCATTCAGGGCAACGTCTATGTCAACACCGGTGCCTACAACGGCTATGAGCGTGGCAACGGCTGGTCCTGGGGGGATCAGACCCTCTGCTTCGCCGCTCCCGTCTCCTCGGTCATCATCGACAAGAACTGCGCCTACGGCACCATCACCGCCACCCAGATTGGCAAGCCTGCGGTGGGCAACGTGGCCACCGGCGTGCCCATCGGCATCGGCGCCGACAACGTGGAGGTGATGAGCTATGGCGACATGGCGCGTCAGTTCTGCGCTCTGGAAGTAGACATGGCCAAGGGCAACTTCTACGAGCTCAAGGGCTGCATCACCCCGAACAAGGAGCCACAAGGGCTGCGCTTTGCCATCCATGACGTGGAGGCCTGGGGCTGGGACAACATCCGTTGGGCCATGAACCGCGCCGGGATCAGCCACGACGGCCTGCTGCGGGTCACCCATCAGGCCCCTGTCGGTGCCCAGACCCTGGCGACCCACTACTCTGTCTCCCTGCCGGTGATGCTCGCCAAGATGTTGAAAAAGTCCGACAACCTCTACGCCGATACCTTCCTCAAAACCGTGGGGCGTCACTACTACAACAAGCCGGGCAGCTATCGCAGCGGCACCATGGCGGTGCGCGCCATCCTGACCAAGCACGGCATTGACCTTGGCAACGCCACCCTGGCCGACGGCTCCGGCCTCTCCGCCCACAATCTCATCAGCGCGCGCCAGATGTTGTCGGTGCTTAACTTCATCCAGAAGAACGATGCCGAGCTCGACTTCATCAAGCTGCTGCCAAGCTCCCAGGTAGACGGCACCCTGGCCTGGCGACGCAGCGTCACCGCCCCCATGATGAAGAACAAGGTGCACGCCAAGACCGGTACCATCACAGGTACCTCGAACCTCGCCGGTTTCATCGACACCGCCGGTGGCCAGCGCAAGGCCTTCGTAATGTTCCAGCGCGGTCTCTCCCAGGATCCGGCAACCCACGAGCGCTACCGCGCCAGCAAGGCGCCCTGGCCCTGGACCGTCTTCGAAAAAGGCGTGCTGGAGAGCATCTACCAGCAGCAACCCATCCAGATCGTCGAGCAGTGATAGACGGGCTGCCTTGCCGGCAAGGCGGCCCGATTCCCCGGCCTTGGGGCGAAACAGGGACGCTGGCGCCGTCATCAGCAGTGGGCGCAATCGGAGATGGCGAACGTAAGCATCGCTATTTTCAGCTTTGACTGACAGGGCGCCAGGGCTATGCTGTGCCCAGCCTCATCTCAATGGCCTTCTTCAACGGCTTGTTTAATGGAGAGAAAAGATGTTTGTAGAGATTTTTGGTCGTCCCGGTTGCCCCTATTGCGTGCGTGCCAAGCAGATTGCCGAGCAACTGACCGAGGAACGCGATGACTTCGAGTTCCGCTACGTGGATATCAACGTGGCCGGGCTGACCAAGGACGATCTCGCCGCCAAGGCGGGCAAGCCGGTCACCACTGTGCCGCAGATCTTCCTGGATGAGCAGCACATCGGCGGCTGCACCGATTTTGAGGCCTATGCCAGAGCCAATCTGGGTCTGTAAGCCCCGACACCATGAAAAAAGGCGCCTCTGGCGCCTTTTTTCATGTCGCCAAGCCTGCCTCAGGCCACCGGCGTGAAGCGGCTCACCACCTGTCCCTGATGTTCAATCCACTCGATGAACATGGCGACGGGGCGGGCATAGACCTGACCATCCTGTTCGGATTGATAGATCACCAGCTGCTCCTGGGTTTCGGTGTGCAAGGCCAGGGCCAGAACCTGGTAATAGCCCCCCTTGAAATGGCGGTAGCGACCGGTGGCGGGTGCCTGCATGAGTGAACCTCGAGAGCGGAAAGATGAGCCCCCGTGCCTGCGTGCTCCCCTGGCAGACCGACGGGTCGGGGCCTTTTTTACCCCAGCCAATCGTGCCAGATGGGGGAGATATTTCAATACACTCATGTTGCTTTATGAATCTGCCCCTCATCTTTCACTGATCTACCAAAGAGAGGCAAACGATCATGCTGAATTTAACATTTCAACAACCCTGTTTCAGGGGTAAATATCAGGGATTTATTCCATAAATTAGATTGTTCTAGCATTCAATTCTGTGAAGAATAGGGGCAGAGAAATTTGATACTAAAAACAGCTTTTCTGCCAACGCGCCCCACGGGGAAGGAATCACGCTCACCATGTTCACTATCGACAAGTCGCACAAGCTCGACGATGTCTGCTATGACATCCGCGGCCCGGTGCACAAAGAAGCTCGCCGTCTCGAAGACGAAGGTCACCGCATCATCAAGCTCAACATCGGCAATCCGGCCCCGTTTGGCTTCGAAGCACCGGAGGAGATCATCAAGGATGTGATCCTCAATATGCCCCAGAGCCAGGGCTACTGCGACTCCAAGGGGCTGTTCTCGGCCCGCAAGGCGGTGATGCAGTACTACCAGCAAAAAGGGATGCGCAAGGTCGACATCGACGACATCTACATCGGCAACGGTGCGAGCGAGCTCATCGTGATGGCGATGCAGGCGCTGCTCAACAACGGCGACGAGATGCTGGTGCCCTCCCCCGACTACCCGCTCTGGACCGCGGCCGTCACCCTCTCCGGCGGCCATGCGGTGCACTACCGCTGTGACGAAGGGGCTGACTGGTATCCGGATCTCGACGACATCCGCGCCCGCATCACCCCGCGCACCCGCGGCTTGGTGCTGATCAACCCCAACAACCCGACCGGCGCCGTCTACGGCAGCGAATTTTTGCTTGAAGTGATCGAGATCGCCCGTCAGCACAACCTCATCATCTTCGCCGACGAAATTTACGACAAGATCCTCTACGACGACATCTCCCACACCAGCGTCTGCACCCTGTGCGACGATGTGATGGTGGTGACCTTCAACGGCCTCTCCAAGGCCTACCGCGCCTGCGGCTTCCGTCAGGGCTGGATGGTCATCACCGGTCCCAAGGGTCGTGCCAAGGGCTACATCGAGGGGCTGGAGATGCTGGCCTCCATGCGGCTGTGTGCCAACGTGCCCATGCAGCACGCCATCCAGACCGCCCTTGGGGGCTACCAGAGCATCAACGAGCTGATCCTGCCGGGGGGTCGCCTGCGTCGCCAGCGGGACAAAGCCTGGGAGCTTTTGAACGAGATCCCCGGGGTCTCCTGCGTCAAACCCAAGGGGGCGCTCTACATGTTCCCCCGCCTCGACCCCAAGGTGTATGACATTCGCGATGACCAGAAGATGGTGTTCGACCTGCTGCAGCAGGAGAAGCTCCTGCTGGTGCAAGGCACCGGCTTCAACTGGCCGGCACCGGATCACTTCCGCCTGGTGTTCCTGCCCCGGGAAGAGGAGCTGGAAGAGGCCATCGGCCGTCTCGCCCGCTTCCTCAAGGGCTACAAGCAGTAAGCAAGGCTCATGAAAAAGGCTCCCGCGGGAGCCTTTTTGTTGTCTATCGTTTTCTATTCGTGCCATCAGCCGTGCAGCAGGGCCCCGGCCACCAGCACCGCCATGGTGATGAGGGCCACCCCGATGATGAAGGGCAGCACCCAGCGCACGAAGCGATCGTAGGGGATCCTGGCCAGCGCCAGCCCCGCCACCAGATGGGCTGCTGTGGGGGCAAACAGGTTGATCCAGCCGGAGGCGGACTGATAGGCCGTGATCACCAGATCCCGGGAGATGCCGGAGAAGTCAGCCAGCGGCCCCATCAACGGCATGGAGACGGTCGCGAGCCCCGAGGTGGAGGGGATGAAGAAGCTCAGGATGATGTGCACCAGATAGGCCATCAGGATGAAGACCGACGACGACAGTCCGCTCACCAGCCCCTCGGCCCAATGCAGTATGGTGTCGATGATGACGCCGTGCTCCATCACCACATAGATGCCGCGCGCCACCGCCACCACCAGCGCCACCCCGATGAGATCCCGCGCCCCGTTCAGGAAGGTCGCCACGTAGTTGGACTCCGGCATCCGGTTGATGAGGGCAATCAGGATGGAGGCGCTGAAGAAGAGGGTGGAGAGCTCGTCGAACCACCAGCCCAGGGTGGGCAACAGATCAATGCCCAGATCCGACCAGGGCACCACCGCATAGATCATCAGCAGGAAGGTGCCGAAGAAGACCAGCATGGTGAGCTTCTGCTTGCCGCTGAAGGCGAGGTTGCCGCTCTTCATCTGGGAGAACTCGTCGTCATAAACGATATCGGCCAGCACGGAGCGGGACTTGTCCTGCTGCACCTGCCTGGCGTAGCGCATCACGAACCAGGAGGCGAAGATCACCAGCAGCAGCCACTGGATGACCCGTAGCCCTATCCCCTCACCGATGGGGATACCCGCGAAACCGGAGGCGATGCCGGTGGCAAACGGATTGACGGTGGAGGCGAGCACCCCGACCCCGGAACCGAGCAGGATGATCCCGGCCGCCACCATGCGATCGAAGCCCGCCGCCATCATCACCGGCACGATGAGTGCCCAGAAGGCCACCGTCTCCTCCGCCATGCCGAAGGTGGAGCCACCCAGGGCGAACAGGGCGATCAGCACCGGGATGAGCAGCCGCTCGCGCCCGGCGAAGGTACGCACTATGGCCCCGACCCCGGCATCCAGCGCCCCGCTCTGCATGGTCACCGCCAGAAAGCCGCCGATGATGAGCACGAACAGTGCCACGTCCGCCGCCTTGTGAAAGCCCTGGATGGGCGCCTTGAGCACATCGAATACCCCCTGCGGTTGGGAAGGGAGCTCGGTGTAACTGCCGGGTACCGGCAACAGTCGCTCGTCACCGCTGTAGTCGGCCACGGCCGCTGCCGCCACCGGCTGCTGGGTCTTGGCCGTCACATAGTTGTATTTGCCCGCCGGCAGCACCCAGGTGAGGGCCGCCATCAGGGCGATGATGATGAAAAGCAGGGTATAAACCGTGGGGAGCTGGCGCTTCTTGGGCGCCTCATGGGATGTGGTCATGACTTTCGTACCTCGGCGGTGCCGTCTGTGATCCGGACAGCGCAAGCCTAGCGGGTTTGTTCGGGGAAAAAGGTGATCGCGGATAATAAACCTGAGGCAACAGGTTGAGTCTGCTGCAAAAAAACAGGGCCCCGCAGGGCCCTGTCTGTGCTGGTGACCGACTTACAGCTCGACCACGTCGAATTGCACGTCCGGATTCACGTCCGCATCGTAGTCCACCTCGTCCAGGCCGAAACCGAACAGGCGCAGGAACTCCTGCTTGTAGCCGGTGTAGTCAGTCAGCTCGGAGAGGTTCTCGGTGGTGATGGAGGGCCAGAGATCACGGCAGGTCTGCTGCACGTCTTCACGCAGTTCCCAGTCATCCATGCGGATGCGGGCCTGCTCGTCCAGCGCCATGTCGGCGCCGTACAGGCGGGTGCGCATCATGCGGTCCACCTGCTCCATGCAGCCCTCGTGAATGCCCTTCTCCTTCATGATCTTGAAGGCCATGGAGATGTAGAGCGGCATCACGGGAATGGCAGAGGAGGCCTGGGTCACCACGGATTTGAGCACGGCCACGTGGGCGGTCCCCCCCTTGGCAGCCAGATCGCCACGGATGGCGGTGGCGGCGCGGTCCAGATCTTCCTTGGCGCGCCCCAGGGTACCATGCCAGTAGATTGGCCAGGTCAGGTCGGTACCGATGTAGGAGTAGGCCACGGACTTGGCGCCGTCAGCCAGCACACCCGCATCGCGCAGAGCCGCCATCCACAGTTCCCAGTCCTGGCCGCCCATGACGGTGATGGTGCTCTGGATCTCTTCCTCATTCGCCGGCTCGACGGTGGCGGTGATGATCTGATCCTTGTTGGTGTCGATGGCGGTGGAGGTGTAGACCTCGCCGATGGGTTTGAGGGCGGAGCGCACCACTTCGCCGGTGTCCGGCAGCTTGCGCACCGGAGAAGCCAGAGAGTAGACCACCAGATCGATTTGACCCAGATCCTGCTTGATGAGCTCGATCACCTTGGCACGGCACTCGTGGGAGAAGGCATCGCCATTGATGCTCTTGGCGTAGAGGCCGGCCTCTTTGGCGGCCTTGTCGAAGGCGGCGGAGTTGTACCAGCCGGCGGAGCCCGTCTTGGTCTCGGAGCTCGGCTTTTCGAAGAAGACACCTATGGTGGCAGCTCCGCTGCCGAAGGCTGCGGCAATGCGGGAGGCCAGACCATAGCCGGTGGAAGCGCCGATCACCAGCACCTTCTTGGGGCCATTCTCGATGGCGCCCTTGGCTTGGGTGTAAGCGATCTGGCGACGAACATTGGCTTCACAACCGACCGGGTGGGTGGTGGTGCAGATAAAGCCGCGAACCTTGGGTTTGATGATCATGTGTTGTCTCTTATCCGTTTGATGGATGAAATCGGGGCATAAGATACCTCATTGCGACCCGTTATGGTGCTCTGATGTGTTGAACTGCGGGGAAACAGGCAGGGATCCGTCGCTTTGTGCCGCCATGGCACACCCATTGCACAGGGGATCTACCCCGCCATGGACCAGAGAAAAGCGACGTGAGGACCGGAATGTCGCTCCCGAAACGGGGCCGTTGTCTGACCTTGCGCCATGTACTAGTGTGCAAGGAAGAGGATTCAAGGAGGAGTCTATGTCACGCATGCTGGTCATCTCTCTCGCCTGCCTGGGGCTTGCCAACGTCCCCGTTGTCCAGGCGGCTGTCTATCAATGCGCCCGCGATGGGCAGATCACCTTCAGCGACATCCCCTGCAGCAGCGACGCCAAACCCATGGCACTCAATGTCTATACCCCCTCCCCCGAGGCGGTGGAGCAGGCGGCCAACCAGACCCGGGAGATAGAGCAGAGCCTGGCGAACGGCCAGAAACAACGCCAGGCCGAGGCGCTGCGCACCGAGATCGAGGCCAAAAAGCAGAAGATGAACAACGAGATGACCCAGATCACGGAGAACAAGGCAAGATCCCGCAATGTCTCGGCAGAGATGCAGTCGGTCACTACCCGATATCAGAAAGAGATTGAGTCCCTGAACCAGAAACTCTCCACCTTGCAGGCAAAATAAACACTCCCTGTTTCGGGACAGAAAATATACCGAAGCGGCAATGTCGTCACGGGTTCACACATGCCGCACATCCAGAACATCACACCCTTGGCCGTTTATTTCTCACACCAGAGGATCAGATAGCGGCTTTTTCCCGATCCCCGTAGCCACCTAATTTCACCGCGTTCCAGAAGACTCAATTTTATCCCCACCGAGATCCCTGACGTGTCACAGGGTTCATATGAGGGCGATATATAGGGGCATCGTGACAATTGTCAGTGCCAAAAGAGGCGCCTTCATGCCAATATTCCCTGGGGCCCAAAGTGGTCCACGAGATAAATAACCTTGGTACGAGACCCTACAATTAAGAAGCTATTTATCAACATTGAAAAATAAAAAGTTAATTTGAGTACGATGACGACTCATCAGGACGCAATGCTATTGTTAATTTACTCATATTTGGTCGTTATCCCATTCAAGGGTCTCATGGAGGAGCGCTGTCATGTTCTGGAATCAAAAAGCAAGCAAGGAAGCCAGTGAGCAAGCGGCAAGGGTGGTGGAACTGGGGGCATTTGAACAGGCTATCCAGTTGCAGGTCCCCTTCGTCCAGTTCACCCCGGCGGGAGTGGTCACCTTCGCCAACGCGCTGTTTCTCAAGATCGTGGGATTTGAACGTGACGAGGTGATTGGCAAGCATCACAGCACCCTCTGCTTCCCCGACGACGTCAATACCCGGGATTACGAGACCTTGTGGCAGGATCTGCGCCACGGCGTCTCCCGCAGCGGTCGCTTCATTCGCCAGTCGAAATCCGGCAAGGCCGTGTGGCTGGAGGCGACCTATTTCCCCATCGTGATCGACGGCAAGGTGGTGCGGATCGCCAAGGTCGCCTCTGACGTGACCCAGCAGCAATCCACCCTGGAGCGCACCCAGGCCCTGCTGGCAGCCCTGGACAAGTCCCTGGCGGTCATCGATTTCCAACCCGATGGCACCGTCATCACCGCCAACCAGAATTTCCTCAACTGCTTTGGCTACCGGCTGGAAGAGGTGGTCGGCAAGCATCATCGCCTCTTCTGTGACACCGAGTTCTACCAGAACAACCCCCATTTCTGGCAGGATCTTGGCTCGGGTGACATCAAGTCAGGGCTTTTCATGCGTCTGGGTCACCGGGGGGAGAAGATCTGGCTGGAGGCCACCTACAACCCCATCTTCAACCACGAGGGCAAGGTGGTCAAAATCATCAAGCTGGCGAGCGACATCACCGAGCGGGTGGAGAAATCCATCTCCACCCGGGAAGCGGCCCAGAAGGCGTGTGCCATCGCCAGCGAAACCGTCGCGAGCGCTGCCAGGGGACGGGAGGTCATCGACAGGGTGCTCGACACCTCCTCTCACATCAACACCTCGGTCAATGCGGTCAGCAAGCAGATAGAGCAGCTCAACCAGCAATCCAGGAGCATCGAATCCATCATCTCCACCATCAGCGGCATCGCGGATCAGACCAATCTGCTGGCCCTCAACGCGGCCATCGAGGCGGCCCGCGCCGGGGAACAGGGACGGGGATTCGCGGTCGTGGCCGACGAGGTGAGGCAACTGGCGGCGCGCACTTCCAGCTCCACCAGCGAGATCGTCACCGTCATCAAGCACAACTCGGAGATCACCTCCCAGATCACCCAGACTGTCTCCGTCGTCTCCGACAAGGCGGTGGCAGGTCAGGAGCAGGCAACCATCATCGCCGACGTCATCAAGGAGATCATCGAAGACGCCAACTCGGTGTCGGACACCGTCAAGAGCCTCTCCATCTGAGCGACAGCTGCCAATGACAACGGGGGGCCCAGGCCCCCCGTTGTCATTGCTGTCCGCCCACCCTAAACCCGCTCAGCCATCCCCCAGGAGATAGTGTCTGGCTTCCTCGTCCGCCAGCGCGAGGGCGATGTCCCATAGCGCGGCGATGCAGAGCCCCTCCTCCCCCACGGCCTCCTCTTCCAGCGCCTCCAGGGCTCTGGCATCGGCCAGGGTAAAGGGGGGATGGCTCAACAGGCTTTTGGCCGCGGCCAGCAAGTGCATGTCGCTCATCGGTCGGCTCCTTCTTCGACAGCGTGTTTCCCTGTCCAGACTGTAGCCCAATGGCGGCGACTCATCCCCCGGTGGCGACTGCCTGCGCACGCTTCCTCCCGGACGGCAGCTGGCCCCCCCCGATGCCGGCCAGCACGGCGGCACAGGCCACCCATTGCAGGGCAGTGAGCGTCTCTCCCAGCAGCAGATAGGCGAGCAGCAGGGTAAAGACCGGTATGAGGTTCACATAGGCAGCCGCCAGGGTCACCTTCACCTGGGTCACCGACCAGTTGTAGAGCAGGTAGGCACCAAGTGTCACGAAGGCGCCTAGGAAAAGGATGACCCCCATGTCCTGCCAGGCCCAGCTCGCGGGCCAGGGCGCACTGAAGGCAAAGGGCGCGAAGAAGAGCGTGCCGACGAAGGCCTGCAACGCTGTCAGTGTCATCACGCCGTAGCGGCTGGAGAGCTTCTTGAATACCACGGAATAGGTGGCGGCGCAGAGCATGGCGCCCATCTCCAGGCTGTTGCCGAGCAGGGCGTTGGGGGCGAACTCGTCGGCGCCCTCCCCCAACCCCAGCAGGGCGATGCCAACGATGGCGATGGCAAAGCCCAGCAGCTGGCGGCGACTCACCCGCTCTCCAAGCAGTACGAAGGCCACCAGAGCCACCATCAGGGGAAGCAGGGCACAGACCATACCGGCCTGGCCGGCACTGGTGTAACGCAGGGCGTTGACTTCAAGAAGAAAGTAGAGGCAGGGCTCAAGCGCCCCCATCAGGGCCAACCAGCGCCAATCCCCCTTCTGGTAAGTGACGCGACCAAGCTGGCGGTAGCAGAGCAGCCAGCAACAGGACGCCACCCCCATCCGCATGAAGAGCACCTGACCGAAGGACCAGATTTCCAGCACATGTTTGAGGGCGATGAAGGAGCTGGACCAGAGCAGCATGGCCAGGGTCAGCGTCAGGACGGGTAAAGGGCGCACAATGCCTCCATGAATTGGGCATTCGAATAATAACCATACGGCCTTGCGGTTGTCTAAAGGCACCTAACATCAGATAATACGGCCGCCTTCATACCGGATAACCCATCTTCAATGACTGAGTACCTGCTTTTACTGGTCGGCACCGTGCTGATCAACAACTTCGTGCTGGTGAAGTTCCTCGGCCTTTGCCCCTTCATGGGTGTCTCCGGCAAGCTGGAAACCGCCATCGGCATGGGTCTGGCCACCACCTTCGTCATGACGCTGGCCAGCGCGTGCTCCTATCTGATGGAGCACTACATCCTGATCCCGCTGGAGATCGCCTACCTGCGCACCCTGGGCTTCATTCTGGTGATCGCCGTGGTGGTCCAGTTCACCGAGATGGTGATCCGCAAGAGCAGCCCGACCCTCTATCGCCTGCTCGGCATCTTCCTGCCGCTCATCACCACCAACTGTGCCGTGCTCGGCGTGGCGCTGCTCAGCATCAACGAGCGCCACAACTTCATCCAGAGCATCATCTACGGCTTCGGGGCCGCCGTCGGCTTCTCCCTGGTGCTGATCCTGTTTGCCGCCATGCGTGAGCGGCTGGTGGCCGCCGACGTGCCGGCACCGTTTCGTGGCGTCTCCATCGCCATGGTCACCGCTGGCCTGATGTCGCTGGCCTTCATGGGCTTTACCGGCCTCATCAAGATATAACGCTATGATTCACATACTCTTTGCCATTCTGGTGCTGGCCCTGCTTGCCCTGGCCTTCGGCATCATTCTCGGCTTTGCCGCCGTCAAGTTTCATGTGCAGGCCGATCCCATCGTCGATCAGCTCGATGCCCTGTTGCCCCAGACCCAGTGCGGCCAGTGCGGTTACCCGGGCTGCAAACCCTACGCCGAAGCCCTGGCCAATGGCGACAAGATCAACAAGTGCGTGCCCGGTGGCGACGCCACCATGCGCAAGATTGCCGACCTGATGGGGGTCGAGCCCCAGTCTCTGGACGGCGGTGAAGACGCGGCAATCCCCGTCAAGAAGGTGGCCTTCATTCACGAAGACATGTGCATCGGTTGCACCAAGTGCATCCAGGCCTGTCCGGTCGACGCCATCCTGGGTGCCACCAAGGCGATGCATACCGTCATCGCGGCCGAGTGCACCGGGTGCGACCTCTGCGTCGACCCCTGCCCGACCGACTGTATTGAAATGATCCCGGTGCCGACCACGGTCGACAACTGGAAATGGGATCTGGCCAAGGTCGCCATTCCGGTCAAGATAGTGGAATAAACAGCGGAGTAACCATGCAGCATCTGCTCGAACGCATCAAAGCCGGCACTCTGTGGGATTTTCACGGCGGCATCCATCCCCCCGAGAACAAGCACCAGTCAAGCCTGACCCCCGTCGTTGACGCGGGCCTTCCCCCACAGCTCATCATTCCGGTGCGCCAGCACGCGGGTCCGGCCGGCGAACTGCTGGTGCGGGTGGGGGACAAGGTCAAGAAGGGGCAACCCCTCACCCGTTTTGACAAGGGGCGCATCGTGCCGGTGCACGCTTCCACCTCGGGCACCATCACCGCCATCGAGCAGCACACGGTGGCGCACCCCTCCGGTCTTGACGATCTCTGCATCCTCCTCACCCCGGACGGAGACGATGCCTGGGGCGAGCGCACACCCCAGCCTGACTACTGGAACCTGGAGCGGGGGGCGTTGCTCGAGCGCATCCAGCAGGCCGGCATCGCCGGGCTCGGCGGCGCCGTCTTCCCGACCCACAGCAAGCTCGACGGCCGTGGCCAGCTCACCGAGATCCTCATCGTCAACGGGCTGGAGTGCGAACCCTACATCACCACAGATGACCGTCTGATGCAGGAATACGCCGACGAGATCATGGACGGCATCCGGGTACTCAAGCACCTGCTCAAGCCCAAGCTCACCCTGATCGGGGTGGAAGACAACAAACCGGCGGCCATCGAGGCCCTGACCCGCCATGCCAGCGACGCCGACGTGCTGGTCAAGTCGGTACCGACCAAGTACCCCTCCGGCGGCGCCAAACAGACCATAGAGCTGCTCACCGGACGCCAGGTGCCCAAGGGAGGCCGGGCGGTCGACATGGGCATCATGGTGCTCAACGTCGCCACCGTCTTTGCCATCAAGCGCGCCATCATCGATGGGGAGCCGCTCATCGAGCGCATCGTCACCCTCACCGGCGACGCCTTCAAGAAACCCGGCAATGCCTGGGTGCGTCTGGGCACGCCGGTACGCTGGCTGCTCCAGCGTTTCGAGCTGCAACCGGAGGCGGATCAGCGGGTCATCATGGGGGGCCCCATGATGGGCTTCACCCTGCCCCACGCCATGGTCCCCGTGGTCAAGGCCACCAACTGCCTGCTCTCCCCCACCCGCGCCGAGCTGCCGCCCCCCGGCCCGGAACAGGCCTGCATCCGTTGCAGTGCCTGCGCCGATGCCTGCCCCGCCACCCTGCTGCCCCAGGAGCTTTACTGGTACAGCCGGGTCAAGGAGTACGACAAGGCCGAGAAGCTCAACCTCTTTGACTGTATCGAGTGCGGCGCCTGTGCCTGGGTCTGCCCGAGCGAAATCCCCCTGGTGCAGTACTACAAGATCGCCAAGGATGACATCCGCGAGGCCCGTGCCGAGGCCGAGAAGGCCGAACGTGCCAAGCAGCGCTTCGAGGCCAAGCAGGCTCGCTTCGAGCGTGAGAAGGCGGCCCGCGAAGCCCGCCACGCCGAGGCCGCAGCCCAGCGTCGCCAGGCCATGACGACGGCCGGGGGCGAAGATCCGGTCGCCGCCGCCCTGGCCCGCATCAAGGCCAAACAGGAGACGGCCCAGGTGGCCGTGAGTGAACCCGCACCGGACAACGACGCCATGATTGCCGCCCGTGAGGCACGCAAGCAGGAGGCCATCGCCCGTCGTGCCGCCAAGGCCGCCAATGGCGAGGGCAATGGGCTGGCTGACACCCCGGCACCTGGGGAGCAACATCCCAAGGCAGAGCTGGATCCCAAGAAGGCCGCCATCGCCGCCGCCCTGGCACGTGCCAAGGCCAAGAAGGCCGCCCAGGCGCAAGGTGACAGGCCGGTGGTCGCAGGTGAGACATCTGTGAACACAAGCGAACACGCCGTTGAGGCCCCGGCCGCCGCAGAGGTGGACCCCAAGAAAGCGGCCATTGCCGCCGCCATCGCCCGGGCCAAGGCCAAGAAAGCCGCACAGGCGCAAGGTGACGGACCGGTGGTCGCGGGTGAGACATCCGTGAACACAACCGAACACGCCGTTGAGGCCTCGGCCGCCGCATCCGAACCCGCCGCAGAGGTGGACCCCAAGAAGGCGGCCATTGCCGCCGCCATCGCCCGGGCCAAGGCCAAGAAGGCTGCTCAGGCGCAAGGTGACGGGCCGGTGGTCGCGGGTGAGACATCCGTGAACACAACCGAACACGCCGTTGAGGCCTCGGCCGCCGCATCCGAACCCGCCGCCGAAGTGGATCCCAAGAAGGCGGCCATTGCCGCCGCCATCGCACGGGCCAAGGCCAAGAAGGCCGCCCAGGCGCAAGGTGATGGGCCTGTGCTCGCGGGTGAGACATCCGTGAACACAAGCGATAACGCCGTTGAGGCCCCTACCGCCGCATCCGGACCCGCCGCCGAGGTGGACCCCAAGAAGGCGGCCATTGCCGCTGCCATCGCCCGGGCCAAGGCCAAGAAAGCCGCCCAGGCGCAAGGTGACGCACCGCTGGACGCAGGTGGCATCTCCGCAAACACAAGCGATACCGCCACCGCCGAGGCACCTGCCGCCGCATCCGAGCCCGCCGCCGAGGTAGACCCCAAGAAGGCGGCCATCGCCGCCGCCATCGCCCGGGCCAAAGCCAAGAAGCTGGCGGCCGAGGCCGCCTCCTCCCCTTCAACCGACAAGAGCCACTGATCCATGTTCAATATCGCGAGTGCGCCTTTTGCCCACAACCGCAAACAGACCCAGACCCTGATGGTGCTGGTGATCCTGGCCTGCCTGCCCGGCTTCCTGGCGCAGACCTGGTTCTTCGGCTGGGGGACCCTGATCCAGATCCTGCTGGCGCTGGTCACGGCCCTGGGTTCGGAGGCCCTGGTCCTTCGCCTGCGCGGCCGCCCCGTCAAACCGGCCCTGCTGGATGGCAGCGCGGCGCTCACCGCCGTGCTCATCGGTCTCTCCCTGCCCCCCCTGCTGCCCTGGTGGATGCTGGTGCTGGGCACGGCGTTCGCCATCATCATCGCCAAGCATCTCTATGGCGGGCTCGGTCAGAACCTGTTCAATCCTGCCATGGTGGCCTATGTGCTGCTGCTGGTCTCCTTCCCGGTCCAGATGACCAGCTGGCTGCCCCCCTCCAGCATCGCCGCCTACGACATCGGCTTCGCCGATGCGGCCTCGGTGATCTTCACCGGCTTCAGCCTCGACGGCTACAGCATGCTGCAGCTCAAGCAGGCGGTGGATGGCCTGACCATGGCCACGCCGCTGGATACCTTAAAGACCGGACTGACCCAGGGACTGACCGCCACCGAAGTGATGACCCACAAGGTCTTCGAGGGCTGGGGTGGTATCGGCTGGAGCTGGGTCAACCTCGGCTACCTGCTGGGAGGCCTCTTCCTGCTCCAGCAGAAAGTGATCAACTGGCGCATTCCGACTGCCGTGCTGGGCGCATTGCTGCTCGCTGCCACCCTGGGCTATCTGGCCACCCCGGATGCCACCGCCACCCCCATGCTGCACCTGTTCAGCGGTGCCACCATGCTCGGGGCCTTCTTCATCGCCACCGATCCGGTGAGTGCCAGCACCACCGCAAAGGGGCGCCTCGTCTACGGTGTGCTCATCGGCGTGCTGGTCTATGTCATCCGCCGTTTTGGCGGCTATCCGGATGCCTTCGCCTTCGCCGTGTTGCTGGCCAACCTGTGCGTTCCCCTGATTGACAGTCTGACCCGCCCCAAGGTCTATGGAGCCCGTCGCAAATGAACCCACATCTGAATTGCCGCAGACGCGAGACAGGGAGCCTCCCATGTTGAAAAGCATGCGCAAGAATGGCCTGACCCTGGCCCTCTTTGCCCTCGGCTGCACCGCCATGGTGGTGCTGACCAACGAACTGACCCGGGATCGCATCGCCCACCAGCAAGAGCTGGAGAAGCTGCGCACCCTGCAGGCCCTGCTGCCCGAGGGGAGTTATGACAACGATCTGGTGGCCAGTTGCAAGCTGGTCAGCAGCCGGGAATACCTGGGCAGCGATGAGCCCATGCCCCTCTATACCGCCACCCTCAAGGGGGTGCATACCGGCTACGCGCTGGAAACCGTGGCCCCCGATGGTTACAGTGGAGCCATTCGCATGGTGGTCGGCACCGATGCCAAGGGGGCCGTCAGTGCGGTCAGGGTGCTGGCCCACAAGGAAACCCCGGGGCTTGGTGACAAGATAGAACTGAAGAAATCCAGCTGGATCGACAGCTTCACCGGCAAGTCCCTCACGGCCGACAACGACACCACCTGGGCGGTGAAGAAGGATGGCGGCGAATTCGACGCCTTCACCGGGGCCACCATCACTCCGCGGGCCGTGGTCAAGGCGGTGAAAAATTTGCTGAGGCTGCAACAGGAGCACCCCGAACTGCTGCACGATGCCCCCTCCTGCCATACCAACCCCTAACGCCGGAGCACACGCTATGGAACAAGTCGACGTGATTGACACGGCCAGCCAACCCGCCGGGGAAAGTGGCCGCCGCGAAGAGCTCAAGGAGCTGATGCTGCAGGGACTGTGGAAGAACAACCCCTCCCTGGTGCAGGTGCTGGGGCTCTGCCCCACCCTGGCGGTCTCCTCCACCTTTACCAATGCGTTGGGGCTCGGCCTTGCCACCATGGTGGTACTGGTCTGCTCCAACCTCGCCGTCTCCCTGGTGCGCAACTGGGTGCCCAAGGATATCCGCATCCCGGTCTACGTGATGATTATCGCGGCCCTGGTGACCAGCGTGCAGCTGTTGATGAACGCCTACACCTACGGCCTCTATCAGGCGCTCGGCATCTTCATCGCCCTCATCGTCACCAACTGCGTCATCATCGGCCGCGCCGAAGCCTATGCCTCCAAGAACCCGCCCCTGCTTGCCGCCCTCGACGGCTTCATGATGGGGCTGGGCTTTACCCTGGTGCTGCTGGTACTGGGGGGCCTTCGCGAGATCATCGGCATGGGCACCCTGTTTGACGGTGCCGAGCTGCTGCTGGGTGACTGGGCCAAGTCATTGCGCGTCGAGCTGTTCCACGCCGACGCCAGCCTGCTGCTGGCGATCCTGCCCCCCGGCGGCTTCATCGGCCTCGGTTTGATGATCGCCGGCAAAAACGCCATCAACGACTGGATGGGCCGCAAGCAGAGTGCCGAGAAGGCCCACTGCACCGTGCCGGCGGCGGGCGCCCGCACGACCCAGCTCTGAGACAAGAGAGAGCCATGAACAACCAGAAACGCAGGCTGATCCTGGAGCGGTTGCGCGATGACAACCCCCATCCCACCACAGAGCTCAACTTCACCACGCCCTTCGAGCTGCTCATCGCCGTGCTGCTTTCGGCCCAGGCCACCGACGTGAGCGTCAACAAGGCCACCGACAAGCTCTATCCGGTGGCCAACACCCCCCAGGCCATGCTGGATCTGGGGGTGGACGGGGTCAAGGAGTACATCAAGACCATCGGCCTGTTCAACACCAAGGCCGAGAACGTCATCAAGACCTGCGCCATTCTGCTGGAGCGCCACGGCGGCGAGGTGCCGGAGAATCGCGAGGCCCTCGAGGCCCTGCCCGGCGTCGGCCGCAAGACGGCCAACGTGGTGCTCAACACCGCCTTCGGCTGGCCCACCATCGCCGTCGACACCCATATCTTCCGGGTCTCCAACCGCACCGGCTTTGCAGTGGGCAAGAACGTCGATCAGGTGGAGGAGAAGCTGCTCAAGGTGGTCCCCGCGGAGTTCAAGCTGGACGTGCACCACTGGCTCATCCTGCACGGGCGTTACACCTGTCTCGCCCGCAAGCCCCGCTGCGGCTCCTGCATCATCGAAGATTTGTGCGAATACAAAGAGAAGGTCTATCCCGAGAGTTGATCTGCAGGCCTCTGCGGATCCGGTCTCGGGCCATGGATTCAAGGCAGTACCAATCCACCAACCCGGAGAATTGAGCAATGAGAATTCTGCATACCATGTTGCGCGTCGGCGATCTGCAACGTTCCATCGACTTCTACACCCGAGTGCTGGGCATGACACTGCTGCGCAAGAGCGAGAACAGCGAATACAAGTACACCCTGGCCTTCGTCGGCTACGGCGACGAGAAGGATGAAGCCGTCATCGAGCTCACCTACAACTGGGGCGTGAGCGAGTACGAGCTCGGTTCCGCCTATGGTCACATCGCCCTGGAAGCGGACGACATCTATGCCACCTGCGAGGCGCTGCGCGCCGCCGGCGCCAAGATCACCCGCGAACCGGGCCCGGTGAAGGGCGGCACCACCGTCATCGCCTTCGTGGAAGACCCGGACGGCTACAAGATTGAGCTGATTGCCAAGAAAGACGCCGGTACCGGCCTGGGCGCCTGAGCCCACGCCGCCTGGCGGTGAGAAAAACAACGGGGCCCAGGGCCCCGTTTTCATTGGCTGCAACCACCGTCAGGCCAGACGGAAGCGCCCCATGCTCTGGCGCAGACCCGCCGCCAGCTGGCTCAGCTCCAGACAGGCTTTGGCGGTGTGATCCGCGCCGGTCGCGACCTCGTTGGAGGAGTCGTTGATGCGCGCCACGTTGCGGCCCAGCTCATCGGAGACCGCATCCTGCTCGCCACAGGCACTGGCAATCTGGATCGCCATGTCGGCTATCTGGGCCACCGCCTCTTCAATCTGACGAATGCCCGCACTGGTGCGTTCGCTCTGGCTCACGCACTGGCGGATCATCTCGCAGCTCTGGCCGGTCACCGACTTCGCCCGATTGGCACGGGCCTGCAGGGTCTCGATGATGGCGACGATTTCGCCGGTGGAGGCCTGGGTACGCCCCGCCAGGGTGCGCACCTCGTCGGCCACTACCGCAAAGCCGCGCCCCTGCTCACCGGCACGGGCCGCCTCGATGGCGGCATTGAGTGCCAGCAGGTTGGTCTGGTCGGCAATGCCGCGAATGACATCCACCACCAGGTTGATCTGGGCAGACTCTTTCTCCAGTTCACTCACCAGGTTGCCCGCCTGCTCCATCTCACCGGCCACCCGGGTGATGGCATCCAGTGCCCCCTGCACATCCTGACTGCCGCGACGAGCCAGGGCATTGGCGGAGCTTGCCGACTCCGAGGCCACCTCGGTGTTGCCCGCCACATCCGCTACCGTCGCCTTCATCTGGGCCATGGCGGTGGCGACCTGGGCTATCTCCTGCTGCTGGCTCTGGATCCCCTGGGATGATTGCTCGGAGACCGCGCTCACCTCCTCGATGGCGGCCCCCAGCTGGGTCACGGCGGCGGCCACCTCCTCGATGAGCCCACGCAGGTTGTCCTGCATCTTGAGGGAGGCGCTGGCCAGCATCCCCAGTTCGTCCTGCCCGATGTGCTGGCGATCCAGCCGATGGGTCAGATCCCCCAGGGCGATGGCATTGGCCTGGGCCACCACGGCTTGCAGGGGCAGGCAGATCTGGCGGGTGAGGAACCAGGTCATGACCCCCATGAAGATCAGCAGGGTCGCGATGCTCACCACGGCAAAGGTCATCACCATGGTGACGCTGCCAAGCAGGCTGCCACGGTTCTCTTCCACAAAGCCAAGATTCACCTTCACCAGGGCACGCACCGCCAGCTCCAGCTCGGTGTAGAGCCCGTTCGAGCGAAACAGCGCCTCCCTGGCCTCATCCCTGCTGCCCTGGAACAACAGGGCATCCACCTGGTTGACGGCCCCCAGATATTGCAGCCACTGCTGCTTGACGCGGTTGAAGGCCTGGCGTTCATGCTCGGCCCCCACGGTTGCCTCGTAGGCATCCATGACCTGCTGCACCTTGCCCAGGCTCTCCTGGATGCGGGCGCGGCGAACCTGCCTGTCGACGGCATCTTCCACCATCAGCAGGGCAAACTGGGCACGGCGCACATAGGAGACGTCGTAGAGCAAGTTGTCCACCGAGAGCACGCTTGGCAGGGTGGAGTCGGTGAAGTTCAATACCCGATCCCGAATGTCCCGCAGTTCGGTGGCGAGAAATAGGCCGAAGACGGCGTTGATGACAGCAATGACCGCAAAGACGGCGGCAATTTTCTTGCCGATGGAGAGATGCTTGTAAGACATGTTGGCTGGTGATCCTCGACTGCAGATGTGCAGTGACACAATGATCACATCCGTGTAAGCGGTGACCCGAGACTCCTGACGGGAAATGACGATGGGAGCGAAGAGAGGGGATCCCTTGCTTCCCGCTCGCCCCACGCCGGGCCTTGTGCCCGCCACGAGGCTGCCAGCACAGGAGCGACCAGCTCGACGCAAAACTTGAGCCGATTGCCACAATCGGTCCGCCGTCATGGACAAAGCAGGGGCCAGGTTATGTAATGGCCGCTCGTCTCTCCCCATTCCTGTCTTCAGAGGCCCCATGGACAACGTATCGACCCTCTCCCCTTCCTGGTCTGTCCAACTGCGCGAGCAGATAGCGGATCGCCCCCTCATCGCCCTGGGGCTGCTGCTCGCCCTGGTCGCCGTGCTGCTGCTCCTGGTGCAGAGTCTCGTCATGCTGGCCGCAGGGGAGATAACGCCCGGGGTACGCTATGGCCTCATCGGCGGCGCTGCGGGTTTTGCCGCCACGGCGCTGGGCGCCCTGCCTGCCCTGTTCCTGCGCGCCGTTCCCCAACGGGTGGAGGATGCCATGCTGGGGTTCGCCGCCGGCATGATGCTGGCGGCGAGCGCCTTCTCCCTGCTGCTGCCGGGGCTCGAGGCCGCCGAGGGGATCACGGGTGACGGCTTCCTCGCCGCCGCCGTGGTGGTGGCCGGCATGACCCTCGGGGTGCTGCTGATGCTGGGACTGGATCAATTCACCCCTCACGAGCACGACAAGACCGGCCCCTGTGGTCCCGGCCATGAGAGCTGCTCACGGGTCTGGCTGTTCGTCTTCGCCATCGCCCTGCACAACCTGCCCGAAGGCATGGCCATCGGGGTCAGCTTCTCCCAGGGAGACATGACGGTGGGACTGCCCCTCACGACCGCCATTGCCCTGCAGGACATTCCCGAAGGGCTGGCGGTGGCGCTGGCCATGTGCGCAGCCGGTTTTCGCCCGCTGGTGGCCGTGCTGGTCGCCATCGGCAGCGGCCTGCTGGAACCGCTCGGCGCCCTGCTCGGGGTCGGACTCGCCAGCGGCATGGCCATCGCCTACCCCATCGGCCTCGGGCTCGCGGCCGGTGCCATGCTGTTTGTTGTCTCCCACGAGGTGATCCCGGAAACCCATCGCAACGGCCACCAGACCCACGCCACCCTGGGGCTCATGGCAGGCTTCGCCCTGATGATGACGCTGGATACAGCCCTGGGATGAAACGCCGATGCCCCATGCAACCCGTGGTCTCCCACGAAGTGATCCCGGAAACCCACCGCAACGGCCACCAGACCCACGCCACCCTGGGCCTGATGGCAGGCTTCGCTCTGATGATGACCCTCGACACCGCACTCGGCTGATCACCCCCCTCAAGCCCCGTGCGCCTAGTGACGACAGCGCGAACCCCTTGAAATAAGAGGGGGAAATCGCCTAATGTTGAGCCCCCGGCGCCCTTTGACTGGTTGATGTACGGCGCCTGAATCCCATCGGAAGCCTGCCCGGATGACCCTCAGGATAATCCTGCTGCTGTGTCTGCTTGTCCTCACCGCCAGGGCCATTGGCGCCACCGAGGTCTTTCATACGGCTGCGCAGCAGGCGTCGTCCCCCAAGTACGTGACGCTCCCCGACGGGCATGTCGGCGGGATCTGCGTCGATCTCTTCCGGCTCATGGAAGCAAGGGAGCCTGCCCTTCGCATTGAGGGAGATCAGCGCTTCCTGCCGCTGCGACGGCTGGAAAAGAAGGTGCAGCACGGCCAGCTGGACTTCATCTGCGGCGTGGGGGAGAGCCCGGCCAGGCGGGATCACTTCATCGTCCTGACCCCCGCCATCTTCACGGTGCGCTACCACCTGGCGGTGCGCCGTGACGATCCCGTCGAGATACGCAGCTGGCAGGATGTCAGGGCCCTCGGCCAGGCGGGCATCATCCTCATCAACCATGGCAGCGGTGCCATCGCCCGGCTCCAGGACATCGGCGGCCTCATCATCGACAGCGGCGGGATCAGCAACCAGGCCAACTACGAGAAGTTGTTGATGAAGCGCGGCCGTTTCGTCTACTACCGCTCCCCGGGGTTTGAGTCCGACTTGCGCGAACAGGGGCTGGCCGACAAGATCCGCATCCTCCCCACCGTGATGGAAGAGACTCCCTTCTACATCCTGTTCCATCGCCACAGTGCCCCCGAGCGCCTGACCCTGTTCGCCAACACCCTGCAACGGCTCGCAGACAGTGGTGAACTGGCCGCCCTGGCCAGACGCTACCCCTGACCCCCCATCCGCGCCATCGCAATGCTCGGCGCCACCGCCAAGTTTTGCTATCATCCACGCCAACTTTTTCGGCCCAGCGGCCATCGAGACGAGGTAGATGATGAAAGTAGGTATTATCGGCGCCATGGAGCAGGAAGTGGCCCTCCTGCGCAGCCAGCTGAGCGAGCCCACCACCCTGCAACTGGGCGGCTGCGAGTTCTATCAGGGCAAGCTGGCCGGTAAAGAGGTGATCCTGACCCGCTCCGGCATCGGCAAGGTCGCCGCCAGCGTCGCCACCAGCCTGCTGCTGGAGAAGTTCGCTCCCGATTGCGTCATCAACACCGGTTCCGCCGGCGGCTTCGCCCAGGATCTGCACATCGGTGACGTGGTCATCGCGAGCGAGATGCGCTTCCACGACGTGGACGTGACCGCCTTCGGTTACGAAATGGGCCAGATGGCCCAGCAGCCCGCCGCCTTCCCCTGCGACGAAAAACTCATCGCCCTGGCACAGGCCTGCATTGCCGAGCAAGGCAAGCACCAGACCAAGGTCGGGCTCATCTGCACCGGCGATCAGTTCATGTGCAAGCCGGACGCCATCGCGAAAGCCCGTGCCGACTTCCCGCAGATGCTGGCGGTGGAGATGGAAGGGGCCGCCATCGGCCAGGTGTGCCACATGTTCAAGGTGCCCTATCTGGTGGTACGGGCCATGTCGGACATCGCCGGCAAGGAGCAGGTGGAATCCTTCGATGCCTTCATCGAGGTGGCGGGTCAACACTCCGCCGAAGTGATCATCGCGCTGCTCGGCAAGCTGTGATCGACGCCCCCTCCTGGGATGTCCTGATGACCGCCCTCGCCTCCACGATGGCGGCCATCATGGTGGGGGCCGCCCTGCTGGAGGCCCTGCTGCCCTGGCCCGCACGCTTTCGACCCGGCGCAGCAGTGCCTCTGCTCACCCGCCTCGGCCAGAAGGTCTATCGCCCCGACGGCACACCACGCCAGCAGAGCCAGGCCGGGCTCCTTGCCCTGCTGGTGGTCTGGGTGCCCTGCGCTGCCGGTCTCTGGGCGGTGCGCAATCTCTCCCTGTCCGAGCCCCTGTTCGACCTCCTGTTCCTGCTGCTGATGCTCGAATCCCGCCCCTTGCGGGAACTCGCCCGAGGGAGCCGCGCTCTGGCAACCCAGGAGACGCTGGCCGTGGCGAGGCTGCAGGTCGCCCCCTGGCTCAAGCGGGAAACCGGCAAGCTCTCGGTGATGGGGTTGAACAAGGCGGTGAGCGAGACCTGCGTACTGCGCCTCGTCGGTCAGTGGGCCGCCCCCCTGCTGGGTTTTGCTCTGGCCGGGGTACAGGGTGCCCTGCTGGTGCGGCTCGCCCAGTTGACCCATCTGGCGTGGAACCCCAAGCAGAACGCGTTCGTCCACTTCGGCCGCCCGGCTGCGGCGCTCTATCAGGGTTTCTGCGCCCCTGCCATCCTGCTGCTGGCGCTCCCCCTGTGCCTGACCCAGGTGCGCGGGCTGGGCAACAGAGTGCGGCCTGCGCTGCATTGGCCCCATCCCGCCATGGGGGTCCTGCTCGCGCAGCTGGCCCGGGCGACGGGCAGCCGACTCGGCGGCCCCCGCTACTATCAGGGCCAGCTGGTGCGCTTTCCGGTATTTGATGAAGGGAGCGAACCCGATGCCAACCTGCCCCTGCGCCTGCTGCAGCGTCTGCAACTGACCGGCTGGGGCTGGCTCGGGCTCTCGCTGCTCCTGACATGGATGGCGCTAAATCATGGCTGATCGCGTTTCCCTTCGTGCCCTGGGCCTGCTTGTCTGCATGCTGGGCACCTCACTGTGCGCCATGGCCACCCCGCCGCAGCGCATCGTGAGCCTCACTCCCCATCTGACGGAACTGCTGTTCGATATCGGCGCTGGGGATCGCGTGGTCGCCACCGACGATGCCTCCGATTACCCCGCCGAGGTGGCCAACCTCCCCAGGGTGGCCAACTATCGCAGCATCAACCTCGAGGCGCTGCTGGCCCAGAAGCCGGATCTGGTAGTGGCCTGGCGCTCCGCCCAGGCCCGCATGCTGAGCCCGGTCGAGCGCCTCGGCATCCCCGTCTTCTACTCGGAGCCCACCGACTTTGCCTCCCTGGCCACCGAGATGCGCAGCCTGGGGCACCTGCTCGGGCTCACGCCCAGAGCCGACGAGCAAGCCCGCGCCTATCTGACCCGGCTCGACGCCCTGGCTGCGCGCTACGGCGAGCCCAAACCCCTGTCGGTCTTCTATCAGCTCTGGTACCCGCCGCTCACCAGCGTCAATAATTCGACCTGGCCGGGGCAGGCCATCACCCTCTGCGGCGGACGCAACATCATGGCGACGGCGGGAGCAGCCTACCCCCAGGCCGGGCTGGAGCAGGTGATCAAGGCCAATCCCGGGCTTATCCTGGCTGGCGGCCAGGATCCTTCCGTGCTGGATCACTGGCGGCAGTGGCCCATGCTGGACGCCGTCAAACACCAACGGCTCGCCCTCATCAACGCCGATGAACTGCACCGCTTCACCCCCCGCGCCCTCAACGCGGTGGAGCAGATATGCGAGGCGATCGAGATTAAAGGCATCAGAGACCTCCAACAGCATCCCCAAAAAGACCTGATATTTAAACCGCAGGACAGACGCTCTAAAGAAACAGAAACAAAGCACCATCTTGGTCAGTGACAGGTGATTACTGTATTACTAAAGCGGTTTAAACGCTTTTGCAGACGACACTTTATTTTTTGAATAGTACAATAACTTCATTGTCTATCATATCGACACTATCGAGAGCTCTTGGATACATTTTTTTTGCTTCAGCTAAAAACTCTAGCCATAAGTCAATTGCTGGCTTCATAAGATGTAGAGCTTTGTCTTCGTCTTCAATCGAATAAAGAATTGTACTAAGTAAGGTAAACACATAATTCATAGAGCCGATCATGACTTGTGATATGTGCCGCTGATTGGTAGAGGAAATTTGCGAAAGATAATTAAAATTGCGCAACATCAATTGATTTATTTGATTGCGGGACGAGAATACTTCTTGCCACTCCCCCATCATTTTATCTACAAAATAGTTAAAATAGTCAACATCTATAAGAGGTTCAAAATTTTGTTTTGACAACGGGATGGGGGAAAACAATCTAGTTATTTCATCAAGTATGATGTGTTTATTAATAGGATGAAATAATTTCACCTCACTGGCTGGCAATGCTTTAGCCCCTTCAATTTTCACACCGTCACTACAGTTGAAACATTGTACATTTTCATTTGTAGAAAGAACCTGTTCGACAACCCTACGAGAGGTATCAAACATAATATTACTAATTATCTCACCACCAAAATTCCCCTCACGAGACCACTGTTTATCACTATACATTAGATTACCAAGAGCCTTAGCATTATCTTCATTGTTATAGTATGAACTATATCTAGAATGATGATGCCCTTTATTTTTATAACCATTATCTAAACCAAACAGATAAAGGTTTGTAAAACCAAGATAAATTGGCGCACTAACTCCAATATTTCCTACCAGAGGATTCACTCCACCAATTACAGCGTAGTGAGGTAATGTAGGGAAATTGGTTTGATAGACAGAAGACCCGGGCTCACCGGCTTTAAAAATCAAAGCCGATTGCTTAAACAAGGTAGAGCAATCTGGATGAATAACATCAGTACTCAAGAAAATAATATCATGAAGATATTCTGGGTCGTTTAGATTAAGTAAAAAGTCATAAACTATCTTTGTGCGCTCTGTCGCAACATATATATCTGGCTTTATACCTATTTTGTGTAAAGCTGATATTGCACTACCACAAGCGACCAATATGGCATTATCTTTGTGTTCCTTTATTACATC
This sequence comes from Aeromonas sp. S19(2024), assembly GCF_041402625.1. NCBI lineage: Bacteria > Pseudomonadati > Pseudomonadota > Gammaproteobacteria > Aeromonadales > Aeromonadaceae > Aeromonas > Aeromonas sp. S19(2024). The sequence goes on from NZ_JBGLQU010000001.1 coordinate 124,807, forward strand.
CAATGCCTCATCTAAAGAAGGTCCATTTCCAATAACAAAGACAGGGGCCCTCTGATATTTCGAGGAGATCTTCTCTCCTTTTCGTAAGAAAGGAACCGAACGCTCAATATTGGTAATGCTATGGGATAAGGCTATCAGGTTATCATCAAAAAAACCCCAGCCCATCACCAATAAATAATACTCTTGTTGTACTTTTTCGATCAAAGCCCTTATCTTGTCATTTTGGTAGCCCCACATAATAAAGGAGTTGGCTGCCAAAAATGATCCTCGTCTATGAATCGCTGACGAAAAATCCTTCACTATTGTTTGTTCATCCTGCCCCAATAGAATATGAACACCTAGGTTTTCTTGATGCAGGTAATCAAGTAAAGGCGCCCAATCGAAGCAATATAATGAGGCGTAAAATAGGTCCAGGTCCGGCTCGAAGAGGAACAGAGTCCCAATCTTGCACCTTTCATAGAGATAACCAAGGTGGTATCCGAGACCAACGCCAAACACGAGGGCACTGGGGACCTCACTGGGGACATACCCAAGCAACGTCTCATTTTCACATATCTCGTCAAGATAAATATTCAATTTATTTAGATACTCAACGTGCATAAAGCCAAGAGGATTTGTCTCTTGGCTAAATGACAACTTTGATAGAGCACCCTTTTCTATAAACTCCTTCACCAACGTTTCACAAATAAGATAGGGTTCAGCACCATAAACGGCAACACTCTCATCAACCCACATCAGGTTGGGTTGACCATTTTCAGTACAAAATATTTTGAAAGGACGGGTAGGCTGATAAGCCTCATAGATGTCTGCAATATTGGGGATATATTGACGAAAGGCCCCCATATTCTGTTCAAAGCGCAATGGTAGTGCTATCGCCATGGCAGCTTCCTGCTCAGCTTGCTGTTGCAGTCGCTGCGCATCATGCTCGGCTTTACTCAAAGCTACATCTATATTGAGTGACATCAGTACTCCTTGCTATTCACACGATAGGCTTGGCCAGCTTTACTGGCTCTTCCAAACAGGGCCAATTGTTCGAAAATGGCATGATGATGAGTGGCGGCCAAGTTTCTCATGGCCTCTTCCTGAACGGACAATCTGACGGCCATAACTGCAGCAGCCTGTTGCTGTGCATCATCGCTACTAGCCAGCACAACCAGCTTCTCAATCAAGACAAGCCTGTCATCCATACATTGCAAGGCATCATCATATTGCTGCTGCTGCAACAACATTTCTATGAGACCGGCATTCTCGTTCAGTGCATTTTCGAGCTCGGCAAGCCTAGTGCTCATAGCTCACCCAACTGCTGTCTCATCTGATAGCCTTGGTTTTTTTCGGTCTCAGGCAGTTGATCCCAGCCTGACTTGATGGTCAGCATGAGTGTCATCACCTCTTCAAGAGGCTCCGTATCCCGATTCAAGCTGGCATCCCAGACACGTTCATCCATATAGGCATAAAGCCCATACAGATCCTCCGCCATGCGTCCCTGGCTCATGTCCAACGCATCCTGCAAACCATGAAGCAACCCTTGAGCCTTGGAAATTGCGATGGATTTGGCCTCCATATCGTTGCGCTCTATAGCACCCTTGGCTTGGGCCAAACGTTCCAAGCAGCCCTGCATCATTAGCTGAATAACGCGATGGGGGTCTGCAGTGGCCAGATCGGCCGCCAAATTACCCGCTGTATATGCTTTGATATTGCGCTTGTACATAATTTAACACTCTCGATCTATCAAGACTTCTGATAACTCGTCTGCAATGTTGCCAATGCAGAAGCAGAACTGTTCATCTTGACCAACAAGGCATCTAGACTGCCGTACTGGGCGCGCAATGCCGCTTCATACTTCGTCAACTGGGCATTGGCCGTCGCCGTTTTTTGGGTCAGCGCACGCAAATCCGAATTCAGGACATCTTCTCGTTGCGCAAGCATGCCGCCGCTCTTGGTATATTCTTTCAGGCCGGAATTAAGGGTAGATGCCAGCCCCTTCTCTCCCCCAAACAGGGCCACCACCTGATCGAAGTTCTTGTCGACAGCTTCCCCGAACTTCGTCTTGTCGAGGGACAGTTTTCCCTTGTTGTCCATCTTGATGCCAATCTCAAAGACGGTGGAATAAGTACCGCTGTTCTGAGAAGGGCTGACCAGCAGGTTGCTCATGAAAGACTCGATCGCTCGGGTGGTGGAATCCCCGGCCAGAGCCCCGCCATCGTCCTGCTTCACACCACCCACGAAGGTGTTGCGTTTGCCCAGGGAATTCATCTTGTCTTGCAGAGTGTTGTAACCATCCACGAACTGCTGGACAAGCTCCTGAATGGAGGTCTTATCGGTCGTGATATCGACCTTGTTTGCCTTGAGATCCCCCGCACTGTCTTTATCCGACACGCGAAGTACCGTCACCTTGAGATCCTGAATGGAATCATCAAAGGTGTTTGTATCACTCTTGAGGACGTTGCCATCCACGTTAATCTCGGCACTGCTGGCTGCCCGGGTCTGGCTCATCACACCGCCACCGGCTTCGAAGACCCCTAGCTCGGCGTTATCGCCGGTGATGGTCAAATCCTTGCCGTCTCCCGAGATACCGGAGTCGATCACCAGCTTGGCCTTGCCATCAGCCGTGTTTACGATGTTGACACTCAGGCCGAAGTTATCGCCATTGCTGTTGATGCTTTTACGGATATCTTGCAGGGTGTCCCCAGCCTTCACATCAACCTTGAACGTCTTGTCACCCGCCTTGAAGGTCAGTTGCCCATCCTGAGTCGCCAGAGGGGTGGTCGAACTGTCGAAGATCCCCTCCTGGCGGCTCGTTTCCGCCAACTTATTGACGATGATGTTGTATTGACCGTTGGAAGCACCAGACTTGCCCTCCACCTTCAAAATGGGGTCATCTTTGCTCTGGGTGATGTTGATGGCGCGTTTGTTGAACGCACCTGGCGCACTCAATTTATCAAGAATGTCGGTAAAGGCAGAGATGGAGGATTTCAGCTGACCGATGCCGGACAAGGTGATCTGGGTGCTGTTCTGCTTGGTGATGATCGGCTGTTGCAACTGGGCCTTCTTGGCTGACACACTCGCCGAAATCACACTCTCAAGATCGATTCCAGACCCTGCTCCCGCTGAAGTAATTGCCATCACATCCTCCTGTCTATCGACTTAACATATCAGGTCACACTAGGCCATCGAACAACAACCCGGAGAGACTTGGCAAGTTGTTCCCAGCTTGTTCCATTGCCTGCAACCTCTTGTTCATCAAGAGCATTTCTTCACTCGGGATCTGTCGAATAACCTGCTTGGTATCCACATCAATGACCTTGATGACCGGCTGCTCCAGCTCGGGAACCAAGCTGAAGTTGATCGTCCATCCCTTCATCTTGCTCAGGTTGTCCAATCGTTCTTGCAATTCTTGGGCCTGTTTTTCTATATAGGCCTTATCAATGCTCGGCTCGGCTGCCCTGATGTGTGCTAGTGGTTCCTGCGATGCCTTGGCTGCCGACTCGACGCCTTTCTGTTCGACTACATCATGTCCATCCGCAACGGATACGGATGAAGAAGCAGACATGGCGGCCTGAAGGCCGCCATGTTGAGTTAGCGTCGAAGTAACAGAAGGCATGGCTATCATTTCATTGGCCATCTGCTGCTCCTCATATCAATGATGTTGACGTTAAGGCCCGCTTAACCCAGCAGCTGCAGTGCAGACTGGGGACGCTGGTTGGCCTGGGCCAGGATGCTGGAAGCCGCCTGTTGCAGGATGTTCTGCTTGGTCATGTTGGCGGTTTCTGTCGCAAAGTCTGCATCGCGGATACGGGAACGTGCTGCGCTCACGTTTTCCGAGATATTGGCCTGGTTGCGAATGGTTGAGTCCAGACGGTTCTGCACCGCCCCCAGCTCAGCACGCTTGCCATCAACTACTTCCAACATAGCATCAGCTGCGGCCAGAACGGCTTGGGCCTTGCTCTGAGTACTAATACTGATGCCACCTGCACTACCGCTAACGAAGATTAGAGATATACCAGTCGCAGTTGTCACACTACCTGCAGGGCCAGATACGATATCAATCGTAGTCCCCGCAGCTTTTGCAATCCCAGAAATGCTGAACCCTCCGGCTTGAGACAAGCTAAACCCAATGGTCTGATTGGCATCAGCCCCGACTTGGAATTTACCGCTGTAGTTACCATCCAGCAGCTTGGTGCCGGCGAAGGTGGTGTCCTTGGAGATACGGTTGATTTCGGCCCCGAGCTGGTTTACTTCCTTCTGCAATGCAGCTCTGTCCTTATCAGAGTTGGAACCGTTGGCTGATTGTTGTGCCAAGGTACGCATACGCTGCAGCATACCGGTCACTTCATCCATAGCCCCTTCTGCAGTCTGCGCCAGGGAGATACCGTCGTTGGCGTTGCGGTTGCCCTGGTCCAGACCGTTGATTTGGGAGGTCAGACGGTTGGAGATCTGCAAACCCGCGGCATCATCTTTAGCGCTATTGATACGCAGGCCAGAAGCCAGACGAGTGTAGGAAGTATCCATCGACTTGCTGGTATTCATCAAATTACGCTGAGCGTTCAGTGATGAAGTATTGGTATTGATATACATGGCCATAAAAAATTTCTCCTGATGAACAAGAAACTGCGGGCCCTGCAGATGTCATAGACAACTAGGTTCCCACCGTTCAGATGGACAGCTTGAACGAGTCTGCCTCATCTGGCGGGCCCTCTGTTTGAACAGACACAGGACCCGCAGTTGCGCAAATGCTGGATTTCCGAACACCCCTCAATTTGCTTCATACTCTGTAACGGCATTCCCACCAGAAGCTTTAGGAAATTTATTGCCGCCTTCATAGATAAAGAGGCAAGAGCTCTCCGCTTACAAGAAAGTTGCTATAGAACGAAAGAGCATAGCCTCCTTTATGACACTGTTTAGTGCCGTAGCTATGTGTGAAATACCAAAACTGCAGAAAGTTGGCACAACCTGTGCTAAGTATGAAGTGACGTCGCTTCTCTGACGCCCATAAAAAAGGCCGACAATGTCGGCCAAAGAAGAGCTTACGCTCAGGAGAACAACCTCGAGGGTGACAGAGTGAACGATCTGCGCAACACTCGAGGGGTATACCAATAAGAGAACTTCTCTTTCGATAGAACAAGGCGTAAATCCGAACACCCCATTGTTCCATCTTGTTTACCAGGGCGGCCTGAACAACCGCCCTTTTCTTTTTCTCGGCTTCAGAACCTTAGTTCTGCAGCAGGGAGAGCGCAGACTGCGGACGCTGATTGGCCTGGGCCAGGATGCTGGAAGCGGCCTGTTGCAGGATATTCTGCTTGGTCATATTGGCGGTCTCGGTTGCAAAATCTGCATCGCGGATACGAGAACGGGCTGCGCTTACGTTTTCCGAGATATTGGCCTGGTTGCGAATGGTGGAATCCAGACGGTTCTGCACCGCACCCAGTTCTGCTCGCTTGCTATCTACGACTTCCAACATAGCATCAGCAGCAGCCAAAACGGCTTGGGCCTTACTCTGAGTGCTAATACTGATCCCACCTGCACTGCCGCCAGTGAAAATAAGGGAGATACCGGTCGCTGTTGTTACACTCCCTGCTGGACCAGACACAATATCAATCGTAGTTCCTGCAGCTTTTGCGATCCCAGAGATACTAAACCCCCCTGTTTGCGCCAAACTAAACCCGATTGTTTGGTTGGCATCAGCACCTACTTGGAAAGTACCGCTAAATGAACCATCAAGCAGCTTGGTCCCTGCAAAGGTGGTTGCAGTGGAGATACGGTTGATCTCGGCACCCAGCTGATCCACTTCTTTTTGCAGGGCTTCACGATCCTTGGCGGAGTTGGAACCGTTGGCGGATTGTTGAGCCAGGGTACGCATGCGTTGCAGCATACCGGTCACTTCATCCATCGCCCCTTCAGCAGTCTGAGCAAGGGAGATGCCGTCGTTGGCGTTGCGGTTGCCCTGGTCCAGACCGTTGATCTGGGAGGTCAGACGGTTGGAGATCTGCAGACCTGCCGCATCGTCCTTGGCGCTGTTGATGCGCAGGCCTGAGGCCAGACGGGTGTAGGAGGTATCCAGGGATTTGGTGCTGTTCATCATGTTACGCTGAGCGTTGAGCGATGAAACGTTGGTATTGATATACAGACTCATGATTTTTCTCCTAAGCTATTAAAATTTAACTTTAATTCACTCAGGCTTTATTGTGTTTTGTGCCTGATATGTTTAGTTAACGGCGCCTTTTCACAAGACTTTAATTTCTTTTTTCTGCCTTTCTGGCAGTAATCGCCGCCTAACCTATATATCGGCCTCTATTCCTCACCCTTGAGAAAAAAATTGGGATTTTTTGTCACCTGACAGCCCGCCCCCCGGGCCATAGTGGCCACAGCCCGCATCAGACAAGGCGGGAGCGTGATCTTCACCCAGCCTTCAGAAACCGGCGCTGGCTCCCACTTTTGCACGCCAGCATTGCTCATCCCCACACCTTGCCCCTAAAATCGCCGCCCCATCATCTATTGGACGTGAGTTGTTCTCCATGCAGACACTGGTTGAGCAGATTGTTTACATCAGCGACATGTTTGGTACTGCGGTATTCGCGTTTTCGGGCGTACTGGTGGCCGGCCGTCTCAGGATGGATGGTTTCGGTGTCATGGTGCTGGCGGCGGTTACCGCCATCGGGGGTGGCACCATCCGCGACATGATCCTGGGGGCAACCCCGGTCTTCTGGGTACGCGACCCCCTCTATATCTGGGTGGTCATTACCACGGCGCTCATCGGCATGTGGATGGTCAAACTGCCCCGCCGCATGCCCTGGTATGTGCTGCCGGTGGCAGACGCCTTCGGGTTGGCGCTCTTTACCGTGATCGGGGCACAAAAAGCCCTCAACTTTGGTACATCGGGGCTTATCGCCGTATTGATGGGCACCATGACGGGGGTTGCGGGCGGCATGATCCGTGACGTGCTGGCCCGGGAAGTGCCCATGGTGCTGCAAAAGGAGATCTACGCCACCGCCTGCATTCTGGGCGGCATCCTCTATACCCTGTCGCTGGAGGTCGGGGTAGACAGGGTCAGCGCCATGCTCATCAGCATGCTCGGGGTGTTTGGTCTGCGGGTGGCGGCCATCTACTGGCACCTCTCCCTGCCCACCTTCTCGCTGCAGCGCAACTGAGAAGCCTCAGAGTGGGCGAGATCCCATCCCGGCAGGGACAAGATTGAACCAAGCCGGCTTTTCTGTTGTCATACAGGGGTCGTTTCAAGCCGGAAAACCTCATGCAAAAACTTGGGCTCATTACCACGCTTGTTCTGATGATGGTGGCAGCGGCTCATGCGGGGGCACAGGCCCTGTTCGGGCGTCTGGCATCCACCCCGGTGCAGCAGTTCAACCAGCAGATCCGTCAGGCGAGCAGCAGTCAGCAAGGCTGGGTCAACGACTATCGCGAAGTGGCTCGCCGCTTCGTCGGCCATAAAGATGTACCCACCCGTATCCATGCTCAACAGCTGGACAACGATCTGGTGCTCTCGGTGGCCCTTGATGGCCAGCGTAGCGACATGCTCTACATCCTGACCCTGTTTCGCAGCAACAACCTGTGGCAGATGCGTCAGGCCGAGATGGGCTGGCGCTGTCAGGGTCAGGAAACCTTCACCCCGGTCCCCTGCCCCTGAGCATCTACCTTCATCCGAGTGAAATAAAAAATCCGGCGCCTTGGCCGGATTTTTTATACGCGTCTTGCCGTCACATCACGGACGGTAGACCTTGACGTTGGCAAAGCCCTTCTCTTTCAGGTAAAGCGCCTGCAGCTTGCTCATCACGCCGCGATCGCAATAGAGCAGGTAGGTCTTCTCTTTCGGCAGATCACCAAAGGCGGTGGCCAGCTTGAAGAAGGGGATATGCATGATCTCGCGCCCTTCCACCACCAGCGGCTTGTCGTCATGCTCCTCCATGGAGCGAATGTCCAGGATCACCTCGTCGTCACCGCTCTCGGCGGTGGTCTCCACCTCCTGCACCTCGGCGGCGGTCTCTTCACCGATGCGACGAATGTCGAGGTAACGGGCCTCGGCCACCACCTTGTCCAGAATGGCAAAGTCGAAGTTCTCCTCTTCCGCCTCGATGCGGGAGAGCTCGGCCTTCACGGTCGGCTTCTTGGAAATCACGCCGCAATACTCCGGCATGGTCTCCGCGAACTCCAGGGTGCCGATGCGGCGGGCTTCGCTGATGATGTCCGGCTTGTCCCAGGTGATGAGCGGGCGCAGGATCACCTTGTCGGTCACCCGGTCGATGACGTTCAGATTGGTGAGGGTCTGGCTGGAAACCTGGCCAACGCACTCGCCGGTCACCAGGGCCGGGATCTGGAACTCGTCGGCCACCTTGGCAGCGGCACGCATCATCATCCGCTTGAGCACCACCCCCATCTGGCCGTTGTCGATCTTCTCGAGGATCTCGGCCACCACGGGCTCGAAGTCCACCGCGGTGAAGCGCACCCGGTGGGAGGAGCCGAAACGGTTCCACAGGTGATAGGCCACCTGCTTGACGCCAATCTCGTGAGCCGCCCCACCCAGATTGAAGAAGCAGTAGTGCACCCGGCAGCCGCGCTTGATGAACTGGAAGGAGGCGACACCCGAGTCAAACCCGCCGGAGAGCAAGCTCAGCACATCTTCCTGGGTGGCGATGGGCATGCCGCTCAGCCCCTGGTGGATGGCGCTGACGATGAAAAGCTCCTCGCCATCGATCTCGAGGTTGATCTTCACATCCGGGTTCTTGAGGCGCACGCCGTTGCTCACGCAGTGCTGGTTCAAACCACCGCCCACGTAGCGCTCCACTTCGAGGGAGGAGAACTCGTGCTTGCCGTGGCGCTTGGCACGCACGCAGAAGGTCTTGCCCTCGAGCTGATCACCCCAGACGGCCTTCACCTGCTCGAAGATGTCGTGCAGGTCGGTAAACTTGCTGGCCTGCACCTCGAGGAAAGCCTGAATGCCGGGGATGCAGGCCAGAGCTTCGATGGCCTGCTCGCGGAACTGGTCATTGCGGGAACTCACGATCAGCTTGTCCCAATCCATCCGCACCCGGGCATCGTCGTCGAAGCGGCGCAGGACATTGCGGATATTGCCCTGCAGGATCTTGATGAAGCGCTGGCGAACCGACTTGCTCTTGATGGTGATTTCAGGGAACAGCTTGATAATGAACTTCATGGTAATGACTCGGGTGGCCTTGATTTAAGGGCGCGAATTATATCAGAACTTTGTGACCAGCGCCTACTGCATGAGCGGCCGCTCACATTCCCCCACGCAAAGTTTGCCGCATCCGGGCAATCATGCGTATATTCCCACCCCTGCATCTTGGCAACACAGCATCCATGAAAACCCATATCTACTACCCCGGCATGGAGGTACGCGACGAGCTCTGGCTCAAGTTTGCCCTGCTCTATCTGGAGCGGCTCGCCTTCGTCTTCACCGTCAGTGAGAAGAGCGGTCTCACTGCTCTGCTGGAGACCCTGCGCCAGCAAACCGACCTGCTGGCCGAGCCGCCACAACCCGCCTTCTTCGCCCATATCACGCCACAGGTCGAGAGCCAGATTGCCGGCCTGGTCGCCCCCGATTTTGTCCGCCACAAGGTGTTTGGCAACAGGGAGCTGATCGCCCGCTGGCGTTCAGCCCCCAACCACGACTGCTTCTGCCCGGCCCAGGCGGGACTGGAGCGGCTGCACGGGTTTTGTCTGACCCACGGCTTTGCGACGCAGGATGAAGGGGGGATCAGAATGGCGCGCCGCTTTGCCAACCTGCTTTCCATGCGCCTCGCCCGTGAGTGGGCACTCGCCAATGACGGCGCCCTCATCACGGATCACGACTATCTGGATCGGCTGCTCCACCTGCTTGAATCCCGCTACCACAATCGCGGTGGTCAGGATTGCTTCCACCTCGAGATCCCGCTGCAAGTGCCCACTCACCTGGCCGACATCCCGTTTGCAGAGCTCATTGCCCTGCGGGGGCGAAGCGGCTTTCGTCAGCAGCTCGCCGAGTTCCATCAGTCCCTCGATGCCCTGCTCGCCATGCTGGGCAGCGGCTACGCCGAACCCGCCGTGTTGACCCGCTTCGAGCAGGCCCAGCAGGGGTTCACACCCTTGCTGGGACCCGAGACCGTCACCCTGCCGCTCACCACGCTCGTCAGTACTGGCTTACCGGCCATGGCGATGATCCACCACCTCAAGGGGAGTCACCCACAGAGCAACCTGGTGTTTCATCCCATCAAGAAGAGCCACTTCCACCAGCGCAAGAGCCGGCATTTCTTCACCCGGCTGGGGCAGGTCAAGCCCTGACTCCCCGCCTCAGCCGGGGAATCGACAATCAATTGACGGCATCGGGACCATCCCCGATGCCGTCAATATTTTGGCGCTCACCACGCCCTCAGGAGGGGGTTTCCAGCCGAAACTCGATGCGATCGCTGTTTCCCGCCTCATCCACCACCACCAGCTGATAGCGACCCGCCTTGCTCACTACTTGATCCCCGTCCCAGCGCAGCCGCTGGCCGTTGAGAAACCAGGCCGGCTTGCCGACACCGCCGAGCACCCTGGGCTGCAACCGATAGCGCTGACTGCGGATAAGGTTGCCCTCCCCCAGTGCCAGGATGCGGATGGGGGCCTGCTGCTCGGCGCTCTGCCCCTCCCCCGCGCAGCCCCTAGCAAGCAGCGCCTGACGCCGCTCGCCCGGTGAGCGCCACGGCTCCAGCGACAGCGGCCAGAGCGCTCTAAAAGTGGATTGTGCCGCATCGGGGCAGCGGGTCAGCGTCGGCTTGCCGTCGACAGTGAGCGCAACCTGGCGCAGCGGCGAGGGCCAGTCCATGGGATCCGGCAAGGTGGGAGGATCGCGCCCTTCCAGCAGCCAGGCGCTCTGATGCTGCAAACAGGCCTCAGGCAGGGTCGCGCTCCCCTTGCGCCCCAAGGGCCAGCAGATCTCCGCTTCGCTCACCGTGTTGGGTTGTGCTGGCAGGGGACTGTTGTCCGAGAGCCGCGAATAGACAGAGAGCAGCAGTGGCACTGCCGCACTCTGGCCGTAAAAACCGGGCATGGGGGTGCCATCGGGGCGCCCCAGCCAGACGCCGATGGTCCAGCGACCGGAGACCCCCATGGCCCAGCTGTCGCGATAGCCATAGCTGGTGCCGGTCTTCCAGGCCAGTCGGTTGACCCGGCCGGTCGCCTCACTGGCAAAAGGTTGATCTGCCCGTCCCTGGGCACTCAAGATTTGCCAGATGATCCAGGCGGCCCCCGGGCTCAGCAAGGGGCGCGACACCGCCTGCTGCCCCGCCAGCCAGACCGGCATCGCCACCTGCCCCTGCCGGGTCAGCGAGCTGTAGAGCGCCACCAGCTGCTCAAGCCGAATGCCCGCCGCCCCCAGCGCGATGGCCGGATTGGGCTTGTCGGAGAGGGCCAGCCTCACCCCGGCGTTGTCGAGACGGCTGACCAGTTTGTCGGGCCCCAACGCCTCCAGCACCTGCACCGCCGGCACGTTGAGGGATTGCTGCAGCGCCTGGGCAAGGGTCACCGGCCCCTGAAAGGCACCGGAGAAATTGGCGGGGCGATACTCCGAGCCCAGCCTTGGCGCATCGGAGAGCAGAGAGGCCGAGTGCACCAACCCTTCGTCCATGGCCAGACCGTAGATGAAGGGCTTCAGCGTAGAGCCGGGAGAGCGGATCGCCTGCACCATGTCGAGGTAACCGTGGCGGCGCAAATTGCCATACTCGGCGCTGCCCACATAGGCGCGCACCGCCATGGTTTTGTTGTCTACCAGGAGCAACGCCGCTGAGGTCTGTTCGGGGAAGCGACGGATATAGCTCGCCACCCGCCCCTCCAGCCAGCGCTGCAGATCCCCGTCTATGGTGGTGTGCACCAGGGCCCCTGCCTGATTGTCGGCGGCAAGGCGGGCAAAGAGCGGCGCCTCCATCGGCGTGAAGTGACCGCGGGCCAGCACCGGCTCGATACGCCCCTCCAGCCAAACCTGCTCTGGCCAGACGCCCTGCGCCACCAGCCGCTGCATCACCTTGTCACGGGCGGTGCGGGCCCGCTCGGGATGCCGGTCCGGCCGGTTCCGGCTGGGAGCCTGCGGCAGCACCGCCAAGAGCGCAGCCTCGGCATGGGTCAGCTTGGCTGCACTCTTGCCGAGATAGGCAAAACTTGCGGCCTGCACCCCCTCCAGATTGCCGCCAAACGGTGCCCGGTTGAGGTAGACGGTAAGCAAGGTGCGCTTGTCATAGTGCCACTCCAGCTGTAGCGCGCGCGCCATCTGGCGCAGCTTGCCGGGCACGCTTCTGTGGTAGGGCTCGATAAGGCGTGCCACCTGCATGGTGAGGGTCGAGCCCCCCGACACAGCCCGCCCGTAACGCAGCCACTGCCAGACCCCGCGCACCATGGCCACCGGATTGACCCCGGGATGACGCCAGAAGTAGCGATCCTCGTAGCCCAGCAGCGCCTCGATATAGCGAGGGGAGACCTGCTCCAGGGTCACGGGGTAGCACCACACGCCGCTGGTATCGGCAAAGGCGCGCAGCGGTCGCCCCTTCATGTCGAGCACCACCCGTGCGTAGGCAGGGTCGAGTGGCGGCGGCGGGAAGAGTCTATCCAGCGCCAGCAATGACAGCAGCAGTGCGACAACGCCCAGCACCGAGCAACGCAGCCAGCGTGGCAGGCGACCAAGCCAGCGCCAGCAAGCGTGGCCAGTGCGACCCAATTTCAGCCAGCCACGCTGCCAGAAAGTGAGCGGGCGAACCCGCTCAAGGGAGGGTTTGTTACTCAGAGATGATCACCTCGTGGATATCCTCACCCACAGCCCGGATCTCGGGTCGGTACATATCCTCCACCTGGGTCGGCGGCACCTGATAGCGACCCGGCGTCACCGCCCGCATCAGGTAGACCAGTTGCTGGTTGCTCCCGGCGCTCAGATCCAGCGCCGCCGTGTAGCGGTCATCGCGAAACTCCTGATGCTTGAGATAATCGTTCCACTCGCTCTGCCACGCCGGTTTCCCCTCGATGGAGAGCTCTTCGAGCTTGATGCTGTTGCCAAGGGCCGGATTCTCCAGCTCGAAGCCGGCGGGCACCATCTCCACCAGCAGGGCATCGGGCACCGCCGATTCACTGCTGACATTGAGCCGCACCACCACCAGATCGCCGACCTTCACCTTGGTCGGGTCAAAACGCTGACCGTCGCTGTTGAACCAGCTGCGGGTCACGCTTATCCCCTGACTCAATCTGGTAGGAGCCTGTTCGGGGTAGCCGACCAGGGTGCGCTGCACATAGAGGGATCCCTTGCCCTCGTTGGTGACGGTGCTCGCCGCCAGTGCCTCGGGGGTGCCCTGCTGCAGCGGAGCCGAACCGCTCAGGGATCCACTGCCAAGAGAGGAGGTCACCCTGGCCTGCCAGTCGGCGGCCGGATCGACGCGGGCTAGTCGCAGCAGGGCGAGCCGCTCCTGAGTGCTGAGCCACTGACGATGAGCCAGGGTATCTGCCACCTTGGCACTGAGGGCCGGCCAGCGCTCCACGGCCAGCTTGTGCTGGCGCAGCAGGGAGAGTTCAAGGGCCTGATCGCGCAGCGGCGAGCCGTAATCCCCCAGATAGTCGTCCCCGCGCTCGGTCGCCAATGCCCGGCTGAGGGCCTTGGCGGCGTTCTGCTCATCCCCCATGGCCGAGAGGGCCAGGGATAGGTGCAAGAGCGGCAAACCGGAGCGGGCGTGATCGGCCTGCTGCTCCCAGACAAGGCGCAGGGTAGCGAGTGGGGCCTTGCCCACCCGGGCCAGCACATAGGCGCTGTAGGCCTGATAGGCCAGCCGGCTGTGCTCGGGGGCACTGCTCCAGCGCTCGCCGTACTGACTGTCGGTGAGATAGCTTTGCAGCCGGTTCAAAGCCTGATTGAGCATCGCCTCCGGCACGGCGTCGCCCGCTTCCTTGCGCGCCAGCAGGTAGTCGGCGGCATAGGCGGTGAGCCACTGCTCCTCGTCGGAGCGACCATCCCACAGGCCAAAACCGCCACTGGGCAGTTGCAACCGCTGCAGCCGTTGCAGCAGGGCGCGCTGCACATCCGCCTCGCTCGCCGCTTTCTTGCCCTCTGCGAGTTTACTCCAGGAAGCCCGCTCATCGGCCGTGGTCAGCAAGTAAGGCCAGGCTCGGGACAAGGTCTGCTCCAGACAGGCGTAGGGGTAGTCGGCCAGCGCCTGCCACTGGGCTGCCGGATCCCAGGGGGGAGTACCGGAGAGGCTGAGCAGCCCCTGCAGATTGGCGCGATCCAGCCCGGCCAGCTCACTTTGCGCAAAGCTCATCTGCTGGCCGGGGGCCAGCATCTGGTAGCGCTGGCGAGTCTCGGCCGGCCAGGGGGAACGCAGCGGCAAAGTCCAGTCGCGGCTGATGGCAAAATCCTTGCCGCTGGCCGCCAACTGCAGGCTCGCCACACCGCTCGCCCCGGTCACGGTGAGCGGCAGGGTCAGCCACTGCTCTTCGCCATTTTTAAGGGAAAGAGTGCCGGGCAGCTCACCGTTTGCCTTGAGTCCGCCGTTGAGGGTCCAGACAAGGGAGAGGGTCTGATCCTCGCCGCTCATATTGCGCAGCTGCACCAGCGCCCGGGTCTCATCCCCTCTGGCGCCAAAGCGCGGCCAGCCAATTTCGGCCACCAGCGGTGCCACTACCTTGACGGCGCGCTCGGCCTCCCCGACTTGCTGTTCGTTCCAGGCCAGCGCCATCAGCGCCAGTTCGCCGTTGAAGTTGGGCAGATCGAGCGGGATCACCGCCTTGCCCTGCTCGTCAAAACTCACCTCGCCGCTCCACAGTGCGGCTATCTCGACCCGGCTCTCCAGCGCGCCGCCCTTTTTCAGCGGCGCCCGGTCCCCCCCGTAGTTGAGGCGGGCCAGCTTGCCATCCTGTGGCGGGATCACCTGGCCGTAGTTGTCGAACAAATCCTGGGCGAAGCGCTTGCGACCAAAGAAGATCTCGAACGGGTCGAGGGGCTGGTAGTCGCTGATATTGAGCACGCCCCGATCCACCGCCGCCAGCACCACCCGCCCCTGACTGTTGGGGGTAGAGGTCGCGGTCACTTCCAGCCGGGTAAGCGGCACCGCTTTGTCCGGCGCGCTCAGGGTAAGCGGAAGACGGCGCGCTTCCCGATCCAGGGTGAGCGGCACCAGACCGACCGAGCGCAGGCTCTGCACACTCTTTTGGCTCACCGGCTTTGAGTCACTGTCTGGCGCGGCGATCTGGGCCGAGATATGCAGATCATGACGCAGCCACTCGGGGCTGACCGGGATCTCGAACTCGCCTCGGGCATCCTTGACATCGCCGCCGGCGCCCTTGAGCTCGATACGCTGCCACCAGCGCAGGCCGTCGCCATCTTCCACCATCAGCAACCCCTTGCCGGGGCGCGGGGCCACCAGGGTCACTTTGGCCTTGTCACCCGCCTGATAGGCGCGCTTGTCGAGGGTAATGGCAATCTTGTCGGGCCGCGCCTGCTCCCCACCGCCACCCCAGGCGTAACTGCCTATCTCCACCCGCAGGCTCGATTGACGTCCCTGACTGTTCTCCACCTCCAATCGATACCAGCCCGCCGCCAGTTGCAGCGTGAGCGGGGTCGGCCCCTTGCCATCCAGCTGCAGGGTCTGCTCCTGCTCCAGATAGGGCTGGCTGTTGAACTCGTACTTCCACCCCTCCCCATCGGCGTAGTGCCAGTAGTAGTCGCGGTACTCGTTGATGAGGCGCACCTTCACCGCCCCCGCCACCGGCTGGCCTTGCTCATCGAGGTTGAGGATCTGGAAGGGGAGCGGCTTGCCCCCTTCCACCCGCTCCTCCACAAAGTCGGCCTTGAGCGCCGGCCACTGGCTGCCCGCGGGCCAGCCATACTGGGTGCGGCTGCGATTGACGGCGCGGCCACCGGGCTCGGAGAGCGACACCCGATAAGCCACCTCCAGCGGCCCGAGGGCACGCACCCCGTCGAGCTCATCAGCTAACGAAAAAGTCCCCTGCCCCTGCGCATTTAGGGTGAGATTGAGAGGCTCGAGATCCTTGGCCTGCTCGGCAAGCAGCACGTCACCCAGAGTGAACTCCTGCCACTGGGTAAAGGGCATGGTGGCGCGGCTTAACTTCACCTCCGCCTTGGCCTTGGTGGCACTGGCCGGCGCGCCGTAGAGATAGTCCCCCTGCAGTGGCAGAGTGAGGGCCGCGTCCAAATCAGTGACTTCGCCATCCGGCCCCTTGCCAAGCTGCAGTTTCAGCCGCTCCGGCAAGAACTCCTCCACCAGAAAAGGCCACTCGAAGCGACTACCAGCAGCGGTCTTGAGGTTGATGGTCCAGCGCCCGAGCGGCGCATCATCCGGCAAACGCAGACCGTAGTGGGCCGCGCCCAAATTGTCCGGCAGCAGGCGCTTTTGTTCGAGCAGCTGGCCGTCCGGCTGTTTCACCTCCAGCTCCACCGCCATGCCCGGCAGCAGCTGGCCATCCTGCCCCTTGAGCAGGATCTCGCTGTCGAGCCGCTCGCCGGGGCGATAGAGATCGCGCCCGCTGAACAGATAGAGCTGTTGGGCCTGCCAGGGCTGGGTGCCGAGATCGAAGGTGGAGAGATCGAGGGCCGCCCCATCGAGGCGCAGCACCGCCAGATGCTTGCCCTGCTCGGCCAGCAGCAGGCGAGCCCCCTGCACCTGATCGAAGCGGCGATGACCCTGGGGGTCGGTGGTTTGCACCTGCAGCCGGTTGCCCTTCTGGTCGAGCAGGGAGAGCTGCACATCCTTGAGGGGGTCGGCGCTGGCCAGGGAGCTGACGAACACCTCCAGCTCATCGCGGTAACGGCGGGCACTGAGCCCCATGTCGCTCACCGCAAAGTAGGTGGTCTCCTTGCGCCAGTCGTAGTTGCCAAGGGGCGACATCACCGCAAAGTAGACGCCAGCCTCCGCCAGCTGAGGCTCCTTCACATTGATGAGGCGGGTCTCGCGCCGGTTGGCATCGAGCTCCAGCGCATAGCGGCCGCTGAACACCCGCTTGGCCCGCTTGGTGATCTGCTCAAGCTCCCAGTTGCCCATGCCGGCACCGGGGCGATACTCGGCCAGGAAACGGGGCAGATACTCCGCATCGACCCGGAAGAAGTCGATATTGACCTCGTCCACATTGACCGCGCTGATGGGCAGGCGCAGCTCGTCGCGCAGCGGCAACACCATGCCGCTCGCGGTAAACGACGCCCCTGCCTCCAGCGGCCGGGTCTTGAGGGTCCAGCGCTGGGGGGATGGGCCCAGCCCCGCCTTGAGGCTCACCTCGTAGCGTTTGTCGGGTTGCACGTTCGGGAAATAGAGGGTGCGGCCATCGTCGGCGAGGATCCACTCCCCCTGCACCTGCTTGCCCCCTTCACTCACAGAAAGCCAGCTCTGCCAGTTTGCCTTGGGCGCCAATGGGCCGGAGAAGACCAGGGCCAGCGCCGGGGCATCGCGGTATTGGCGTGCATTTGCCTGCACCACGGAGGCGGGCGCTCCCGCCTCCTGCCGGGCCATCGGTTCTATCGTCGGCACCTGGCTGGCAGGCTTGTCGGGGCCGCAACCAGCCAGCAGCAGCGCCGCCAGCCAGGCCACACGGGGAAGACGAGTCACGGGGCAGGAGAGAGAGAGGTGCATGGTGTTCATCCCGGGTTGGATCGCCGCAGCGCAGGAGCCAATAGAATAAAGCGTCACTCCCGGGAACACCAACTGCCATATCGGGCGGCATCGGCCAACAGAGATGGGCGCATCGCCTCGAACGGGAGCACGGCGCCCCGTGAACCGCGAGGTTTATTCGAGACCCTGCATGCGTTCTCCTGTTCCATGAAAGAGGATTGTCGTGATTTTCTGAACCCAGGCTAAACCGGGCACCACTGTTCACTTGTGCGTGATCGGGCCATTCATTATGCTCGGCCCTGCTCAACGCAGGCCTTCCAATCAACGACATATCAAGCAGATAAATATTTTTTAAGCCTTGAACACCTGTGCCATACATAACGTGCAGGTGCGCTCGATGTATGCCTCAACCATTGAAAACAAACTTATTAATTGTCCATCGACCAGAATGCCGACCTTGAGTTCACACAGGGTCAGCGGGGTCATGCATCCATCCCTCTCTGGAGTCATATCAGCATGGAAAATAACGATCTGTCCCTCGTCGAAAAAAGATTGGTTGCCCGATTCCTGGACATGTTCATCAAATTTGGCCTTATTCTGGCGCTAGGCTCGTTCTGCTTCACCGTGTTCTCCCCCTTCATGAACATGATGCTGTGGGCCCTGATCCTGGCGGTCACCCTTTACCCCCTCCATCAGCGCTTTGCCGCCCGACTCGGGGGAAAACAGGGCCAGTCGTCCACCCTGCTGGTCCTGCTGGGCATCCTGCTCATCGTGGCCCCCACCGTGGCCATGCTCGGCTCCCTGGGTGACAGCGTCAGCGCCCTGATAGACAAGGTGAACAACAACACTCTGGTGATTCCGGCACCTTCCGCCGACATCGCCAGCATCCCGCTGATCGGTGCCAAGCTGCACGCCTTATGGACCAAGGCATCCGTGGATCTGCCGAGCCTCCTCATCAGCTACAAGCCGCAGCTCGGCGACATGGCCAAGCAGACTGTCACCATGCTCGCCAGCATGGGGGGCGGCCTGCTGGGCTTCGTCGCCTCTTTCATCGTGGCTGGCATCATCATGGCCTGGGGGGCACCGGGTGCCATCAGCGCCGAGCGCATCGCCATGCGCATCACCGATGAGCGCAAGGGCCTCGCCCTGACCAAGCTGTGCACCAGCACCATCCGGGCCGTGGCCATGGGGGTCATCGGGGTCGCCTTCATCCAGGCCCTGCTGGCTGGCGTCATCATGTCCCTCGCCGGGATCCCGGCGGTCGGGATCTTCTTCGTCCTGGCGCTGATCCTAGGTATCGCTCAGGTCCCCGTCATCCTGATCACGGGACCGGCCATTGCCTTCATGTGGATGGCGGGGGATCACGGCACCCTGCTCAACGTCATCTACTCAGTGCTGCTGGTCGTGGCCGGCATGGCCGACAACGTGCTCAAGCCGCTGCTGCTGGGGCGTGGCGTCGATGCGCCCATGCCGGTAGTGCTGCTGGGGGCCCTCGGCGGCATGGCCACCAATGGCATCCTCGGCATGTTCATCGGTGCCACCCTGCTCTCCATCGGCTATCGCATCTTCATGGCCTGGGTCAACGACGGTCTGGCCAACGCGGAAAAATAACCCCATGGCCGACGCACTTTCTCTCCTTCGCCCCCTGTTTGCAGGGGGCACCTGCCTGCTGCTCGGTGCCTGTACTCTGCTCGGGCCCGATTATCAGGCCCCCGGTGTCGAGGAGATGGCCAACTGGCACAGCGCCAGCGAGGGTCAGCAGGCGGTGACGGTGACCGACTACCGACGATGGTGGGACAACTTGCACGATCCCGTGCTGAGCGCCCTGGTGGAGGAGGCCTTCCTCAAGAATCCGGACGTGCGGATCGCCGGCCTGCGGATCCTCGAGGCCCAGGCCCAGCTTGGCATCGCCGAGAGCCTGCTCGGCCCCCAGGCGACGGTGGGAACGGCAGAATTTCTCCAGGCAGGTCAGACCCGGGGCGGCCACAGCAGCGCCGGCAGCAGCTACGGCGCCGGCTTCAACCTCGGCTGGGAACTCGACTTCTGGGGCAAGTTCCAGCGCGGAGTCGAGGCGGCGGATGCCAGCTATTTCGCGAGCCTGGCCCAGTATGACGACATCCAGGTGTTGATGGCCGCCCAGGTGGCCCAGCTCTATGTGAGCATCCGTACCCTGGAGGCCAGGCTCCAGATCGCCCGGGAGAATGCCCGCATCCAGCGGCGCAGCCTGGAGATCACCGAGCGACTGTTCAAGAGCGGCAACAGCGCCGAGCTGGACGTGCAGCAAGCCAGGACCCAGTACCTGGGCACCCTGTCCGGCATTCCCCAGCTCGAGACCAGCCTGCGCCAAAGCCAGAACGCCCTCTCCACCCTGCTCGCCCGCGCCCCGGGGCCCCTGCCCGAGATGACCACCAACACCGGCAAGATCCCCCAGGGCGAGCTGGCCCTGGTCACCGAGATGCCCGCGGATCTGCTGCGCCGCCGTCCTGACGTGCGGGTGGCCGAGCGTCAGCTGGCCGCCCAGTCGGCCCTCATCGGTGTGGCCGAGAGCGAGCTCTACCCCTCCATCACCCTGCTCGGCACCCTGGGAGTCAATGCCAGCGGCGGGGAAAGTGGCACCTTCTCCTGGGGCGTCGGGCCGTCGCTGAGCTGGAACCTGCTGGATCAGGGACGGCTCGGCAACCAGATCCTGGTGCAGGACGCCCGCTTCCAGCAGCTTCACGAACGCTATCGCGACAGCGTGTTCAAGGCGGCCCGCGAGGTGGATGACGCGGCCGTGGCCTATGCCAACGGCCAGGAGGAGATCGCCCTGCTGACCCAGACCGGCGAAGCCGCCCGCCGCTCCCTCGAAATCGCCAACACCCAGTACCGCGAGGGGATGGCGGACTTCCAGCGGGTGCTCGACTCCCAGCGTGCCCTGTTCAACCAGCAGGAGCGCCTGGTCAACAGCCGCGGTGCCCGGATGCGCGACCTCATCACCCTCTACAAGGCACTGGGTGGCGGTTGGGAACAGGGGCGCGAACGTCCCCTGGTGACCCCCAAGGTGGAGGCTCAACTGCGCACGCGCGCCGACTGGGCCCCCCTGCTCGACGCAGCCCACTCCCCCATGACACAGAAGGCAAACGCCCATGACTGACACAGCCTCTCCCGGTCAGGCCAGCCGCCGCGCCACCCTCGGGCTGCTGGCCGCGATCCTCCTCCTGCTCACCTGGTATCTGCTGGCGGACAGGTTGACCCCCTACAGCTCCCAGGCCCGGGTGCAGGCCTTCGTGGTTCCCGTCGCCGCCGAGGTGGCAGGCCAGATCAAGCGGGTCTATGTCCACGACAATCAGGACGTGGAAGCTGGCGCCCCCCTGTTCGAGATCGATCCCGAGCCTTATGACATCGCCCTGGCCAAGGCCAGATCCGACTACCAGACGGTGCTGAGCGGCGTCAAGGCGAATACCGAAGGGGTCAAGGCGGCCGAGGCTTCCCTGATGGCCATGCGCGCTGCCTACGACAACGCGGCCAAGGATGCCGAGCGCCAGGAGCGGCTCTATCGGGAAGATCCGGGGGCCATTTCGGTGCGTCGCCTGGAGGTGGCCCAGGCCAGCCGCGAGACCGCCAAGAGCCAGGTGGCGGCGGCCGAAGCCGACGTTCGCCGCGCCATCGAGGCCGCCGGGGCGAGCGGCGATGACAACTCCCAGCTGCTCAGTGCCCGCTCGGCGGTGCACAAGGCCGAGCTGGATCGCCAGAACACCCGGGTGGTGGCGCCGGGCCGGGGGCTCATCACCGACCTCAGCACGGATGCGGGCCAGTTTATCGGGGCCGGCGCCCCGGCCATGACCCTGATCGCCATCCACGACGTCTGGGTATCGGCGGATCTGACGGAGAACAACCTCGGCAACATTCGACCAGGGGACAAGGTCGCCATCCTGCTCGACAGCCTGCCTGGACAGCTATTCGAGGGGGAGATCCGCAGCGTCGGCTACGGGGTGGGCGATGGCAAGAACCAGCCCGCCGGTACCCTGCCCACGGTGGACAACAACCGCGACTGGCTGCGCCAGGCCCAGCGTTTCCCGGTCAAGGTCGCCTTCCAGAGCGACGACTTCCCCCCGGTCGAGGCGCTGCGGATCGGTGGCCAGGCCGACGTGCTGGTCTACACCGGCGAGAGCGGGGTGATGCACCTCCTGGGGGCACTCTATATCCGCCTGATGAGCCTCTTCTCCTTCCTCTATTGAGGTACCAGATGCATAACGCCGACAAGGCTGTACTGCGCATTGGCACGGGCATCGGGCTCGCGACGGGGATCTGTTACGGCCTGGCGCTGCCCATGCCCCACCTCGGGGTCATCATGGCCTGGGTGGTGCTGTGCCGACCCGGCGAGCCGCTCAGCCTTGGCAAAGGGTTGCTGGGTGGCGCTCTGCTGCTGGCCGTGATGGTCGGCGGCGTGCTGCTGGTGCCCCTGCTGACCCACTATGCCCTGGCGGCCGTGCTGCTCGTCGCCCTGCTGCTCTACCTGCTGATGCAGCAGGCGATGGCCGGCAAGGGGGCCGCCGCCATGCTGCTCATCATGGCCATTACGGTGATCCCGGTGGCCGGTCTCATCGAGCAGTCCCTTGCCATCGCCCTTGCCCAGATGATGGGACTGGGGATCCTGATAGGCACCCTGGTCAACCGCCTGGCCCACGCACTCTTCCCTCCCCTGCAGGTGGCGGGAGCGGCGGCAAGACCGGTGCCATTGCCCCCCGAACATCCCGAGCGGCTGGCGCTGCGCGCCGTCGCCATGGTACTGCCGATGTGGCTGCTGGCGCTGGGCAATCCGGCGTTCTACATTCCGGCGGTGATGAAGACGGTGACCCTGGCCCAGCAGAGTACCTCCCTCAACGCCAGACAGGCGGGCCAGGAGCTGGTGCTCTCGACCCTGATGGGCGCCCTGCTGGCGTTCGCACTCTGGCTCGGGCTCAGCCTCTGGCCCTCGCTCCTGATGCTGGTGCTGATGCTGGCCCTGATGACCCTCTGGCTGGCGCGGCGCCTGGTGCGGCTGGTGGCGGGGCGTTTCCCGCCATCCTTCTGGAGCAACGCCTGGATCACGGCGCTCATCCTGTTTGGCCCGGCCATCGAGGACAGCGCCACCGGCAAGGATGTGTGGTTGGCGGCCGCCATGCGTTGCGGCCTCTATCTGGTGGTGGCCGGCTATGGCTGGCTCTGTATCTTGCTGCTCGAACAGTGGTGGCCAGTCGGCCGCCCACTGGCAGAAGCCAAGCTAGGAGATTGATATGTTAACGATTTTTTTGGTCGGCATCCCGGTGATCCTGGTCAACATGCTGCTGCAATCCCTGGTATCCGTCTGGTGCATCCGCTTCTACGTCAAGCGATTCAATCGACGCGAGGGGGCCCTGGCCGGCATGCTGGCTTTGTTTGGCATCATCACTCTGGTGATGCTGGGCAACCTGGCCCAGATCGGCGTCTGGGGCGGGCTCTTCCTGTGGCTCGGGGAGTTCGATACCCTGCAGGAGGCCGTCTATCACTCCGGGGTCAACTTCGCCACTCTGGGCTATGGCGACATCGTCATGAGCCCGCAGTGGAAGCTGCTCGGCCCCCTGGAGGCAGTCAACGGTGCCCTGATGATAGGCCTCTCCGGCGCCTCCATGCTCGCGGTCTTGCAGCACCACATTCGCAATCAGCTCGCTGACAGCCCCCCCTGAGAGCGAGGGGGCCACCTGCGGCAACCCCGTGCGGCAACAAAACGGGCCACTCACTGGAGTGGCCCGTTTGCATACAGAGTGATCAATCGGGCCATTTCAGCCACAGGATCTACTCGGCGATCACCGTCTGCCAGGTCTTGAAACCGCCGGAGAGGTTCTTGACCCGAAAACCGTGCTGGCTCAGCAGGCGGCAGGCCACGTGACCGCGCAAACCCACCTGGCAGCTGATGAGCAGCTCTTTATCCCTGGGCAACTCATCAAGACGGCCACGCAGCTCGTCCAGGGGGATGTGCAGCGCCCCCGGAATGCGCCCCAGCTTGTCGAGTTCGGGGCCATTTCGCACATCCACCACCAGCTGATGGGGGTGGCGAGCCTGCACCTCGGCTGCGTGGCAGAGCAGGGTGTCCCCCTTCAGATGGTTGCTCGCCACGAACCCGGCCATGTTGATCACATCCTTGGCCGAGCCAAAGGGCGGCGCATAGGTGAGCTCCAGATCCTGCAGATCAAACACGGTGAGGCCGGCGCGCTGGGCCACCGCCAGCACGTCGATGCGCTTGTCGATGCCATCCTTGCCGATGGCCTGGGCGCCGTAAATCTTGCCATCGGGGGCAAACAGCAGCTTGAGGCTGACCGGGTGGGCGCCGGGATAATAGCCGGCGTGGCTGCCCGGGTGGACATAGACCTTCTCGAACGGCAGCCCCAGCTGCACCAGCCGCTTCTCGTTCAGCCCCGTGCTCGCCACCGCCAGATCGAACAGCTTGCAGATGGCGGTCCCTTGCGTCTTCTTGTAGGTTTCGCTTCGCCCCAGCATGTTGTCGGCAGCGATGCGCCCCTGCCGGTTGGCGGGGCCCGCCAGCGGGATCAGCACGGACTCGCCGGTGACGAAGTCGGTCTCCTCCACCGCGTCCCCCACCGCGAAGATGCAGGGATCCGAGGTGCGCATGCCCGCATCCACCTTGATGCCGCCCCGCGGTCCCAGCACCAGCCCCGCCTTGGCGGCGAGCAGAGTCTCGGGCTTGACGCCGATGGCGAGGATCAACAGGCCGGTGTCGAGATGAGAGCCGTCATTGAGGGTCAGGCGCAGTCCACCCCGCTGGGCGGTCGCCACGGCGGCGGTCTTCTCGGCAGGCACCTCCAGGCTCTCGATGGCAGCGAGGCCGGTACGCAGGCGAAGATCGACCCCCTCCTCCCGGATGCGGGCGTGGAGCAGGTTGGCCATCTCCTTGTCCACCGGCGCCATCACCTGATCGGAGAGCTCCAGCAGGGTGACATCCAGCTTGCGCTGGTGCAGCGCCTCCATCATCTCCAGCCCGATGAAACCGCCCCCCACCACGGTGACGTGGCGGGGCTTGTCGTGCGCCAGCGCCGCCAGGATGCGATCCATGTCGGGAATGCTCCGCAGGGTGTGTACCCCCGGGCTGTCGATGCCGGGGAAGGGAGGCCGGATGGGCGCCGCCCCCGGGCTCAGCAGCAGCACGTCGTAGGCTTCGCGCCGCTCTTCGCCGGTCAGCAGGTTGCGCACCAGCAGGCTCTTGCCGGCCCTGTCTATCTCGATGACGTCGTGAAACACCCGCACATCCACGTTGAAGCGGCGCTTGAAGCTTTGCGGCGTTTGCAGCAGCAGGGCATCCCGATCCGGGATATCCCCCCCGATGTGATAAGGCAGACCGCAGTTGGCGAAGCTCACGAACTCGCCCCGCTCGAACATCACGATCTCCGCCTCTTCGCTCAAACGGCGGGCACGGGCGGCGGCGGACGCCCCCCCGGCCACACCACCCACAATCAGGATCCGTTTCATCTGCAAGACTCCACTCAACAGGAAATGACCAATAAATTAGACTTATCTAATTTAGAATTCAATGAAATTTTGTTTGCCACGGATTTGCAGTATTCTTGCCCTCCGACAATTGCTCAACAGGATAGTGTCAGTTCATGTCGTCTACCGCGCTCAGCCATCTTCCGACCGCCAGCCAGGCGCCCCTGTTTTTCCGCCTGGATACCCGTAGTCAACGGCTGGTCGCCCTGACCGATGTGATGCAGACGCCGCTCTACTGGCTCGACGAGCCCCGCAGTGCCTGGCCGGCCCAATTGCCGGACGCCCTGCGCCAACCCATCGAGCAGCGGCTGGCCAGCGGCAAGGGGGGCAAGCTGGTGCTGCGCTTTGACGCCCTCCTCTGGCACATTTCCCTCTCCCACGAGCAGGACGCCTTCTGGCTCATCTGCCTGCAGACTCAGTCCCAGGAGAGCGCCGCCAGCCTGTCCCTGCAACTGCCGCGCCTGAGCCAGATGGCCAGCCAGCAGCAGTATGACGCCATGCTGGAGAGCCTCAAGGAGTGCCTTGGGGCCGATCGCCTGATCCTCTGGCACTACCAGGCCCATGGCGCCCTTGGCGGCGAGCAGCTGACCCCGGTGTTCACCCTGGGGGTGGACGCGCTCGGTGCCATTCGCGGAGACAGCCGCTACATCCGGGCCCTGCGCGCCCGGGGCGCCCTGAGCTTCTCGGAGGCGGCCCACCAGCCCATGTTGAGCCAGCACTACTATCTGGCCGATGCCAATGTCTGCTCCCGCCTGGACGGCGCCTTGCTGGAGCAGGAGAAGCTCATCGGCGTGCTCAGCCTGGAGTATGCCGAGAGCACCCTCATCAGCGATGACACCCTGCAACTGGTGCGTCATTGCGCCCGTTTGCTCGGCCACTGGCAGCCGGACCCCGTGGCGACCGACACCCCGGACCTCGCGCCTCCCCCGGGGCTGGCCAACCTGACCGGCAACGATTACTGCCGCGCCCTGCTGCGCTGGGCCATGGGCCTGAGTGGTGCCCACAGGGGCTGGATCGGCGAGTTTCAGCCTCGCGGCCAGGATCTCTGGCTCATTCCCCGCTGCGTGGTGGAGGGGGATGCTTTCGCCGTCGTCAAACCCATGCCCATGGACATCGGCCCGGGCCGGGAGATCTTCCAGCACGGGCAGAGTCTCTACGTGGAAGATCTGGCCCTGCGCTATCCCCAGTCCAGCCAGCTGCTGGCCCTCGACGCCAAGGCCTATGTCGGCATCCCCTTCCCGGGGCCAAACGGTCTCCCCCTGGGGCAGCTCACCCTGCTGCTCGCCACCCCTCTGGCCGATCCCGCTCCACTGCTGGACGTCCTCTACGAACAGCGCGAGCGGGCCGCCAGCGAGTTGCAGCGCCTGGCCAATGACGATGCCCTGCGCCTGGCCGAAGTGGCCTTCAACACCCACGACGGCCTGCTGGTGATGGATCACGGGGGCATCATCCTCAAGGTCAATGCCTCCTTCAGCCGCATCACCGGCTTTGCCAGCGAGGAGATGCTGGGCCTGCACATCGACGCCCTGAGGCCCACCTACTATGGCGACACCCTCAAGGAGGAGGTGATCGCGGCGGTCAACCGGCAGGGATACTGGCTCGGGGAGGAACAATGCCTGCACAGGGAAGGACACCTCTTCCCGGTGCGGCTCATGGTGAGCGGGGTCAAGGACGAGGAGGAGGAGATCAGCCACTTCGTCTGCAGCTTCCACGACATCACCCAGGAGAAAGAGACCGCCCGCCACATTGAGCGCCTCGCCTACTACGACGACCTGTGCGATCTCTACAACAGGCGCAGCCTGACCGACATCATGCAGCGCACCCTGCAGGCCCCGAGTGGTCAGTGGGGGGCCCTGCTGCTGCTGGATCTGGACAACTTCAAATCCATCAACGACTCCCTCGGTCACGCCTGCGGCGATCTGCTGCTCCAGGCCGTGGTGGTGCGACTCAAGTCCCTGCCCCAGGAGAACCTGGTGCTCGCCCGCACCTCGGGTGACGAATTTGCCCTGCTCTTCACGGCGCTGGGCCAGGGCTATATCACCGCCAAGATCCTGGCGGAGCACTTTGCCCGGGAGCTGATGGGGATCTTCCGTGCCCCCTTCGACATCGGCGATCACAAGCTGCACTGCAGCGCCTCCGTGGGGATCAGCCTGTTCAGCGATGACGACAAGGATCACCTTGTCCTGATGCAGCAGGCCGATACCGCCGTCCACATGGCCAAGCGCGCGGGCCAGGGCAACCATATCTTCTTCAGTGAAGCCATGGCGGAAAAAGAGAAGAGCAAGCTTTCTCTCAACAACCAGCTGCGCGATGCCCTGCGCAACAACGAGCTGGTGCTGCACTACCAGCCCCAATACCGGGTCGACAACGGCACGCTCTCGGGCATAGAGGCGCTGCTGCGCTGGCAGAAGGCCGACGGCACCATGGTGCCACCCGGGGAGTTCATCCCCATCGCCGAGGAGACCACCCTGATCCAGGAGATAGGTTACTGGGTGATGAAGACCGCCTGCGCCCAGTACAGCTTCTGGCTCAACAACGGTCTCGCCATCCCCCATCTGTCGGTCAACGTCAGCGCCCGCCAGTTCCACACCGCCGGTTTCGTGCAGCAGGTGGAGTACATTCTGCGGGACACCGGGGTGCCCCCGTCGCGCCTGTTGCTGGAGATCACCGAGTCCGTGGTGCTGGAAAACCGGCTGGAGAGTATCGCCAGGATCCGCCAGCTCAAGGCCCTCGGCCTGCTCATCTCCATCGACGACTTCGGCACGGGCTACTCGTCCCTGGCCTATCTACGGGATCTGCCCGCCGACGAAGTGAAGCTCGACAGAAGCTTCATCCAGACCCTGGTCCACAGCGAACAGGACAAGGCCATCGTCAAGGCCATCCTGGATCTCGCCCGGGTGTTTCGTTTCACCGTCACCGCCGAAGGGGTGGAGGAAGAGGAGCAGCTCGCCGTGCTCAAGGCCCTGGGATGCCAGCATTATCAAGGCTTCCTCACCAGCCGGCCGCTCCCCGTCAAGGCACTGGAGAGCCTGCTGGGTGCCACCCCTGCGGGCTAAACTGGTAGGATTTATAGGGCTTTCTGTCATAAAATAACGACCGCTCGAACCTTGTCCGCACCATTGGAGTCGTCTATGTCAGTCATTAACCGGATCCCCGCCGTTGAATCCAAGGGACCTGCCACCCCCGGCACGCAGCGGATCCCGACCGTTGAAGCCAGCGACACCGGCACTACCGACATCATTGGCCGGATCCATTCCGTCGAGACCTGCGGGACCGTCGACGGCCCCGGCATCCGCTTCATCGTGTTCATGCAGGGCTGCCTGATGCGCTGCAAGTATTGTCACAATCGGGACACCTGGGACACCCAGGGCGGCCGCGAGGTCACCGTGCCCGAGCTGATGAAGGATCTCACCAGCTATCGCCACTTCATGAATGCCTCCGGCGGTGGCGTGACCGCCTCCGGCGGCGAGGCCATGCTGCAGCAGGAGTTCATCGCCGAACTGTTCACCGCCTGCAAGGCCCAGGGGATCCACACCTGCCTGGATACCAACGGTTTCGTGCGTCACTACGACGAGTTGCTCGACCGGGTGCTGGACAACACCGATCTGGTGCTGCTCGACATCAAGCAGATCAACGACGAGAAGCACATTCCCCTCACCCACGTCAGCAACAAGTACACCCTGGAGTTCGCCCGCTACCTGGCCTCCCGCGGTCAGACCATGTGGATCCGCTACGTGGTGGTACCCACCTGGTCCGACGATGACGAAAGCGCAGAAGGACTCGGCCAGTTCATCGCCAAGCTGGGGGAGTGCGTCGAGAAGGTGGAGCTGCTGCCCTACCACGAACTTGGCAAGCACAAGTGGGACGTGCTGGGAGATACCTATGATCTGGTCGGCATCAAGCCCCCCAGCAAGGAGACCATGGACAGGGTCCAGGGCATCCTTGGCAAGTATCACCCCAACGTGAAGTATTGAGACAGGAGGCCGCCCGGCAGAGGGCGGCCTCTTTTCATTGCGCCGGCGTTCGCCACGGCGCCATCACCGACAGCCGCATCCGGGGGAACCGCTCATGAGTGAAGGACAAGTTGCCGCCCTCCTGCTCTGGCTGGTGCTGCTCGCCTTCAGTCTGAACGCCTCCCTGCTGCGCACTCTTGGCGCCCACCCGCTCTATCAGCATCTTTGCCTCGGCGGCGCCATCGTGCTGGTACCGCTGTGGACCTTGCGGGCCGGGTTGCACGAGGGGCTCGAGATCCACTTTCTCGGCCTCACCAGCCTGACCCTGCTGCTGGGCTGGCGCCTCGCCCTGCTCGCCCCCTGCCTCACCCTGCTGCTCCTCGCTTACTTCGGGGTCATCCCCCTGGCCGACATCGGCTGGCAGGCCCTCATCGGCGTCGCCCTGCCGGTGGCAACCAGCTGGCTACTGTTTCTGGGGAGCTGGGCCTGGCTGCCTCGCCACCTCTTCGTCTATCTGTTCGTGGCGGCATTTCTCGGGGGGGCGCTGAGCATTTCGGCCAAGGTGATCGCCAGCGCCCTGCTGATGGGGGTGAGCGGCACCTACTCCTGGCACACCATCAGCGCCGACTACCTCTCCATCTGGCCGCTGCTGCTCTTCCCCGAGGCGCTCCTCAACGGCATGACCATGACCCTGCTCGCCGTCTATCGCCCCCACTGGGTCAACACCTTCTTCGACAGGGAGTACCTGGGGCGCTGAGCCTGCCCGTGGTCCATAAAAGAAGCCCGCAGTTGCGGGCTTTTTCTCTGCTGGCAGTCAGACGCTGCGCGGGCGCAGGTGGGCATGCCAGCGGGCTTCCCACTTCTTGAACAACCAGACGATGACGAAGGTGAGCAGCATGTAGAGCAGACCTGCGGTCAGGAACGCCTCGAACGGGCTGTAGTAGCGGGAGTTGATGATCCGCGCCGCCCCCGTCAGATCGACGATGGTGATGATGCCCGCCACCGCCGACCCCTGCAGCATGAAGATCACCTCGTTGCTGTAGGCCGGCAGCGCACGGCGAAACGAGTTGGGCAGGATGATGCGGGTGAGGGTCTGCCAGCGGGTCATGCCGAAGGCGCTTGCCGCTTCTATCTGCCCCTTGGGCATGTTCATCACGGCGCCACGCACTATCTCGGCGGTGTAGGCACCGGTGTTGAGAGTGAACGCCAGCAGGGCACAGAACCAGGCTTCCGAGAAGAGGGACCAGGCCGCACTGTTCTTGAGCCACTCCCACTGGGCGGCACCGTAGTAGATGATGAAGAGCTGCACCAGAAGCGGGGTGCCACGGAAGAAGTAGATATAGGCCCAGATTGGCCCCTTTATCAACCAGTTGCGGCTGTTGCGCAGTATGCCCATGGGCACCGCCAGCATGAGCCCCAGCATGAGCGAGGCGGCCACCAGCCAGATGGTGGTATAGAGCCCCTCCCAGTAGGTGGGCCACTCCTTGAGAATGATCGAGAAATCCATGGCTTACCTCGTCTTGATGGCGTAGTGACGCTCGGCCCACTTGAGCGCCGAGGTAGAGACTGCGGTGAAGACCAGGAAGATCAGCGCCACCGCCATGTAGAAGGTGAAAGGCTGCTGGGTCGAGCCCGCCGCGAGCGACGCCTTTCGCACCATGTCATCGAGCCCGATGATGGAGACCAGGGCCGTGGTTTTCAGCAGCACCAGCCAGTTGTTGCCAAACCCGGGCAGGGCGTGGCGCATCATCTGGGGAAAGAGGATCCGCACAAAGACCTGGCTTGCCCGCATGCCGAAGGCACGGGCCGCCTCGAGCTCCCCCTTGTCCACCGCCAGGATGGCGCCGCGGAAGGTCTCGGTCATGTAGGCGCCGAAGATGAAGCCGATGGTGGCGACCCCGGCCGCAAACGGGCTGATGTCGATGTAATCGGGCAGCAGGGAGACCCACTCCTGGTTCGGGTTGCTCGCCAGCAGGTGGTTGTTGTAGGCCTCGTTGACCCAGGTACAGATCCCGTTGATGAGCACCTGGCCGCCGAAGAAGAGCAGCATCATCAGCACCAGATCCGGGATGCCGCGAATGACGGTGGTGTAGGCCGCCGCGATGCCGCGTGCCCACTTGTAGGGAGAGAGCTTGGCCAGGGCCCCCAGCATGCCGAGCACCAGGGCCAGCAGCAGGGAGGCAAGCGCCACCTCCAGGGTGATCCAGGCCCCCTCCAGCAGAGAGGTTTCGTATCCTTTCAAATCAAACATATGCAATGCAGCTCCATCGCAATCGGGCCCGTCACTCCCAGCGGAAGGCAACGGGCCCGATGACTACTGACGGGATCAACCTGTCGTTGTTCGCCTGACGTCGGCTTACTCGCCGTACACGTCGAAGTCGAAGTACTTGTCGTTGATTTCCTTGTACTTGCCATTGGCACGCAGGGCCAGGATGGCGGCATTGAATTTCTCTTTCAGATCCTTGTCGGCCTTGCGCACCGCGATGCCGGCACCCTCGCCAAACCACTTGGGATCGGTCAGTTTCGGGCCGATGAACTCGAAGGCATCGCCCCCTTCCTTCTTCAGCAGGCCGTCGCTGATGGCGGCGGAGTCGGCCATCACGTAGTCGACACGGCCGGATTTCAGATCGAGGTAGGCTTCATCCGCAGTGCCGTAGCGCTTGATGGTGGCGTTGGGGAAGTTGTCGGTGATGTAGGTGTCCATGGAGGTGGCACGCTGCACGGCGATGGTCTTGCCGTCCATGAAGGCCTTGTCGAGCTGGATCTCGGTCCCTTTCTTGGCGGCGAAGCGCGCCGGGATGTGCTGGTACTTCTGGGTGAAGTCCACCTTCTTCTTGCGCTCTTCGGTGATGTCCATGGTGGCGATGATGGCGTCATACTTGCGCGACAGCAGCGCCGGAATGATGCCGTCCCAGTCCTGCTTGATCAGGGTGCACTTCACCTTCATCTCTTCGCACAGGGCGTTGGCGATGTCGATGTCGAAGCCTTTCACCTCGCCGCTCGGCTCGGTCCAGGAGAAGGGGGGATAGGCCCCTTCCACCCCGATCCGGACCTCTTTCCACTCCTTGGCCATCAGGCTACCGGAACACAGGGCCGTCATCACGGCAGTCGCCAGCATCAGCTTGTTCATGTATCTCTCCTTGATAAACACGTCGATCGTTGAAAGTACGGATGGTTGAAATTGAATCCCGTCCATCAATAGATGGACGAGATGAATTGCTTGAATCGCTCCGACTTGGGATGGGCGAAGATCTCCTTGGGATTGCCCTCCTCCTCCACGCGCCCCTGGTGCAGGAACATCACCTTGTTCGACACGTCGCGGGCGAAGGACATCTCGTGGGTCACCACCATCATGGTACGCCCCTCTTCCGCCAGCTCGCGCATCAGGCCAAGGACCTCCCCCACCAGTTCAGGGTCGAGGGCCGAAGTAGGCTCGTCAAACAGCATCACCTCGGGTTCCACCGCCAGCGCCCGGGCGATGGCGGCCCGCTGCTGCTGACCGCCGGAGAGGTGACCGGGATAATAGTCGCGACGCTCCCACAGCCCCACCCGGTTGAGCAGGTGCTCCGCCTTGGCGATGGCCTCGGCACGGGGCACCTTGAGTACCTGGATGGGCACTTCGATGATGTTCTGCATGATGGTCATGTGGGACCAGAGATTGAAGCTTTGAAACACCATGGCCAGTCGGCTGCGGATACGCTCCACCTGGCGCATGTCTTCCGGCAGGCGTTCGCCGGAACGGCTGGTTTTCATCCGGATCAGCTCCCCATGGAGGGAGACGCTGCCCGATGAGGGGGTTTCAAGCAGATTGATACAGCGTAGAAAGGTCGACTTCCCCGAACCCGAGGAGCCGATGAGGGAGATCACATCCCCCTTGTGGGCCGTCATATCGATGCCCTTGAGCACTTCGTGGGTGCCAAAATACTTGTGCAGATCACGAACTTCCAGTGCGGCAACGTCGCTCATCCATTACAACCTTGTCTGTCCCTAGACGCCGCTTCGGCGTGACTCCACCATCGTCCATTTAACAAAACGTTAACCGATGGCAACCTTCAGCGAAAATATCATTGAGGTAGTGAAAAAACAATACAGAACCGAGGTATTTGGTGTTTTATCTGTATTTTTATTGGCCTATTGAGTATTTTTCAGCACTTTGTCTGCATAAAATCCATTTTTTGTTGCACCTTCCCTACCGCTCTTTTATACCCGCAGCGCACTGGTAGCAAGCATATTTCACCATATCCGCCAGATGTCACCCAAAAGGACTTTATTCACCCGGGCAGATTCCCCTTCTCTCGTCATTTCATGGGGATGAAATTGATTTTTCAGGTGATGTGGCCCTCTTTCCCCATTTGCGTACAGAGCCGACTGTCATCAAAAAACACAACAATATGATAAAAAAGTCCCGTATGGGCCATGCTGATGCACAGATCCGTGACACAGGTGCAACAAGTCGTGATAAGGTGCCGTTTTTCCACGTTTTGTGATCGAGGCCCCGATGTTGCTCAATGTGTTGCTGATCCTGCTGCCGCTCGTGATCGGCTATCTGGTTCCCCTCTCTTCCGCCCGTCTGATCAAGCTGGTCAACCAGTCCCTGGGCAAGATGGTCTACCTCATCCTGTTCCTGATGGGGCTGGGACTGGCCTATGTGGAGAACCTGGGCAGCAACCTGGCAGTGATCTTCAAGGTGGCAGGGGTGATGCTCGCCGCCATTACCCTCTGCAACCTGCTGGCCCTGTGGTGGCTGGACAAACGCAGCCCCCCCACCCACGAGGCCAGCGACGGCAAGATGCCGAGCAAGCTGCACCTGTTGTGGGAATCCCTCCAGCTCTGTTTCGTGGTGCTGGGGGGCGTCTTGCTGGGGCTGGTGGTGGACCTGCGCGCCCTGCCCATCGACAAGTTGAGCGAGTGGGCCCTGATGCTGCTGCTCTTGCTCATCGGCATCCAGATGCGCAACTCCGGCATGCGCCTGCGCCAGATCCTGCTCAACCCCTGGGGCATGAAGATCGCGCTCACCGTCATCCTCAGCAGCTGGCTCGGCAGCCTGCTGGCCGCCCAGCTGCTCGGCATGCCCTTTGCCCATGGCCTCGCGATGAGCTCCAGTTTTGGCTGGTATTCGCTCTCCGGCATTCTGGTAGCGGACAAGCTGGGCCCGGTGCTGGGCTCCGCCGCCTTCATCAACGATCTGGGGCGCGAGCTTATCGCCATCCTCATCATCCCGGTGCTGATGCGCTGCCACCCCAGCGCCGCCATCGGCTACGGCGGCGCCACGGCGCTGGACTTCACCCTGCCTGTCATCCAGAAATCCGGCGGCATCCAGGTGGTGCCGGTGGCCATCGTCTCCGGCTTTATCCTGAGTCTGCTCGGCCCCATTCTGATCCTGGGGTTCCTGGCTATCTGAGCCCATGGCACGAAAAAGCCCGGCACTGCTGCCGGGCTTTTTGTTGATGAACTGAGCGGGCTGGATGACAGGCGCCGTTATTCAGGTGCGCCACCGACCCCCACTCATCACCCGCTCGATGGCGAACGTATCAGGATCGATCAGCAGCAGATCCGCATCCTGCCCCACCCCCAGGGTACCCTTGCTCGCAAGCCCCAGCGCCCTGGCCGGATTGGCCGTCACTACCGCCAGTGCCGTCTCCAGTGCCAGCCCCTTGCCGCAGGCCGCCACCACCTCCTGCCACAGGCTCCCTATCTGGCCGCAGCGCAGCTCGATGAGGCGCCCCTCGCCGTCAAAGCGCGGCAGACTGGCGTTGGCGTCCGAGCTGAAGCTGATGCGATCCACGGGCACGCCTGCCGCCAGCAACGCCACCAGGGCGTCGGCCGCGAGCCGCTCCCCATCATCCAGCAGATCCGGGAAGCTCGACGTGGTGAGGTCGACCCAGCCACCTGCCCGACCCCACTCGATGGCCTCGGCAAAGAGCCAGGGATTGCGGTTGCAGTGGGTGGGGTAGAGCTGGCGAAGCGGGATGTCGGTGTCATCCCGCAACGCCCGCAGGGGCGCCAGCGCCCCGCGGCCATCTCCCAGGTGAAAGAAGCTGACGCCACTTTTGCCCGACAACAGCCCGGCCACCCGTGCCTCGCTCGCCAGCCGCGCCAGCTCGTCGTGGGTGGGAGCGCTGGATCTGTGATCGCTGATGGCCACCTCCCCCACCCCCAGCACTTCGGAGATCAGCATGATGTCCGACTCCACCGTGCCGGTGAGGGTCTTGACCGGCAGGTGGTAGGAGCCGGTGTACATGAAGGCGCTCACCCCGGCTTCGCGAAACTCGCGCACCTTCCCCAGCACCTGGGCCGGGCTGCGGGTCAGGCTGTCGGTGCCGAGGGCCGCCACGAGCGTGGTGACCCCCGCCGCCAGAGCTTCCCTTGCCGAGAGCTCCGGCGTGCGAAAGCCGAAGCCTCCCTCGCCGCCGCCTCCCGTGATATGGGCGAGCGGGTCCACCAGTCCGGGCACCAGATAGCGGCCGCCAGCGTCCACCCGCGTCAGTGGCCAGTCGACCGGAACCGTCAGCCCCTTGCCCATCCAGGCGATGCGGCCATCCGCCACCAGCAGATCCTGCTGGCCGAGCGGGGCCGGACTATGGATCTGCGCACCCTCGATCAGGGTCAACATGGGGTCTCTCCTTGCTGCATGAAAAAGGAGGGAGCAGGCACCCTCCGACTGTTACCCATCAACCGCCATAGATATCGTACTTGAAGTACTTCCGGTTGATCTCCTGATACTTGCCGTTGGCGCGCAGGGCCTTGATGGCGTCGTTCAGCCTGGCCCTGAGATCCGGATCCCCCTTGCGCACCGCGATCCCCATGCCGTCGCCAAACCATTGACGGTCGGTCAGGGCCGGCCCCACATAGTCGAACTTGTCGCCCCCTTCCTTGCCAAGCAACCCCTGTTCGATGGCCGAGGCGTCGGCCAGCAGGGCCAGCACCCGTCCCGCCTTCAGGTCGAGGTAGGCTTCATCGGCACTGCCGTAACGCACTATGGTGACGCTGGAGCCGAAGTTGTCGGTCAGGTACTTGTCGTGGGTGGTGGCCCGCTGCACGCCGATGCGCTTGCCCGCCATCCCTTCCGGCGTCAGCGTCAGTTCGGTGCCCCTGGCCGCCACGAAGCGGTTGGGAATGTGGGCATATTTCTCGGTGAAGTCGACCTTCTTGCGCCGCTCGTCGGTGATCGACATGGCAGCGATGATGGCGTCGTACTTGCGCGACAGCAGGGCCGGGATCATGCCGTCCCAATCCTGGGCCACCAGTTCGCACCTGACGGCCATCTGCTGGCACAGGGCGTTGGCAAGATCGATGTCAAATCCCTTGATCTCTCCGGACGCATCGGTCCATGAGAAGGGTGGATAGGCCCCCTCCATGCCAAAGCGTACCGTCTTCCACTCCTTGGCGGTGACGGGGGTGGCGAGCAGACAGGCAGCAACAAGGACTGACAGGGTCAGTGTGGTCTTCATCGTAAGTACTCCATTACATAAAATGCGCACAGGCGCGGTCAAGGCATCGCAGGCAGAGGCAAGCGATGGCCAACAAACGGCAAATTGCAGATGAGCGGGATTACGCCGCCATGGGCGTCAATGAACTGCTCCGGGGCCTCGACCTATTCGTCGAACCACTCGGAGAGATAGAAAGGCTTGAAGTAGAAGGCCAGAAAAAAGCCTCTGGCTTTGCGCATCATGGTGATTTGTCGCGTCCTGTGACAAAGATGGCAAGCACCTTACCACGCCTCAAATTTGCCCGGCAAGGGGACTTGGGGATGAAACATCCTGCCCATGGTCAATCCGGCCACGATTCGTTAGGCTCGGATCACCCGTTCACGCCCAGGCACGCGAGCCCCATCCCATGAATTTTCTCGCCCACCTCCATCTGGCGGCCCATACCGGCAGCTCCCTCACCGGCAACCTGCTGGGGGACTTCATCAAGGGCCCGCTGCCGACGGGTCTGGCTGACCACTTCGACGAGGGGATCTGGCTGCACCGCAAGATAGACGCCTTCACCGATGCCCACCCGGCCCATCGGGCCGCCGTGGCGAGCTTCGCCCCCCCTGGCGCCGCTTCGGCGGCATTGTGGTGGACATGCTCTACGATCACTGGCTCAGCCAGCACTGGCAGAGGTTCAGCGCAGCCCCCCTGCCCCGCTTTCTGGCGCAGAGTTATGGTCAACTTCTCCTGGATCATCACAGCCTGCCACAGGGCCTGCCGATGGCCCTGCGGCGCATGGCCGAGCAGGACTGGCTGGCCTCCTACCAGTACCGGGAAGGGGTGGGGGCGGCCCTCAACGGCATCGGTCGTCGGCTGCGCCGCCCCGTGCCGCTCGGGGAGGCGCTCGACGCCCTGGATCAGGCTCGCTGGACCGAGGCCGAGCACGCCTTCCTGCACTTCTACCCGGAGCTGATGCGCTTTTGCGAGGCGCAGATCGCCGCCCACCGCACTGCCACCTCATCCCCACCATAAAAAACGCCCCGAGCGGGGCGTTGTCATCAAAGGAACGCTCAGGCCTTGGGGCTGGCCGGCAGGAAGCGAAACGCCTTGGCCGGGACGAATTTCTCCGCCGTCTCCCCCGCATAGAGCTGCTGCTCGGTCAGGGGCAACTTGCGCACCGGGGCCCCCGCAGTGAGATCCAGCTTGTCCATGCTCACCCAGAAGGTGTTGGGCAGATGGGTCAGCTCGAAGAAATAGCGGCGATGCTGCTGATCCGCCACGCTGCGCCACAGGGTGGTGGAGATGTTGGGCTGATCCGGGGTGCTGATCCCCATGGGTACCGAGACGTTGCGCATCACGCTCATCACCCCGGCTACCGCCTCGTTGGCCTGGTCGGTCTTTGGCAGGGTCTTGATGTAGAAGGAGGCGCGGGCAAAACGGTCCGCCGAGCGGTTGGTGCCGGGCAGCATGGTGAGACCGCCAATCTCCTCCCAGTAGTCGTTGAGGGCCAGTTGCTTGTCAAAGGTCGGCGAGTTGGTCATCACCTGATAGCTGCGGTCGTGGTAGATCTGCAGCTTGCCCCCCACGTACTGGAAGATGGCGGAATCGCCGCTCGCATCGGAGAGGGAGAGGTGCAGCTGGCCCGGCTTGCCATCCGGGGTCAGGGTGGTCACCACATAGAACTCATCTCTGGAGAGGGCCTCGACCGCCTCGGCCACGGTGGCGAAGTTGTCCAGCGCATACTGGGCCCAGAGCGAGATGGAGAGAGTCTTGCGCGGATCCTTGTCGCTCGGGGTCACATACTCGGACTCGGTCAGATAGAGGAGGTTGGCCACCAGCCCCTTCTCGTTCATGCCGTCGGCGGTGCCCGCATCGAAGCCTGCCGCCACCACGGAGCCGTAGCGCGACGTCCACGTCATGGAGTGCGCACCTGCCTCCCCTTCCCGCGCGATGCCACGGGGCAGCGCCCAGAGATTGGTCGGCATGGCGCTGCGCCAGTCCATGGTACGACCGGTCACCACCAGCGCTCCCTCCCCCTGATAGACGGCGCGGGTACAGGCATCGGCGAGGGAACTGACGGAGAGGGAGACGGTCAGGGCCAGCAGGGTCTTGTGCAACAGGAGGGAACGCAGGATTGTCATATGGATCACTCGAGTCTGGTGAAAACACAAGCATACCCCTTTTTGCATAACAGGGGCTGACTGAGGCTGGCAAACCAGATGGCAGATCTGTCAACAGAGGTACTGCCCTGCCAATCAGCGATCAATATTCATAAATTAATCAAAGAGATAAGCAAGCCACTTCGGGGCGATACCGCCAGATGCCATTCGCTGGCTTGCGTCGGTTTCAGACACATACCCTGCCCGCCAGCAGGCGGACAGGGAGGGGCTCAGCCTTCCTTCTTGCGGATACTCAGCCCCAGCTCGCGGCCGCGCAGGCGGGCATAATAGATGGTGCCCACAAACGCCAGGGTGGTGAGCACCAGCTCCACCACCGCCAGCCACCGCTCCCCCTCATCCGTGGTGATCAGGGTCAGGGCGTGCAGGAAGTAGGGCATCAGCACGAAATTGCCCCAGGCGTGGGTGTAGGGATTGCCCTGCACTATGCCCTTGAGGGGGAAGAGCAGCGGCACCGTCCAGATCACCGGCAACAGCCAGGGGTTGAGGTCCGGGTGGGGCGAGAGCCACAGGTGCCAGAGCAGCACCCAGGCCAGCAGGCCGAAAAAACCGGCCAGGGTCAGCAGGCGAGCGAAGCGGGTGCTCACTTGAGGATCTCCAGCACCTGCTCGGGCGGACGACCTATGCGGGCCTGCCCATTCTTGATGACAATGGGGCGCTCGATGAGCTTGGGATGCTGGTGCATGGCACGAATGAGGTCATCGCCGCTCACCTCGCCGAGCCCCAGCTCCTTGTAGAGATCTTCCTTGGTGCGCATCAGCTGTCGGGGATCCGTGAAGCCAAGCTGACTCAGGAGGGTGCGGATCTGTGCCTCACTCGGGGCCTGCTCCAGATAGAGCACCACCTCGGGGGCGACCCCGTGCTGTTCCAGCAAGGCCAGGGTTTCACGGCTCTTGGAGCAGCGCGGATTGTGGTAGATTTGGGTCTCGCTCATGATAACTCCCTGATTAATCGCAAGATGGGACAAGAAATGGCGCTATTGTAGGGGAAACGGATGGTCAGGGTAAGCGGGAAGGCTATGGAAATGAAACGGATCTGTTGGCTGATTGTGGCAACCCTGCTGGGGGCCTGCAGCCCGGCACCCGACTTCACCGACGGCGCGGGAAAGAAGGTCAGCCTCGCGGATCTCGGTGGCAAGCCGCTGCTGGTCAACTACTTCGCCCCCTGGTGCGCCCCCTGCCTGCGGGAGATGCCCCTGCTGGCAACATTGCACCAGGAAGGTCAGATCCGGGTGATCGCCATCAACTATGACCCCGCCTCCCCCGCCGAACTGACCGAGCTGGCACGGCGCCACGCCATCAGGGTTCCCCTGATGATCCCGGATGACGACGCCCGCCTCCCGTTCCCAAGGCCCGGGGCGCTGCCCACCAGCTATCTGCTCGATGCCAGGGGCACGCTGCTGGAGACCCTGCTGGGGGAGCTGGACGAGCAGAAGATAGGCGAGATGAAACGCCGCCTGGTGAGCGCCCCATAGCAGAGCCATCCATCACATTCATTTCTTCATCATCAAGATGCGTTGAAACCGATGAAAGGCCCTATTTTAGCCTGCAAAACAAGGCGGGGTGCCCCCAAAGGAGCACCCCGCCTGCCATCAACCCGCTCCGGACTCAGCCCTTGAGGCTGTCCAGATCCTTCTTGGCCCGCTCCAGCTGGGTGATGCGCGCCTCGATGCGGGCCAGGGTCAGCTTGTCGCTGGTGGTGCCCCGGGCCACGATCAGTTCGTCGATGGCCGCCTGGTAGTCCCCGCGCAGGGAAAGGGTCTCCGCCCGTGCCATGTGCAGGTCCGTCATTCTGCCCGCCTTGCGGTAGGCGTCAGACAGCAGGCTCCAGGCCAGGCTGTTCTCGTCGTGCTCCCGGGCATAAGGGTCCAGGATGGCGATGGACTTCTTGTAGTTCCCCCCCTCCAGATAGGCGTTGCCGAGGTTCACCACCACCACCTCGTTGTCCGGCATCCGGGTGCGGAAGCGCTCCAGTCTGGCGATGGCCTGGGCGCTGCGCCCCTTGGCGAGATCGATGTCGGTCAGGGCATCCACCACGAAGAGATCCTCCGGGTGACGGGTCGCCAGCTCCTGCATCAGGGTGTCGGCCTCATCGGTGCGCTTGAGCTGCAACAGGGCCAGCGCCTTGCCATAGATGGCGGCATCCTTGAGGGGGTAATCCCCCTTCTGCAGGCGGCTGTCGAAGTAGGTGAGCAGCGCCTGGGGCGTCTCGGTGCCATAGCGCACCTGGATGCGCACCTTGGCCAGCCAGAAGTCCAGGCTCGGCGGCAGGGCGCGCGCGCCATAGCTCCCGGCCCGGGCACGGGCTTCGCTGATCCGGGTCTCCGGCAGGGGGTGAGTCAGCAGCATCTCCGGCGGCTTGCTGGCATAGCGGTACTCCGCCGCCAGCTTCTGGAAGAAGTTGGCCATGCCCATGGGATCGAACCCGGCGTCATACAGCGTCTTCATGCCGATGCGATCCGCCTCGTATTCGTTGTCCCGGGTGTAGTTGATGGCCGACTGCATCGACAAACCAAGCGTGGTCTGCAAGGCCGCGATGCCGGCGGTGGGGTTGATCACCGCGAGTGCAATGGAGCCCACCAGGCCGGCCAGGGTCATGGCGGAGCTGCTCGCCTGTGCCTCCATGTAACGGGCGATGTGACGCTGGGTCACGTGGGTGATTTCGTGGGCCAGTACCGAGGCCAGCTCGCTCTCGCTCTCGGCGTAGAGGAAGAGGCCGGTGTGCACCTTGACCCGGCCACCGAGGAAGGCCGCCGCGTTGATGCTGGGATCGTTGATGAGGAAGAAGGTGAACGGGAAGCGCACCCCGTCGGCATTGGTCAGCAGCCGCTGGCCCAGATCGTCGATGTATTCGTTGAGCACGGGGTCATCGATGATGGGCAGGCCCGCCCGGGCAAAACGCATGAAGGCGTTGCCGTAGCGCACCTCCTGCTCGATGGGCAGTGCGGCGACCCCGGCGGTACCGATGTCGGGCAACTGGTTGCTCCCCTGGGCGTGGAAGGTCGCCCCCATCAGGGTGACCAACAGGGGAAGCGATGCTATCAGGGGGGAAAAACGTGCCACGTTATCTCTATCTCCAATCAGACCCCAGCGGGCATCGGCAGAATACCCTTGCCATTCAAGGCCCACAAGCGTTGTTTCATCCTCTCATCACGGCCATAATGACCGCCACGCACGCGATGGAGTTCTCATGGAACAGCTCGACCTGACCCCCTGGCGTTGTCCCGAGCCCCTCATCCGGCTCAAGCTCTGGTTGCGCCAGGCCCGGCCCGGTCAATCCGTGTGCATCCAGCTCGGGGATGCAGGCTCCCGGCAGGACATTCCCGCCTATCTGCGCCGTCAGGGTCACCATGTCCAGACCCGGGAAGAGTCAGCTGCCCGCCTCTCCCTGCTGCTCGTCGTTGCCCGTCCCCCCCGGGACGCCCTGCTCGCCCCCGAGCCCATGCCACCCCGTGAGCCGCCATCAAGGAAGCCTCGATGTTAGATGTATTGAAGCGCTGGTATCAGACCCGTTTTTCCGACCCCGATGCCGTCACCCTCTTCCTGCTGCTGGTCTTCTGCTTTGCCGTGCTCTGGCTGTTTGGGGATCTGCTGGCACCGCTGCTGGTGGCCCTGGTGATGGCCTATCTGCTGGAGTGGCCGGTGAGTCGCCTGCAACGAGGCGGCCTCTCTCGCACCGTCGCTACCAGCCTGGTCCTGCTGCTGTTCATCACGGTGACGACCCTGATGCTGCTGGGCCTCATCCCGACGCTGGTGAGCCAGGGGGTCAACCTGGCCAAGGAGGCCCCCGCCATGCTGGCCCATGCCCAGGACTATGTCCGCACCCTGCCGGAAAAATACCCCGAGATCATCGACGTCAGCCTGGTGGAGACCATCATCGACAACATTCGCCAGCGCATCCTGACCGGCGGCGAACAACTGGTGAGCGCCTCTTTGAGCTCCCTCATCAACGTGGTGGCCATCCTCATCTACGCCATCCTGGTGCCCCTGATGGTCTTCTTCATGCTCAAGGACAAACAGGTGCTGATGGGCGGCCTGCGCCGCTTCCTGCCCCGCAACCGCACCCTGGTGAACCGGGTCTGGGTGGAGATGAACGACCAGATCATCAACTACATCCGCGGCAAGGTGATCGAGATCGTCATCGTCGGCATCGCCACCTATGTGCCCTTCGCCCTGATGGGATTGCGCTACTCCGCCCTGCTGGCGGTCGCGGTGGGCTTCTCCGTGCTCATCCCCTATATCGGTGCCGCCGCGGTGACCGTGCCGGTGGCCATGGTGGCCCTGTTCCAGTGGGGGCTGACCCCCGACTTCGCCTGGCTGATGGTGGCCTATCTCGTGATCCAGGCCCTCGACGGCAACCTGCTGGTCCCCCTGCTCTTCTCCGAGGCGGTCAACCTGCACCCGGTGGCCATCATCATCGCCGTGCTGGTGTTTGGCGGTCTGTGGGGCTTTTGGGGCGTCTTCTTCGCCATTCCCCTCGCCACACTGGTCAAAGCGGTGCTCAACGCCTGGCCCAAGCGGGAAGATCTCCCCCGCCCCGCCCCCTGACCCTGGCAAGGGGCGAGGCCGGGTCTCGCCCCTTCCAGATACCGGCCACCAGCAGCACCTCCGTGACGCTGGCTCATGCTTGCCTTGTCGGGTTTAATTGAAAACCGACATCCGTTTGACTTGCTACGCCGGTCTGATTCGTTCCCACGCCCACCCACCGACAAGGATCTGTCATGTCCCCAGTCCCTGCCCTGCGCCATGCCTCTCTGGGTGCCTTTCTGGCACTGCTGTTCTGTTCTCCCGTCCGGGCAGACCTCGATATCGGGGCCCTCAGCGCCTTCTCCAGCGACAGCCCTGACAGCCCCATTCCCAAGGGGCTGGTGCTGGGCGGGGCCGTCATCGGCGGTCAGGCCCGTTACCAGCACCAGGACGATACCCTGATGCCCATCCCGGGGGCCCTCTATTTTGGTGACAACTTGATGTATCTGGGGGATCGGGCCCGCTACTACCTGAGCCGGGATGGCAACCTCTCGACCTATGCCTTCGGCCGGATGCGCTTTGGCAACCTGGACCCGGACGACGATCCCTTCCTCCATGGCATGGAGAAGCGCAAGGGGCAGTTCGAGGCCGGTGTTGGGGCCGATCTCATCACTCCCTACGCCCTCTGGAGCGTGCGGGCCACCACGGATGTGACCGGCACCAGCGACGGTCAGGAGCTGATGCTGTGGGCCAACTTCCCCATCATCCGCGGCCCCCTGCTGCTGATGCCGGGAGCCGGCGTCATGCTGCGCAGCCACAACCTCGCCAACTACTACTTCGGCGGTGTCTCGCAAGACGAAGCGAGGGCGGACAGGCCGGCGTGGAACACGGGCACCACCCTCTCCCCCATGGTCTCCCTCATCGGCAGCTATCGCTTCAGCGCCAACTGGATTGGCGGCTTTGGCATCAACTACGAGCGCTACGACGACGACATCGCGGACAGCCCCATCGTCCAGCATCAGGGAGAACTCTATGCAGGCTTCGGGGTGGGCTACATCTGGTAGCCCCATCCGGACTGGACAACAAAAAAGGAGCCCATGGCTCCTTTTTTACGGCTATCCGGCGCAGCGTCACCCTGCCACTTCGGCGAGAAATTCGGCGAGCGCCTGGTTGATGAACGCGGGGTTCTCCAAGGTCGAGATGTGACCGGCCCCCGGGATCTCCCTGAACGGGCACCCCAGCACCTCGGCCATCAGATACCCCTCCAGCACAGGGCGAGCCTTGTCCTCGCACCCCGTCATCACCAGTGCGGGCAA
Organism: Aeromonas sp. S19(2024); assembly: GCF_041402625.1. Taxonomy (NCBI): domain Bacteria; kingdom Pseudomonadati; phylum Pseudomonadota; class Gammaproteobacteria; order Aeromonadales; family Aeromonadaceae; genus Aeromonas; species Aeromonas sp. S19(2024). The sequence continues at coordinate 169,207 of NZ_JBGLQU010000001.1, forward strand.
CCTCATCTCTTCGAGCCAGTCGATGCGATCCTCCCGGGTCACGAAGCTGCGCCCCACCGCCACCAGGCTCGCCACCTTGTCGGCGGGCCATTGGGCCAGCCGGGCCTTGAAACCGGCCATCAGGGCCGCGTCCGGTTGATGGGCAAAGAAGAGCGGCGCCACCTGATCGGCGATGGGCGCAGGCACGGCGCCGACCTGTTCGATCATCGCCAGCATGCCGAGATAGCGCTCGCAGGTGATCTGGGGTTCAAGGCCGACGAAGCTGTCCATCAGCACCACTCCCTTGAGGCGAGCAGGCGCCATGCGCGCCAGCTCCACGCCCCACATCCCACCGATGGAGAGCCCCACCAGCACGCACTCGTCGATGCCAAGGGCATCGAGCAGCGCCAGGTGATCCCGGGCCAGGGTCGCCAGGGTGCAGGGCCCCTCGGGCAGCACATCGGAATCCCCGTGACCCCAAAGCTCGGGCACGATGCAGCGATAATGCTCCTTGAGGGCCTCGATTTGCGGTGCCCACATGGCACTGTCCCACAGGTAGCTGTGGCCAAAGAGCAGTGCCGGACCCTGCCCCTCGTCCAGATAGGCCATGCGGCGGCCCGCTATCTCCATAAACTGCTTCATGTTTTCTCCTGTTGCCAGCGGCTGATGAGGCGGCAGTGTAACACGCCACCCTTGGCAGGGGTGTCCGCCTGGTGCAAGCTGGAGAGACTCACAACGAGGAGTCACCAAGGAGAGGATGATGGCCAAGGAAAAGAGCAAGAAACGCCCGCGTCTGGACAAGAAGACCTACGAACATCACCTCGCCCACCTGCAGGAGGAGCTGGTCAAATTGCAGGAGTGGGTCAAGCAGGAGGGGCTCAAAGTGGTGGTGCTGTTCGAGGGGCGCGACGCCGCGGGCAAGGGGGGCGTCATCAAGGCGATCACCGAGCCCCTCAACCCCCGGGTCTGCCGGGTCACCGCCCTGCCCGCCCCCTCGGATCGGGAACGCACCCAGTGGTACTTCCAGCGCTACGTGGCGCACCTGCCCTCGGCGGGCGAGATGGTGCTGTTTGACCGTTCCTGGTACAACCGGGCCGGGGTCGAACGGGTGATGGGCTTTTGCAGCGACGACGAGTATCGCGAATTCCTGCGCGCCTGCCCCGAATTCGAGCGGATGTTGATCCGCTCCGGCATCACCCTCATCAAATACTGGTTCTCGGTCAGCGACGAAGAGCAGGAGAAACGCTTCAAGGAGCGCATCAACACCCCCATCAAGCGCTGGAAATTCAGCCCCATGGATCTGCAATCCCGCTCCCGCTGGGTCGAGTATTCCCGCGCCAAGGATGACATGTTCACCTACACGGATACCGAGGATTGCCCCTGGTTCGTGGTGGACGCCGATGACAAGCGCCGCGCCCGCCTCAACTGCATCTCCCACCTCCTTGGCAAGGTGCCCTACGAGGCGATCCACTACGAGCCCATCACCCTGCCTCCCATCAAGACCGAAGGGTATGAGCGCCCGCCGCTCACCAGCCAGCACTTCGTGCCGGACGTCACCGCCGCCCTCGAGTCAGACAAGCACGGGCAGTGACGGGTTCCGGCCAGCCGCCCCCGCTGGCCGGAACCCGGGCTTCGGATGACGGGCAATAAAAAGCCGGTCTTGCGACCGGCAAAAGGCATTGAACGTATAGAAAGGAAAACCTGGCACTCTCGCCCTCTCAGGCGCGGATATATTTGGCCGTGCGCGGGAACGCCTGCTCTTTGGCATCGAACAGGTAGCAGGCTTCGGCCGGGATGCCGATGCTGTACTCCTGGCCGGTGGCCACGTCGATGTCGGAGCTCGCCTTGACGGTGAAGTCATGACCATCCACGTCCATGTAGACGAAGGATTCTGCCCCCAGGTGTTCGGCTACCTGCACCACGCCGCTCACGCGGCTGTCTGCATGGGCATGACCCAGCGGCACCAGGTGCTCGGGGCGAATGCCCAGCTCCACCTTGTCGCCCACCGCGCCGCGACGGGCATCCACCCGGGCACGCACGGTATCGCCGGAGGTGAGCTTGACCACGCACTCCTGCTCCCCGATCTCCACCAGCTCGCCCGCCAGGAAGTTCATCTTGGGGGAGCCGATGAAGCCTGCCACGAACTTGTTGTCCGGGTTGTGGTAGAGCTCTAGGGGGGTGCCGAACTGCTCCAGGTTGGTGGCCGCCTCGCCCTTGAGCGGGCTCAGCACCACGATGCGGTTGGCTAGCGTCATGGCCTCCACCTGGTCGTGGGTCACGTAGATGATGGTGGAGTTGAGCTCCTTGTGCAGCTTGGCGATCTCGATGCGCATCTTGACCCGCAGGGCGGCGTCGAGATTCGACAGGGGTTCGTCAAACAGGAACACCTGCGGCTGCTGCACGATGGAGCGGCCGATGGCCACCCGCTGACGCTGACCGCCAGAAAGGGCCTTGGGCTTTCTGTCCAGCAGCGGCTCGAGACCCAGGATCTCGGCGGCGCGCATCACCCGCTTGTGGATGTTCTCCTTGTCCATCTTCTTGAGCTTGAGGCCAAAAGCCATGTTCTCGTAGATGTTCATGTGCGGGTAGAGGGCGTAGGACTGGAACACCATGCCCACGTTGCGCTCCACCGGCGGCACGTCGTTCATGTAGCGCCCGCCGATGGTCAGCTCGCCGCTGGTGATGTCTTCCAGACCCGCGATCATCCGAAGCAGGGTGGACTTGCCGCAGCCGGACGGGCCGACGAAGACGATGAACTCCCCTTCCTTGATGTCGAGGTTGATGCTGCGCAGGGTGTCCTTGTGGACAGCCGGGTCGTAATTTTTGCGAACGTTGTTGAGTACTACTTCAGCCATGTCGAGCTCCGCTCTTGAATCTTTGCAAATCGTGATGACGGGGGGAGCCAGCTCCCCCGGCCATGAACCGTTAACCTTTCACGCCGCCTGCGGTCAGACCGCCCACCAGCCAGCGCTGGGCGAGCAGGAAGACGACCGTGATGGGGAAGCCTGACAGCACGGCGGCTGCGGCGAAGTCACCCCACAGGTAGTTCTGCGGATAGAGGTACTGCTGGGCCCCGACCGCCAGGGTCAGATTGTTCACATCCTGCAACAGGATGGAGGCCATGGGCACCTCGGTGATGGAGCCGATGAAGGCCAGGATGAACACCACCGCCAGAATGGGCACCGACAGGGGCAGCAGGATCAGGCGGAACGCCTGCCACGGAGTAGCGCCATCGATGGCCGCCGCCTCCTCCAGGGAAGAGTCGATGGTCTCGAAGTAGCCCTTGATGGTCCAGACGTGCAGGGCAATGCCCCCCATGTAGGCCAGGATCAGGCCGCCGTGGGTGTTGAGACCCAGCCAGGGGATGTAGTCACCGATCTTGTTGAAGAGCGCGTAGATGGCCACCAGTGCCAGCACCGCCGGGAACATCTGGAAGATCAGCATGCCCTGCAGGATGGTGGACTTGCCACGGAACCGCAGACGGGCGAAGGCGTAGGCACAGGTGGTGGAGAGCACCACTATCATCAGGGCGGTGATGCCCGCCACCTTGATGGAGTTCCACAGCCAGGTCAGCACCGGGAACGGCGGCGGCGTGATGCTGCCATCGGCGTTGGTGATGGACATGCCGAGCGCCAGCTTCCAGTGATCCAGGGTCGGATTGGTGGGGATGATCTCCCCCACCGAGAAGTTGCCGTTACGGAACGAGATGGCGATGACCATGATCAGCGGGAAGATGATCAGTGCCAGGAAGCCCCACATCACCAGGTGGGTTGCCCACACCCGGTATTTGACTGATTTGGGTTGTACGATTGCCATGTTGAAGCCTCCTTACAGTTGCTTGTCGGCTTTGGACAATTTCAGGTTGAGCAAGGCCAGCGCACCCACGATGAGGAAGATGGCGGTGGCGATGGCACTGGCCAGACCGTAGTCCTGACCACCCGAGCCCTGGAACGCGATCCGGTAGGTGTAGCTCACCAGCAAGTCGGTGGTCCCGGCCGGCGTGGTGGCCCCGATGATGTCCGGCGCCCCGTTCGTCAACAACTGGATAAGTACGAAGTTGTTGAAGTTGAAGGCAAAGGATGCAATCAACAGCGGTGTCAGCGGCTTCATCAAGAGCGGTACGGTGATCTTGAAGAAGTTCTGTACCGGCCCCGCCCCGTCCATGGCAGACGCCTCGTAGAGATCTTCCGGAATCGCCTTGAGCAGGCCCATGCAGAGGATCATCATGTAGGGGTAACCGAGCCAGGTGTTGACGATGAGGATCATCACCTTGGCCAGGAAGGGATTGGTGTACCAGTCCGGCTTGATGCCGAAGGCCGCTTCCAGGAACAGGTTGATTTCACCGAAGTTCTGGTTGAACAAGCCCTTGAACACCAGGATGGAGATGAACGCCGGTATCGCATAGGGCAGGATCAGCATGACCCGGTAGAAACCACGCCCCCTGAGTTGCTCCCACTGCACCAGACACGCCAACACCATGCCAATCGCCAGGGTGAACGCCACCGAACAGGCGGAGAAGATCACGGTCCAGACGAAGATCTGCATGAAGGGACTCTGGATACCCGGGTCCGTCATGATGCGCATGAAGTTTTTCCAACCCACGCTCACCACGAAACCGGGGGCAACGCCCTTGCCGACGAAGTGACCTTCCGCATCGATGTACTGGTAGAAGCCGGTATCACCGTTGGGCAGCATCAGCTCGCCGCTCTGGTTGTCACGCAGCAGGTTACTGTCCTTGATCATGACGCCGGACTTGAGTACGGCGCCGTCGACCAGCTGGGTATAGAGCTGTTTCTGGGCGGCGAACTTGCGCAGGCTGCTCAGGGTCAGATGGATATTGCCTTCGGGCAGTACCACATCCAGGGCACTCAGGTGGGTGCGGTGATCGACGATGGCACGAATGGGTGCCGCCTCGCCGACCATGGCCCCGTCCAGAGGCTGCAACTGAACAACCTGGGGCTCGTCACGGACCCGTCCTTCACGGACGGCCAGGGTACGCGCCTTGTTGTTCAGCAAGGTAAGGGGTTGACTGATAAAGGATTGGTCGTCCTGTTTCAGCAACAGCTGAAACTGATTGTTCTCACCACCCAGGAGGGTGAAATCGAATTCACCGCCGGTCACCTTGTAGGTTTTTTTCAGATGGTAATCCCGTGCCTGCTCAAGGGAGAGCAAGTTGGATCCCGAATAGTTGGTGAAGGCGATGCCGATCGTGTAGGCAAGAGGGAAGATGATAAAAACAACCATGCCTGCCACACCGGGGAAAATATAACGGTGGGCATAGGTCTTCTTGTTCATGAAGACATAGAGACCGACGGATACGACCACCAGATCGAGCAGGGCAAATACCCACTCGCCGCTGGCATACATCATCACGGCCGCATAACCATTAAGCACTGCGATCAGTGCCGCCATGGTCCATTTCAGCCAGACGTACTTGTCTTTCTTCGGACCGGCATAGGATTCGATAGAAGGTACTACTTCCATGCCAATTAACCTTTATTGCGCCAAGAGAGATTGAGAGAGTGGGAGGCCCGAAGGCCTCCCGGGTAGTGCATGCTTACTGGACGATACGCTTGGCAGCGGTATCCAGGGCTTCGTCAACACCCTGACGGCCAGAGGTGACGTTCTTGAGGGCGGTTTCGAAGGAGGACCAGAAACGGCTCATCTCGGGCACGGACGGCATCGGTTCGCCGTTCTGGGCGTTCAGCATGGTGGCCTTGATGTTGGGGTCGGCTTCCAGGGTCTTCTGGAAGGACTTCAGGGCCACGGCACCCAGCGGCTTGTCGGCGTTCATCGGCGCCAGACCGGCATCGGTCAGCAGGTAGTTCTCGAGGAACTCGATGGCCAGATCCTTGTTCGGGCTGGCGGCGTTGATGGTGGCACCCAGTACACCAACGAAGGCCTTGGCCGGCTTGCCTTTCAGGGTCGGCAGCTGGGCTACGCCATACTTGATGCCGCTCTTGTCCAGGTTGCTCCAGGCCCAGGGGCCGTTGATCATCATGGCTACTTCGCCCTTGTTGAACTTGGCGTCCATCACACCGTAGTCGATGCCCTTCTCCAGGTGACCGGATTTGATCATCTCGGAGATGTAGCCGACGCCAGCCTTGGCACCTGCGTTGTTCACGCCGGTGTCTTTGACGTCATAGCCGGTGGCGGTCTTCTTGAAGGCATAACCACCGTTGGCAGCCACCAGGGGGTAGCTGAAGTAGGGGGTGTCATAGGCCCACATGATGGCGCGCTTGCCATTTTTCTTCAGGTCTTCGTCGATCTTGGCGATCTCTTCGAAGGTCTTCGGCGGGTTGGGCAACAGATCCTTGTTGTAAATCAGGCTGACGGCTTCTACCGCGACCGGGTAGCCATAGGTCTTGCCATCGACGGTCATGGCATCCCAGGCGAATTGCTCGAACTTGGCCTTGGTGGCGGCATTCGGGGTCACGGGAACCAGCAGACCGGACTTGACCCACTCACCGTAACGGTCGTGAGCCCAGAAGAAGATGTCCGGGCCGTTGCCGGTGGCGGCGGCTTGCTGGAATTTGACTTCAACCTGATCCGGGTGGGCGACGGTGACCTTGATGCCGGTTTCGGCTTCAAACTTCTTGCCGACTTCGGCCAGGCCGTTGTAGCCCTTGTCACCGTTGATCCAGATGGTCAGCTGACCTTCATCAATGGCAGCAGTGGCAGAGCAGGCCACGCCCAGGGTAGCCAGACCGATCAGGGATGACAGCAATTTCTTTTTCATGAGCCTTTCCTTGTATTAGTTCCGCGCTGTAAGAGCATTGTGTGCAGATGAATATTATCCCAAGCAGTCAATGCCTCACATGACACGCCTCGCATTTTTGAAATGCAATTACGTATTTTCTTCCAGAAAGTTATGAAAACATTTTCTTATTTCAGCGACTTAGGAAGGGATATCCCCATATTTTTGCCAAGATATGGAAATTAAATTACAGAAAGGAAATTAATTTACGCCATTGAAAGGGATTTCACCCCACTGAAAACCCTTTCATTCCCGATATTTTGTTCAATGTGTTAACAAAAGTACTGAGGTGGTTTCCATCTACATCACCCCCTTAAATAAAAAGGCACCGGAGCGGACTCCGGTGCCTTTTTGCAAGAAATGACGGCTGGATCACATTACGACTGGCGCAGCAATTGATCCTTGAGATTGGGCGGGACTCCCCTAATGGTCAGGGTGTCGGTCTGGGGATCGTAAAAGACCCGGCTGTTGAGCAACTTCTGCTCGAAGCTCAGGGTCAGGCCGCCACCGGAGCCCACAAACTTGGTCAAGCCCCGCAGGGTGGAGCGGTCCGCCGGGAAGCGCTCCTCCAGCTCGTACTCCTGACCGATGAAGCTGTAAAAATCGAGGTCCCCATCACCGGGCAATTCCGCCGACAGCTCCTTGATCTCGATCTCCTCGCCGGCGCTGGCCTGCTCGGTGCAATATTTGAAGACCTGCTTCTTGTAGTCATTGCGCTCGGCCGGTTCGAGCTGGCGGCTGTCGCAGTAATCGTCCACCGCCTGCAGCAACCCCTTGTTCTGGATCTTGGCATCCATGCCCTCCCGGGCCCCCAGCAGATCCATGAAGAAATCCCCCAGCTTGCGACCGACCCGGCCCTTGCTGAAGGTGATATAACGACGCGAATCCCCCTGGGTTTTCCACTCGGTGAGATCGATGCGGGCCACCAGGTTCAATTTGCCGATATCCAGGTACTGGATGTGGCGCAGCTCCAGCGCCTCGCTCACGGTGACGCTCTCCTTGCCTTCCAGCAGGGCGATCATCAGGTAATCCACCCCCACATAGTTGTACTTGGCAATCAGCAACACCCCTTGCTCGTCCAGGGCATGCTCCACCAGCTGCTTGACCAGCATCTGGGTCAGGTTAACGGAAAAGGGGACGAACTCGGTCTGCTCCGCCAGCAACTGCTCCAGGGCGATGCGAAAGGCGGGGGAAGGCTGCTTGGGGGCGTCTTCCCCCTCCGCCAGCTCGGCGACGGCGGCCTCGGGATCGGCGAAGAAGCCAAAGCCCTTTCCCCCCTTGCCGTTGTAGATGCGATGCAGCTCCGCCATCAGCCCTTGTACCGCCTCGTCGGCAGGCAGGGTCTGGCTGCGGGTATCGGCGTGGGGCTGGCCATCGTTGCCCGCCCGCAGGGAGTGAAGAATGATCTTGTCGATATCGAGACTCATGTCACAAAGCCATAGTGTTAGCCGAAAGGGTGAAGTATTATAAGGCGCTTTGAACCGAGGTGAACCCAAGATTATGCCCATCGTATCAAAGTACAATAACGAGCAGTTTGACGCCCTGATGAACGACCTGATCACCGCCCTGGAGAAACACAAGGCACCGGTGGATCTCAGTCTGATGGTCCTTGGCAACCTGACCACCAACATCATCAACGGCATGGCCCCGGCCCAGCGCCAGGCGATCACCGAGAAGTTCATCCAGGCACTCACCGCCTCGGTGGGCCATCGCCACGATGCGCACTGAGTTTCTTCGCATTCTTTGATGTTTTTCAAGCAGATGGATCATTATGGTCGAAACCGGCAACCCCTATCGCGATAATGTCTCTCGCCTGATCACCTGGGGGCATTGGTTCTCCTTCTTCAACATCATCCTGGCCATGCTGATCTCGACCCGTTACCTGGGCGCCATCAGCTGGCCGTCGACCACGCTCGGCGTGACCTATCTCGTCATCAGCTGGATAGGTCATTTCTCGTTCCTGAGCTTCGTCACCTATCTGCTGACCATCTTCCCCTTGAGCTTCATCCTGCCCAGGGAGAAGCCGCTGCGCTTCATTTCATCCATCATCGCCACCCTGGCACTGGTGCTGCTGCTTATCGACACCCAGGTGTTCCAGCTGTTCAAGTTCCACTTGAATGGCCAGGTGTGGCAACTGCTGCTGGATCAGGCGCAGACCGAAGAGGGCTCTATCTGGAGCATCATCTTCGTGGCGGTGCCCACCATCTTCCTGCTGCAACTGCTGCTGTCGGCCTATGTGTGGCGCAAGATCAACAAGCGCAAACGCCGCCAGTACGGCAATCAGGTGGGACTGGCCCTGCTGGTCTGCTTCATCCTGACCCATCTGGTCAACAGCTGGGCGGATGCGACCCTGTATCAACCCATCACCATGCAGCGGGCCAACTTCCCCCTCTCCTACCCCATGACCGCCAGGAGCTTCCTGGCCAAGCATGGCTGGCTCGACCTCGAGCAGTATGAGAAGAAGGCCGAAGATCAGGGAAGCGCTGAGCACCGTCTGCTCTATCCCTTGCGCCCCCTCAGCGTGAGCGCACCCAGCGATCACAAGAACCTGCTGGTGGTGGTGGTCGACTCCCTGCGAGCCGACATGCTCAACAACATCAACATGCCCAATCTGCAACGCTACGCGGACAACCACTTCAATTTCCGCCAGCACATGAGTGGTGGCAATGATGAAGCCATGGGGATGTTCAGCCTCTTCTACGGGCTGCCCGGCCACTATTACGGGGACATCCGGGCCGACAAGCGCCCCCCTGTGCTGTTCGACGAGATGCTGCGTCAGGACTACCAGTTCGGCCTGTTCGGTGCACTGGAAGATGCCAAGCAGTATCGCCAGAGTCTGCTTGCGGGTCTGCGCAAGCAGGTCTTCGTCTCCCGCCAGACCGATGACCGCAGGCTCATCGACGACTGGCAGCAGTGGCTTGGCACGCGCACCGCGGACAGACCCTGGTTCTCTCTGGTCTATCTCTCTAGCCCGGGGGATTATCAGGTGCCAGCCAGCATCAAGGGCCCCTTCCAGCCCGAGTTGACCCGCTTCAACCCGGCCACTGCCTATCGGCCCGAGAACCTGCAGAAGCTGGAGAACCGCTACAAGAACGCGGTCTTCTATACCGATCAACTGCTGGAGCAGATGCTGACCCAACTGCAATTGCAGGGGCTTGATGATCAGACCATCGTCGTGGTCACCTCCAACCACGGTCAGGAGTTCAACGAGACCCAGAGCAACAGCTGGGGCTATGGCAGCAATTACTCGACCTATCAGGTGCAGGTCCCCCTGGTGCTGGCCTGGCCTGGTGCCGAACCTGCGCCCCAGGCGCAGGCGAGCAGCCACCAGGATCTGGTACCGACCCTGATGAAGAACATGCTGGGTGTACGCAACCCCTATCGTGACTACAGCACGGGGCGCAACCTGTTCGAAGCCAGTACACGCACCTGGCTGCTGGCGGGGGATCAGAATGACTTCGCCATCTATCAGGGCAACACCATCACCCAGTTCAACAAGCAGGGGGACTTCGAGCTGCTGGACCGCGACACCTATCGCCCCATCAAGCACGGCACCCCGGACATGGGCACCCTGATCCAGGTGATGAACGAGCTCAATCGCTTCTATCGCGCCCCCTGATCAGCGCCTGCACACCTCCTTGAGCCCGCCTCTATGGCGGGCTTTTTCTTGCCCGCACCACACCCGTCCTCCTGTTTCCCATGGCGTCACTCGCAAACGTATGCCACCACCTTACTGATTTAACTCTCAAAAAATTCAATTCGATCAATGTCATAAAAACAAAATGATAATGATTGTCATTTATTGATCTGCTTGACTCCCTCTGCAATAATCCGCGCCCTTCAGGCTTAAATAATAATTATTCTCAAATATGAAAATTCGACTTCTTCACTACTGGCCCATGCTGCTGTCCGGTACGGCGCTGGCTGCCAGCGATCCCGCCGGGGTCGACACAACGGACATGCCCCCCGAACTCAAGGGGCGGGAAACCATCGTGGTCAAGGGACAGCGGATCGAACAGAAGCTCTCCGACGTGTCGGGTTCCATCACCGTCATCACGGAGGAGGATCTGGATCGCCAGGTTGCCACCGAGCTCACCGATGTGTTCAAGAACGAACCCGGCGTCTCGGTGACCGGCTCCGCCGGTCGCCCCCAGAACATCATCATCCGCGGCATGGGCGGCAACCGGGTGCTCATCATCAAGGACGGGGTGCGGGTCAGCGATGGTTTTGGCGCCGACGACCTTAACGACAAGGTGGGCCGCTTCAGCTTCGATCTCGACGATGTCAAACAGATAGAGGTGGCCAAGGGAGCCGGATCCTCCCTCCATGGCTCCGATGCCATCGGCGGCACCATCGTCATCAGCACCAAGCAGCCGGAAGATTACCTTCAGGGCCAGGATGCCTATCTCGGCAGCAAGGTGCTGCACGATGGCAACAGTGACAAGCAGAAGCTGAGCGCCACCGGCGCCGCCCGGATACGGGATACCGAACACCTGCTGCGCCTCTCCGGCTGGCAGGGACATGAGACCGCCAACTACGACGAGAGCCGCATCCCGGCGGATCTGGATGGCCTCAGCGCCTCCACCAGCTCTCGCATCCAGCTGAACGAACATCATCTGCTGCGCCTCGAACTCGACTACTTCGAGGACAACGCCGAACGGGATCAGGGGCCGCGCGAAGTGCCCCAGCCCGATGGCAAGTGGCAGGTGCGCCAGTACCACGAGCAGGGCAGCCAACGCACGCAGGGGGGAAAGCTGGCCTGGGAGGCGAGCAACCTCGACACAATACTGGCAGACAGCCTCACCTGGAGTGCCTACGGCAGTCACTCGAAAAACACCGCCAACAAGCGCAGCCTGCTGCAAAACGATCTACTGAGCGGTTATCCGCGCTATCGCAGCGAACGGGAGCTCGCCACCTTCACCGAAGACAGGATCGGTACCGAGCTGGATGTGCGCCGGGATCTCGCCACCGGCCATCTCGCCCATCAACTCAGTTACGGCATCGAGCTGGAGCGCACCACCCACGAGCGGCCGGTGGAGAAGCTGAGTCTGGAGGCCGGCATTCCCCAACCCGGCCAGTCCGCCCCCTTCAGCCGCGCCCGTACCGACAGGGCCGGAGTCTGGCTCGGCGACGTGGCCAGCCTGGGCCAGTGGCAGTTCACCCCCACCCTGCGCATGGATCACCAGTGGCTCACGCCGCTGGACGGCAGCAACGACAGCAACCACAGCTGGCACCTCTCCCCGAGCCTGGCCACCAGCTACCGCTTCAACGACCAGTGGCGCAGCTGGCTCAGCTATGCCAACGGGTTCCGGGCGCCTTCCTACGACAAGGTGTACGGCAACATCCCCCACTACTTCGCCCTGCCGCCCTTCGAGATCATCGCCAACACAGGGCTCAAGGAGGAAACCAGCCACAGCATAGAGTGGGGGCTGAGTGGCGAGGGGGACAACTGGAGCATCAAGCCAGCGCTCTTCTACAACCGCTACTACAACTTCATCGACTGGCGCGAGGTGGGGCTGCGCCTGAGCGATGGTGTCATCCTGCGCCAATATCGCAACGTCGCCAAGGCCGAAACCTGGGGGGCCGAACTCGCCGCCAGCTACTGGCTGACCCAGGAGTGGGAGCTCGCCACCAAGCTCGGCTGGGTCGATGGCGAGGACAACAAAGGTGAAGCGCTGCGCACCCTGACGCCCCTCGAGGGCAACACCCGTCTGAGCTATCAGGCCAATGAGTGGAGTCTGGGCATTCAGGCGGACTATGCCGCCGCCATGAGCCGGGTGCCCACCTGTGGCAACAGCCTGACCGGCCGCCAGGGGGACTGCCTCGAAAGTGCCGGCTGGCTCAGTTTCGCCCTGACGGCCGACTGGCTGGTCACCGACTCCCTCAAGGTCAACCTCAAGCTCGACAACCTGTTCGACACCCGCTACACCCGCTATCAGGATGTGGCCGGGCTGGAAGCCGGGACCGATGCTTCCCTCTTCACCCAGAGCGGCCGCACCCTGAGTGCCAGCCTGCGCTACACCTTCGTGGGGATCTGATGCACAGCCTATTGATCCTGGCCAGCCTGCTGGCCACGCCGGCCCCCGCCTCCCCCCTGCCTGAGGCAACCCTGGAGGCCGCGCCCCTCATCCCCGAGCGCCCGCAACTGATGAAGGGGGAGATAGCCCGTCTCGATCCCTATGGTGGCTGGCGTGACGACAGCCGCCAGGATCCCGCCCTCCTGACGCTGCTGCGCGAGCAGAACCGCTGGACCGAGCAGCAGCTCGCCGGCCAGGCGCCACTGGTGCAGCGCCTGCAGACGGAGTGGCAGGGCCGGGAGCGGGGCGAACCCGTGCCGGACGACTGGTTGAGCCAGGCTGGCAGCCAGTGGCGCATGGAGGCGGACGGCAGCCTGTGGCAACGCAGCGACGCCAATGACGCCCCCCGAAAGCGGCTGGCTCCCCGCCAACCTGCCGAGGGGTATTACGAGCTCGCCGCCTGGGCCCTGCACCCGGACGGGCACCTGCTTGCCCTGGCCGAAGACCGCAGGGGAGATCGGGACTACCGCATCACCCTGCTGGATCTGGCAAGTGGCGAGACACTGGCCTCTTTGCCTCACCGCGCCGGCGATCTGCTCTGGAGTCTGGATGGCAAGACCCTCTACACCCTCGCCAACGAGCGCCAGACCCTGCGCCCCTGGCAACTGCTGGCCTGGCAGGATGGCAAGGAGACCCTGGTGTATGAGGAGCGCGATCCCGCCTGGCTGATCGGCCTCTATCACACCACGGATCGCCGCCACCTGGTGCTGCAAAGCAACAACCACGACAGCTCCGAGCAATACCTGCTGGACGCGGGTCGGGCCGACCTGCTCAAGGGGCGCGAGCGCGGCCTCGAGTACTACCTGGATACCCAGGGGGACAGGGTGCTGCTCAAGAGCAACCGGGACGGCGCCCTCGGCCTCTATCAGGTGGCCGACTTGAGCCTGGTGGCGAAGGGAGAGTGGCAACGGCTCTGGTCCGGCGAGGGCCGGGAACTCGAGAAGTGGCGCCTCTTTGCCCGGCACACCGTGCTGCAATACCGCAAGGAAGGGGATGACTGGCTCGATGTGCTGGATGCCAAGGGTGCGTTGACCCACAGCCTGCCGCTCACCGATGGCGCAGGCACGGCCTGGATCCAGGGCAGCCAGGAACCGGCCAGCGACAAGGTGCTCATTCGCCGCCAGGGGATGGCCGAGCCACCTCACCAGCGCTGGCTGGATCTCGCCTCCGGCACCTGGGAGGGGACACCCGAGAGCAGGGACACCTCCCCCTATCAGAGCGAGCGACGCTGGATCGCGGGCAAGGATGGGGTCAAGGTGCCTGTCTCCCTGGTCTGGCGCAAGGGCATTACCCACCCCAGGGCACTGCTGCTCTACGGCTATGGGGCTTACGGCACCCCCATGCGTCCCTACTACCAGCCCCGGGTGCTGAGCCTGCTGGATCGCGGCTTCGTCTACGCCATCGCCCATGTGCGCGGGGGCGGTCTGCTCGGCGAATCCTGGTACCGGGAGGGTCGTGGCCGTGACAAAAAGCACAGCGTGGATGATTTTCTCGCCGTGGCCGATTCCCTGGCCCAGGATCCCGCCATCGATCCCGCCCGGCTGTTTGCCATGGGCGGCAGCGCCGGCGGCCTGCTGGTGGCTGCGGCACTCAACCAGGCGCCAAACCGATTCGCCGGGGCCGTGCTGCAAGTTCCCTTCGTCGACCTGCTGGGCACCATGCAGGATCCCGAGCTGCCCCTCACCCGGCAGGAGTACGCCGAGTGGGGCAATCCGGCCATCCCGGGTGACTATGCCGCGATGCGCCGCCTGAGCCCCTACGACAACCTGCACAAGGCCCCTTATCCCCCCGTCTATGTGACGGGCGGCCTGCACGACAGTCAGGTGCCCTACTGGGAACCCCTCAAGTGGATAGCCCGCCTGCGATCCCATAGCACGGGAACAGGCCCCTATCTGCTGCGCACCGAACTCGACGGCGGCCACCTGGGCGCCCCCCGAACGGCGGCGCTGCGTGCGGCGCAGGAGTTTGCCTTCCTGCTCACCCTGGCGGGCGTCAACCACTGACCCCTTGCCCTCTTTTTCTGGAGTGAACCATGAAACCCTCTTCCCTGGCCCTCTGGCTGGCGGCAACCCTGATCTCATCGCCGCTGCTGGCGGCCGATCTGCAGTTTGTCGATGAACCACCCCTGACCACGACGCCGAAGCGCTGGCTCGAGCAGCGCCTCGGTGTGCTCCTCGCCCCCGATTACGACAGGGCCAGCCTGCTCGGCCACCATTACAGCTTTCGCCAGCTGGTGAACGGCCTGCCGGTGGCCGCCACCCAGGCCGCCGTCAGTGTCGACGGGGACGGCCGCCCCTGGCGCCTCTACCACAACCTGCGCCCCTTGCAGAGCACAGCGCCCGGCTGCGATGCCAGCGGCACCCTGGATCCCCTGCTCGCCACCCTGCGCACCGACGGCAACCAGATAGAGACGCTGGGGCCGGTCGAAGCCTGGTACTGGCGAGACGGCGATACCCTGGTGCCTGCCCTGCGCCAGCGGGTGCGCGAGCACAAGGCAGGCAATGCCAAGGCCAGCCAGGTGCAGCTGTTTGCCCGTTGCGACGGGGAGCAGGAGCTTGGCCGTCTCGGGGATCAGGCAACTACCCACCCTCTGCATGTCGCCGACGCAGGCGATATGCAGGTTCAGGCCCGGGTGTTCGACCCCGATCCCCGCACCCGCCTGCAGGACGCCAGCCTGGTCTGGCACGATGAGCTGGTACTGGCAGAGGCCGCCTACCAGGATCCGGTTCCCCTGCCGGTGAGCCTGCAAGCCGGGCAGTATCGCCTGAGCGGCCCCCATGCCAGGGTGGTGGATGTCATGGCCCCCGAATCGGCCCCCTACAGCAGCAGTGACGTGCAGGGTTTTCGCCTGACCCGGGACGATCGCGGCTTTGCGGACATCAACGCCTACTACCATCTGGATCTCGCCCAGCGCCACCTCAAGGCGCTCGGCTTCACCGATCTCATCCCCGGGGCGCTCGACATCGACACGGACGCGGGCTATCAGGACAACTCCCTCTACGATCCGTTCGAACGCAGGCTGGAGCTGGGTCGCAGCGGCGTGCCCGATGCCGAGGATCCCATGGTCATCTGGCACGAGTTCGGCCACGGGGTGCAGCACCACATCCTGCCGGATCTCGGGGAAGAGGGTGACTGGGGGGCCATCGGCGAGGGCTTTGGCGACTACCTGGCCGCCAGTCATCGCCAGCGCAGCGAAGCCGGTCGCCAGTTCGAACCCGCCATGGTGTTCAACTGGGATGCCCGCTTCACCGACCGCACCCCACGCCAGCTCGACGATCTGCGCGCCCGCTACCATCCGGACTACCGATACCCCGCCCACCGCACCATCAACGGCAGCAACGGGGATCAGCTCTGGGGCACCCCGCTGTTCCAGGCTCTGCTGACGGCGGTGGCCGAGCACGGCGAGGCGGCCAGGGACGAGTTTGATCGCGTCATCATCGAATCCCACTTCGGCCTGGGGCCGGCCATTCGCATGCCGCAACTGGCCCGGATCACCGTGGATACCGCCGCCCGTCTCTATCCGACGCGAGCCTATGGCCGTCTGCTGGAGCAGGCATTTCGCCAGCACGGGCTGCTGCAAGCTCCCGTCAATATCGCCCTCGCCGAGGGGAGCGCCATCCCGCTGGGGCAGCGCCAGTCGGTGCAGCTGACTCTCAGCAACCCGGGCAAAGGGGAAGTGACCCTCAACGAGCTGGCCCTCACCCTGCCAACCGGGTTGCAGGCCGATCCTGACAACTGGCAACCAGCGACCCTGGCCGCCGGTGCCAGCATGACCACCACCCTGCGCATGCTGGCCCAGAGCCCGCTCGCCTGCGGCGACGAGGCGAGCCTCTCGGTGAATCTCGCCATGAGCGGTACCAGCCCCACCGAGCGCCAGTGGCAGCAATCCCTGACCCTGCCCATCGGCACCCCCGTCATCAGCCGGGCCAGTGGTCGATCGCAGCGACTGAACGATGCCCAGAGCGAGGAGGTGCGCGGCCTGAGCGAAACCAGCCTGCTGCTGGAGAAGAGCGATGCCCGTGTGAGCGACAGGCTGCAACTGAGCCTGGATCTGCAGCACGAGGCGCTGGATGAGCTGGAGATCTGGCTCAGCTCCCCCGCCGGCACCCGGGTCCAGATCTGGGACAAGGGTTACAGCCCCCTGCCGAGCCTGAAAGGGGTCTTCCCGACCGAGTTGCAGTCCCTGCAACCCTTCAGCGCCTTCGAAGGAGAACCCCTGGCCGGTCGCTGGACCCTGGAGGTGGTGGACAGCAAACCGGGCAATCAGGGTTTCCTGAACGGGTGGAGCATCAGTCAGCGTACCGGCGCCCAGTGCGGCAACACCGTGCCCGTGCCGGATGACGGCATCATCCGCTTCGATACCTCGGACAGCAGTGGCGGGGGGGCCTTCCCTCTGCTCTGGCTGCTGCCGCTGGCCCTGTGGCGCCGTCTGCGTCGCCTCTGACTCTCCCTATATAAAGAAGAGAGGGGCCAAGGCCCCTCCAAGGACACACCATGACCATGAGAATGACCCCGATCGTCTGCCTGCTGGCCCCCCTGCTCAGCGCCTGTGGCGGCGGTTCGGACGAGGCTCCCCTGACCGCGCCGGACTATCGCCTGACGGTCAGCCTGCCCGCTGCGGGCACCCTGTGCATCAACCTGAACCAGAACGACGGCTGCGAAGCCAATGAGCCCGCCGTCAGCGGCGAGGCCGGTGCCCACTCCCTGACCCGGCGCCACCCTGATCTGCTCACCACTCCCCTGCTGTTCATTCCGGCGGATCCCGCCGCCCTGCCCCTGGCCCACCCGGCGGCGCACCAGGACAACCAGCACCTCACCCCCAGCCCCCTCAGCACCCTGCTGCAAACGCGTATCTCGGACGGGCTGCCACCGGCTCAGGCCCTGACGGACGTGCTGCTCGCCCTGGCGCCCCTTCACCCCGGCCCAGATCTGGCGGCACTGGCGCAGCTGGGCGACTTCAACCGCGCCCTCGCCGAGCTGGCCCTCACCGCCTTCGATGACGAGGCCACCCTGCCCGCCAGCGAACGCCGCCTGCAGATCTGGCAGGGGCTGGTCACCCTGCTGCCCGAGCTCGCCCGGCACTTTGCCGCCAGCCCCGAGCTCCTGAGCCAGCAGGCCAGACTCGCCGCCGTGCTGCAGCAGCAGCAACCTAGGGCGTTGGTGACCGCCAGCGGCGTCACCACCTACACGGACGGGGTGGATTATCTGCTCGACCAGGAGCCTGCGGATCACCCGGGCCAAGAGGCGAGCCTGGGCCAGGCGCCCCTGCGCTATCGCAAGCTGGACGGCAAGGGGCAACCCCTGGCGGACAATGCCGACGAGTGGGAGTGCGTGGAGGATCTCAATACCGGCCTCGTCTGGGAGAAGAAGCTGGCGGATCCGGACAGTCCGAGGGATCTGCACCGCACCTTCGCCTTGGAGTTCGACGACTATCACCCAACCCAGGAGGAGCGGGATTACGCCTGCCCCGAGGGGGAGGCCATCTGCACTACGGAGCAGTACCGTCAGTGGCTCAATGCACAGCAACTGTGCGGCATCACCCACTGGCGCCTGCCCCACGCCCGTGAGCTGATGAGTTTGCAGCACTACGGCTCCCTTGCCCGCCAGGATGGCCAGCTCGTCACCCTGGATGTGCGCTACTTCCCCGATGTCGGCACCGGACTCAATGGCTTCGATGGCTATTACTGGAGCCAGACCCTGACCCCGTCCCGTCGGCTGGAGAGCGCGCCTCTGAGCGCCATCGCCCACATCTTCCTCGGCGAGGACGCCGGTGCCGACTATCCCACCCCAGTTCAAAACAGCAATGACGCCAACGGTCTGCAACTGCGCCTGGTGGCCGAGGTAACCCGATGAACAAGTATCTTCTGACCCTGCTGCTCACCCTGTGCAGCCCCCTGGCACTGGCCATCGCCATCTGCGACGACGCCCTGCCCCGTACCAGTCCCACCGCCCGTTTCCAAGATCACGGCAACGGCACCGTCACCGACAGGGGCACCGGTCTGACCTGGATGCGCTGCCAGCTCGGCCAGACCTGGCGCAACCAGAGCTGCGAGGGGGAACCCACCCGCCTCTACTGGCAACAGGCACTGCAGACGGCGGAACGGATCCGTACCGAACCGAGCCATGCCCTGTATGGCTTTGGTGGTCATCACGACTGGCGCCTGCCCACCATCAAGGAGCTCGCCAGCATTCTGGAGTCCGCCTGTTACAAACCGGCATTGAACGAAACCATCTTCCCCCGCGCCATGGCCGGGGATGGCAAGGAGGTGAACGACGGCTATGTCTATCTCTGGTCTTCCACCCCGGTGCCGGCCCTTCAGGGCGTCGCTTACCTGGACATCACCAGCGGCTCCGTCGCCCAGCGCGCCCCCCGCTCTTGGGCGAAACAGGTTCTGCTGGTGAGGTGACAGCCTGGCCATGGGGGCCACCCGGCCCCCTGTTTGACACGAGGCAAGAAGCGCCAAGGTGACCCTGGCCGTCAAAAAAGCATCAAATTGCGTCATGTGATGCCTGTTCAGGGCGGTTTTGCACGCCGCAGCGCTGGCATGAAACCGGCAGAGCGGTTAGTCTAGCGGCGTTGAACCAATCCCAAGAGGTACAGATGAAAACCGTGTTGCGTTTTAGCCTGCTGGGCGCCTTGTTATTGGGTGGCCATGCCTTCGCCGCCGAACCGAAAAAATTTGATATCAGCATGTTCCCCGCCGCCGAAGTGAACCAGGAACGTGTCGTGATCCGTCTGCCGGAAGTCGAGAACGAAGCCGACATGATGGTCGAGCTGCAAGTCGGCAAGAAGATGCTGGTCGACTGCAACCTGCCCCGCTTCGCGGGCAATCTGGAACAGCACAGCGTCAAGGGCTGGGGTTACAACTACCTGACTCTGGGCCAGGTCACCGGCCCCGTCAGCACCCTGATGGCCTGCCCGGACGGCCAGAAGAAGGAGAGTTTCGTCCAGATCTACGGTCAGGGCTTCTTCGTGAACTACAACTCCAAGCTGCCCTTCGTCATCTATGTGCCCCAGGAGTACGAGGTGCGCTATCGTCTGTGGCGTGCCGACAACCTGGCACAGCCAGCCATGATTGAGTGAGTGCCGCGCACTCGGGTTCAGCTCAGTCATGATGACAAAAAGGCGCCATACGGCGCCTTATTTTTAGCTTCCGAGCCCGTTTTTGAGCGGTTTTTCCTGTACAAAATCTGACATAACTCCACTATTTTTCAGGCTTTTTTGTGCAGCGCACCGCAAAATGCCCCCTCGGGATGCGACAAACCCTGTTCGATAAAAGATATTTATTAACATAGTAAGAAAATTGATTTTGCACTCTGCGACGGCCTGATGATACTTGCCCGCAAAGGTCAAACTAACCAGAACAAGAGCACTATGAGCTTCGAATCAGACAAGCGTTTCAACGACTTCAAACATTTTCCCCGTGGCCTGCGTCGCAGTGGCGAATTCACCGTGGCCGAAGCGGACAGTCTGGAAAAATATGGCACCGTGATGCTGGCGCTCTATCAGGGCAACCTGGCCCCGCGCGATGACGTAGAAAGTGCCTTTATCGAACAGGTCAAATCCGGCGCAGCCGGCAACAACCCCCACGCCAAGGTGTGGTTCAAATACCTGAAGGTGATTGGTCCCAAGCGCGTGCACCGTCTGTGCACCGTCGCTGGCGGCGCCAATGAAGATGCGGGTGGCAGCTTTGAAGGCGGCGGTGGCGGCAGCGACGAGTCCCTCGATTAATGGATACCGAGCTGCTTCGGACCTTCATCGAGGTCAGCAAGACCCGGCACTTTGGCCGGGCGGCTGAAAATCTCTACCTGACCCAGTCGGCGGTGAGCTTCCGGATCCGCCAGCTCGAGCAGCAACTCGGGGTCAGCCTGTTTGCCCGTCATCGCAACAACATCCGCCTGACTGCCTCCGGTGAGCGTCTGCTGCCCTACGCAGACGCCATTCTGCATACTTTGGGGCGCGCCAAGCAGGACGTGGCCCTCTCCCCCGGTTTCAGCCAGCAGCTTGCCATCGGCGCCCCCGCCGTCTTCTGGGAGCTCGACTTCAACGACTGGCTCAACCATGTCTATGCCCTGGCCCCCGGCCTCGCGGTGCGCCTCGAAACCGCCTCCCGCGAGCACCTCTGTCGCCAGTTGCTGGAGCGCTCCCTCGATCTCGCCCTGCTCTCCGAGCCGACCAAGATCGACGAGATTGCCCTGCACCCCATCGGCGAGCTGGTGTTCGAACTGGTGAGCCGGGAGCCGGCCGCAAACGCCGACAGCCTGATGCAGATGCCCCACATTCATCTCGACTGGGGCACCAGCTTCGAACCGCCATCGAGCCGGTTGCAAAGCCTGCAGAAGACCCCCGTGCTGCATTCGAGCTCCGCCAGCATGGCCCTGCAATTCGTGCTGGCCAACGGCGGCGCCGCCTACCTGCCAAGGCGCATGGTGAGCCCCTTCCTGGAGCAGGGGCAGCTTCATCTGGTGGAAGGGGGCCAATCCCTGAGCCGCCCGCTCTACCTCGCCTATCTGGAGAAATCCGACCGCCGGGAGCTGATCGATCAACTGCTCACCCTGCCGCTGGGCTGGCATGACGCCGACTTGCGTCAACCGCCTGCCGAATGAAACAGGGTGATTTCACGCCCAGACCTGTGTTTTCATCTACCGTGGTTATCGGTGCAGCACAAACAACATGAAAAAGGGGCCATCAGGCCCCTTTTGTATGGATGTCTTTGTGCATCAGCCGTGATGACGACGATCGTTGGCCTGGGCCAGCAGGGTGCGGCTCTCGCGCAGGAACTCGTCGGCATGGTCGCCGAAGAAACCGGAGACTTGCGAGAAGGCGTCGATAAATCCTGCCCTGTCCCCCCGCTCCAACAGCCCCAACGCCTCGCCAAAATTCTGGTAGTAGCGGCGGATCATCGCGAGGTTCTGCGGTGACGACAGAATGATGTCGGCATAGAGGTGGGGATCCTGGGCAAACAGTCGCCCCACCATGGCGAGCTCCAGCCGGTAGATGGGGGAGCTCAAGGCCAGCAGGCGGTCGATGTTGGCCTGCTCCCGGGAGAGGTGCCAGCCGTAGGCGAAGGTGGCGAAGTGGCGCAGCGCCTGAATGAAGGTCATCGCCTCGTCGTGGGCCCTGGCCTCCACCTGCTGCAAACGCGCCCCCCAGATGGTCATCTGCTCCAGCAGCCACTGGCTGGCGGCGGGCTCGCGCCCCTGACAGCAGACGATCACCTGCTTGGCGAGGCTCGCCACGTCCGGCCCGAACATGGGGTGCAGCCCCAGCACCGGCCCCTGGTGTACCGCCAGCATATGGGCAAGCGGTTCACTCTTGACGCTGGTCACGTCCACCAGCAGGCAGTCCGCCGGCAGGTTGCCGAGCCGGTCGATCACCTGGCAGGTGACGTCGATGGGCACCGCCACCATCACCAGCCCGGCGCCGTGCAGGATCTCGTCGGCGCGTGGCCAATCGGCCTGACCCAGGGTTTCGACCCGGTAGCCCGAGAGGCTGAACAGGTTGCCGAACAGGCGGCCAAGCTGCCCCTGGCCACCGATGATCACCACCTTGCCGAGCTCAGGCTTCATGCACTTGAAGTGGTGCTCCTTGTCGCTGGCGGACTCCAGAATATAGGACTCGCGCATCACCCGGCGCAGCACATCCTCGATAAGATCCCCCGGCACCCCCTGTGCCTCAGCCTCGGCGCGGCGGCGGGCCAGCATGCTCGCCTCCCGATCCGGTGCATAGATGGGCAGGCCGTGCCGGCTCTTCACTTCCCCCACTTCCCCCACCAGGGCGAGACGGGCAGCCAGCAGATCAATCAGCTGCTTGTCCACCGCATCTATCTTGTCCCTGAGGGCATTCAACTCTTCCGCCATGTCCAGTCCCTGCTGGCGCCGCCCGCAGCGACGCCCTGTCATTCAAGAGGCAACAAGGTATCACTGCGTGGGCAGTGATACCTCGATGGTTCAATCAGTTACAACAAGATACCACGGCTTATGCCGATGTTCTGGCCAAAAGTGGTGCCGCCAGCTGGCTGTGGCAGCGGGCCAGCAGCGCATCCGTAGTCTCCCAGTCGATGCAGGCATCGGTGATGGAGACGCCGTAGCGCATCTCGCACTTGGGCTGCTCGCTGGACTGGTTGCCTTCGAACAGGTTGGATTCGAGCATCACCCCGATGATGGAGCGGTTGCCCTCCTGGATCTGGTGAATGACGTTGTCGGCCACCTTGGGCTGCAGCCGGTGATCCTTGCTGGAGTTGCCGTGGCTGCAATCCACCACCAGACCGGGCAGCAGGCCCGCTTTCTCCAGCGCCTCTTCCGCCAGCGACACATTGACCGAGTCGTAGTTCGGGTGCTTGCCGCCGCGCAGGATCACGTGACCATCCGGGTTGCCCTGGGTCTGCAGCAGCGCGACCTGACCCTGCTGGTTGATCCCCATGAAGGCGTGGGGGCTGGAAGCGGCCTGCAGTGCATTGATGGCGGTGCCGAGGTTGCCGTCGGTGCCGTTCTTGAAGCCGACCGGCATGGAGAGGCCGGAGGCCATCTCCCTGTGGGTCTGGGATTCGGTGGTGCGGGCACCGATGGCAGACCAGGAGAAGAGCTCCGCCAGGTATTGCGGGCTGATGGGGTCGAGCGCCTCGGTCGCCAGCGGCAACTCCAGCTCGGCCAGCCAGCAGAGCAGCTCGCGGGCGCGGTGCAGACCCAGCTCCACGTCGAAGGTGCCGTCCAGGTTCGGATCGTTGATAAAGCCCTTCCAGCCGACCGTGGTGCGCGGCTTCTCAAAGTAGACCCGCATGACAATGTAGAGAGAGTCCTGATAGGCGTCATGCAGCGCTTTGAGTCTGGTTGCGTACTCTTTGGCAGCGTCCATGTCGTGGATGGAGCAGGGTCCACAGATCACCAGCAAGCGGTGATCGCGACGGTGGATGATGTCGGCGATGGTATTGCGGGCCCCTTGCACGAATGCCAGCGCGCGATCGGAGATGGGCAGTTTCTCCTTGAGCTGGGCAGGCGTGATCATCACTTGTTCGGACTGGATATGGATGTTGTTCAGGGGATCTCTTTGCATCTTCTCATTCTCTCTACTGTTTCAAGCCAAGGGCGCTAACTGTTCATTTTTGTTTACACAAGTCAGCACTTTGTTACGCAACCGCCCCCACCTTACCAAGGAAAAACAAACAATCAAGTGAAACTAGCGTATTTGCACGCTGACAGATGGATAAATGACCAAGAATACAGAGTGAAACAACTCAGAAGTAGCGACTCGCGAGGCCAAACCAGCCTCAAATCGTAAAGATTTAATTACACACATCCATTTCAATATCATCTCTCTACCCCCTCTCATGGCCCCTTATCCGGCCCCTCATCCCGGCGATAATGCCGGGCACAAAAAAGCGGGGCACCTGGCCCCGCTTGCATTCCCGTGTTGCTCTTCTTTTATTATTTACCGTGAGCCTTGATAGCCTCGACCGCCTTGTCGGGGAAGTCGCTGAATACCCCATCCACATCGGCCTGGTAGAGGAAGATGTTGAGCAGGTCGGTGAAGTCTTTCGCATAGGCCGGGATCTGCCCCTCATCCTGACGGAAGGTATAAGGATGCACCTTGAGGCCGGCCGCGTGGGCCTCTTTCACCATGCCGGTGAAGACCGGCTTGCCGGGAGTGCCCGGCTCGGTCACCACCATGGGTTTCCAGGGACCGATTCCCTCGGCATAGGTGGCGATGGTCTTCATGGCCCCCGGCTTGAACATCCAGTCGTAGTCATAGGGGGTTGCCTTGCCCTTGGCATCGTAGACCATGGTCTCGTTCCAGTCGGTCTCGGCCATCAGCTGCACCAGCTTGAGATCCATGCCCATGGCGGGCATCAGCTCGCCGTTGATGCGCTTGAGCTCGTTGGCATCGAAGCACTGCAGATAGACCTTGTCGCTCTTGCTGGTGTAACCGTACTCCTTGAGCACGTTCAGCACCGCCCTGGAGATGTCCTTGCCCTCGTGGCGGAACAGCCAGGGAGCTTTTATCTCCGGGTAGATGCCGATGTGCTTGCCGGTGCTCTTGTTGAGCCCCTGGATCATCTCGATCTCTTCCTGGAAAGTGTGGATCCTGAAGCTCGACTTCCACATCGGGAAGCGCGCCGGATAGACCGGCACCTGCTTGCCGTCCACCAGCTGGAACGGCTCGGTCATGCGCAGGGAGCGCACCTCGTCCAGGGTGAAATCCACCACATAGTAGCGACCGTCCGGGCGGGCCCGGCCGGGGAAGCGCGTCGCCACGTCCGTGATGCCATCAAGGAAGTGATCGTGCATCACCACCAGCTGGTCATCCTTGGTCATCACCAGGTCCTGCTCCAGATAGTCGGCGCCCATGCCATAGGCCAGGGCCTTGGATTCCAGGGTGTGTTCCGGCAGGTAACCGGAGGCACCACGGTGGGCGATCACGATTTTGCCTTCGTCGGCCGCCAGTGCGGGCAGCGCCAGGGCAGCCCCGAGGCCAAGGGCTATCAGGGTACGGTGAGGTTGCTTCATCAAGAGATCTCGTTGTTATGGTGTGTAGGATGCAGGTAATTGTTATAGCAGGGGTTTATTGCAGTTTGACGGCGGACGGCAAAGGCCGCCCGCCGTGGGTCATCAGCTGGCCTTGGGCAGGGCGTGGTGGTGTTCGAGCAGCCAGGCACCGAGCTGCTGCTGTTCGGATTCCGACAGGCGCAGCCCCAGCTTGCTGCGGCGCCACAGGATGTCCTCCAGGGAGTGGGCCCATTCGCGCGCGATGAGATAGCGCACTTCAGATTCATACAGTCCGGCGCCAAAGTGCTGGCCGCGCTCCTCCTTCAGCCAGAGGCGGGCATGAGCGCCATAGGATTCGGCGATGCGCAGGGCGCTGCGATCGTCGAGCCAGTCGAATTCCAGCGCAAAGGCTCGCGCCAGTTCACGCACCGAGCAGTCGAACTCGCCACCGGGCAGCCGGCTGTTGGCGGTCCAGTCCTCTCCCATCTGGCTGAACCAGGGCTTGAGCTTGTTGCAGGCGGCCTGGGCCAGCTTGCGATAGGTGGTGAGCTTGCCGCCAAACACCGACAAGAGCGGCGCGCCGTCGGATTCACCACTGAGCTCGAGCGTGTAGTCCCGGGTCACCGCCTGGGGTGAATCGGACTCGTCGTCACACAGGGGGCGCACCCCGGCATAGGTCCACACCACGTCTGCCGGGCTTATCTGCCTTGTGAAGTGGGCATTGACCACCTTGCACAGGTAGTTGATCTCGGCATCGCTGATCTTGGCTTCGCGCGGGCTGCCTTTGTGCTCCACGTCCGTGGTGCCGATGAGGGAATAGTCCTGCTGGTAGGGGATGACGAAGACGATGCGGTTGTCCTCGTTTTGCAGGATGTAGGCCTCTTCGCGCTCATGGATGCGCGGCACTATCATGTGGCTCCCCTTGATGAGGCGAATGCCGCGGGGGGATTTCTCGCTCAGGCTCTCGTCATAGAAGGTCTTGACCCAGGGGCCCGCCGCATTGACCAGACCACGGCAGCTGACGGTGAATTGCTCGCCCCCTTCCCGCTCCAGCGTCAGGGTCCAGTGCTTGGATCCGCGCACCGCCTTGACGCAGCGGGTACGGGTCTGCACGTCAGCGCCCTTGTCCCGCGCCAGCATGGCATTGAGCACCACCAGCCGGGCGTCGTCGACCCAGGCGTCCGAGTATTCAAAGCCCTTGTTGATGCCGCTCTTGAGACCGTCCTGTGGCAGGAAGCGCAGACCGCAGCTCCCCTTGAGCTTGTCCCGCTTGGCCAGGTTGTCATAAAGGAAGAGACCGGCTCGGATCATCCAGGCCGGACGCAGGTGCGGGCGATGGGGCAGACGAAAACGCATGGGACGGGCGATGTGGGGAGCCATGCCGAGCAGGACCTCCCGCTCCGCCAGCGCCTCTTTCACCAGCCGGAATTCGTAATGTTCGAGGTAGCGCAGGCCGCCGTGGATCAGCTTGCTGGAGTTGGACGAGGTGGCAGAGGCGAGATCGCTCGCCTCGAACAGCGCCACCTTCAGCCCCCGCCCCGCCGCATCTGCCGCGATGCCGACCCCGTTGATGCCGCCGCCGACGACGACCAGATCATAATGTTCGCTCATGTTCACCTACTTTCTTATTTTGTGTTTGCCATGATAGCAATGTTTGATTTCGCTCATATTAGAACATGAAAAAACAATAAACGAACATTTCGTGAGAGAAATGTGATCGCGATTGTTTTCACAATGCTAAAAATGCTGCCAGTCGGTGACGGCCTGGTAAGGCTAAGGTCTGCCGGAAACAGCCATTTCGGGCAGGGAGGAGAACAAAGAGTCCCGGATGGGGGCGCCCATGAAGCAAGGTGATGAACGCGATGGCGTGAATCCCTCACAGGCGCCTAGCGTCGGTGCAAACCTGGCGCCCGAGTGCGGGGGCAACATCAGGGGGTCAAAGAAGGAGTATCAGCGCCAGGAACTGGCCGCTTAGGCGCCGCAAGGGAGACGCCGCAGGCCGGGAGGGGGCAGAAAAAAAAGCGGCCGCCCCGAGGCGGCCTGATGCCTGTGCGGGGAAGCTCAGCAGATATGGCAGGCGATCTGATGCTGGGACATCAGTCGCATCAGCTTCTCCGGCGGCTCCTGATCCGTGAACAGGGCGTGGATCTGGTTGAGGTTGCCGAGGTTGACCATGGCGTTGCGGCCAAACTTGGTGTGGTCGGCGGCCAGGAACACCTGGCGTGAGTGGGCGATGATGGCCTGGGCGATCTTCACCTCGTGATAGTCGAAATCGAGCAGGGAGCCGTCGCTGTCGATGCCCGAGATGCCGATGACGCCGTAGTCCATGCGAAACTGGCCGATGAAGTCGCGGGTCGCCTCCCCGACGATGCCGCCATCCCGGTTGCGAATTTCGCCGCCGGCGATGATGACGGTGAAGTCATCCTTGGCGGTCAGGATGCTGGCGACGTTCAGGTTGTTGGTGACCACGCGCAGCTCCCGGTGGTCGAGCAGGGCACGGGCGATGGCCTCGGTGGTGGTGCCGATGTCGATAAAGAGCGACGAGCCGTCGGGGATGTTGGCGGCCACTTCCCGGGCGATGCGCTCCTTCTCCTTGAGCTGCATCACCTTGCGGGCGCTGTAGGCGGTGTTGACGGTGCTCGAATGCAGTGAGGCCCCGCCGTGATGGCGCCGGATCTTGTTCTGTTCGGCGAGATCGTTGAGATCCCGGCGAATGGTCTGGGGGCTGACGTCAAAATGGGTCACCAGATCGTCGGTCGAGACGAAACCCTGCCGGGTCAGGACGTCCAGGATCTCCAGATGTCGTTGGGTTTGCTTCACGCTTGCACTCCGCAGATGAGACGAAAAAAGGCCCCGGCAGGTGCGGGGCCTTTGGCAGTGTACCTGATCCCTTTTCCAATCGATAAGGGCAGGATCACGTTTTATGCCTTATGGGCAGCCGCCTTGGCGGCAATCGACTCGTTCTCGTGCTTGAGGGTCATGGCCAGCAGGATGATGGAGAGCACGCAGGAGACGGTGAGCACCATGAAGCCGCCGTCCCAGCCGAAGTGGTCAACGGTGTAGCCCAGCATGGCGTTGGCCGCGACCGCGCCACCCAGATAACCGAACAGGCCGGTGAAGCCCGCCGCGGTACCGGCCGCCTTCTTGGGCGCCAGCTCCAGGGCGTAGAGGCCGATCAGCATGACGGGGCCATAGATGAGGAAGCCGATGGCAACCAGGGCCATCATGTCGATGGTCGGGTTGCCCGCCGGGTTGAACCAGTAGACCAGCACGGAGAGGGTCACCAGCACCATGAACAGGATACCTGCCGGGGCACGGCGGCCGTTGAACATCTTGTCGGAGATCCAGCCGCACAGCAGGGTGCCCGGGATCCCCGCCCACTCATAGAGGAAATAGGCCCAAGAGGAGTGATCCACGCTGAAGTCCTTGGCCTCTTTCAGATAGGTGGGCGCCCAGTCCAGCACGCCGTAACGGATGAGGTAGACGAAGGCGTTGGCGATGGCGATGTACCAGAGCAGCTTGTTGTGCAGCACGTACTTCATGAAGATCTCCTTGGCGGAGAACTCCTGCTCGTGGCTTTCGTTGTAATCCTTCGGGTAGTCGTTCTTGTACTCCTCGATGGGGGGCAGACCGACCGATTGCGGGGTATCGCGCATCACGAAGAAGGCGATCACCGCGATGGCCGCCGCCGCCGCCGCAGGCACATAGAAGGCGCTGCGCCAGTCGTTGAACCAGCCCATGCCGAGGATGAACAGGGGGCCTATCATGCCGCCGCCCACGTTGTGGGCCACGTTCCAGACCGAGACGATCTCACCCCGCTCCTTCTGCGACCACCAGTGCACCATGGTGCGACCGCAGGGGGGCCAGCCCATGCCCTGTGCCCAGCCGTTCAGGAACAGGAGCACGAACATGATACCAATGCTGGAGGTAGCCCAGTGCATGGTCCCCATCATGAACATGATGCCTGCCGAGAGCAGCAGACCGGCGGAGAGGAAGTAGCGCGCGTTGGATCTGTCCGACACGTTCCCCATCAGGAATTTGGAGAGACCGTAGGCGATGGAGACGCCGGAGAGGGCCAGACCCAGATCCCCGCGGGAGAAGCCCTGCTCGATGAGGTAGGGCATCGCCAGACTGAAGTTTTTCCGTACCAGGTAGTAACCCGCATACCCGAAGAAGATCCCGAAGAACACCTGCCAACGCATGCGTTTGTAGAAGGGATCCACCTTGTCGGCCGGCAGCCGGTCGATATGGGGTGCAGGCCTGAAGAGACTAAGCATGTTCTGCTTCCTTTTATTGTTGTTCTGGGCGGTTGAGGACGCCCCGCTCATGCCGGCGATCAGACGCGTCTTGATTCGCAAGCGAGCCTATTGTGCTCATTTGTGAACATTTAATCTGTGATGAGCGCTAAATTATTGCAGTTTTATTACAAAAATTGTGACGCTGTGAGTGAACGCGCATCCAGGGTCAGCCCACGCATGGCGTGGCCTTTGGCTACTCACTAAGGAGTAATATGGCCGACAACTGTTGCTTTTCGTCACATTTTCTTAGCAATGAATGGGATCTTGCCCACATTTCCGGTGGCGGGGGTATGGTGAATTGACGCAGAAGGTTTATTTTCTCTCTCGTCCAAGAACGAGCGCAAACGAGCATAACGTTTGCGCAAGCTCAAAAAACAAGAAGAAACGTTTTCGGGCGCAATGAATGGGAATGAAAGATAACAAAACGGAACATCAAACCTACTGTGGGTGGATATAAGGAATAACAACTATGAGCATACAAAGACCCAATACCCTGCTTGGCGAGTGCCTCGCCGAGTTTATCGGCACCGGCCTGCTGATCTTCTTCGGCGTCGGCTGTGTGGCCGCCCTGGTGCTGGCTGGCGCCAACTTCGGGCAATGGGAAATCTCCATTACCTGGGGCCTGGGTGTCGCCATCGCCATCTATGTCACCGGTGGCATCTCCGGTGCCCACCTCAACCCTGCCGTGACCCTGGCGCTGATGACCTTCTGCGGCTTTGACAAGCGCAAGGTGGTGCCCTTCATCATCGCCCAGATAGCCGGGGCATTCGCCTCCGCCGCCCTGGTCTACGCCCTCTACAGCAACCTGTTCACCCAGTGGGAGCTGACCCACAACGTGGTGCGCGGCAGCGTCGAGAGCCTCGGCACCGCAGGCATCTTCTCCACCTACCCCAATGCCCTGCTCTCCAACATGCAGGCTTTCGCGGTCGAGATGGTGATCACCGCCGTCCTGATGCTGGGCATCATGGCACTGGGTGACAACAACAACGGCGCCCCCAAAGGCTTCGCCGCCGCCCTGCTCATCGGCATCCTGATCGCGGTGATCGGCGCCTCACTCGGCCCGTTAACCGGCTTTGCCATGAACCCGGCCCGTGATTTCGGCCCCAAACTGTTCGCCTTCGTGGCTGGCTGGGGTGACGTGGCCCTGACCGGTGGTCGTGACAACC
The DNA here is from genome assembly GCF_041402625.1 of Aeromonas sp. S19(2024). Taxonomy (NCBI): domain Bacteria; kingdom Pseudomonadati; phylum Pseudomonadota; class Gammaproteobacteria; order Aeromonadales; family Aeromonadaceae; genus Aeromonas; species Aeromonas sp. S19(2024). Next base: position 199,967 of record NZ_JBGLQU010000001.1, read on the forward strand.
CCTACTTCTGGGTCCCCATCCTTGGCCCCATCGTCGGCGCCCAGATCGGTACCGCCCTGTATGTGAAAGTGCTGGCTCCCTGCGTCCCGGGCAACCGCGTCGCCACCGAAGAAGCCGCCAAGCTGTCTAACAAAGAAGAGGCCGCCGCCTGAGAGCGGCCCTCCCCAACGTGTAACAACGTGGAAAATAAAAACGTGGAGAACATCATGTCTGCTGAAAAGAAATTTGTCGTTGCGCTGGACCAGGGCACCACCTCCTCCCGTGCCATTGTCTTCGATCAGGACGCCAACATCGTCGCGACCTCCCAGCGCGAATTCACCCAGCACTACCCGAAAGCGGGCTGGGTCGAGCACGACCCCATGGAGATCTGGGCGACCCAGTCATCCGTCTTCACCGAAGTGCTGGCCAAGAGCGGCCTGCACAGCGAGCAGATCGCCGCCATCGGCATCACCAACCAGCGTGAAACCACCGTCGTCTGGGAAAAGGCCACCGGCAAGCCCATCTACAACGCCATCGTCTGGCAGTGCCGCCGCACCGCCGCCATCTGTGAAGAGCTCAAGGCCCGCGGCCTTGAAGAGTACGTGCGCGAAAACACCGGCCTGGTGCTGGATGCCTACTTCTCCGGTACCAAGGTGAAGTGGATCCTGGACAACGTGGAAGGGGCCCGGGAGAAGGCAATGAACGGCGAGCTGCTGTTCGGCACCATCGACACCTGGCTGGTGTGGAAGATGACCAACGGCGAGGTGCACGTCACCGACCCGACCAACGCCTCGCGCACCATGCTCTACAACATCCGCGAGCTGAAGTGGGATGAGCGCATGCTGGACGAGCTGGGCATCCCCGCCTCCATGCTGCCGCAAGTCAAACCCTCCTCCGAGGTCTATGGCTACACCACCCGTGGCGGCGGCGCCCGCATCCCCATCGCCGGTATCGCCGGTGACCAGCAGTCCGCCCTGTTCGGCCAGCTTTGCTTCGAAAAAGGGATGGCCAAGAACACCTACGGTACCGGCTGCTTCATGCTGATGAACACCGGCACCGAGCCGGTTCGCTCCAGCAACGGCCTGCTGACCACGGTCGCCATCGGCCCGAAAGGGGAAGTGAATTATGCCCTCGAGGGTGCGGTATTTATGGGTGGCGCCACCATCCAGTGGCTGCGCGATGAGCTCAAGATCATCCACGATGCCCGCGATACCGACTACTTCGCGAGCAAGGTAGGCGACACCAACGGCGTCTACCTGGTGCCGGCCTTCGTGGGCCTGGGCGCCCCCTACTGGGATCCATATGCTCGCGGCACCATGGTCGGCCTGACCCGTGGCGCCAACCGCAACCACATCATCCGCGCTGCGCTCGAATCCATCGCCTACCAGAGCCGCGACGTGCTGGATGCCATGCAGCAGGACTCCGGCATCAAGCTGGCAGCTCTCAAGGTAGACGGCGGCGCCGTAGCGAACGACTTCCTGATGCAGTTCCAGGCTGACATGATGCACACCCCGGTGGTACGTCCGACCCGCATCGAGACCACCGCCATGGGCGCCGCCTTCCTGGCAGGTCTGGCAGTCGGCTTCTGGAAGAGCTCGGACGAGCTGGAAGACAAGTTCAGCGTGGACCGCGAGTTCATTCCGCAGATGGACCGTGACGATCGCGCCAAGCGCTACAGCGGCTGGAAGAAGGCGGTGGAACGCTCACGCCGCTGGGCCGAAGAGGAGTGATGGGGTAACCGACGCATCCTTGAGATGAAAAAAGCAAAGAGGCCGACAGCGATGTCGGCCTCTTTTTATTGGCGAGCACGACTGTTCTGACCGCCCCCGACCCCAGGCCTCCCCTTGCCAAGGGGTGGGAGAAAATGCCCCCTCCCCCTCATGGAGGGGGAGGCCGGGTGGGGGTTGGAACTGTCGGCATACCCTCTACAACGCTTCAGCGCCGAGCTGCTCTTTCAGGAAATCGAGCCAGACCCGCAGCCGGATGTCCCGCTGGGCATCGGAGTAGAAGACCGCATGGATGGGGCGCGAGGCGCCGCTGTTGCTGCGGGCCAGCACCTCCACCAGGGCGCCGCTCGCCCTGTCATCTCCCGTCATGAAGTCCGACAGGCAGACGATCCCCTGCCCCGCCAGCGCCAGCTGACGCAAGGTTTCCCCGCTGCTGGCCCGCAGGGTCGGGGTGATGGCGAACCTGTCCCCCTGCTCCTCACTCAATAGGGGCCAATGATTGAGGTGATCGGGGTGCAAAAAACCGAGCAGCTCGTGGCCAGCCAGCAAGTCAGCCGGCTGGCGCGGGGTACCGCGTGCCTTCAGATAGTCGGGGGAGGCCAGCAGCCGCAGCCTGGAGCGGCCCAGCGGCAGGGCCCGCAGGGAGGAGTCCGTCAGCTCGCCGATGCGAATGGCCATGTCCACCCGCCGCTCCATCAGGTTGATGAAGCCCTCGGAGCTGTGCAGTTGCAGCTCGATGGCGGGGTAGCGGCGGCGAAACTCACCGATGATGGGCACCAATCTATGCAGGATGAAGGGGGTGGCGGCGTCCACCCGCAATATGCCCTCCGGCTGCTCCCGGCGCATCAGCAGCAACCCTTCCGCCTCGCTCATCTCGGCCAGGATCTTCACCGCCCGCTGATAGAACCAGCTCCCCTCCTCGGTCAGGCTGACCCGGCGGGTGGTGCGGTTGAGGAGCACGGTGGCGAGCTTCTCTTCGAGACGCTTGATGCCGCGGCTCACCACGGAATTATCCATGCCGAGATTCTCCGCCGCCTGGCGAAAGCTGCCCGCCTCCACCACCGCCACAAACAGGGTCAATTCATCGGAATGGGTCTTCATTGCTGTCATCCTGGCAAGAGTAATGGGTCTTTATAGGTGCAATGGCCGGGAGTTGGCAAGACAGGCGTCGCTTCGTATCGTGACGCACCACCTGTTTTATCTGCGCCCTTGCCAGTACAATGCCGCCAACCGGCACCGTATGGCGCCACACTATGACAGGGACGATCCATGACATTCGACAACAGGCTGGCCGCCGCCCATCGGGAGCTGGCCGAGAAGGGCGTGCAAACGCTCAACTACAACCCGCCGATCATCTGGCTGCTGCGAAAGGCGGGGTTCACCATCAGGCCGCCCCACTACGAACGCTTTCTGATCAACGTTCTTGCCCTGGGACTCCCCATCGGCGCTATCTGGGGGGTGTTGATGTGGTGCCTCGGCTGGCAGGATGAGGTGAGCCCGGGGTTTGCCCTGCGCCAGAGCCTGCTGTTTGGCATCGGGCTCGGTCTGCTGATGGGGACCTGGTTCTGGTTTCGGCGCAAGCAGCTCAAGCTGACCCCCTGGGACGCCTTGCCCCACTCCACAAGCCCCACGCAAAAGCGCTGGCAACCGAAATAACCACCGATGTCGACAAGGAAACCCTTATGACCAGGGCCCATGAAAAACTGAACTATGTGGAATTTGCGGCCAGGGATCTTGCCGCCACCAAAGCCTTCTTCACCGCCGCCTTTGGCTGGCAGTTTGCCGACTACGGCCCCGATTATTGCGCCTTCGAAGGGGAAGGGCTGGATGGCGGCTTCTACCGCGCCGATCTGTGCAGCCAGAGTGCTCAGGGCGGGGCGCTCCTGGTGTTCTACAGCGCCGATATCGAGGCGACCCAGAGCAAGGTAGCCGGCGCAGGGGGCACCATAGTGCGCCCCCTGTTCGATTTTCCCGGTGGCCGCCGCTTTCACTTTGTCGAGCCCAGCGGCAATGAATTTGCGGTCTGGTCCGAACCGGCCAGCGCCTGATAATACTCCGCCCTCCCCTGGCCCACCTGCACCACGACCAGCCATGGGGAGGCCACATTGCTGCACTCACCTCAATAGTGTTTTGCGACTGCAGCCCTGTATCCCCCAGTCTGGGGCGGGCATACTGACTCCCGTCTTAACGAGGAGGTTCAGATGCCATCCCCCCTGATTGTGATTGCCCAGCTTGACGCCAAACCCGAATTCGCCGCCCAGTTCCGCGCTGCCCTCGAGCCGCTGATCGCCGCTACCCTGCAAGAGCCGGGGTGCCTTCGCTACCAGTTGCACCAGAGCCTGGAGAGCCCCCACGGCTGGATGCTGTACGAGGAGTGGGAGAGTGAAGCAGCCCTCAGCGCCCACCAGCAGCAGCCCCATTTTCTCGCCTTCGTGGCCGACACCCAGGAGTGGTTTGCCAGCAGCCTGGTGCGCCGCTATCACAGGGTCTGAGGCTGCCGGCGCCCTCCCCGCCGGATCTACACCGCAGGCCCGGCAAACAGACAAAGCATTGAGCGTAGAAACAATAACCTGAGGAATTTGATGATGAAGATGCCCAATCTGGGTCTTGGAACCTTCCGCCTGAAAGATCAGCCCCTTCGCGACTCCCTGCTCCAGGGGCTGGAACTTGGCTACCGCCATATCGATACCGCCCAGATCTATGACAACGAGGCCGAAGTCGGCCAGTTGATGAGCGAGAGTGGCGTGCCCCGCCAGGAGATCTACCTGACCACCAAGGTGTGGACCAGCGAGTTCGGTCCGGGCAAGGTGATCCCGAGCCTGGAAGTGAGCCTGGAAAAACTCGGCACCGACTATCTGGACCTGGCGCTCATTCACTGGCCCTCCCCCCAGGATGAGGTGCCGATGGCGGTCTATCTGGAGCAGCTCGCCGAGGCCAAAGCCCGGGGCCTGACCCGGGAGATCGGGGTCTCCAACTTCACCGTGGCCCAGCTTAAACAGGCCATCGACATTCTGGGACCGGGCGCCATCGCCCACCAGCAGGTGGAGATCCACCCCCTGCTGCAAAACCGCAAGGTGGTCGAATTCTGCCAGGAGCACGGTATCGCCATCACCGCCTACATGCCGCTCGCCTATGGCAAGGTGCTCGCCGAGCCGCTCTTGATGGAGATCGGCAAGCGCCACGGCGTCTCGGCGGCCCAGGTGTCGCTGGCCTGGCTGCTGGCCCAGGGCATGACGGTGATCCCGAGCTCTACCAAACGGGAGAATCTGGCCGCCAACCTGGCCGCGCTGAAGGTACAACTCAGTCGCGATGAGATAGCCGCCATTGCCACCCTGGATCGGGGTGAGCGCTGCGCCAACCCGGACTTTGCGCCGGATTGGGATTGATCCCCCTCATCCCCAGCCCTTCTCCCGCCAGGGGAGAAGGGAGCAAATAAGGCTCAATGACATTCTTCAGCACCAGCGGGAGGCACAATGCCTCCCGCTTTTTTTGTCCCCAATACCGCGCGTCACCGCCGCCCGAGTCCTCCTCCAACACCTTCCCTCAATCCTTTACCTCTTACCTCATTTCTCTTTCCTCTTTTCTCTCTGTCCCGGCTCGCTCTGCACGGGTTGCCGCCGTGCGCGTTGTCTCTGCACCCACCTCGCGCGCTACGGCCGCTCTTGCCGCAGTTGCCTCGGCCACTCCCACTTCCACGGCCCCATTGCTGCTGATTTGGCAAAAGTAATTTGACGTTGCCGTCATTTTTACCAACAAACACCCTCGGCATACTGGCGCCATTCTCCCGTCGGGAGTCCCAATCCAAGGAGTTGTTATGCCACTGGCGTTATTTGCCCTCACTTTAAGTGCCTTTGCCATAGGCACCACCGAATTCGTGATCGTGGGGCTCATCCCCACCATCGCCGAGCAGCTCAATGTCTCGCTCCCCTCGGCGGGCCTCCTGGTCAGCCTCTATGCCCTTGGGGTGGCCATCGGCGCCCCCGTGCTCACGGCGCTCACCGGCAAGCTGCCGCGCAAGTGGCTGCTGGTGGGGCTGATGGCCCTCTTCACCGTCGGCAACCTGCTGGCCTGGCAGGCCCCCGGGTACGAGAGCCTGATTGTGGCCCGCATCCTCACCGGGCTGGCCCACGGGGTCTTCTTCTCGGTAGGCAGCACCATCGCCACGGGTCTCGTGGCCAAAGAGAAGGCGGCCAGCGCCATCGCCATCATGTTCAGCGGCCTCACGGTAGCCCTGGTGACCGGCGTCCCGCTTGGCACCTGGATTGGTCAGGTCTTCGGCTGGCGCGAAACCTTCCTGGTGGTGAGCCTGCTCGGCCTCGTCGCCATGGTGGGCAGCATGCTGCTGGTACCGGGGAACCTGCCGAAGGGGGCCACCTCCAGCGTTCGCGAGCAGCTCTCGGTGCTCACCAGGAAGCCCTTGCTGCTGGTCTACGCCAAGACGGCGCTCGGTTACGGCGGTGCCTTCACGGCATTTACCTTCCTCGCCCCCATCCTGCAACAGGTGAGCGGCTTTAGCGCCAGCGCGGTGAGCCTCATTCTGCTGGTGTACGGGGTATCGGTCGCCGTCGGCAATATCTGGGGCGGCAAGCTCGCCGACCGGATGGGCCCATTGCCTGCGCTGAAGCTGCTGTTTGCCGGGCTCGCCGTGGTGCTGCTGGTGCTCACCTTCACCGCGCCGCACCCGGTGCTGGCGGTACTGACCGTGCTGGTGTGGGGCGCCTTCGCCTTTGGCAACGTACCGGGTCTTCAGGTACTGGTGGTGAAACAGGCCGAGCGCCACACCCCCAATGCCGTGGATGTGGCCTCCGGTCTCAACATCGCCGCCTTCAACGTCGGCATTGCGCTGGGCTCCGTGGTCGGCGGTTTCGTGGTGGAGCACCTCGGCCTGATGCACACCCCCTGGATTGGTGCCCTCATCGTGCTGCTGGCCTACGGCCTCACCCATGTCAGCGAAGCGGGCGAGCGCCGCGCCGCCCTTGCCTGACCCCCGGGCAAGCAAAAGGCCGACATCCTGTGTCGGCCTTTTTTCATGGGCAAGATGCGAGGCTCAGGGCTCCTTGAGATCCTCATCGGCGGCCCAGCGCGCCTCCAGCCAGAGCAGATTGACCAGCCCGCAGAGCAGGGCAAACCCCAGCCCCAGCAACCAGGTGAAATACCACATATCGCATTGATCCTTGTTTTGAAGCGGATTAGTAGAGGCTGTGGCCGTTCTGGCGCACCTGCTCGGCGCTGACCCTGCCGCGCACCACCCGGTAGACCCAGAGGGTGTAGCCGATGTTGACCGGCATCAGTACCCCGACGATCCCCAGCATGATAAGCAGGGTGCGCTCGCTGGAGGTGCTGTCCCACAGGGTCAGGCTGCTGGCCGGATCCAGGGACGAGGGCAGCACAAAGGGGAAGAGCGCGATGGCCACGGTCAGCATCATGGCGGCGCAGGCACCACCGCTGGCAACGAGCGCCAGCCCGGACTTGCCGAAGCGGCTTGCCAGCGCGCACACCAGGGGCAGCAGGAGCCCGAGCACAGGCACGGCCCAGAGCACCGGATGAGCGACAAAGTTGCCAAGCCAGCCCGCCGGCACCGCCACCACCTCTTTCATCAGCGGAGTGAGGGCGCCGTTGAGATCTCCGATGGCCGTGATGCGATACCCCGCCATCTCTCCAAGCCAGACGCCGCCAAGGGCAAAGAGGACGCTCGCCAGGGGGCCGAGCCAGAGGGCGAGGCGGGCGCTGCGCGCCGCTATGGCCCCCTGGGTCTTGCACTGCAGGAAGCTGGCACCGTGCAGCAAGAGCAGCGCCAGCGCCGTCCCCATGGCGGTCAACAGCAGCGGCCAGTGGAACGCAAAGGCGCCATAGTGGATGCGAAGGGCCGCATCGAAGCGAAACGGCAGCCCTTGCAGCACCAGGCCAAGGGTGGCACCAAACACCAGGGTCGGCAGCAGACCACCCACCACCAGGGCGCGGTCCCACCAGCGGCGCCAGACCGGGTCCGGCAGCTTGCTGCGATAGTCAAAGCCCACCGGGCGCAAAAAGAGGCCGAACAGCAGGAACATGAAGGGCACGTAAAGCGCCGAGAAGGCGGCGGCATAGACCAGGGGCCAGGCGGCAAACAGGGTGCCGGCACCGGCGATGAGCCACACCTGGTTGCCCTCCCACACCGGCCCCACGCTGTTGAGCAGCACCCGCCGCTCGTCATCCGTCTTGCCGACCACGGGCAGCAACATGCCGACCCCGAGATCGAAGCCATCCATCACCACGAAGCCGACCAGCAGGAAGAGCACCAGCCCCCACCAGATCACTTTCAGGGTTTCGTAATCCATCAGGCAGGACTCCCGTTTTTCAACACTTCACCTTGATAACGACCCGTCTGCAGGCTGGCGGGCCCTTTGCGGATCACGTGACGCAACAAGAACAGCTCCACCACCAGCAGGCTGCTGTAGATGAGGAATATGGAGATGAGGCTGAACCAGAGTTGCCCAGGTTGCAGCAAGGAGACGGATGCCGACACCGGCAGCACGTCGCTGATGGTCCAGGGCTGGCGACCGAACTCGGCCACGAACCAGCCCGCCTCGATGGCAATCCAGGGCAGCGGAATAGACCAGAACAGCGCCTTGAGCAGCCGCGGGGATTGCACCAGCCTGCCCCGGCACAGTTGCAGGAAGGCGGCGGCAATGAGCGCCAGCAGCACCACGCCTATGCCCACCATCAGCCGAAAGCTCCAGAACAGCGGTGCCACCTGGGGAATGGAGTCCTCCACCGCCTTGGCGATGGCAGCCTCGTCCGCCTTGCCAATCTCCTTGGCATGGGGGGTGAGCAAGAGGCCATAGCCCAGATCCTGGCGGTGGCGCTCGAAGGTGACCCTGGCCTCGGCGTTGCTACCGTCTGAGCGCAGCGCCTCCAGGGCGTCGTACGCCTGCATGCCGCTGCGAATGCGCACCTCGTGCTGCGCCTTCAGATCTTTGAGGCCAGTCACCTGCTCATCCAGGGAGCGGGTGGCGATGATGCCCATCAGGTAGGGAATTTTGATGGCCGCGTGGGTGGTCTCTGCACTCTGATCCGGCAGGCCGAACAGGGTGAAGGAGGCCGGTGCAGCTTCCGTCTCCCACTCCGCCTCGATGGCGGCGAGCTTGACCTTCTGCACCTCCCCGGAGCGATAGCCCGACTCGTCCCCGAGCACGATGACCGAGAGGATGGCGGCCAGACCAAAGCCCGAGGCGATGGCGAAGGAGCGCAGGGCGAAGCGCACCTCCATTTGGCGCAGCAGATACCAGCTGCTCACCCCCATCACGAACAGGGAGGCGGCCACGTAGCCCGCCGCCACCGTGTGCACGAACTTGACCTGGGCCACCGGGTTGAAGATCACCGCCGCCACATCCACCAGCTCCATGCGCATCGTCATGGGGTTGAACTCGGCGCCGACCGGGTTCTGCATCCAGCCGTTGGCGATGAGGATCCAGAGCGCGGAGAGGTTGGAGCCGAGCGCCACCAGCGCGGTCACCAGCAGGTGCTGGCCGCGGGAGAGCTTGTCCCAGCCGAAGAAGAAGAGGCCCACCAAAGTGGATTCCAGGAAGAAGGCCATCAGCCCCTCCACCGCCAGCGGGGTGCCGAAGATGTCGCCGACGTAGTGGGAGTAGTAGGCCCAGTTGGTACCGAACTGGAACTCCAACGTGATCCCGGTGGTGACCCCCATGACGAAGTTGATGCCAAACAGCTTGCCCCAGAAGCGGGTGATGTCCTTGTAGATCACCTTGCCGGTCATCACGTAGGCCGACTCGGCGATCACCAGGATCCAGGACAGCCCCAGGGTGAGGGGCACAAACAGAAAGTGGAACATCGCCGTCGCGCCGAACTGTATTCGGGAGAGGCTGACCACATCATCCAGGCTTATCATGCATGACTCTCTATGTTGCATTTAACAGACAGGTTTTCGCCCGTTCAGTACAACACGTGCCATGACACCTATAACAGATGCAGTTATAGTGAAATCCACCTATAACAGTTAGGACACACCATGTCCCGTTACGGTCAGCTGGCTGCCTTGTTGCAGCAGCAGATAGAGAGCGGCCTCTGGCAGCCGGGGGAGCGCATCCCCTCCATCCGCCAGAGCTGCAAGACCCACGGCCTCAGCCCCATGACGGTGCTGCAGGCCTACCAGTTGCTCGAGAGCCGCGGCCTCATCCTGGCCAGGCCCCAGTCCGGTTACTACGTCAAGGCCGCCACCTCTCCCCAGCGCATCAGCGCCCCCCAACAGGCGCACTACAGCGGCTCGGTGGACATCAACGATCTGGTGTTCGAGGTGCTGCAGGCGAGCAAGTCACGGGAGCTGGTGCCCCTTGGCATGGCGGTGGCGGACCCGACCCTCTTCCCCCACCCCCAGCTCGGTCGGGCCCTCGGCAGTTGCATGCGCCGCCTCGACCCCTTCAGCACGGTGGCCGATCTCCCCCCAGGCAACGAGGCGCTGCGCCGCGCCATCGCCCAGCGTTACGCCAGCGACGGCCTGGCGGTAGACCCCCAGCAGATCATCATCACCACAGGCGCCATGGAGGCGCTCTCCCTCAGCCTGCAGGTGCTGACCGAACCCGGGGACTGGGTGGTGGTGGAGTCCCCCACCTTCTACGGCGCCCTGCAGGCCATAGAGCGCCTGCAGCTCAAGGTGGTGGAGATCCCGGTGATCCCCGGGGTGGGCATCGATCTTGCCCTGCTCACCGAGGCCCTGGCCCAGCGTCCCATCAAGGCGTGCTGGCTGATGGGCAACGTCCAGCACCCCCTGGGCCACACCATGCCGGATGGCCACAAGCAGGGGCTGATGGCGCTGCTCAACCGCCATCAGGTCCCCCTGGTGGAGGATGACGTCTACGCGGAGCTCTATGTCGGGCGCGAGCGGCCAAGGCCCATCACCCATTGGGATGCGCGGGGAGAGAGCCTGCTGTGCGGCTCCTGGACCAAGTGTCTGGCGCCGGGCTTTCGGGTCGGCTGGGTGGTGGCCAAGCGCCACGCCGAGCGCATCCAGCGGCTGCAACTGATGTCGACCCTGTCGACCAATGTGCCCAGTCAGCTGGCGCTGGCCGACATGCTGCGCCAGGGCGGGGTGGACGCCCACTTTCGCCGCCTGCGCCACACCCTGGCCCAGCGCCAGCAGCAGATGCGGGCGGCCCTGATGCGCCTCTTCCCCGAGGCGCGTATCTCCTCCCCCGACGGGGGCTACTTTCTCTGGCTCGAATTTGACGCCCGCCTCGATGGCCGGGCGCTCTATGCCAGCGCCATCGAACAGGGGGTCTCCATCGCCCCCGGGGCCCTCTTCTCCAGCCAGGGCCAGCACAACCACTGCCTGCGCCTCAACAGCTCCCATCCCTGGAGCCCGCAGCTGGACGCGGCGCTCAACCGGCTTGCGGGTCTCATCGCCCGGCAACGGGAAACCTGGCAGAGCCCCCCTGACGCCTCACACGACAAAGGCCCGTAACGGGCCCTTTTGCAAGCGAATGCGCCTTATCTGGCCATGGTCTGTGACTGGGCCTTGAAACCCAGTCGCTCGTAGAGGGCCCTGGCCCGCTCGTTGAAAGCCATCACCTCCAGGCGCAACTGGCTTGCGCCCCGCGCCTTGCCCCACTGGTCCCCGTGGGCGATCAGCGCCCGGCCGATGCCCCGGGAGCGCTGCCCCTCATCCACCACCACGGTCGTGATGCGGCAGACGGGCAGCTTGCTGAGAAAGGGGACGCTCTCGTTGAGGTCGATGCGGGCAGTGAGAAAACCCGCCACCTCCCCCGCCACCACCGCCACGCAGAAAAGACGCGCCTCGTCGGCAATGGCGCCGAGCAAGAAGGCCCTGTCCTCCGGGGACGGGGGGCAGAACACCTCGGGCACCTGCTCGAAGTGGAGCTGACCTATCTGCCGGTTCAGGGCCAGAATGGCGTCGATATCCTGTTCAGTTGCCGTGCGAATGTCCACCTGATGCTCCTTGCAGTGAGGGTCGCCAGCGAGGAAAGAGGCTCGGCGGTCACCCTTTGGAACCCGCATCTTATCGGCTCGTCACGGCAATCAACAGCCCCCGGCAACGACAAGGCCCCATGACGGGGCCTTGTGGACAATCCTGATGGCAATGCGGGCTCAGCCCGGCGCCCCCAGCTGGGCCACCTGGCGCTCTATGCTCCCCTTGAGGTTGTCATCCAGCTTCAAGGCCCGCGCCAGCTCGTCCAGATAGCCGCGCTCCATGAAGTGATCCACCTCAATGGTGAGCAGGGAGGCGAGGTAGACCTCGGTCGCCAGCTCCATGTCGGTCACTTCCCGCGCCAGGACATGGGGGTCGAGGGGGCGGGAGAGCTCGGCGTCAATCCAGCGGGCCGCATCCCGCTCCCCCTGTTCGGTCAGGTACTCCTGGATCTTCTGGCGCTCGGCGGCATCGATGTGGCCGTCGGCCCGGGCCGCCGCCACCATGGCGCGCACCAGCAGGTTGGCGCGGGCATCCAGGGCCTTGCCCTCCAGGGTGTCCAGGGGCTGGGTCGGCTGGGCCGGGGTGGACTGCTGGGTCTGCCAGTCCTGATAGAGCTTGTAGGCCAGCCCCCCGAGGGCTGCCGCCCCCCCCACCGCCGCCACCTTGGTGCCATATTTGCGCATCTTCTTGTTGCCAAGCAGCAGCGCCATGGCCCCTGCGGCCAATCCCCCCTGCGCCATGCCCTTCATCTGGGCCTTGCGCGTGTCACCACCGTCGTTGAGCCAGCCCTTGCCAGCTCCCATCAATTGCTCCAGCATCTGTTTCATGGGGCCTCCTCGCTCACGTGATGAGTCATGCTGGGCCGCCTGCGCTGAACTCAAGGTGAATGACGACGCAGACAAGAGGAGGCGCTGGTTGGATCAGTGCCGGCCCCGACCGCTGCTATTGTCCCCGGGGGACAGCCAAGGAGTCCCCCCTTGCCTCGACATAAGGAAGTACCATGAGCGCCCGTGAACTGACCCTGCAATTTCTCGCCGAACCCGCCGATGTCAACTTTGGCGGCAAAGTCCATGGCGGCATGGTGATGAAGTGGATTGACCAGGCCGGCTACGCCTGCGCCGCCGGCTGGTGTGGCGGCTATGCCGTCACCGTCTATGTGGGGGGCATCCGCTTCTTGCGCCCCATCCAGATAGGCCAGCTGGTGGAGGTGCACGCCAAGGTGATCCACACCGGTACCACCAGCATGCACCTGGCGGTGGATGTCTACAGCCGCCACCCCACCGACCCGGAGCGGCGCAAGACCACCCACTGCATCATCATCTTCGTGGCCATGGACGAGCATGGCAAACCCACCCCGGTGCCCCAGTGGCAGCCGGTGAGCGAGAGCGATCTGCAGTTGCAGCAGTACGCCAAAAAGCTGATGGCCCTGCGCGAGGAGCTGGACAAGGAGATGCGCCAGCACATGTGACCCGTCCCGCCCCGGGCAGCCGGGGCGTGTCTTCGCGCCGCCGGGCGCTATAATGGCGACCACCCTTGCCCTTGAGAACCCAAGATGTCCCTGGAAAATGCCCCCCCCGAGGTCCAGCTCGCGGTGGATCTGATTGAACTGCTGGAAACCAACCACATCGCCCCCGCGCTGGCCCTGGCGGCACTCGCCATCGTTCGCCGGGATTATGAGCGCAAGCTCGAGGAAGGTCGGGAGGCCTGAGCGCCCCCGCAGGAGGCACCATGTCAGCCCCCATTCGCATCGAACAAGGCCGCGCCATGCTCCTCGGGGGGCTGCGCCGTCACCACCCCTTCGAGCAGGGGGACTTCGCCGGCCAGTGGCGCGACCTCAGCGCCCTGCTTCCCCTGCCGGGGCAGCTCGGTGAGCACGCCTACGGCGTCATCTGCGCCGCCACCGACACCCACTGCGAATACCTCTGCGGGGTGGAGGTTGCCGCCCTGGAGGTGCTGCCTCCCGGGCTTGGCCGCATGCGCATCGCCCCCCAGACCTACGCCATCTTCTTGCATCAGGGGCATGTCGCGACCCTGCCGCACACCTGGCGCCAGGCCCTGGCGTGGCTCGCGCAGTCGGACTATCAATCTGCCCAGCAGCCGGATTTCGAGCGCTACGGCGCCCGCTTTGACGCCGCCACCGGCAGCGGCGAAGTGGAAATCTGGCTCGCCGTGGTGCCGAAACAGGCCCTGGCCTGACCCCTGCCCCCCCGGGCTACCTCGGCCCCATCACCTCGTCACAGAGCGCGATCAGCGCCTCCCCCAGGCGGGCGAGGGGCTCGCTCGTGCCCGGCCCCTGGTGCAGGGCCAGCTCCACCGAGCGTACAGCAGGCCAGTGAGCCAGCACCACCTGATCCGGTTGCAGCAGGCGCGCCGGCAGCAGACTGACCCCGATCCCCGCGCTCACCGCCCCTTGCAGGCTGGCGAGACTGCCGCTCACATAGGCGATGCGCCAGGGGATCCCCTCGGCATCCAGGGCGTCGGTCATCTGGCGCCGGTAGAGCCCCTCGCTTGGAAACACCACCAGAGGCAGGGGGTCGCGCCCGGCGGCGGGCCACTCCCGGCTGTCAACCCAGGCCAGGGGCTCGCGCCATCGGGCGATGGGCTCCCCCTGGCCGCGCCCCTGCTTGATGAGGGCCAGATCCAGCTCTCCCCCTTCGAACGCCTGCCACAGGGCATGGCTGAGATCGCTTTGCACCTCCAGCCGCACCTGCGGGTGCGCGCGGGCGAAGGCGGCCAGCACCGGGGTCATGGCCCCTGCGGCAAAATCCTCCGGCACCCCGAGGCGCAGGGGGTGGCTCGCCTCGCTCACCCGCTCCCCCGCCCGGGCCAGCAGCCCCAGGATGCGGCGCGCCAGCCCGAGCAGGGTCTCCCCCTGGGCCGTGGTCACCACCTGGCGGCCGGATCGGTCGAGCAGGGTGCAGCCCAGCTGCTGCTCCAGGCGGCGCATCTGCTGGCTCAGGGTGGACTGGGTGAGGTGGATACGCTCGGCGGCGCGGGTAAAGCTGCCGGTTTCGACGATGGCGACGAAGCTCTGCAGCAATTGGGGGTCCAGCAGGGGGCGCTCCATGGGCAATCTCCATTTATAAAACCACTGGAAGTCATTTTATCATTTAATTTCCAAATGATGCGGCGACCCTCTAGGCTGCTGTCCTCCCCCTTTTTTGTCAGGATATGACCATGCCACCCCCTTCCCAGTCCGGTGCCCGCCTCCTCAACTCCCTCACCGCCGCCTCGGCCCCCAGCCATCAGGAGTGGCTGGAGCAGGCCCTGCACCTGGCCCTGACCCATCGCCAGCAAGGGGGGCGACCCTTCGCCGCCCTGCTGGTGAGGGAGAACCGGCTGGTGGCGAGCGCCGTCAACCGCATGCTGGAGGCGGGGGACCCCACCCGTCACGCGGAGCTGGAAGCGCTGCGGGAAGGGAGTCGCCAGGGGCCGCTGGCCGGGGCCATCGTCTATGCCAGCGGGCACCCCTGCCCCATGTGCCTGTCGGCCTTGGTGATGAACGGCATCCAGGCGGTCTACTACGCCTTTGACAACGACGATGCCGCCCCCTTCGGCTATGACAGCCGCGCGGCCTACGCGGCCCTGCGACTGCCCCTGTGCCCGCCGCCCCTGCCCCTCATCAAGCTGGCGAGCCCCATCGCGGCCGAAACCCTCTACGGTCCCCTGCCCCATGCATAAGCGCCTCCTCCCCCCGGGCAGCGGCGCCTTGCTGGTGCTGGTGATCCTCATCGCCCTCAACCTGCGCCCCTTCCTCACCGCCATCGGCCCCCTGGCCCCTCGCATCGACGCGAGGCTGGCCCTGGGGGTGGATACCCTGGCCTGGGTCACCCTGCTGCCCCTCTGGCTTATCGGGGTCGGCGTGCTGCTCACCCCGGCGCTCCTGGGTCGCACGGGCCCGCGCCCCCTGCTCGGGACGGCCCTGCTGCTGCTCGCCCTTGGCAGCGCCCTGCGCCTCGATCTCGCGAGCGGCGCCCTGCTCATCGCCAGCGCCGCCCTGTGCGGGCTGGGCTCGGCCCTGGTGCAGGGGGTGCTGCCCGGCCTCATCAAGGAGGGGTTCGCCCAAAAGGTGCCCCTGGTGATGGGGATCTTCTCCGCCTGCATGATGGGGGGCGGGGCGCTCGGGGCCGTGCTCACCCCGCGCCTTGCCGAGTATCTGGACTGGTCTCGGGCGCTGGCGCTCTGGGGCCTGCCGGTGCTGCTGGCCCTCGGCTGGTTGGCCTGGCGGGTGCCCCTGCCCGCCCCGGCCTGCACGCCCGCCCCCACCGGGGAGCTGCGGCTGCTCCCCCTGCCCCGCACCTGGCTGCTCATCGCCTGTTTTGGCATCATCAACAGCGGCTACGGCATCGTCGTGGCCTGGCTGGCCCCGGCCTACATGGCGGCGGGCTGGAGCGCCCAGCAAGGGGGCGAGCTGGTGGCCTGGCTCGCCCTGGCCCAGACCGCGAGCGGCCTTGGCCTGCCCCTGCTGGCAGCCGGTCGGCTGGACCGCCGCCCCTGGATGGCGCTGGCCATCGCCATGCAGATGGCGGGCTTTGGCGGCCTCTGGCTCGCTCCCCAGACCGCCCCCCTGCTCTGGTGCTTGCTGTGCGGCGCCGGGCTTGGGGGGAGCTTCTCCCTCATCATGGTGATTGCGCTGGATCACCTGCCCGACCCGCGCCGGGCGGGCGCCCTCTGCGCCCTGATGCAGGGGGTCGGCTTCATGGTGGCGGCTACCGGCCCCTGGGTGGCGGCCCGCCTGCACCATGCAAGCGGTGACTTCGCCGCCGCCTGGCAGTGGCAGCTCGGCGCCCTGGTCCTGATGAGCCTGCTGGTGGTGCGTCTCAACCCGCGCCACTACCCAGGGGCCATGGGCCTGCCCCCGGAGCAGGCCATGGCTGTGCAGACGGCAGGCCACAAGCCTGCCTGATCCGGCGAGCACCGGCCTTGGGGGCCAGAAAGCACAACACCGGCCTTGGCCGGTGTTGTTCATCAGGGTGCGGGAAGGCCCGGCGCTCAGCGCCCCTTCTTCTGGCGCCCGCCCTGCCCTGGCCGCGGTTTGCCCGGGGCGGGTTTGCCCCCCTTGCCGGGCGCGCTTTTACCTGCTGCCCCTTTGCCCGCCCCGCCCTTGCCTGCGGGGCTCTTCTTCTCGAAGGCCTCGGGGCCCGGCACATTGGGCCGCCCGCCAATCTCGTGATCGTCGCTGCGCCGCGGCTTCTTGCCCTGGGCCGGGGTGCCGACCGCAGCCGCCTTGGGCTTGGCAACCTGAGCCCCCTTGGCCGGTTTGGCCTCGGAGGAGGAGTCCTCAATCAGCTTGAACAGCTCGATCAGCTCGTCGTCGGTGAGATCGCGCCACTCCCCCACCGGCAGCCCCTTGAGGCTGACGTTCATGATGCGGATGCGCTCGAGCTTGGTCACCTCGAAGCCGAAGTGCTCGCACATGCGGCGGATCTGGCGGTTGAGCCCCTGCACCAGGGTGATGCGAAACACGAAGGGCGCCTCTCGCTTCACCTTGCACTTCTTGGTGACGGTGCCGAGGATGGGCACCCCGGCCGCCATGCCCCGGACGAACTCGTCGGTCACCGGCTTGTCCACGGTCACCAGGTACTCTTTCTCGTGATCGTTGCCCGCCCGCAGGATCTTGTTCACCAGATCCCCGTGGTTGGTGAGGAAGATGAGCCCCTGGGAGTCCTTGTCGAGGCGCCCTATGGGGAAGATGCGAGTGCTGTGGTTGACGAAGTCGACGATGTTGTCCTTCTCCCCCGCCTCCGTGGTGCTGACGATGCCCACCGGCTTGTTGAGGGCGATGAAGACCAGGCTGTCGGCTTCGCGCGGCTCGATCACCTGGCCGTTGACCTTGACCAGATCCCCGGCAAACACCTGATCCCCCACCCCGGCCCGCTTGCCGTTGATGAAGACGTTGCCCTGCTCGATGAAACGATCGGCCTCACGACGGGAGCAGATGCCGCTCTCGCTGATGTATTTGTTCAGGCGCATGGATTCATCGGCCAGCATGGGTCACCTCCCCGGTCGGATGGGCCTTGAGAATGGCTGGCTGGATCAGCCGCGCTGTGGTCGGGTTCGTCTGCATACAACTCCATGAAATAAGGGCCTGCGCCCTGCATGTTCGGCAAAAAACGCCGCTACAGTAGCACATTGCACGCGCACGCGCCCGGCCCCGTCGCACCCTGGCTGCTGGCTCACAGGGGGTGCTGCCCCTGATGCAGCAGCAGGCCCCCCATTATCCAGCGTGCGGTGACGCCGCGGCCCTGATTGGGCTGCACCGCGCACTCCCCGCCTCTTTTCACTTCATGGTGCTCACTTCATGGGCCGGGCCCCACCGCCGAAGATAGGGTGCGGCCTTTGACAGATAGCCAGATGATCTAACGCTTGATATTTATCCAGCAAAAATGCATAAAAAGATTTTGGTCATCGCGAATTATCTGCTCTGACCCGCCGACGACGGGAAATGACACCCCCATCGGGACGCAACAACGGGCCCCTTGAGCCCCGCGAACCCTGAAGACGGGCATGATCCCCTCTCTGGCAGGACGCCACTTTCATCATTCACGACAGGAGTTAAAGATGAGTCATTCCCTCTCCCAGGAGGCCTTCCTGGCCCAGGTCGCCAGCCGCAACCCTCACCAGCCCGAGTTTATCCAGGCCGTGAGCGAGGTGATCGCCTCCATCTGGCCCTATGTGGAGCGCCACCCCCGCTACCTGCAACACGGCCTGCTGGAACGGCTGGTGGAGCCCGAGCGCCTCGTGCAGTTTCGGGTGAGCTGGGTGGATGACCAGGGCCAGGTGCAGGTGAATCGCGGCTACCGGGTGCAGCACAGCTCCGCCATCGGCCCCTTCAAGGGCGGCATGCGCTTCCACCCCTCAGTGGATCTCTCTGTGCTGAAATTCCTCGCCTTCGAGCAGACCTTCAAGAACGCCCTCACCACCCTGCCCATGGGCGGCGGCAAAGGGGGCAGCGATTTCGATCCCAAGGGCAAGAGCGAAGGAGAAGTGATGCGCTTCTGCCAGGCCCTGATGCTGGAGCTCTATCGCCACCTGGGGGCCAACACCGACGTGCCGGCGGGCGACATCGGGGTGGGCGGGCGCGAGGTGAGCTACATGGCGGGCATGATGAAGAAGCTCACCAACAGCGCCGAGTGCGTCTTCACCGGCAAGGGACTCTCCTTTGGCGGCAGCCTCATTCGTCCGGAAGCCACCGGCTACGGCCTGCTCTACTTTGTCGAAGCCATGCTGGCCCATCGCGGCCAGTCCCTCGATGGCCTGCGGGTCTCGGTGTCGGGCTCGGGCAACGTGGCCCAATACGCCATCGAGAAGGCGATGGCCCTCGGCGCCCGGGTCATCACCGCCTCCGACTCCGGCGGCACCGTCTATGATCCGGACGGCTTCACCCCCGAGAAGCTGGCCCGCCTGATGGCGCTTAAAAACGAGCAGCGCAAGCGGGTGGCGGATTACGCCCATGAACTCGGGCTCGAGTTCTTCAGCGGCCGTACCCCCTGGCACCTGGCGACCGACGTCGCCCTCCCCTGCGCCACCCAGAACGAGCTGGATGCCGAAGATGCGGTGCGGCTTATTGCCAACGGCGTGCAGTTGGTGGCCGAGGGGGCCAACATGCCCTCCAGCGCCGCCGCCATCCGCCTCTTCCACGAAGCAAAGGTGCTGTTCGCCCCGGGCAAGGCGGCCAACGCCGGCGGGGTTGCCACCTCGGGCCTCGAGATGAGCCAGAATGCCCAGCGCCTCTCCTGGACCCGGGAGGAGGTGGACGCCCGCCTCAAGGGGATCATGACCAGCATCCATGCCACCTGTGTCCGTTACGGTCAGGATGATGACCATGTGAACTACGAAAGCGGCGCCAATATCGCCGGCTTCGTCAAGGTGGCCGACGCCATGCTGGCGCAAGGGGTCTGCTGAGCGCCTTGGCCCGGGGCTTCCCCCTCAACACAACGGCAGCCCTCGGGCTGCCGTTGTGTTTTGTGCCTGGCGCGACTTCACACTCTCTTCACCCAGGCATGAAAGTCTCCCATCCGTTCCATCTCGCTGACGAGGATAACAAGATGACGATGAAAATAGGTGCCCTGCTGAACCTGGCCGGGCTCGGCTGCTTTGTGGCCTTCAACCTGCTGGACTCCACCCTCGATGCCCAGGGCTTCCTGCACGAGCCCTTTGCCCTGCTGCCCCTGGGCTATCTGCTGCTCTTCACCGGCATGGTGCTCACCGTGATCCCTCTGCTGCGCAAGGGGCGCACCAGGGAGCAGTGACACAAACCGCAAGGTGCCAGGAGCTCAGCAATAACGGCTGATCTCGATGAGGTTCCGATCCGGGTCCAGACAATAGACCGATTCGATGGGGCCACAGGCACCGCTTTTCATCACAGGCCCCTCCACTATCTCGACTCCTTGGCTCGCCAGTTGGGCCATCACCTGATCCAGGGGCCAGCGGGTGATGAGGCAGAGATCCCCCGACCCCACCTGCGCCCGGTTGCGCACCTCCTCCCCCAGCAACTGCAAATTGATCTTCTGGTTGCCAAAGCGCAGCGCCCGGCGCCCCGCCCCGAAGGTGATGGGCTCCATCTTGAAGGCGCTGCTGTAAAACGCCACCGCCCGCTCAATGTCGCTGACCGTCAATACCAGATGGTCGATATGGCTGATCATGCTTGCTCCCTGTCATGGTGATTGCCGCACCATCATACCCAGTTCCCTTGGCAGAGACTGTGCCTTGGCCCGCAAAGCCTTTCGTCCTGATTGCCCAACTGAAAGAAGCCAAGAAGACCCAACTACTGCTTGGCATCATCAATGTATTGATAATATGAGGGTTTATTAACCTTTCTACTGAATTTCGGCTTCGATTGAGTTAACCTTCTTGCAATGAAATACAACTCGGACGAGTCGGCTTTGCGCAACATATGGACAGAAGAAGAGTTAAGGGCGACGGTGACCGCCTATCTGGAGATGTACAAGAAGGAGTTGGAAGGCACTACCTTTGTCAAAAAGCACTATTACGCAGAGTTAGCGGCTCGATTCCAACGGTCCGATAAGTCGTTTGAATATCGGATGCAAAATATCTCTTACGTCTGCGTCTTGATGGGCAGAGCCTGGGTCTCTGGGCTAAAACCGGCCAAGAATGTAGGGGCGCAGAATGCGTCTATTATTGAACGCCTGATCTGTGAGTTAGACGGACAACCGTTTAGCGGACAAGCAGAATTCGAACATCAGGTCATCCAATACAAGGAGAAACCCATCTCTCCTCATCCCCCAGGTATAGAAGAGCCATCCCTGCGCTACCTGACCACAACAAGTTATGTGAGGGATCCCCAGGTCAAAGCCTGGGTGCTGGTGGCCGCAGCCGCGAAATGTGAGGGTTGTGATGCACAAGCCCCCTTTACCACGGCAACCGGAGAACCTTTTCTCGAGGTGCATCACCTGCGCACCTTGGCTGACGGAGGCTCGGATACCATCAACAATACGGTGGCGCTCTGCCCTAACTGCCATCGCGAGCTTCACTATGGCGCCAATCAGGTAGAGAAACGCGATGCACTCTATCGAAAGCTACCCAGGCTGAAGAGAGAATAATCCCCAGCCCTCAAAGCGGCCCCCA
The DNA here is from genome assembly GCF_041402625.1 of Aeromonas sp. S19(2024). Lineage (NCBI taxonomy): Bacteria > Pseudomonadati > Pseudomonadota > Gammaproteobacteria > Aeromonadales > Aeromonadaceae > Aeromonas > Aeromonas sp. S19(2024). The sequence continues at coordinate 221,186 of NZ_JBGLQU010000001.1, forward strand.
TTGCGGGCCGCCTTCGTGTGGTCAGCAGGCAATCCGCTCTATGCGGCCACCGCTCAGTTTGAAGAAGGCATCCTGCGGCAGCTCCTGAAGCCAGGTGGTGGTGTAGTCCAGATCCACATAGGCGCCGCGCAACATGGCGCCAAAGAGACCGTGAGAAACCACGATGGCCTGCTCGGCAATGTGCTCGTCCTCAAGCCATTGCCGGGCCCGGCGCTGAATGCTCTCAAAACTCTCACCATGGGGAGCCCGCAGATACCAGTCCGGCTCCTCCAGATCCAGCTCGGGGTGGGCCGCCAGCAGCTCGGGCACCCGGCGACTCTCCCACTCCCCCATCCCTAGCTCCACCAGCCGCTCGTCCCAAATGATGCGCTCCTGGTCCAAGCCAAGCTGCTGACACACCCGCTCCGCCGTCTGCCGTGCCCGGCCGAGGGGGCTGGCGTAGATCGTCCAGTCGGTGGGCTCGGTCAGGAGCTTGGCCAGACGGGCCCCCATGGCGAGGGCCTGGGCTTCTCCCCTGGGGGTCAGCTCGGAGTTGCAACGCCCCTGCAACCGCAATTCGGCGTTGTAACGGGTCTGGCCATGGCGCAGCAAATAGAGGGTTCGAGACATGGTTTCTCCAGCAGAGTCAACGAGATAAGAAAACAGGGGGAAGATGATAACAGATGTACCGGGTCAACCAAGACCCGGAGGATGCAGGCTTGTGCTGACTCCTTGAGCGCATGGCCTGCGGCTATCGTGAAAGGACGACAGGGGCTGCGCGCCTTTATCGCACAGGCGCCTTGTGCGCATACCACACGCCTTCGCCACGGGCCCGCCAGCACCGTGGCAAGCGCCCCATGCTCCCCTATCTTGTTGTTCAGACGGAATAAAATGGGGATGTGCCGGTTTATCGGTCACAGGATGGCGGCCAAAGCCAGAAAAGACAGAGTTTTTGCTCTGATCCGGGGGCCATTTTGGTACGTATCTCTGGCTCACGACAGGGACGCCTGGTGTACAATCTGCCACCCGATTTCCCCTGACCCGGCCCAGGCTCAGGCCCTGATGTACCCCAGAGTAAATGAACGTGACCCCAACCCACCCCATGCTCGACAGTTATTACAGCCAGGACCTGGTGTTCTTCTCCATCCTGGTGGCGGTGCTCGCCTCCTACACGGCGCTGACCATGACCAGCCGGGTGAGCCAGAGCCGGGGACGGGCCGCCGTGCTCTGGCTAGCGGGGGGAGCCTTCGCCATGGGGATCGGCATCTGGTCCATGCATTTTATCGGCATGCTCGCCTTCAACCTGCCCATCGCGCTGGGATACGATCTGACCCTCACCGGTCTCTCCCTGGTGGCGGCCATCGGCTCCTCGGCTTTTGCGCTCTGGCTGGTGAGTCGCCCCCAGCTCCCCTGGCACCAGATCCTGTTCGGGGCCGTGCTGATGGGGGCCGGCATCGCCACCATGCACTACATCGGCATGGCGGCCATGAAGATAACGCCCGGCATCCACTACCTGCCTGGGCTCTTCATCCTCTCCATCCTCATCGCGGTATTCGCCTCGGGTGCCGCACTCTGGATAGCGTTTCGCCTGCGCAACAGCTCGCCCCGCGCCTTCTTCAGCAAGGCCCTCGCCTCCCTGGTGATGGGGGCTGCCATCATCGGCATGCACTACACCGGCATGGCGGCGGCCCAGTTCCCCGCAGAGAGCCTGTGCGGGGCCCTCTACACCGGTCTCAATACCCAGTGGCTGGCAACCGTGGTCATCATCGTGACCCTGGCGGTGTTCGCCATCGCCTTCGTGCTCTCCATGCTGGATGCCCACGCCGCCAAGCTCTCCACCTCCCTGCATCAGGCCCACGACGAGCTGCTAAAGCTGGCGCTCCATGACAGCCTGACCCGGCTGCCGAACCGGCTGCTGTTTGCCGACCGGCTGGAGCAGCGCATTCAGGAGTGTCAGCACAGCCAGCGCAGCTTCTCTCTGCTGTTTCTCGATCTCGACGGCTTCAAGATCATCAACGATGCCCACGGCCACCACACCGGGGATCTGCTGCTGGCCGAGGTGGCCCAGCGCATCACCGGCCTGCTCGGTGCCAGCGACACCGCCTCGCGCTTTGGCGGGGACGAGTTCGTGCTGGCACTGGCGCCGGGGGATGTGAGCCAGACCACGGCCTTCGCCGAGCGGCTGCTGACCACCCTGGCCCAGCCCTATGAGTGGGAGCACCACAGCCTGCACATCACCGCCAGTATCGGCATTGCCGTCTATCCCCAGGATGGCACCAGCCTGCACGAGCTGACCCTCAACGCCGATGCCGCCATGTATTACGCCAAGGAGCAGGGGCGCAACGACTACTACTACTTCGACAGCGCCATGAACGCCAACGCCCACCAGCAGTTCCTGCTGCACAAGGAGCTGCAACACGCCCTGGAGCGGGGGGAGCTGGCCCTGCACTACCAGCCCAAATACTGTGCCCGCAGCGGCCAGGTGGTCGGCGCCGAGGCCCTGCTGCGCTGGCAGCACCCGGAGCATGGTGCCGTCTCGCCGGCCAGCTTCCTGCCGCTGGCGGAGAAGAGCCGGCTCATCATCCCCATCGGCAACTGGGTCATCGACGAGGCGTGCCGCCAGATGAGCGCCTGGCGGGCGGCGGGTCATCACGACTGGAGCGTGGCGGTCAATCTCTCCACCATCCAGCTCGCCAGCCCCGGGTTGCTGGAGGAGGTGCAGGGCGCCCTCGCCCGCCATCGGCTCGAGGCCCGTCACCTGACCCTGGAGATCACCGAATCCACCGCCATGCAGAAGGCCGAGGAGAGCCTCGCCATCCTCAACCGTCTGGCCGAGCTCGGCCTTGGCATCTCCATCGACGACTTCGGCACCGGCTACTCCAGCCTGCTCTACCTCAAGCGCTTCCCCGCCAACGAGCTCAAGATTGACCGGGGCTTTGTCACTACCCTGGAGCGGGGAGGCGACGATGCCACCATCATCGCCGCCATCATCGCCCTGGGTCAGGCCCTGGAGATGCGCATCGTGGCAGAGGGGGTGGAAACCCCGGAGCAGCGGGACCTGCTGACCGAGCTGGGCTGCGACACCTTGCAGGGCTACCTGCTCGGGCGCCCCATGACCGGGGAGCAACTGCTTGTCCACTGCGCTCCCGAGACTCCCCAACGGGTGCTGGAAGATGTGCTTGTCTGACAAGCAGGTGAGGCGCTGCGCCCATGTCGCCAGGGTCATCACCAGCCCGATTGCGTCCCTTCACGACTCAAGGTAGTCTGCTGCAAGACTCGAATGCTCCTTTATCTTGCCGAGTGCATCGAGCGCCCCCCCATGGCAGATCACCTATTCAAAGGAGCCACATCCATGGCCAGATACCAGTTCTTCAGCGTCCCCGCCTCCCGCCGTCAGCAATATACCTATGTCGACATGGCCTCCCCCACCTTCCTCACGGAGAAGGAGGCGCTGCTGACACAAGGGTTCGAGGTGGAAGAGGATTTCATCGACGCGGCCACTCCCCGCGAGGCGGTGGAGAAGTACAGATCCGGCTTTCTCTACGTGGCGGACGAGATAGGCAAGTCAGACGAGACCTATGCGGCGGCAACGGCCTTGCTGGAGATGGGCAAGAAGATCCTGGGCCGCAAGGCGGGCTGAACAAGGCGGGCCGCCGGGACGATACCCCCGATGGCCCGCAGGCAGTCAGCGTTGGGGGTGCTGGCGGAGCATCTCCACCAGCTCCTCTTCACTGCCGGGTTCATGGGCAAGCTGCAGGCTGGGGGCGGCGCCCCCCATCAGCATATAAACGTGAGTGCTGCAGTGATCGTAGTGATACCACTTACCGTCGATACAGACGTCGGTATAGCATCTCGGGTCCTTCTTGAGTTCCATACGCACATCCTTATGTGTCATTCACCAACATCACTCTTGACCGTAAAATAAGCGGCCCGAGTCCCCCTTGACCTGGATCAAGGGTGGTGGCGGGCAGAAGCGGGCAGTGGCCGGATCTGGCCGGGGCCGGATGCCCCCAGCCAGGGTGACCGAGCCCACCAACCGGCCCCAGCCAGGCAACAGCACAACAAAAACGGCGCCCGAAGGCGCCGTTTTTCATGTCCGTCATTTGACCGACGGGGAACAAGCCGCTGGCTTATTCGTCTTCCAGGTAGGCGTAGCCTTGCAGACCCAGCTCCAGCTCGTCGAGCAGGGCCTTGCGGGTCTCGTCGTCCAGCGCCGGGTGGGAGACGATGCGCTGGTAGTTCTCGCGGATCACGGACGGGTCGATGTTGACGTAACGCAGCAGCTGGTCGACGGTGTCGCCACGCACCACGTTGCGGATGTCCATCTTGCCTTCTTCATCCAGCCACACTTCCGCGCAGTGGGTGTCACCAAACAGGTTGTGCAGATCCCCCAGGATCTCCTGATAGGCACCCACCAGGAAGAAGCCGACGTGGCACTCTTCGTCTTCACCGTAGACCGGCATCGGCAGGGTGCTTTCCACCCCCAGACCGTCGACGTAGTGCTCCACCTGACCGTCGGAGTCGCAGGTGATGTCCATCAGGATGCCGCGGCGGGTGAGCGGACGCTCGAGGCCGGCCAGCGGCATCACCGGGAACACCTGACCGATACCCCAGGCATCCGGCAGGGACTGGAACAGGGAGAAGTTGGCAAAGCACTTGTCCGCCAGTTTCTCGGAGAGCTCGTCGGCCAGGGCGCGGTGGTTGCGGTTGACCGGGTTGAGCAGCTCCTTGAGCGCCAGACAGGTGTTCTGGTGCAGCATCTCGGCCCAGGCACGTTGCTCCAGGTTCAAGAGGCCCATGGTGTACTGGGCGTTGACGTCACCGAGATCCGCCACGGAGTCGTGGAAGATCTCCAGCAGGGAGGGGTCTTCCCCGCGCAGGTCCAGCCAGCCTTTCCACATGTTCTGCAAGATGGTGGGCGCGTCTTCGTCCGGGGCGCTGATGTCGTTCACCTCCACCCCTTCGGCACCAATGATGTTGGTGACCAGCACGGCGTGGTGCGCAGTCAGGGCACGGCCGGACTCGCTGATGATGGTCGGGTGCGGCAGGTCGAACTCGCGGCACACATCGCCGATGCCCCAGACCACGTTGTTGGCGTACTCGGAGAGGCTGTAGTTCGCGGAGCAGTGGCTCTGGGAACGGGTGCCCTCGTAGTCCACACCCAGGCCGCCGCCCACGTCCACCACCTCGACCTTGGCGCCAAGACGGCACAGCTCGGCGTAGAAGCGGCCGCACTCGCGGATGCCGCCCTGGATGTCGCGGATGTTGGCGATCTGGGAGCCCAGGTGGAAGTGCAGCAGTTGCAGGCAATCCAGCTTGCCGAGGCTGCGCAGACGCTCCACCAGCGCCAGGATCTGGGAGGCGGAGAGGCCGAACTTGGACATGGAACCGCCGCTCGATTCCCACATGCCGGAGCCGGTGGACGCCAGACGGGCGCGTACCCCGATGTTGGGCTTGATGTTGAGACGAGCTGACTCGTCGAGCACCATTTCCAGCTCGGAGGGCTTCTCCACCACGATGTAGACCTTGTGGCCCATCAGGTTGCCCAGGAGGGCGTGGCGGATGTATTCGCGGTCCTTGTAACCGTTGCAGACGATCACGGACCCTTGCTCATGATGATGGGACAGCACGGCCAGCAACTCGGGCTTGGAGCCCGCTTCCAGCCCAAGCCGGGGCTTGTCGCTGTAGGACTGACTGATGGTCTCGATGACGCGGCGCTGCTGGTTTACCTTGATCGGGTAAACGCACAGGTAATCCCCTTCATAGCCTGACTTTTCGATGGCCTGACCGAAGGCGTTGAACAGCGCATCGACCCGGCTCTTGAGGATGTCGGGGAAACGCAGCAACACCGGCGTGGTCAGCCCGGACTGGCGCAGTTGCTCGATGGCCTCGGACAGCACGATCTGAGCCTCGGGGCGAGACTTGTCGGGAGAGACGGTCACATGACCGGCGTCATTGATATTGAAAAAACCCGCCCCCCAGTAGGGAACGTTGTAGACCTTCAAGGAGTCCTTGCTGGACCAGTTAGTCATGGGCTATGCCTCGCAAATGAGCGGCCGTGGGCCGCCTTCGTTACCCTCAATCACATCCAGACCATTGATTGCAAAATGCGGCAAGCCAGAGCGGCCTGCTGACGTTGGACCCGCAACGGAGCATGCTCCGCCACATCCTGTTCATTGCACATCGCGGCAAGCCAAGGCTGCCTGGTGGATCTTGGGAAGTAACGAGTCTTGATGTGGGGCTGGTGGCTTTACATCAAGCTCAACGGTATGCGGTAACACCTTGCCGGCGTACCGCGGTACTTTGATGACAATCGGCATCAGCCACGCCGTTTGTTCATCATTCGGCAGCCATCCCGACGGACAGGAGAGGGTTTCAAGGAAGAGAAGGGAAGACGTCAGCACGCATCGTGTTGATGGACGACAACCACTACGACCCGCTCAACGCCAGTGACCGCCCATGACAAGGGAGATGATGAGCCCGAAGCCCACTCGGTCAGCTGAAAGATGAGAGTCCGTTGTTCTCCCTGATACCGGAGCCTAACCGGTATTAAAGAAACCATTCCCCAGCAGTGTCTGTCGTTTCTGCGTGCCTCGCCCTATAGGCGTCATGATCCTGCGGGTCTGGCGGACGCGGCCTGCGCAGGGTTGCCCTTGGATCGGCGCGGAGTGTACACACTTACCGCAGCCAGTGACAATAAAAAATCGTGTTAAAAAACGGGTTTTCATCGGGGGGCAAAATCTCGCTGCCAGCAAGGCGGGCTCTGGGATGGCGGGGGATGGGAGTGCGTGGGCGAGGCGATGAAAATAACCAACACGTCACGCATTTCGGGTCACCCCTTGCCAGCGCTGGGCCGAGGGGAAATTCAGCTTTTTCGCAATTGCTTAACCAGTTTTTATTTTGGAATTTTTATGCAAACTGCCGAGCGATGATCCCTGCCCCTCCCCCTCGATGGCCCTCCCCTCCCCCACAAAGTCATCAAAAACTGCGCTGACGCAATAAGCGGCGCCGCCGTCTTGGCCACAATGACTCCTCTTTCGTGACCCGAGGCTTGCCCATGAACACCCTGCTTTCGCGCTTTCTCCACTACCTCACCTTTCATACCCGTTCCGATGCGACCAATCCTGCCTGCCCCAGCAGCGAGGGACAGCGCCTCTTCGCCCGGGCCCTGCGCGATGAAATGACGCAGATGGGGCTGAGCCAGGTCACCCTGGACGAGCATGGCTACCTCACCGCCTGCCTGCCGGGCAACCAGCCGGATGCCCCCGCCATCGGGCTCATCGCCCACATGGACACCGCCGATTACGAGGCCGAGTGCGTCGTTCCCCAGATAGTCGAGAACTATCAGGGGGGCGATATCTGCCTTGGCAAAGGGGACGAGGTGCTGGCCATCCGCCAGTACCGCTTCCTGAAAAACTACCTGGGGCAGGATCTCATCACCACCGACGGCACCACCCTGCTGGGGGCCGACGACAAGGCGGGCATCGCCGAGATCCTCACCGCCGTGGAATACCTGCAGGCTCACCCCGAGATCCCCCGTGGCGATGTCTGGGTCGGCTTTACCCCGGACGAGGAGATAGGGCGCGGTGCCGACCGCTTCCCGCTGGACCGCTTCCCGGCCAAGTGGGCCTACACGGTGGATGGCGGCGAGCTCGGCGAGCTCGAATGCGAGAACTTCAACGCCGCCAGCGCCACGGTGCGCATCACAGGCAACAACGTCCACCCCGGCACCGCCAAAGGCAGCATGATCAACAGCCAGACCCTGGCCGCCCGCTTCCATGCCGCCATGCCCGCCGAGCAGACCCCGGAGTGCACCCAGGGGTATGAAGGCTTCTTCCACCTGGCCCGGATGGAGGGCACGGTGGAGGAGACCACCCTGCACTACCTCATCCGCGACTTCGACGATGACTGCTTCGCCGCCCGCAAGGCCCAGCTCAAGGAGCGGGTCGCCTCCCTGCAGCTGGACGCCCCCAAGGCGCGCATCACCCTGGAAATAGCGGACAACTACCGCAACATGCGCAGCCAGATAGCGCCCCATCCCCACATCGTCGAGCTGGCCAAAGCCGCCATGGAGGCCGCCGACGTGGTGCCCAAGATCAAACCCATTCGCGGCGGCACAGACGGCGCCCGGCTCTCCTTCATGGGGCTGCCCTGCCCGAACCTGTTCACCGGCGGCCACAACTTCCACGGCAAGCACGAGTTCATCCCCCTGCAATCCATGGAAAAAGCGGTCGCCACCCTGGTGGCGCTGGTGCGCCTCACCTCTGCCTGGCGGGCTGAGTAAGGGGGCAAGGACGGGGCTCGCCCCGTCATCAAACCGTCACCCAACCGACACACGAAAGGCACGCAGGGACGTCAAGCTGGGGCAAAGTTCAGCGGAGCCTTGCCCATGTTCGACGTCGATACCCTGTTGGGGCAGCACCTGCCCCGCCTCGCCAGCCAGCCCCTCCTCCGTCCCCTGATGAGGCAGGGGCTGCGCTGGTTGCTGCACGAGGAAGCCTTCGCCCAGTTTGCCGCGCGCCATCCCCACCTGCGCGGTCTGGACTTCGTCGAGCAGGCCCTCACCGAGCTCCACTTCGACTACCGGGTGAGCGAGGCCGAGCTCGAGCACATTCCCGCCAGCGGCCGGGTCATTCTTGTCGCCAACCACCCCATCGGCTCCCTGGACGGGCTGGCCCTGCTGCGCCTCATCGGGCGCATCCGCCCCGACGTCAAGATAGTGGCCAACCAGGTGCTGGCCCAGCTCGCGCCGCTGCGCCCTTTGTTATTGCCGGTGGACAACCTGGGGGGCAAGACCGACAGGCAGGCCATCCTCGCCATGAACGAACACCTCGCCGCCGACGGGGCCCTGGTTATCTTCCCCGCAGGCGAGGTCTCCCGCCTCGGCCCCAAGGGGGTGAAGGATGGCCCCTGGCAGGCAGGCTTCATCAAGCTGGCCCAGCGCAGCCGAACGCCCCTGGTGCCCATTCACCTGGGAGGGCGCAACAGCCTCTGGTTCTATCTCGCCTCCTGGCTCAACAAGCCCGCCTCCGCCCTGCTGCTGGTACGCCAACTGTTTCGCCAGCAGGGGCAGACGCTGCCGGTGACCATAGGGGCGCGCATTCCCCTCGCCAGTTTTCAGGAGCTGCCGGCCAAGACGGCGGCCCGGCTGGTGCGCGGCCACCTCTACCGAATCGCTCGGGGCAAGGCGGGACGGTTGCAGACCGAGGCCCCCATCGCCCTGCCGGAGGATCGCCGTCTGCTGAAACAGGCCATCGACGGGTGCGAGCTGCTCGGCCAGACCCCGGACGGCCAGCGCATCCTGCTCTATCGCCGCCACGAGCAGAGCCACTCGGTGATCCTGCGTGAGCTGGGGCGCCTGCGGGAGATTGCCTTTCGGGCGGTGGGGGAAGGCTCGGGCAAGCGGCGGGATCTCGATGCCTTCGACGATGATTATCACCATCTCATCCTCTGGGATCCCGCCCGCCTCGACATCATCGGCGCCTACCGTTTCGCCCCGGTGGCCGAACGGCTGGCCAGCAAGGGGCTGGATGGCCTCTACAGCCACACCCTGTTCGGCTTCGAAGAGAAGCTGCTGCCCCGGCTGGAACAGGCCATCGAGCTTGGCCGCAGCTTCATCCAGCCCGCCTACTGGGGCAAGCGGGGGCTCGATTACCTCTGGTTCGGCATCGGGGCCTATCTGGCCCGCTATCCCCAATACCGCTACCTGTTCGGGCCCGTCACCCTCTCCGGCAGCCTGCCGCCGGCGGCCAAGGATCTGCTGGTGAGCTTCTATCGCCAGCACTTCGCCCCCACCCTTGCCCTCGCCCCTTCCCGCCGCCCCTATCCCGCCACGCCGACGCTGTTCGAGGGGCGCGATTACGGAGACGACCTCAAGGTGCTCAAGGCCGGGCTCGACAACCTGGGCTGCGCCATTCCCACCCTCTACAAGCAGTACGCCGAGCTGTGCGAGCCGGGGGGCGTGCAGTTCATGGACTTTGGCATCGACCCGGACTTCAACCACTGCATCGACGGCCTGGTGTGGGTGGACGTGAGCCGCATCAAGCCCCACAAGCGGGCCCGCTATATCGGCCTCCCCGCCGGGGAAGGGCTGGCCACATCTGGCGACCGTTGACCGGGGGCAGCAATGAAAGAGGGAGGCCTGCGCCTCCCTCTTTCACATCATGGGTGATGCCGCCTACTCGGCTGCGGGTTTGCGATCCGCATGGCCGAGATCCCGCTCCGGGGCGATGACATCCCGCACCCGCTGCTTGATCTCCTTGGCCTCGGGGAAGCCCTCGTCGGCCACCCTGTCCCACACCAGCACCCCGTCCACCAGGATGCGAAACTCCCCCTTGCTGGCGGGCACCAGGGCCACCTCTCCCAGTTCGCCGTCGAAGGTGGAGAGCAGCTCCTGGGCGAGCCAGGCGGCCCGCAGCATCCAGCGGCAGAGGGTGCAGTAACGGATTTCGATGCGCGGTTTCGCGAGGGGCAAATGGGTGTCTGTCATGGGGTGACTCCGTGAAAATCGGTCAACCAGTGGCGAGCAATGCGCTGCATGGTGGCCTGGGGCAGTTCGTGAAGGCCCGGGGTGGATGCCTGATGGGCCAGTTGGTGCACCCCTTCGATGATCTCCGCCAGCACCAGGTAGACATATTCGCCGATGACGGCGCCGTGGACGAAGTTGACCGCCTCCCCCCGGTTGAGCAAAAAGATGGTGCTGCCGTCCGGCCGGGTCAGGGCCAGCACATGGGGACACACCTCCTCGCTCGGCCAGGGCAGCTGGGCGAGGCTGAAGGCGAATTCGTCGTCGGCGGAGGTGACCGAGGCCAGCATGGCGCCGGGGCGCAGGGCCTGCAGATCGGTGATGTCGAGGGAGCCGTTGCCGGTGGAGCAGATCACCAGCTCGGCGCGGCCCAGGGCCTCGGCCTTGTTCACCAGCTTGAAGCCGTGGGAGAGCGCCTCCACCTGGCGCAGGGCATCCGTCTCCACCAGCTCCAGATGCAGGTTGCGACAGCGCAGTTCCCGGGCGATGCTGCGCCCCACCTTGCCATAGCCGAACAGGGCGGCCTGGCAGACATTGAAGGTACGCCTCAGGGTACGCGCGAGGGACTCCGCGGAGTAGACCACGCTCAGGCCGATCTGGATATCTTCCGCCTGCTTGAGGGGGCTGCGGGCCACCGAGATGACGGGGGCCGCCAGGGACTCCTGTTCGTAGCGCTGATGGCCGTTCTCGGTCATCTCCACCACCCCGATGAAGCGGGCGCCAAAGTGCTCGGCCAGTACCGCCTGGCTCTTGGCAAAGTAGCCGCCGATGTCGAGGATGATGAGCCGCTCGTGAGACATCACCAGGGGGGCAATCTGGGCGATCACCTCACCGGGATCCGAGGTCCAGTGGCGATTGAGGGGCAGCACGGGGTAGTGCTGCTGGGCCCAGGCCAGCGTCGGCCCGTGCACGGACTTGGGTTTGGGCAGGATGGCACCGACCCGGCCCACCCGATCGAGCACCTGGATGAAGTCGGGTCTGTCGGGAAGCAGGTGGGTCACCAGCAGGATGCAGAGATCCCCAAGACATCCCTGTTCGGTGAAATGGCGAAAAAACAGATGCTCAGATCCCTGACTGTGCAACTGTGGCCTCCTTAGCGTGCCGCGGGAAAGCAGGCAAACAGAACCCGGCATAGCCGGGTTCTGTGTGTATCCAGATAATTGAAAATCCTTTTTATCCGAAAGCACCATGGGTCTCAATCTTTATCTGTCCAGACTTTGACAAGCCCATCAATTTCTAAGGTAATAGCCTGTTTTTCATGCAGAAATCAGTAAAGTGACGCCTCTGGCCATACCCACCACAGACTCACTCCGGCACCGACGGCCGCCACCAGGATCAAGACCCCCCAGCGAGAGAGTCCCGGGCGCCCGTGCAGGGCACGTTCCAGCAGCGGCAACAGCCAGACCGGCAGCAGCACCAGCAGGGGCACTTCCACGTACTGCCAGGCGAGCATCTGCACGAAGGCGAGTGAAAGCCCCAGGGCAGCCGGGATCACCTTGACCCCTGCAAAGGCGCCGAGCAGGGCACGGAATCCGGCAAACGCGGCCAGGGCCCCCGTCAGCTGGGCGATGAGCAGGCTGCCATCGATGCCGATGACCAGCGCCAGCCAGATGAAGGCCAGGGCGAAGCCGAGCCCCTCCTCGCTGTCACCACGCCAGCTCGTCCAGCCAGACCAGAGGATGGCGGGCAGCAGGGCCAGCCAGATCCCGGGCTCGCTCGCCAGCACGGAGGCCAGCCCCTGCCACCACACCAGGGCGCCCAGCACCCCGAACAGCGCGAGGGCGATCCCCTTGCTGGTACCCTGGGTCAGGGCGGGCACCAGCAGGGTCAGCGGCAGCCACTGCCACGCCTTGACCGGCAGGCCATAGGCACCGCCCAGCAGGCAGCCTACCAGCCAGATCCCCAGGGCGCCCCACAGATAGCCCAGCCGCGGCCAGCGCCACGACAGCAAAGCGGCCCCTAAAGGAGCCGCCAGGGTTTGAAGCAGGAGTGCTGCGCCCATTACTTGCGCACGCCTTCAACGAACAGGTTGATGGTCATCTCGTCAGGGATGTTCGGCACCATGTAGTTCACGCCGAACTCGCTGCGCTTGATGGTGGTGGTGGCGTTGAAGCCGCTGCGGTAGCCGCCCCAGGGATCCTTGCCTTCGCCGATGTGGACCAGGTCGAAGGCCACGTCCTTGGACACGCCGTGCAGGGTCAGGGTGCCCTTGAGTACGCCTTTGTCCTTGGTGCCTTCATAGCCGGTGCTGACGAAGGTCATCTTGGGGTACTGCTTCACGTCCAGGAAGTCGGGGCTGCGCAGGTGCTTGTCGCGGGCCTCGTGGTTGGAATCCACGCTGGCGGCATCGATTTCGAAGCTCGCCTTGGCCGCCGCCGGGTTGGCGTCGTCCATGCTGAAGGTGCCACTGAAGGTGTTGAACCGGCCGACCAGTTCGGAGAAGCCGAGGTGGCCCACCTTGAACTGGACTGTGGTGTGCGCTGCATCGACATCGTAATCGGCAGCCATCAGGGGAGCCGCCATAAACAGGCAAGAGGCCAGCAGGGCCTTGGTCATTTTCATTCCGATCGTTCCTTCATTGGGGGTTCACAACGGTGTCCAAAATGCTAACCTCCTATCGAGAATAGATAATCATCGATTTATTAAAATAATTATCAACCGAGAGTGGAATATGGATCAGATAGCCGCCATGCGCACCTTCATCAAGGTAGTGGAGTGCCAGAGCTTCACCAAGGCCGCCCATCAGCTCGGGATCTCGGTCGCCATGACCTCCAAGCTGATGCAGCAGCTCGAGGAGTCCCTCTCCACCCGGCTGCTGTCGCGCACCACCCGCCAGGTCAATCCCACCGAGGCGGGCCAGTTCTACTACCAGCGCTCCCTGGCCCTGCTGGCGGAGCTGGAAGAGACCCACAGCCAGCTCACCCACAACAACCAGCAGCCCCAGGGCACCCTCAAGCTCTCGGTGCCCATGGATTTCGGCTACCTGCACCTCTCCCCCGCCCTGCCCCTGTTTCGCGAGCGCTACCCGGACTTGAAGCTCGAAATTGAGTACAGCGACCGGCGGGTGGCCCTGGTGGAGGAGGGGTTCGATCTGGCCCTGCGCATCGGCAACCTGCCGGACTCCTCCCTGGTGGCCAAGCCGCTCGCCATGATGAAGATGGTGGTGTGCGCCAGCCCCGACTACCTGGCCCGCCGGGGCAGGCCGAAGACCCCGGAGGATCTCAAGCAGCACGACTGCCTCATCTACACCCTGACCCAGCCGGACTGGGTCTTCAAACGGGATGGGGAGGAGCACAGCATCCGTCCCCAGGGGCCACTTCGCGCCAACAACGGGGTGGCCCTGACCCGGGCCGCCTGCGACCACCAGGGCATCATCTTGCAGCCCACCTTCATCGTGGGGGATGCGCTGCGCTCGGGGGCGCTGGTCCCCTTGTTGCTGGAGTGGGAGAAGGGGCAGGTGGGGCTCTATGCCCTCTATCCGCACCGCCGTTTCGTGTCGGCCAAGGTGCGCTGCTTCATCGAATTCGTGCAGGAGCGCTATCTGGCGCCCCACTACTGGGACAGGGAGACCTGAGCCCGGGCTCAGGGGGTGGGCATCAGCTCGGCCACCAGCAGGTGATCCTGCTGGCTCATCTGCCAGCGTGGCAGACGCTGGCGCAAGGCGGCGAGCTCGGCCTCCCCCAGCGCATAGGGCAGGGTGACGTGCAGGCAGTGGCAATCCAGCATGGCCGCCAACTGCATCATCAGGGCGAGGTTCGCCTCGTCGCTCTTGTGCTTGTTGATGCGCTTGCCGAGCTCGTGGCGAAAGTGGGTCTCGGGATCCTGGGTCATCGCCTGCCAGCCGTAACCAAAGAGCGGGATGAAGGCGCTGACGATGCCAAGGGCGGTGAGGGGCCGTTTGGGCGGGTGATAGAGGGCGTTGAGATCCAGCAGGATGGGGCTTTGATGGGGCTCACGACTGCCGGATAAAATAGTATTGCTCATTGGATTACCCTGTTGATTCCTCTAGACTTCGCCGCATATTTGACCTGACATGCCAACGAGGTGCTGATGCTAAGCGATATCGAGATCTCCCGCCAGTCCCCCCGCCTGCCCATCGCCGAGGTGGCAGCACAGCTCGGCATAGCGGCCGCCCATCTCCACCCCCACGGCCATTACAAGGGCAAACTCGACCTCGCGCTGCTCCATCACGCCCCCGCCCGCGAGCCCGGCAAGCTGGTGCTGGTGAGCGCCATCACGCCCACCCCCCTTGGGGAGGGCAAGACAGTCACCACGATCGGCCTCTCCATGGGGCTCAACCACATCGGCCAGCCCAGCATCGCCACCATTCGCCAACCGAGCCTCGGCCCCGTCTTCGGGGTCAAGGGGGGCGCCGCCGGGGGCGGCATGGCCCAGGTGGTGCCGATGGAGGAGATGAACCTGCACCTCACCGGGGATTTTCACGCTCTCACCGCCGCCCACAACCTGGCCTCTGCCGCCCTCGATGCCCGCCTGTTCCATGAACGCAAACTCGGTGACCAGTTCAGCGCCAGAACCGGTCTGGCGCGGCTCGATATCGACCCGGCCAACATCCTCTGGCCCCGCACCCTGGACATGAACGACCGGGCGCTTCGCCACCTCACCCTCGGCCAGGGCGGTGCTGCCGATGGTGTCGAGCGCCCCGATCGCTTCGTCATCACCGCCGCCTCCGAGCTGATGGCCATTCTGGCGCTGGCCAGGGATCTCAAGGACTTGCGCGCGCGTATCGGCCGCATCCAGCTCGCCCTCGACCATCGCGGCAAGCCCGTGACCGCCGAGCAGCTGGAAGTGGCGGGGGCCATGACGGTGCTGCTCAAAGACGCCCTCAAGCCCACCCTGATGCAGACCACGGAGCAGACCCCTGTGCTGGTCCACGCCGGCCCCTTTGCCAACATCGCCCACGGCAACTCCTCCGTCATCGCCGATCGCATGGCGCTGGGTCTTGCCGACTATGTGGTGACCGAGGCGGGTTTTGGCTCCGACATGGGGCTGGAGAAGTTCTTCAACATCAAGTATCGCCAGTCCGGCCTCGCCCCCGCCTGCGTGGTGCTGGTGGCCACGGTGCGCGGCCTCAAGGCCAACAGCGGCCTGCTCGACATCCGGCCGGGCCAGCCGCTGCCGGCCAGCCTGCAAGGGGAAGATCTGCCCACCCTGACAGCGGGGTGCGCCAACCTCGCCTGGCATATTCACAACGCCCGCCGTTACGGGGTGCCCGTGGTGGTCGCCATCAACCGCTTCCCCACCGACAGCGACGCCGAGCTGGCCCTGCTGGAGGCGGCGGCGCGCCAGGCCGGTGCTTGTGGCGTCGCCCTCTCCCGGGCCTTCACTGACGGTGGCGCGGGTGCGGCGGATCTGGCTCACGCCGTGGTGGCGGCCTGCAAGCAGCCCAGTGAGGTCAGGCTGCTCTACCCCGATGAGATGAGCCTTGCCGCCAAGCTCGCCACCCTGGTGGAGTGCGGCTATGGTGGCCGGGGCATCACCCTCTCGGACAAGGCGCGCCAGCAACTGGCCAGACTCTCGGCAGAGGGCCAGGATCACCTGCCCGTCTGTATGGCCAAGACGCCGCTCTCCCTGAGCCATGACCCGGCCAGGAAGGGCGTACCGACGGACTTCGAGGTCCCCATCGAGGAGGTGAAACTCTGCGCGGGGGCAGGCTTTGTCTATGCCCTGGCAGGCCCCATCATGACCATGCCGGGCCTGGGCAGTCTGCCGGCCTATCGCCATATCGACATCGACGATGACGGCGACATCGTCGGCCTGAGCTGACGTGCAGGCTGGCAGCCTGCCCTCCCTGAGCGCCTATGGACATCGACGACGATGGTGAGATAGTCGGGTTGCGCTACATGATCGGATAAGCAGTCTGCCGTCGGCCGATTACGCGGCGCTAATCGGCCCTGACATCAACAGACCCGCCATAAACAACAAGGCCCCGCCAATCGGCGGGGCCTTCTGCGCTGTGCCGGGTGACAGCAAGACTCAGAGGGTGAAGCGCTGGGTCATATGGTGCAGCGAGGTGGCCAGCCTGCTCAGCTCGACGCAGGCCTGGGCGGTCTGCTGCGCCCCCTGGGCATTCTCGTCGGCGGCGGTGTGGATCTTGACGATGCTGCGATTGAGCTCCTCGGTAACCGCGTTCTGCTGCTCGGTGGCGGTGGCGATCAGGGTGTTCATGTCGGTGATCTGGGTGACGGCACCGTTGATGCTGTCGATGCTGCTCCCCGCCTCCCGCGCCAGCTCCACGCTCTCCTGCATCTGCTGACGGCTCAGTTGCATGGCGCTGCCCGCCTCGGCGGTACGCTCCTGCAACACCTCGATCATCTTGCTGATCTCGGCGGTGGACGCCTGGGTACGCTGGGCCAGACTGCGCACCTCGTCTGCCACCACCGCAAAGCCACGGCCCTGCTCGCCGGCCCGGGCCGCTTCGATGGCCGCGTTGAGGGCCAGCAGGTTGGTCTGCTCGGCGATGCCGCGAATCACGTCCAGCACCATGCTGATGCTGGCGCTGTCGGTCTCCAGTTGCTGCACCACGCTCCCGGCCTGCTCTATCTGGCGGGAAACCTGCTCTATGCTGCCGATGGCGCTGCGCACCACCTGGTTGCCCTGGGTGGAGGTGCGGGAAGCCTGCTTGGCCGCCCCCATGGCGTCCGTGGTGTTGCGAGCCACCTCATTGACGGTGGACTGCATCTCGTTCATGGCGGTGGCGACCTGAGAGACCTCTCCCTGCTGACTTGCCATGCCTTTGGCGGACTGCTCGGAGATGGCGCTCACCTCCTCTACCGCGCTGCTGAGCTGGCTCACCGAACCGGAGATTTCACTCACCAGCTCCGCCAGAGCCCCCTGCATCCGGTCGATGGCCGACCCCAGCTGGCCCAGCTCGTCGCGGTTGAAGCGGTTGCCGCGGATCCACTCCTGCAGCTCGCCCCGACCGAGATCGCCGCTCGCAATGCGCTGGGCCTGACGGGCCAGCATGATGAGCGGGTCACGGATCTGGCGGGTCAGCACCACGGAGAGGGCGACAACCAGGGCCAGGCCGATCACCAGGGCCAGGGTCACACTCAGCTTGGCGCTGTCAAAGGCGGCGATCACCTCGGCGCGGGAGCCCACGGAGTAGCCGTGGTTGATGCGGATGAGATCCCCCACCGACTTGCTCAGGGTGGTGTAGAGGGTGACCCCCTCCCCCATGAAGAGGTGCCGGGCTTCGGCCATCTGTCCCGAGTCCTGCATCTGCCGGATGCGCTGGTGCAAGGCGACATATCGCTCCCAGTCCGCCTTGACGATGTCAAAGGCGCGGCGCTCCTCCCGATCCTCCGCCCAGATGGTGCCATCGTGGGCCACTATCTGGCGCGCAGCCTCTTGCAGGCTCTTCTCGCTCTCGTTGCGATAGCGGGCCTTCTGCTGGGCATCGTCCGCCACCAGGAAGACATCCAGTTCGTAGCGGCGCAGGGCATTGATGGTCTCGCCGAGGGTGCTGGTGCGCACGACGGCGGGCAGGATACTGTCGGTAAAGCCGATGGCGGCGCGGTTCATCTTGCTGAATTCAAACAGCGAGAAGCCGCCGATAAAGGCCATCATCAGGCCGAGTACGGCAAAGCCGGCGGTAAGTTTTTTGCCTATCGTCATGGTGTTCATGGCATGTCCTGCATGGGGAAAACAAGTGGCATTGCTGGGCGCAGGCCTGGCCTGCGCCTTCACTACCCTCCTTGGCAGCACATCTCGTCCCTGTTGGCGCGCACAAGGGCGGGCCCGGGGGTGTCGGCGTCAACCAGACCGTCCGACAACACGGAGAGCCATAGCGACCGGCACGGTCACAACTTTAGGTATTTTTCAAAAAAAGTGAGGGAAAGGAGACGGGGCCTGTCGGCGACAGGCCCCGGGAGCACTACCCTTTCAGACCACCGAGGAACTCGGCGCGGGTGTCGGGCTGGGTCTTGAAGACGCCGCCCAGGGAGGTGGTGGTGGTGTAGGAGGTGGAGTCCATCACGCCACGGGCCTTCACGCAGAAGTGGGTCGCCTTGATGCTGATGGCCACGTCCCTGGTGCCAAGCAGGGTCTGCAACGCCAGCAGGATCTGCTGGGTCAGCCGCTCCTGTACCTGGGGACGGCGGGCGAAGAACTGCACGATGCGGTTGATCTTCGACAGGCCAATCACCTTGCCGCGGGGAATGTAGGCCACGTGGGCAAAGCCGTCTATGGTGACGAAGTGGTGCTCGCAGGTGCTGGTGAGGCTGATGTCCCGCACCATGATCATCTCGTCCACCTTCATCTTGTTCTCGATCACCGTCACCTTGGGGAAGGTGGCATAGTCGAGGCCGGAGAAGATCTCGTTCACGTACATCTTGGCAATGCGGTGCGGGGTCTCGGCCAGACTGTCGTCGGCCAGATCCAGTCCCAGCGTCTCCATGATGGCGCGCATATGACCTTCGATTTTTTCCTTTTTCTGCTGGCCGCTCAATTCATTGGCCACCAGAGGTGTCTCAAGGCCCTCGGCCTCGAGCGCCGCCCTGACCAACAGGGCTTCCTGGCTTAAGCTCGTCATCGTGTTTCTCTCCCACGCTCAGGGACTGTGCTGGCCTGCGGCATGGTGCCGCGGCGCAATCTTACAGGGCGATTATTGTCATAATTCTGTCTAACTCAAGCCCGGTGCCCGACTTTATGCCAAACCACCCCGTTTTGTCCGCACCGGCCTGCCCATTCGGGGGCAAGGCCATGCCGCCTCTTCCCCAGCCACCATCCCGCGCAAGCCTCGCCCTGGTTACCCATCAGGAGGTAATTCAACGGGATAGCGCCCCAGAATCCGATCACACCGGGGCATCTGCCCCCCATTACCGCACCTTCGGCCTGCCCATCGGAGCGGATTTTTGGGATAATCCGCCCCCTACACACCAGAGAGGTCATGATGATGGGATTCGATACCGGTGCACTCCTCCCCTTGGACAAGGCCCTGCAAGGGATGCTGGAACAACTCACCTGCTGCTGCGAGACGGAGCGGTTGCCCCTGCCCCAGGCGCTGGATCGGATCCTGGCCGAGGAGATAAGCTCCCCTCTCTTCGTCCCCCCCTTCGACAACGCCGCCATGGACGGCTATGCCGTGCGCCTGGCGGATCTCGCCGCCGGGGTGCCGCTCCCCGTGGCGGGCAAGGCCTTTGCGGGCCAGCCCTATGAGGGGGAGTGGCCCGCCGGCCACTGCATCCGCATCATGACCGGGGCCCCTGTGCCCCCGGGTGCAGACGCTGTGGTGATGCAGGAAGAAACGCAAGCCGGCGACAACGGGATCACTTTCCTGACCCACCCCGTTGCCGGCCAGAACATCCGTCGCCGCGGCGAGGATCTGGCGCAGGGTGCCCAGGTGCTCGAAAGCGGCCTGCGCCTGAGCCCCAGAGAGCTGCCGCTGCTCGCCTCCCTTGGCATCGCGAACGTCACGGTGCGCCGTCCCCTCAGGGTCGCCATCTTCAGCACAGGGGACGAGCTCAAGCCTCTGGGCACCCCGCTCCAGCACGGGGACATCTACGACTCCAACCGCTACGGGGTCAAGGCGATGCTGAGCCGCATGGGCTGTGAGTGCCTGGACCTTGGCATCATTCCCGATGATCCGGCGGCCCTGCGCGCCGCCTTCTTGCAGGCCGACCGCGAGGCCGATGCCCTTATCACCACCGGGGGAGTCTCGGTGGGGGAAGCGGACTTCACCAAGCAACTGCTCGAAGAGCTCGGGAAAATTGGCTTCTGGAAGCTCGCCATCAAGCCGGGCAAACCCTTCGCCTTTGGCCGGTTGCCAAACGCCTGGTTCTTCGGTCTGCCGGGCAACCCGGTCTCCGCCATGGTCACCTTCGATCAGCTGGTGCAACCGGCTCTGGCCAGGCTGGCCGGTCAGCAGTTTGCACGCCCGCACCCCCTCCAGGCCCTGGCGACAGAGCCGCTCAAGAAGAGCCCGGGGCGCCTGGACTTCCAGCGCGGCATCCTGAGCGTGGGCCCGAATGGCCTCGAGGTACGCAGCACCGGCTCCCAGGACTCCGGGGTGTTCAGCTCCCTCTCCCGGGCCAACTGCTACATCGTGCTCGAGCAGGAGCGCGGCAAGGTAGCCGCCGGTGAGACGGTCACCGTCGAGCCCTTCTCGGGGCTGCTGCTGTGAGCGAGATCCTGAGCGACGCCGAGCTCCTTCGCTACAACCGCCAGATCGTGCTCAAATCCTTCGACTTCGAGGGGCAGGAGGCGCTCAAGCAATCACGCGTGCTGGTCATCGGCGCCGGGGGCCTCGGCTGCGCCGCCAGCCAGTATCTGGCGGTGGCCGGGGTCGGCCACCTCACCCTGGTGGATTTCGATCGGGTGGAGCTCTCCAATTTGCAGCGCCAGGTGCTGCACAGCGACGAGCGCATCGGCCAGCTCAAGGTGGTGTCCGCGGCGACGTCCCTGCGCGCCCTCACCCCCTGGCTCGAGGTGGAGACCCACGCCGCCCTCGCTGACGAGGCGCTGCTCGATGCCCTGCTGCCACGCCATCAGCTGGTGCTCGACTGCACCGACAACGTCGCCATCCGCAACCTCCTCAACCAGCGCGCCCGCCAGCACAAGGTGCCCCTGGTCAGCGGCGCTGCCATCCGGCTGGAAGGGCAGCTCTGCAGCTTCACCTGGCAGGAGGATGAGCCCTGCTACGCCTGTCTCAGCGCCCTCTTTGGCGAGCAGGCCCTCACCTGTGTCGAGGCGGGGGTACTGGCCCCCGTGGTGGGACTGGTGGGCAGTCTGCAGGCGCTCGAAGCCATCAAGCTGCTGGCGGGCATGGGCAAAAGCTACAGCGGCCGCCTGCTGATGATCGACGGTCTGGGTGGCAGCTTTCGCGAGCTGAAGCTTCCCAAGCGCCCCGACTGCCCGGTCTGCTCAAGACCCTGAGCAGCGCCCACAAAAAAGCCGAACCCCGGGGTTCGGCTTTTTTCATTGGGCTGCGGGTCATCACAAAGGGCCTAGAAGATCCCCTTCGCCTTGACCTTCTTCATGCTCGCCACCTGGTTCGAGAGATCCTCGATGAGGGGCTCCGCCAGCTCGGACGAGCCAGCCCCCCGGACGGGCTGGCTGGCCAAGCGCTGGATCAGGCGGTGCTGCTCGCGAATGAGCCGGGACTGCTCCTCCAACTGGCGGGAGAGCAGCTGGATGCTGCCTGCAAGGGGGGCCAGATCCGCCTCTCCCCCCGCCGTCGGCAGCTTGCCCGCGATGGCCTCTGCCAGCAGATCGTGATCGAGCGGGGCCGGCAACCCCTGCTTCAGCTCGTCCCAGAGCCCGGTGGGCTGCTGCTCGCCGATGCGGCTTACAATCTCGTCCACCAGGCTGTCCGGAAGTGGCGCCGCCGCCTGCTGACCCAGACGCTGAACGATTTCATCCGCCAGCCCCCGGTTGTCCCCCTGCCCCAGCTGGGGAGCCAGCCTGGCCACGATTTCATCGATCAGGGTATCGGTCGCTACGGGCGCACTCCCGTCCCCCAGATCGAAGCCGCAACTGGCGAAGACATGGCGTAGGGTCGAGAGGTTCACCTGCTCCGGGCCGAAGGCATTGGCCATCCCCTTGCACAGGCTCGGTGCCAGCACATACAGGAACATGCCGCTGAGGTAGATGTCCTTGTGAAAACGGCTCTTGGAGAAGTCGAACTCCTCCACGTCGTCCTGGATCTTGCGCGCCCGCTGATACCAGCTTTGCAAGATCCCGGCCGCATAGCGATCAGACTCCAGCGCACCCGGATCCATGAAGATGGAGAAGGTCATGCGCTTGAGTTGACTACTCATCTCCGACCTCGGCCATCACGGGCGCCTCACGGTACACCTCTTCCTCTTCCGTGGTGTAGAGGCAGATCTCCCGCGCCAGGGCGGACTGGGCATCGTCCAGCAGCTCCACCCGCTCCCCCAGGGTCGGATAGGCAGCCTTGATGGCATCGACGATCAGGGACGCGCCGCCACCGACCAGATAGATACGGTTCGGGTTCTTGGCGAACTTCTTCGCCTCGTGGGCCACCTGGGAGCCCAGCTCGTCGATCTTGTTCTGCATCTTCTCGAGGATCTTCGGGATCTGGCTCTCGTCGTTGACCACGTCACGCACGAAGCTCATGTCGTGGCGGCGCTTGATGAATTCGTTGGCCACCAGATAGCTCGAATCGCTGTCTGCCGCCGCCAGCGCCTTGCGGGTCGCGTCGGTTACCATGGAGACGCCGATCTCGTTGTTGCCATACACATCGGAAACGTCGTCAAACTCGCCGACGATGATCCCCATGTCCAGGGTGGTGCCACCGCAGTCGATCACCAGCGTCTTGGTGAACTCGTTGCAGCCCGAGCCAATCAGGCGGGAGAGCGCCGCCGGCAGGCTTTCCGGCATCACCTCCACGCTGACGATGTTGAACAGCTCACCCTTGTTGAGGCTGATGGCCCGCATCAGGTTGCGGCGCTTCTTCTCGATCTTCTCCTCGTTGCGCTGACAGTCATCCGGGTTGTAGAACTCGGTGATGGGCAGGGTCACGGTGATGGCCACATCGCAGGGGGTCACGCCGGTCTGCAACAGGGCATGGTGCACGGAGAGCAGGTTGAGATCGTCGTACTGGTACTCCACGTGGGTGGTGGCCAGGGACTTGTCGGAGGTGGCGTCGTAGGTGTACTTGGTGTTGCCTATCTCGTAGTTGTAGATCTTCTTGTCCTTGCGCAAGGCGGCACTCTTCCAATCCTTGCGAAAGGAGTTGGGGGAGATGATGGTCTTGAGCACCTTGTTCTCAATCCAGCTCACCTTGACGTTGGTTGAACCATCATCGATGGCCATTTTCATTACTTCAGACATGAGGAAATACCTGTTCAATAGGGCAAGATGGGTCCGATTGCCTTGCCATCTGCCACTGGCAAGGCGATCGGACCAATACATACACGGGGGATCAAGGTCAAAAGGCGACAAGTCTAATGGGTTTCTAAAATCCGGTGAAGCAAATGATTGAACCCGGCGGGATCTTCCGCCGGCCAGGCGTGGTGACCATCCGGGGTGTGGATGGTGGCATTGGGCAGGGAGGCGAACTGCTCCACCCGCCGCGCCAGGGGCAGATAGTCGTGACTGGTGGAGATGATGGCCACCGGCTGCCAGAGGGTGCCGAGACGAGCCCGCACCGACCAGCCGGGCAGCGCCTCCAGCAGCGCCTTGTAGGTCTTCTTTTTGTTGCGCACGAAGCGCCCCCGGAAGGTGTGGCGCACCTGGGCGAGATCGGGGCCGGGAAAGAGCTCGCGACCGAGCCACCACGCCAGCGGCCGCATGCCGAACCAGCGCAGCCACTTGAGGCGCATGGCATAGCGCTCCTGCTCCTTTGGCGTCTCCAGCAGAAATTCGCTGAAGCCGTTGACCAGCACCAGCCCTTGCACCTTGTGGGGCAGTTGCAGCGCCAGCTCCAGCGCCACCATGGCACCGAGCGACAACCCCACTACCCAGGCAGGCTCGGGCTGCTCGTCGAGCCAGCGGGCCACATCCGCCGCCAGGGTGGGCACGTCAAAGGGCCCCTCCTGCATGCTCTGGCCGTGGCCGCGCAAGTCGATGGCCACCACCCGGTAGCGCTCGGAAAAACGCTCGATCTGCGCCTGCCAGTCGAGGCTGGAAGAACCCAGCCCGTGCAGCAAGAGCAGCAAGGGCCCCTCCCCCGCACTGCGCAGGGCCAAGCCATGGGATTTCATTACCTGATTGCGACGCACCCGTCCCCCTTTCTCGACGCCATGCCGGCCACTCATGGCCAGCCAATCCGTACTCCGGTCCCCTGTCTACCCCTCTCCCACCAGGCTCACCGCCTTGATGTAGGCGTAGAGGCGCATGGCCGGCGTCAGGGCGAGCCGCTGCACGGAGCGGCTGGTGATCCGGGCCAGCAGTATCTGCTGCCCGAGAGCCAACTGCAACAGGGTCTGCCCCGGTCGCACCTCCCGCACCTCCAGCAGCCGGGTCTCGAGGCAGTTGGAGAGGCTGGAGTGCACGATGGGCTCGGTGGCGATCACCAGATCCCGCGCCGCCACCTTGATCTGCAAGGGGCCTGCTTCATCGGGGGCATGCTCCATGGTCACCATCAGGGTCTGCTCCCCGAGTCGCAGGGTCGCCATCTGCTCGTGCTCGTCGTAGTGGGCCAGGGTCGCCGAGAGCATGACCCCGACGTCGTCGCGACTGGCCAGCGACAGGTCGGTGCGGGCGAAGATCTCCTCGGGGGTGCCCTGGGCCTCCACCCGTCCCTCTGCCAGCAGCACCAATCCATCGCAGAGCAGGCTCACCTCCTCCATGGCGTGGCTCACGAAGATCATGGGGATGCCGCTCTCCTGCTGCAAGCCCTTGAGCACGTGGGCCTGATGGATGCGGCTGCGCCTGTCCAGCGCCGAGAAGGGTTCATCCAGCAGCAGCAGATGAGGCTCGGCCAGCAAGGCCCTGGCCAGTGCCACCCGCTGACGCTGACCGCCGGAGAGGCCGTGGGCCGGTTGCCCCAGCAGCTCGGCAAAGCCGAGGCGCGCAGCCAGATCCTCTGGCTGCCAGCGCCCCCTCCCCTTGCGAGCCGCCAGTTGCAGGTTGCCGAGCACGCTCAGGTGGGGGAAGAGACGAGCATCCTGAAACACCAGCCCGATGCGCCGCGCCTCGGGGGGCAGGGCTGCAAGCTCGCGCCCCTGCCAGCGCAGGGCATCGCCCGGGGCCCTGTCGAGCCCGGCGATGATGCGCAGCAGGGTGCTCTTGCCACAGCCCGAAGGACCGAACAGGCCGAGGATGCGGCTGGGGGGCAGTGCCAGATCACACGCCAGGGTGAAGGGGCCGAAATCACGTCTGGCCTTGAGGTAGAGGTTCATCCGAACAGCCTCCGTTGCCGGCGTTGCAGCACGCCGTAGACCAGCACCAGCATCACCAGGGAGAAGCCCATCAGGCCGCCTGCCAGAATATGGGCATTCTGGTAATCCATCGCCTCCACGTGATCAAACAGGGCGATGGAGAGCACCTGGGTCTCCCCGGGAATGTTGCCGCCAATCATCAGCACCACCCCGAACTCCCCCAGGGTGTGGGCAAAGCCCAGCGCCGCCGCCATCACAAAGCTGGGCAGCGTCATGGGCAGGATGATGCGAAAGAAACGCTCAAACGGGCCCATCCCCAGGGTGGCGGCAGCCTCCAGCTCCTTGTTGCCCATGTTGACGAAGGCGGAGGTGAGTGGCTGTACCACGAAGGGGAGCGAATAGATGACGGAGGCGATGAGCAGGCCGAGGAAACTGAAGGCGAGCGGGGCTCCGAAGGTCTCCCGCCACCAGCCACCGAGGCCGTACTCCGGGGAGAAGGCCAGCAGCAGATAGAAACCGAGCACGGTGGGCGGCAGCACCAGCGGCAGGGCCACCATGGCTTCCACCAGAGGGCGCAGCCGGTGCTGGCTGCGAGACAGCCACCAGGCGAGCGGCGGCGACAGCAGCAGCAGGATGGCAGTGGTGCTGGCCGCCAGTTTCAAGGTCAGCCAGACCGCCAGCAGATCCCCTTCACTCATAGGGTCCCCTCTCGGGTGTCGATAAAAAACAGGGCGCCGTCATGACGGGCGCCGCCTTGGGACACGTCAGGCACCGGATCTGGCCAGCACGGGGCTGGCCGGCAGACGCCGGGCGCTTACTGCGGCAGGGCGTAACCCGCCGCCTTGATCTGCGCCTGTCCCGGCCCCTTGAGCCAGGCGACCAGGGCATCCACCGCCGCCCCTTTCTTCAGCACCAGGGCCTGCTGCTCGATGGGGGGATAGAAGCTGGCCGGCACCGCCCAGGCTTCGCCGGTCTTGCCCGCCTCCACCAGATTGGCCCAGGCGACAAAGCCCAGCTTCGCATTGCCGGTGTCGACGAACTGCCAGGTCTGGCTGATGTTGGTGCCGGTCAGCACCCGATACTGCTTGGGATCGATCATGAGATGAGCCAGGGTCGCCATGGCGGCGGCGCCATAGGGCGCTGTCTTGGGGTTGGCGATGGCCAGCTCCCCCTGCCAGTGGCGCAAGGTGGCCTCGTCAGGGGCAGGCCCCCCCTTCTGCCAGAGGCCGAGCTGACCGATGGCATAGGTGAAGAGCTCGCTCCCCTTGCCTTCCGACTCCAGCTTTTGAGGGGTCGCCACGTCGGCCGAGAGGAAGAGATCGAAGGGCGCACCGTGGGTGATCTGGGTATAGAGCACGCCGGTGGCCGCCGAACTGATGACGACGCTGTGGCCGGTCTTGGCGGTGAACTCCTTGCCGATGCGCTCTATGGTGCCCTTGAAGTTGGCCGCCACCGCCACCTTGACCTCGTCAGCCAGCACAGCACCGCTGTACATGGCGCCGGCCCCCAGCACCAACACGGATACCCATCTCTTCATTCCTTTGCTCCTTATGTTCCGGCACGCCGGATCGATTGACACGAGCTCGAGGCTCACTCCCCTTGTTGCCAGCGGGCCAGGGCGGCGTCATCGCTCGCCCTGGCCTCGACCCAGCGTTGCACCCCGCCGGCGGTCAGCTCTTTTTTCCAGAACGGCGCCCGGGTCTTCAAGAAATCCATGATGAAGTGGCAGGCCTCGAAAGCCGCCTCGCGGTGGGCGCTGCTCACCACCACCAGCACGATCTGATCCCCGAGCAGCAGCTCGCCGATGCGGTGAATGAGGGTACACTCCTGCAGCGGCCAGCGGCTGCGGGCCTCGGCCACGATGCCCGCCAGCGCCTTCTCTGTCATGCCGGGGTAGTGCTCGAGGGCCAGCCCCTTCACATGCTCCCCCTGATTGAAGTCGCGCACCTTGCCGACAAAGCTGACAATCGCGCCTGTGTCCTGCCGGGCAGCGAGGCGGGCATATTCGTCGGCCAGCGAGAAGTCAGCCCGCTGCACCAGAATGCGATCGGTCATGGTCAGCCTCCGGTCGTCACTGGAAGGAGAGGGAAGAAGGCGGCCTCACCACAGTCCCACAGCTCAGTGTCGCGATCTACGGTCATTATCTCGTTCATCCTTAACCTCCGGTCACCGGCGGGAAGAAGGCGACCTCATCCCCGTCATGGAGGGGGGTATCCAGCGGCACCAGGGTCTGGTTGACCGCCACCAGGAGCTTGCCGGATTCGAGCGCCAGCGCCCACTTGCCACCCCGCTCGCTCAAGGCGGTGCGAAGGGCATCGGCACTGGCGTAGTCGCAAGGCAGGCTCAGCTCGTCGCAGCCGACCAGCTCGCGCACCTGCGCAAAAAACAGAACCTTGATCATGCCTGCTCTCCTTTGGTCTCACCCAGTTGGAAATGACCGGATTTACCGCCCTTTTTCTCCACCAGACGCACCTGCTCGATAACCATGTCCTTTTGCACCGCCTTGCACATGTCGTAGATGGTCAGGGCCGCCACCGAGGCGGCGGTGAGCGCCTCCATCTCCACCCCGGTCTTGCCCGAGAGCTTGCACAGGGTGCGGATATGGACCCGATTGTGCGCCGCCTGGGGGGCTATCTCTACCTCCACCCGGGTCAGAGCCAGGGGATGGCACAGGGGAATGAGGTCGGCGGTCTTCTTGGCCGCCATGATGCCGGCGATGCGGGCGGTGGCGAACACGTCCCCCTTGTGGTGCTGACCACTCAGGATCAACGCCAGGGTCTCGGGGGCCATGGTCACGAAAGCCTCGGCGCGGGCCTCGCGTTCGGTCACCTGCTTGTCGGTGACATCCACCATGTGGGCCTCGCCGCTCTGGTTGAGATGGGTCAGGTTCATCTATGCCCCTATCGAAAAATAAGATGGATGATCCGGGTTTACTCCCGGGATCACAGATGGGTCACGAAGTTGCACGGCCGGGTACGGGCATCGAGCTGATCCCGGATAAGCTGTTCCCAGCCCAGACGGCAGGCGCCGGTGGAGCCGGGCAGGCAGCAGATCAGGGTGCGATTGGCCAGCCCTGCCAGGGCTCGGCTCTGCATGGCGGAGCCTTTTATCTCGGCAAACGAGAGCTGGCGGAACATCTCGCCAAAACCCTGCACCGTGCGCTCGAACAGCACGCCGACCGCCTCGGGCACCCGGTTCTGCTCGTTGAAGCCGGTGCCGCCGTTGATGAGCACCACCTGGACTCCCTCGTCGGCAATCCAGTCGCTCACCTGGGCGCGGATGCGAAACAGGTTGTCGGGGCAGAGCGCCCGGTCGGCCAGCACGTGGCCAGTCTGGGTCAGAGCCTCGACCAGATAGTCCCCCGAGCTGTCATCGGCGGCGGTGCGACTGTCGGAAACCGTCAGGACGGCGATCTTGAGAGGGATGAATTCGCTGTGTTTGGGTGCCATTGGGGCCATTCCTGTCAATCATTGACCACGAGAGGATGAGGTGAACGCGCCGCACCGTGGTGCCAGCCCTGAAAGGAGCCGGTGGGCGCCGCGTTGCCGGGAAGGGATTCTATCAAAAGATGTCTGGCTGGGGGGGCGTCATTGCCCATTAATCTCGAAGGCCGCCGGATCCCGGGGATCCGGCGGCCTTCCCATCAGAAGCCTGGCACCCCTTTCATGTCAGGCAGTTGGTGTGCAATCCCCTTGTGGCAGTCGATGCAGGTGTTGGCCCCGCTTGCCAGGTTGGTGGAGTGCATCTGGGCGGCCCGACGCCCTTGCAGGGAGAAGTCCATGTACTCGAAGTTGTGGCAGTTGCGGCACTCGCGCGAATCCGTCTCCTTCATCCGCTGCCACTCCCGCTCGGCCATCTCCCGCCGGTGGGATTCAAACTTCTCGCGGGTATCCACCTTGCCAGTGATCATGCCCCACAGCTCCTTGGAGGCCTGTACCTTGCGGATGATCTTGTAGGTCCACTCGTGGGGTACGTGGCAATCCGGGCAGCTGGCCCGCACGCCGGAGCGGTTGGCGTAGTGGATGGTGTCGCGGTACTCCACGAACACGTTGTCCTTCATCTCGTGGCAACCGGTGCAGAAGGCCTCGGTGTTGGACGCTTCCATGGCGGTGTTGAACCCGCCCCAGAAGATGACGCCACCGAAGAAGCCCATCAGCAGGATGACCCAGAGGGCCGCCTTCGACGGTGACTTGAAGGTGGTCCACAGACGCTTCACAAAGCCGGGTAATTTCATCTATGGGCTCCTCAGTTCAGCGCTTCAACCGGTTTGAAGGTATTGTTCACCAGCGGCTTGGCATCCGCTTGCGGCACGTGGCACTGCAGACAGAAGTAGCGGCGCGGAGAGACTTCGCCCAGGGTCATGCCGTCGCGGGTCTCGAAGTGGGTGGGGCTTATCTTGGGGGCCTTCATGGCACTGGCGTTCTTGAAGCTGTGACAGGCCAGGCACTTGTTGACCTTGTTGTCCACTTCATAGTTGCGGGTGTCGTGGGGGATCAGCGGGGGCTGGTGCATGTACTGGCGATCGTAGAGGTCGCCATCCTTGCGAAAGTTCTTCATGGGGGCCGCGTCGGCATCCGTTACCAGATCCGTGCTTCCCCGCTCCGACTTGATGCCCCCCGTGCTGTTGGTGATCTCGGGGACGGCCGCCATCAAGGAACCCGCCATCAGGCAGGCCAGCATTGCTCCAATCAGCTTCTTCATTATGTGTTCTCCGACGTTTTCTCTGCCTTGACGGCAAAACCTACAGTGATTTCAAAAACTTGCTCCGCGCAGACATCGATGCAACGGCCGCAGTTGGTACACTCCTGAGCCGCAATCAAGGGCCCGTGACCACGCCTGGCACCATGAACGGGGCCGCGCAGGATGGGACGCTCCGGGCAGACCGCATAGCAATCCATGCAGTTGCTGCACCGCTCGCGCCCCGAGGCTGCAATCTTGATGAACCCGACCCGGTTGACCAGGGCATAGAAGGCCCCCACCGGACAGAGGTGGCCGCACCAGCCCCGCTCCACCACAAAAAGGTCGAACAGGAACAGCACCGCCAGCAAGGCCCAGCCCGCCCCCATGCCAAACAGCAGGCCGCGCAGGGTGAGCGACACCGGATTGACCAGCTCCCACACCAGCACGCCAGCGATGGCCGGCGCCACCAGCACCATGGCCAGCAGCCAGTAGCGGGTGGTGCGGCTGAACTGACCGTTGCCCTTGAGCCCGAGCAGCCCCCTAAGCCAGGCGGCGGCATCGGTGACCAGGTTGACCGGACAGACCCAGGAGCAGAACACCCGCCCCCCGACCAGCCAGTAACCCGCGAGCACCAGCCCGGCCCCGAGCCACAGGGTGGGGATGGGCCACTGGCCCGCCGCCAACGACTGCAACAGGGTCAGGGGATCCGTGAGGGGCACCGTCTCCAGCAGCAGGGAGCTGGAGAGGTTGCCCTTGAGGATCCAGATGCCCGCGAGCGGCCCCAGCAGGAACAGCCCCAGCACCCCGAACTGGCAAAGCCGGCGCAGCAGCAGGAAGCGGTGTGACCGCCACCAGCCCAGCCTGGCTGTGGCCTCGGCCCCTGGATACCGACTCATAGACCCTCCGGTTTGCGGGTCGGCAGGGTGAGCCTGTCGCCGATGAGCGATTTGCCCGCCTTCGCCTTCTCTTCCCAGCCGAGCCGGTAGTGGTGGCCAATCTCTCCCTTGGCGAGCTGGCGAGGCACCACCTTGATGGCCGCCTCCTCCAGCACGCAGGCGTGCTCGCACTTGCCGCAGCCGGTGCAGAGATCGCTGTGCACCGTGGGCAGGAACATGGCGTGCTTGCCGGTGCGCGGGTTATGTTGCAGCTCCAGGGTAATGGCCTTGTCGATGAGGGGACAGACCCGGTAGCAGACGTCGCAGCGCAGCCCCAGGTAGTTGAGGCAGGTCTCGTGATCGATGAGCACCGCCACTCCCATCCGCGCCTGATCGATGTCGGTCATGGCCCTATCCAGCGCCCCGCTCGGGCAGGCCACCACGCAGGGGATGTCGTCACACATCTCGCACGGGACGGCGCGCGCCTTGAAGTAGGGGGTGCCGGTGGTCACGGGTTCAAACAGCCGGGCGAGCTTGAGGGTGTCGTAGGGGCATGCCTCGACGCAGAGCCCGCAGCGCACGCAGGCGCCGAGGAACTCGGCCTCGTCGAGGGCGGCCGGCGGGCGCAGCGCCTGGGCAGGCAAAGCCTGCACCTGCTGGCGCGCCACTCCGCCGAGCCCCACACCAAGCAGGCCCACACCGCAGGCCCCCTTGGCCATGTCGGCCAGAAACTGGCGCCGACTACGACTCATCTCGCGCTCCCCCGCCTCAGGCCTTCATGACCTTGACGGCGCACTTCTTGTAATCCGTCTCCTTGGAGAGCGGATCGGTAGCGTCCAGGGTCAGCTTGTTGACCAGCTGGCTCGCGTCGAAGAAGGGCATGAACACCAGTCCCTTGGGCGGACGGTTGCGGCCCCGGGTCTCGACCCGGGTCTTCACCTCGCCCCGGCGGGAGGAGACGATCACCTCTTCCCCACGGCGCACACCGCGAGCCTTGGCATCTTCCGGGTGCATGAAGAGCACCGCATCCGGGAAGGCGCGATAGAGCTCGGGCACGCGACGGGTCATGGTGCCGGTGTGCCAGTGCTCCAGCACGCGACCGGTGGAGAGCCACATGTCGTACTCTTTGTCCGGAGCTTCGGCAGCCGGCTCATAGGGCAACGCGAAGATCACCGCCTTGCCATCGGGCTTGCCGTAGAAACGCACCCCCTCCCCCGCTTTCACATAAGGGTCAAACCCTTCGCGGTAGCGCCACAGGGTCTCCTTACCGTCCACCACAGGCCAGCGCAGGCCGCGGGCTTCGTGATACTGATCGAACGGCGCCAGGTCGTGGCCATGGCCGCGACCGAAGGAGGCGTACTCCTCGAACAGCCCCTTCTGGACGTAGAAACCAAAGTGCTCGGCCTCGTCGTTCAGGGCCCCCTTGCTCTGCTCTTTCGGGAACTGGTTCACCTGGCCGTTGGCATAGAGCACGTCGAACAGGGTCTTGCCCTTCACTTCCGGCATCTTGGCAATCAACTCAGCCGGCCACACCTCTTCCACGGTGAAGCGTTTGGAGAATTCCATCAGCTGCCACAGGTCGGACTTGGCCCCTTCCGGTGCCTTCACCTGCTGGTGCCAGAACTGGGTGCGACGTTCGGCGTTGCCATAGGCCCCCTCTTTCTCCACCCACATGGCGGTGGGCAGGATGAGGTCGGCCGCCTGGGCGGTCACAGTCGGATAAGGGTCGGAGACCACGATGAAGTTGGCCGGGTTGCGATAACCGGGCAGCGCCTCTTCGTTCATGTTCGGGCCGGCCTGCATGTTGTTGTTGCACATCACCCAGTAGGCGTTGAGCTTGCCGTCTTTCAGCATGCGGTTTTGCAGCACGGCGTGGTAGCCCACCTGCTCCGGGATGGTGCCTTCCGGCAGCTTCCAGATCTTCTCGGCGATGGCGCGGTGTTTGGGATCAGTGACCACCATGTCCGCCGGCAGACGGTGGGCGAAGGTACCCACTTCACGGGCGGTACCGCAGGCGGAGGGCTGGCCGGTCAGGGAGAAGGGGCCGGAGCCTGGCTGGGAGATCTTGCCGGTCAGCAGGTGGATGTTGTAGCAGAGGTTGTTGGCCCAGACGCCACGGGTGTGCTGGTTGAACCCCATGGTCCAGTAGGAGACCACCTTCTTGTCCGGATCCGCATAGATCTGGGCCAGCTTCTCGAGCTTGTCCTTGGGCACGCCGGAGAGCTTGGAGACGGACTCCAGATCGTAATCCGCCACGAACTTGGCGAAGTCCTCGAAGCTCATGGGGGTGGAGTCGCCACTGTCCGGGTTCTTGGCCTTTTGCTGCAGCGGGTTGGTGGGACGCAGGCCGTAGCCGATGTCGGTCACTCCTTTGCGGAACTGGGTGTGCTTGTTGACGAACTCCCAGTTCACCTTGTCGTTCTGGATGATGTAGTTGGCGATGTAGTTGAGGATCGCCAGATCGGTCTGGGGGGTGAACACCAGTCCGTTGTCCGCCAGCTCGAAGCTGCGGTGCTCGAAGGTGGAGAGCACGTGCACCTGCACATCCTGGTGGGACAGACGGCGATCGGAGATGCGCGACCAGAGGATGGGGTGCATCTCGGCCATGTTGGAGCCCCACAGCACGAAGGCGTCGGCCTGCTCGATGTCGTCGTAGCAGCCCATGGGTTCATCCATGCCGAAAGTACGCATGAAGCCCACTACCGCGGAGGCCATGCAGTGACGGGCATTGGGATCCAGGTTGTTGGAGCGCAGGCCTGCCTTCATCAGCTTGGCGGCGGCATAGCCTTCCCAGACGGTCCACTGGCCGGAGCCGAACATGCCGACGGCGGTCGGGCCCTTCTCTTTCAGGGTCGCCTTGAACTTCTCGGCCATGATGTCGAAGGCCTGATCCCAACTGATGGGGGCGAAGTTGCCGTTCTTGTCGAACTTGCCGTTCGTCATGCGCAGCATGGGCTGGGTCAGGCGATCCTCCCCGTACATGATCTTGGAGAGGAAGTAGCCCTTGATGCAGTTCAGGCCACGGTTGACCGGTGCATCGGGATCCCCCTGGGTCGCCACGACGCGGCCAGCCTGGGAGCCCACCAGCACGGAGCAGCCGGTCCCGCAGAAGCGGCACGGCGCCTTGTCCCAGGTGATGGCGGTCTTGTCGGTACTGGTGATCAGGTTCGCCGCCAGAGTGGGGGCACTGACACCGGCCACGGCAGCGGCTGCCGCCACCGCATTGGCCTTCATAAAGTCGCGTCGACTCAGCTTCATGACATATCCTCGCATTGCTTAATCACATCAATGACAGCCATTGTGACGAGCCGCGCTGGCTCAGCTCCATGGCGCTTTATTCCTTTGCTCTGGGCTTTTCGTTCATCGAACGCAGACAACAGACCCGGCATCCCGTGTATTACTCGTGGCGGTCAGCGAACGACTCTTGCGCTTCTGCCACATGACGCCTTATTCCCCATCTTCGGCGTCCATTTCATCGAACTGGTGGTAGATCAGGGCCGCAGAGAGCACCCCGGGCAACCCCTGAATGGTGTCGATGGCCGCCATGATGGGGCGCTGGCTCGGCCCCTCCAGGGTCACCACCAGC
This sequence comes from Aeromonas sp. S19(2024), assembly GCF_041402625.1. Lineage (NCBI taxonomy): Bacteria > Pseudomonadati > Pseudomonadota > Gammaproteobacteria > Aeromonadales > Aeromonadaceae > Aeromonas > Aeromonas sp. S19(2024). The sequence continues at coordinate 255,635 of NZ_JBGLQU010000001.1, forward strand.
TTGCCCTCCTCGCTGACGGCGTGGATCTCGGCCCCGTCCAGGGTCGCAATCCGCTCTGCCAGGGCGTGGCGCAGATCGGGCTGGGTCAGCACCACCAGGCTGGATACATGGAACTCTTCTCGCGTCATATCACCGTTTTCCAACTTGTTCGTCTCTTGGGTCATCGCGAAGCCTCGCCACGAGACAGACCGATGCTGATGCTGCCCACCGGGCAATCCGCCACGCAGGCCCCGCAGCCGTTGCACGACTCGGCATGGATGCTGGGGGTGGGTACGCGCCCCAGCCGGGGGGAAAAGCGGATGGCCTGCTGCTCGCAGCTGTCCTGACAGCGCTGGCAGAACACCTGGGCCGTGGCCAGACAGCCCGCCTCGATATGGGCCACATACTCCCAGGGTGTCTGGGTTGTCGGCCTGAACACCGGCGCCTGGCAGGCGCTGACGCACTCGGTGCAGAAGGTGCACTCGCCGCGGTGAAAATCCACCGTGGGGAAGCCCCCGTCTCCCTTGATCAGGATCTGCTCCGGACAGGCCGCCAGACAGTCGCCGCAGCGGGTGCAGCCGGCCACGAACTCGTCCCAGGAGACGGACCAGGGCAACTGGATCCCGGCCTTGGGGGCGCTCAGGCGTCCCCGAAACAGGCCTCTGCGTGACAAGTTGACCCCGTCGGTCATATCGACTCCTCTTTTCGGGGGCGGATGCCCCCGCGCGGATCCCGTGACTGGCATTTTCAATACCAATTATAAGCGTGGGTGTATATTGCGGCCCTGACAAGTCAGGGGATATACCACCAGGGAGATAAACAGGGGGGATTCTTGCGCTGGATCAAACCCTTGGCGCAATTAGACACAGCAGGGGCAAGGTAAATTACCCCTATGTGAGGATTGATAATTAATCGAAGGTTATTTGAGGTGCACGGCGGCTGTCAGCCGCCGATGGAGGCCAGGTGAGGGGTCATGCCTGCATTGCCTTCATGGAGGCGATGGGTGGCGGCCTTGCCGGTCAGCGCCTGGCGAATACGCCATTGTAGCGCCTCCTGCTGGCTGTCATCGGTGAGCAGATCCCGCAGTTCCACCCCGTTGTCGCCAAAGAGACACAGGTGCAGCTTGCCCTTGGAGGAGACCCGCAGCCGGTTGCAACCGGCGCAAAAATCCTTGCTGTAGGGCATGATGAGCCCCACCCCGCCCCTCGAGTCCGGGTGCGTGAACACCTGGGCAGGGCCATCATCCAGGCCGCGCAGCTGCTGCACCCAGCCGCTCTTTTGCAGACGCTGCTTGATGAGTTCACCGCTGGTATGGTGATCGCGAAACAGGGCGTCCATCTCGCCGGTCTGCATCAGTTCGATGAAACGAAGCTCGATGGGTTTGTCCCGGATCCAGGCGAGGAATGTCTCGAGCTGATGATCATTGAGCCCCTTGAGCAGCACGGCGTTGATCTTGACCGACCGGAAACCGGCACTCAGGGCGGCGTCTATCCCCGCCATCACCTCCGCCAGCTTGTTCTCGCCGGTGATCTGGTGGAACTGACGGGGATCCAGGCTGTCGACGCTGACGTTCAGGGCCGTCAGCCCCGCATCGAACCACTCGCGGGCACGCTCCTTGAGGCGATACCCGTTGGTGGTCATGGCCACCTTCTCGATGCCGGGGGTATTGGCCACGGTCTCGATGATGGCCGTGAAGTCGCGGCGCAGGGAGGGCTCGCCTCCGGTCAGACGCACCTTGCGCGTCCCCATGGCGGCAAACCCGGAGACGACGCGACGGATCTCCTCCAGGGAGAGGAAGGACTGGCGCCCCTCACCATCTCCTTTCGGCGGCTGATAGCCGTCCGGCAGACAGTAGGTACAGCGGAAATTGCAGACGTCGGTGACCGACAGACGCAAATAGTAAAAGCGACGGGAAAAACCATCTTCAAGTGGCAACATAAACACCTTTCCAAATACGGGAGGCCAGGGCATTTCTTTCCTGACCCTTTCAGCTCGAACATCGGCTGACGGCGATCTCCCCCTATCTCAATGACTTAGGCAAAATCGCTCGGAGTTCATCTAGTTTTTCGATGCTAGCACAACTTGGAGTACACTCCCATGCTACTTTGTGGGGTCTTTGTGGGTGAAAAGGGAGCCGGTCGGCATGGGAAAATGGTTCAGAGTGCAGTCGGTCAGCAGCGCCATCGGTCGCTCCATGGTGCTGATCCTGTTCATGGCCAGCCTGATCGCCGTGGTGGCCATGGTCACCCTCTTCTATTCGGTTCCCGATGCCAAAGCCATCAACCTGTCGGGATCCCTGCGCATGCAGGCCTACCGCATGGCCTATGAAATCGAGAAGGATCAGGTCGTCCTCGGCCGGCTCGCCCAGTTTGAACAGACCCTTCATGCCCCCGAGCTGCAGGAGACCCAGCGCTGGATCACGCCCGCCTCCCTGCGCCGCACCTATGGTGAAGTCCTGCTGCAATGGCAAGTGATGCGCGAACACATCGAGAATGCCACCCCCAGCCGTTATACCGACAATACGGAACAGTTCGTCGCCGCCATCGATGACTTCGTCAACCAGATGCAGTACCACGTGGAGTTCAAGGTGCGCATGCTGGCGCTGGCCGAGGGGCTAGGGCTGCTCGCCATCATCACCATCGCCTGGTGCACGGTGCGCTTCACTCGCCAGCAGGTGGTGGCGCCCCTGAATCAGCTGGTCTATTGCGCACGCCAGATCCAGCGTCAGGAATTCGATCTCACCCTGCCCCCTCACTGTGAAAACGAGCTGGGAGAGCTGTCGGGGGCGTTCGCGACCATGGCCGACGAGCTTGGCAAACTCTACCGGGAGCTGGAGAGCAAGGTGGAGGAGAAAACGGCCAAGCTGCAACAGGCCAACGACACCCTCTCCTTCCTCTATTCCACCGCCCAGAAACTGCACGCGGCGCCACTCAGCCGCCGCACCCTGCAAAAGCTGCTGGAGCGGGCCGCCGCCCACCAGCACATCGAGTACATCCGCCTCACCCGCTTCGAGCACAATGCGATGCCGGTTTACATCACTGGGCGCAAGGGGTGGCCGGGGGATCTGGACGCCGTGGTGAGCTTCTACCTGCAGATGGATGACGAGGAGTACGGCCGGCTCGACATGATAAGCGACCACCCCATCGACGAGCGGCTGATGAAGAACTTCTCCATGCTGCTGGCCCAGGTGCTGCACAAGGATCAGACCCTGCTGCAGCACCAGCGCCTGCTGCTGATGGAAGAACGCGCCGTCATCGCCCGTGAACTGCACGACTCCCTCGCCCAGGCCCTCTCTTACCTGAAGATCCAGGCCACGCTGCTCAAACGCTCCTTCGCCAAGGGGGACAGGGCCAAGACCGAAGCAGCCATGGAGCAGATCGACGAGGGACTCAGCAATGCCTATACCCAGTTGCGCGAACTGCTCGGCACCTTCCGCCTCAGCATCGGCGATGCCAACCTGGGTGAAGCCATCGCGGTCATGCTCGAGCAGCTCAAACCCCAGACGCACGCCGACATCAGACTCCAGTACGGACTGACGGACACCGACCTTGAAGCGGGGCAGCACATCCACATCCTGCAGCTGATCCGTGAGGCAGTGCTCAATGCCATCAAGCATGCCAGCGCGCGGCACATTGACGTTAGCTGTGAGACCCTGGCTGATGGTAACATCCAGGTTCAGATTGCAGACGATGGTGTTGGAATAAGGGGCGCAAGCTCGGCGGTGAATCACTACGGTCTCAGCATCATGAATGAACGCGCCAGCAAATTGCGCGGCCAGTTGACCATCAGTGAACCGCCCTCCGGGGGCACCCGCATACACCTGACCTTTCCCACCAGCCTAACAAGAGACGCCTGATGGACGAGATGAAATACAGTGTTCTGGTCGTGGATGACCACCCCCTGATGCGCAAGGGAATTGTGCAACTGCTGGAGTTGGAAGATAACATCGACGTGGTTGGCGAGGCTTCCAACGGCACCGACGCCGTGGCCATGGCCAAGGAGTCCGAACCGGACCTCATCCTGCTCGACCTCAACATGAAGGGGTTGTCAGGTCTCGATACCCTCAAGGCGCTGCGGGCCGAAGAGGTGACTTCCCGCGTGGTGATCCTGACCGTCTCTGACGCCCGCCAGGATGTGGTTGCCCTGCTCAAGGCAGGCGCGGACGGATATCTGCTCAAGGACACCGAGCCTGACATGCTGCTGGCCCAGCTGGCTGACGTGATGACCGGCAAGCAGATCCTGAGCGAGCCGCTACGTCCCTATCTCGAGAACATCTACGAGCTGGACCACCTGCAGCAGAAGCTGGAGAGCCTGACCCGACGCGAGATGCAGATCATGCGTGAAATCGCCAAGGGGTTGTCCAACAAGCAGGTCGCCTCCGTGCTCCATATCTCCGAGGGAACCGTCAAGGTCCACGTCAAGAGCCTGCTGAAAAAGCTCGAGGCCCAAAGCCGCGTCGAAGCAGCCGTCATGTACCTGGAACAGCGCAACTGAGGTCCCGGCCTCCTACCAGCAAGGGGTCACCATCCGTGCCTCCTTGCTGGCCCCCTCTTCTTTTCCCCAAATGGCGCGGAACCCAGTGCTCTATTGAGTAGATGGATTATTATTTTCATGACATCGCACGGGAAGGAAACATCGACATGACCTTTGAGCAGATAGAGCTGGTCCAGAAAGCCTGGGGCAGGGTGAGCGCCCTGAACAACAGCTATGTCCAGGAGGTGTATGAAGAGCTGTTCAGATTGTCCCCCGAACTCAGGGCCCTCTTTCCCCCACATCAGGAGCTGCCTGTTGCCAAGGTGTCGGACACCCTGAACACCGTCATCACCAGCCTCTCCCAGCTGGATGCACTGGGTTTCATCATTCGCGATCTCGGCAGGCGTCACCAGCGATTCAACGTTCAACCCCACCAGTTTGCGCTGCTCAAACAGGCGCTGACCCAGGTACTGGCACGGCGTCTCGGCAGTGGTTTTACCCCTGCACTGGCACAGGCCTGGTCGCAGATGTATGACGAAATAGCCGCCCTGATGCTGGACGGCATGACACAGCACACCGAATTCACCACCTGATCCCCTGGCCTTTGTCTCCAATCGCTGAATGGGTCTGCAACAGGCATTTTGCATGAATCAAATTTGCAATATGCGAAAATAGACTCATTCTGCACACGGGGTATGTTCGGCGCCCTAACACCTCACCTGAATCCCTTTTACACTGCCTTGCCTGCATTCGTGATACAAAATCACAATAGATTGATTTTAAATGGATATTAAAAATAACCACGGGAAATGGCTCACCCCTTCACCACGCCACCTCTCTCTGGCACGGTCACTGCATTGTCACATTCAGCAATGACTGATTAGGAGGATGGAACATGAAACTTCAACAACTGGCACTGTTCCCCTTGCCGTCCCACATTCTGCCCGGCGGCAAGCTCCCCCTTCGCCTGTTCGAGCCGCGCCACCTGCAGATGCTCAAGGAGTCCTTCCTCGAGGATCGTGGCTTTGGCATCGTGATGGAAGAGACCACCAGTACGGGCACCTGCGGACGGATTCTCCCGGTCGGAACCCGCGTCAAGGTGACTGATTTTTATACCCTCAACGACGGTTTGCTCGGGGTCACCGTGCTCGGCCTTGAACGCTTCTGCATCCACGAGATGGAAACGGATGACGCAGGCCTCAGGCACGCCCAGGTCGAGCCGCTGCCCAACTGGCCGAGTGCGGATTCTGATGTCAGCGACAACCAGCTGGTCAGCCGATTGAGAGAGGTCTTTGCACAATACCCGGAACTGGATGAGCTCTACCCGGACAAGCAGTTCGACGATGCAGCCTGGCTCTGCCAACGCTGGCTCGAGATCCTGCCCATGCCGATCTATGAAAAACAGATGTTGATTGCCAAACAGAACAGTGAAGCGGCGCGCCAGTTCTTGCGCCGACTGATCGCACAGTGAGTCAAAGAGTGAGTCAACGGTTGTTTTGCAAAACGCGAATTCTCGGCACTGCATTCTTATAATGAAAAAATGAGAATTGCATTTTGCAATCACGGTAGCGATAAATAACACACAATTCAGCTACAGGCCGCAAATAACAGGTTTTGAAAAGTTGGCACGACTTTTTCATATAAAACCGTACAACCCGATTTATCCCGTGCTCTCTTCAGTATTTGCTGAAGAATTGGTCAACCACCAGGTTGACCATTTTTTTTACCCAAAATCGGCCGGCATCACCTGCAATGGCGGAGCAGGCAGCTTCGCAGCCTGGCAAGACTGATGGGTTTGGCCAGAAAATCGTTCATGCCCTGGGCAAGGCAGCGGGCCCTGTCCTCCATCATGGCATTGGCCGTCAACGCGACGATGGGCACCTCGTACCCCATGTCCCGCAGGCGCCGGGTCGCCTCCAGCCCATCCATCTGCGGCATCCGCATATCCATCAGGACAAGGTCCGGCTGCTGCTTCGCCACCTGTGCCAGGGCCTCCAGCCCATTGCCTGCCAGCCTCACCCTGCACACCAGCTTCTGCAACATCAGGGATACCACCAGCTGATTGACCGGACTGTCTTCCACCACCAGCACATCCAGCTCCAGTCTGGCGCACTCTTCACTATCGGGGGCGGCGGCCGGAGCACAGGGAGAGGCCATCCCGGGCAGCTCGAACCAGAAGCAGCTTCCCAGCCCAGGCGTGCTCTGCACGCAAATGTCTCCCCCCATCAGCTGCACCAGCCGCCTGCAGATGGCCAGCCCGAGCCCCGAGCCGGAGAAGCGGCGGGTTGCCGAACTGTCGACCTGATAGAAGGGTTCGAACAGCAACGCCTGATCCTCGGTGGAGATGCCGATCCCCGTGTCGCTGACCATGACCCCCAGCTTTTCCTCCTCCCAGGTCAACGCCAGACGCACGCTGCCGACGGAGGTGAACTTCACGGCATTGCCAAGCAGGTTGCCTATCACCTGGGAGAGGCGGACGGCATCCCCTTGAAGGCGTTCGGGGAGCGTCTCATCCAGATGCCAGTGCAGAGTGATGCCCTTGGCACTGGCCTGTGCCTGCAAGGGCTCCACCAGGGCACGGCACAGCTCGGCTGGCTGAAAGGGTTCACAGTGCAGCGTCAGGGTATGTGACTCTATTTTCGAGAAATCGAGCACATCGTCGATGATGGTCTGCAACAGATGCGCAGAGTGGGTGGCATGGCCGATGAGGGTCTGTTGCGGAGTGTCGAGCCGGCCGTGCTGCAGCAGATCCAGCATCCCCAGCACGGCGTTCATGGGAGAGCGGATCTCGTGGGTCATCATGGCGAGGAACTGGGATTTGGCACGGTTGGCCGTCTCGGCATCGTCCCGCGCCCGCGCCAGCTCCTGCTCGCGGCGGATCTGGCTGCCTATCTCCCGCGCCGTGCCCCGATAGCCGAGGAAGCGGCCACCGGCATCATGGCAAGGCTCCGCATTGATCTCCATCCAGCAAGGCCCGCCCGCCAGCATCACCTGGGCCCGCATTCCCCGCACCGGCAGATGGTGGGCGATCAGGTGCCGGTAGTGGCTCCAGGCCGGGTCCTGCTTGTCGTGGGCAAAATCATAGAGGCTTCTCCCCGTCTGGCAGGCCAGCACCTCCCCCTGATAGCCAGGGGCAGAGACATAGCTGAGCCTGTGCTGGGGGTCGGTCTCCCAGAACCAGTCGGAGGCCATGGCGGCAAAACTGCGAAAACGCTGTTCGCTGGCCTGCAGGGCCAGGGTCTTGAGGTCAACCTGTTCTTGCAGGCGAGCCCGATAGGCGATGTTGACCAGGGCCTGGGAGATGAGCGGGCGACAACGCTGCATCGCCGCCTTGCTCTTGAGATCGAAGGTGCCCGCCACGCCGTGCCGGCAGATGAGCACACCGGAAAACCCCGGTCCCTGCAAGCCTGTCATCATGACGCTGGCCCAGCCTGGCGCCCCCGCCAGCGGCGCCAGCTCAGGCAGTTGGGCGGGATCATAGATGACCAGAGTCTCCCCCTCGATGGCCCTGGAGAAGAGCGGTGTCAGCGACCAGGTCCGGCCTACCTCGTCCGGCTGGGTGCTCAGATGGGTGCTGCCCCTCACGGCCTCCCAGGCAACCACGTCCGCCTGTTCGAATCCGATAAAGGGCTTGAGAGCAAGAATGAGACTCTCCAGTACCTGCTCCAGACTCTGGGCCTGTGCCAGGGTCGCCACCCCGCACAGCAGGGCTTGGGACTCCTCCCGATATCTGGCCTCCCGCTCCCGGCAACGCATCAGCTCCACCAGCGTGGTTTGCAGTTTGTCGCCCAGGGTTTCGAGTTCGCTATTGCCTATCATCTTGAATCCAGCACAGTGTCAGCTCTCGAGGAAGATTACGCTCGACACCATGAGGTTGCCGTGCGCCAGCTCACCATGGGGTAATCGTCCCTGTTCACCGAAGGTAAAGGGCGTGATGAAGGGGATCTCACCCAGCCTCTGACTGAATTGACTGACGATGTCCCCCAGCCTGTCCCCCAGTGCCAGCCGACAACCGGCACAAAACACCACCAGGGCGCCAAAGGGGCGCATATTGCTCGCCATGCCATATTCAGGCTCGATATTCACCGCATTCAGGCTGCGCTGCAACAACCCTTCCTGGCTGCTGTACATGAGCAGCAGTCGCTCTCCCAGTCGGGTCTCGGTAAAGAGGCGCAGCCCCTCCCGCGCCGTCACCGCCTCGGGATGGGAGAGCTTGTAGTAGGGCAGGTCATCGAGCATGCCGACCTGACGGGCCAGTGGCGAGAGCGTCGTCTCCCTGAGGATGGGGCCCACCGGCCAGGGCGTCGCACGCTCGGTCCAGCGACCATAGACCCGGGCCGCCGGCTCGTGATCGATGGTCAGCACCTCCCGCCCGTCTATCCCGGTAATGATGCCGCGACACTCGGTGGGTACATAACCTGAATGAAACTGGAACGCCAGTTGGCAATCGGGGTAAAGCACCGCCAACACGCACCCTTGTGATCCCTCCCCTTCGTCCCAGCACAGCTGCCACTGCCCGGCCACGCCGTCGTCTGCCGCCGACCCGCCGACGACGGGAACGGTCGCGCCAAACTCGGCGTCGATCCCCGCGAGCACAACCTCCTCCAGCCCCGGGCTGGTGTGCAGCAACACGAGCTGCGGCAGCTCTCCCGGTCGGCCACCATCGGCGATGGCGCGGCGCAGCAATGCCCGCACATCCGGTTGATCCCCCATCTGGCCAGCCACGCCATAGGCCCCCTTGTCATCATAAAGGGCGGCGACCGACAGGCTCCAGCCATGCCGACCATGATGGCCATCCTGGGTCAGGATACCGCCGCAGGAGCTGCAACCGATCAGCCGGGTATCGGGAAAACGTGCCTTGAGCGCACGGCGCAGTTCCGCCGCCTCGTGTGCTTGGGTAAAATAGACCAGCAACAGCGATGGAACATGGGATGACTGGGCATGCAACCGCTCTGTAACTTGTTGGGCGGCCAGTGGGGTCGTCTCGGCAAGCGAGTGAGCCGTCAGGAAGTTCAACATCGTCTCCTAGGGGTACGGGATGCTGGCATCAAGCAAAAATCATACCCTTATCAAACAATTACCTGGCCATGGAGACTAGAATGGTGCTCACTGGCCTCCCACGGGATCACTGCATGTGGCAGAAAAATATCAATGACTTCGACCGGGTTGTCGCCATCGGCGGCGGGCACGGTATGGGCCGGGTGCTCTCTTCCCTGTCGTTCTTGGGATCCCGGCTGACGGGCATCGTCACCACCACGGATGATGGCGGCTCCACCGGACGCCTGCGCAAAAGCCAGGAGTGCATCGCCTGGGGGGATCTGCGCAACTGCCTCAACCAGCTGGTGACCACCCCCAGCATCGGTAGCCAGCTGTTCGAGCACCGCTTTACCGGCCGCGGCGAGCTCGCGGGCCACAACCTCGGCAACCTGATGCTGCTGGCCCTCGACAACCTCTGCGTGCGCCCCCTGGATGCCATCCGGCTCATCAGCGACATGCTGGAAATTGAACCCAATCTGCTGCCCATGTCCGAGCATCCCACCGATCTGTGCGCCCACACCGTCTGTGGCGATCAGATCCTGGGGGAGGTCTCCATCGATCAGCTCACCACGCCGCCACGGGCCCTGAGCCTGAAACCGGTCGTGCCCGCCACGCGCGAAGCGGTCGAGGCGCTGAGCCAGGCCGACATGATCATCCTGGGGCCGGGCAGCTTCCTCACCTCCATCATGCCTCCTCTGCTGCTGCGCGAAATTGCGGAGGCGATCCGCAGCAGCCGCGCCATCGTCGTGTTCATCAGCAATCTGGTGGACGAAGAGGGTCCGGCAGGCCAGTTGTCACTGTCCAGTCAACATCGTTGGCTGGAAGAGCGGATAGGCAGCGGCCGGATCGATGCCATTCTGGCTCCCGAGGGCCCCCAGGTACCCGAGCTGCAGCACTGCCTCGTTCGGGCCGAGCTGGGTGAAGCGGCCCTCCCCCACCGCCACGACCGCCTCAAGCTGCGGCTCGCACTCGACACCGTGATCCTGAGCAGGCTTGGCGAGCGCGACATGGCGGGCTGATGCCCCTCTGGATCAGTGAAACTGGGCCAGATGGGTGAAGACCTGGGGCAGGGAGTGCTCCAGCTCAGCCAGCAGTCTGCCGGCCTCTTGCTCATCTTCCCGGCGACAGGCGGACTCCAGATCCATCACCTGCTGATAGCTGGGTTTGGCGCCATAGCTGCCACAGGACGATTTCATGCTGTGGGCAACACGCGCTAGGGCTGACCAGTCCCGCTGCTCAAAAAGCGGTCTTAATTGGGCCAACTGCTCGCCTACCTCTTCGACAAACACCGAGATGACGACCGGCATCATCTCGTGACCGATGTCATCTGCCAGTTGTCGCAGCACTTTCTGATCCAGCCACTCCATCTTCTCTTCCCTATGATGGTATTCAAACAGACCACAATATAGCGGACCCACAGCCCCGCTGTCACCCGCCCTTCGGGCATGCCCGTATCGCTCCGGATGCTCTTGGGACACCAGAATGTGAGCAGCTTCAAGTTATCGGTATGTCAGTCAGAATGGAGAGAGATAAAGGTTGTCACAAAATTAACATTAAAGTAACAATGCAACCCATGAGAATGATGCGGCTCAGCAACACCTCTCTCATCCCTTTTTGCCTGTATGGCTGCTGCGAAGAACCAGGGTAGACATCTACCCTGGTATTTTTTATTTCTGGTTCAACAAGTTGGCTGCATTGCCATATTCCAGCTCGCCCAGCCTGAACAGGCAGAACTCCCCGGGCACCATCTTCACCCAATTCTCGTTGCCGGTGAGCGGCCGGGTGGCGATCAGGGTCACCACATCGTTCGGCGTGGTTTCACTCTGAAAGTCGATGGCCACATCCTCATCCAGCAGACGGGCTTCGCCAAAGGGAGCCCTGCGCGTCAACCAGTAAAGATTGTTGCTGCAATAGGTCATCACGAACTCTCCGTCCGACAGCAGCATGTTGAACACCCCGAGCCCGCGCAGCTCGTCGCACAGGGTCGCGAGGTAGCGGAACATGGCGGGGAAATTTGCCGGCCGTTTGGGGTACTTGTGCTCCAGCCTGTCGAGCAGCCAGCAGAAGGCGTGCTCGCTGTCGGTGTCGCCGACCGGACGGTGCCGCCCCGTGGGTAGCCTCTTGTAACCGGTCAACTGGCCATTGTGGGCAAAGGTCCAGTAACGGCCCCACAGTTCTCGGGTAAAGGGGTGGGTGTTTTCCAGGGAGACACACCCCCGGTTCGCCTGCCGGATATGGCTGACCACGGCACGGCTCTTGATGGGCAGTGCCTGGACCAGCTTGGCGATGGGAGACTGGGCGCTGGGTTCGGGATCCTTGAAGGTGCGAAAACCCCGCCCCTCATAGAAGGTGATCCCCCAGCCATCCTTGTGGGGACCGGTCTTGCCGCCCCGCAGCATCAGCCCGGTAAAGCTGAAGCAGATGTCGGTCGGCACATTGGCACTCATGCCGAGCAGTTCGCACATATACCATCCACTCCCTGAATGTCTTGACTCTGGTTTCGTCAATCAACCGTCACGGCTGGATGAGAGGGCCGGTATGGTCACCCATCCCCCCTCTCAATCCCGGATCGTTGATTACTTGGCCATCTCTTTTTCAACCAGCTGGATCAGGATGTGGATCACCTTGATGTGCACTTCCTGGATGCGGTCGGCATAACCGAAGTGCGGCACACGGATCTCCACATCGGCCAGACCAGCCATCTTGCCGCCGTCCTTGCCGGTCAGGGCAATCACCTTCATCCCTTTGGCACGGGCCGCCTCGATGGCTTTGAGGATGTTGCCGGAGTTACCGCTGGTGGAGATGCCGAGCAGCACGTCACCACGGCGGCCGACGGCCTCCACATAGCGGGAGAAGACATAGTCATAGCCAAAGTCGTTGGAGACGCAGGAGAGGTGGCTGGGATCGGAGATGGCGATGCCGGCATAGCCTGGGCGGTTCTCGCGGTACCGACCGGTCAGCTCCTCGGCAAAGTGCATGGCATCGCAGTGGGAGCCGCCGTTGCCGCAGGAGAGTACCTTGCCTTCCTGCTTGAAGGAGTCGGCGAGCAGCCTGGCCGCCGCCTCGATGTTTTTCAGATTTTGCTCATCTGCCAGGAACGCCTGAAGCACGCTGGCAGCTTCGGTCAACTCGTTGCGGATCAGTTCTTGGTACATGGTTCTTGAAATCTCGTCGTCCAACATAGGGTGGCGGCATTGTCGCACAAGCCAGTCCAATCGTCGCCCCCCGCCCGCCAAGATGGGGCGGGCAGCGCGTTATGCCGATCACAGAGCCAAGGTAACAGGCTTGTAAACAGCTTGATAAGTTTGTGCGTATGAATTACAACAGGGGCCACATCCAACAGGTCAGACCTCTGGATCAGTTAACGCCAATTTCCCAACCTCGGCAATTCATGCAAGGAGCAAACAATGACGACGACCCTCACTCTGCTCGGGGTGATCCTGGTGATCGGCGCCATGGCCTATCGCCGTGCGTCCCTGTTCACCGCCACGCTTGCCACGGCCGCCGCCCTGGTCGCCGGCACCTTCTATGGCCATGTGCCCCTGTTGGTGTGGGCGCTGTTCGCGGTGATAGCCCTGCCCCTCAATCTGGTGGAGTTTCGCCGCAACCAGCTGACCAAGCCGCTGTTCAAGATCTACAAGTCCATCATGCCGGAGATGTCCCGAACCGAGAAGGAAGCCATCGAAGCGGGGACGACCTGGTGGGAAGCGGAGCTGTTTGCCGGCAACCCGGACTGGAAGAAGCTGCACGCCATTCCGGTCAGCACGCTGTCTGCCGAAGAGCAGGCCTTCATGGACGGTCCGGTTGAAGAAGTGTGCCGCATGGTCAACGACTGGGAAGTGACCCACGAGCGTGCCGATCTCTCTCCCGAGGTGTGGCAATACCTGAAGGACAACAAGTTCTTCGCCATGATCATCAAGAAGAAATATGGCGGGCTGGAGTTCTCCGCCTACGCCCAGTCCTGCGTGTTGCAAAAGCTGTGCGGCGCCAGCGCCGTGCTCGCCTCCACCGTCGGCGTGCCCAACTCCTTAGGGCCGGGTGAGCTGCTGCAACACTACGGTACTGAGGAGCAGAAGGATTACTACCTGCCCCGTCTGGCTGTCGGCAAGGAGATCCCCTGTTTCGCCCTGACCAGCCCGGAAGCGGGTTCTGATGCGGGCTCGATTCCCGACTTCGGCATCGTCTGCAAAGGCGAGTGGGAAGGGGAAGAGGTGCTCGGCATGCGCCTGACCTGGAACAAGCGCTACATTACCCTGGCTCCCATCGCCACCGTACTCGGCCTCGCCTTCAAGCTGCGTGACCCTGACCACCTGCTGGGTGAGGAAGAAGAGCTCGGCATCACCTGCGCCCTCATTCCGACCCACATCAAGGGGGTCGACATCGGCCGTCGCCACTTCCCGCTCAACGTGCCGTTCCAGAACGGCCCGACCCGCGGCAAGGACGTGTTTGTACCGCTCGACTTCATCATCGGCGGTCCGGCCATGGCCGGTCAGGGCTGGCGCATGCTGGTGGAGTGTCTCTCCGTCGGCCGCGGCATCACCCTGCCCTCCAACAGCACGGGCGGCGTCAAGATGTTGGCCCTGGCCACCGGTGCCTACAGCCGCATCCGTCGCCAGTTCAAGCTGCCGATTGGCAAGATGGAAGGGATTGAAGAGCCGCTGGCACGCCTGGGTGGCAACGCCTACATCATGGGCGCCGCCGCCAAACTGACGGTCACCGGCATCGATCTCGGTGAAAAACCCTCGGTCATCTCCGCCATCGTCAAGTACCACCTCACCGACCGCGCCCAGAAGTGCATCATCGATGCCATGGATATCCATGGCGGCAAGGCCATCTGCATGGGGCCGAACAACTATCTGGCCCGTGGCTATCAGGGGGCGCCCATCGCCGTGACCGTCGAAGGAGCCAATATCCTGACCCGCAGCATGATCATTTACGGTCAGGGAGCCATCCGTTGCCACCCCTACGTGTTGCCGGAGATGCTGGCAGCCAGCCACCCCGACAAAGAGCAGGCGCTGAAAGATTTCGACAAGGCGATGTTCAGCCACGTGGGCTTTGCCATCAGCAACCTGGTGCGCAGCTTCTGGCTGGGGCTGACCGGTGCCCGCTTCGCCGCAGCGCCCTACAAGGATCAGACCAAGGGCTACTATCAGCAGCTCTCTCGCCTCTCCGCCAACCTTGCCTTCCTGTCAGACATGGCGATGGGCACCCTGGGTGGCGAGCTCAAGCGTAAGGAGCGGGTCTCTGCCCGCCTCGGCGATGTGCTGAGCCAGCTCTATCTGGCCTCCAGCGCCCTCAAGCGCTATCAGGATGAAGGACGCCAGCAGGCCGACCTGCCGCTGCTGCACTGGGCACTGCAAGACGCCCTGTTCAAGGCTCAGGAAGCGATCGACGAGTTGCTGCGCAACTTCCCGAACCGCTGGATTGGTCTGGCCCTGCGCGCCATCGTGCTGCCCCTAGGTCGCGACCTGAAGCGTCCCTCCGACAAGCTCGACAGCCAGGTGGCCCGCCTGCTCCAGGTGCCAAGTGCCACTCGCAGCCGTCTGGCCGAGGGCCAATACCTGACGCGCGAGGAGGGCAACCCCTTCGGGCTGCTGGAACAGGCGCTGGACGATGTGCTGACCGCAGAGCCGCTGTTTGACAAGGTGTGCAAAGCCGAAGGGAGCAAACGCCCCTTCACCCAGCTCGACAAGGTGGCAGAGACGGGCCTGAGCCTCGGTGTCATCAACCAGGCCGAAGCGGACCTGCTGCGGCGCGCCGAGGAGAGTCGCCTTCGCACCATCAACGTCGATGACTTCGATCCCGTCGACCTGGTGGCCAACAAGGCACTGTTTGAAGCCTCCGCTTATCACAGGGCAGCTTGATGCCTCTGATGCCAGAACGCCTCCCTTGTGGAGGCGTTTTTCATGAAAGGGCTGGTGGATGGCATTCGATACGAAGAAAGAGAAACCGACTGGATCATATTTTGGATATCAATCCGTTTCCTATATTGAATGAAGCGGTTAAGGTAAGCACAGGATCACACACAGGATTGCATAATGGATGATCAAATCCTGATTATTGATGATGAAGATCTTCCCCAATCAGCACCGCGTCCCGCCGGCTGGAAGGTGATGATAGTGGACGATGAACCCGAAGTGCATCGCATCACCAAAATCACCCTGAACAAGTTTGAATTCGACGGCAAGCCGATCGATTTTCTGCACGCCTACTCTGCGGCTGAAGCCAAAGCCTTGCTCGCCCTCACCCCGGATGTCGCCCTGCTGCTGCTCGACGTCGTCATGGAGGTCGATCATGCCGGTCTCGAGGTGGTCAAGTTCGTGCGCGACGAGCTGCAAAACAAGATGGTGCGCATCGTACTGCGAACCGGTCAGCCCGGTCAGGCCCCGGAAGATGACGTGGTGACCAACTACGACATCAACGACTACAAGGACAAGACCGAACTTACCTCCCAGAAACTGCGCACCCTGTTGCGCGCCAGCCTGCGTTCTTACCGGGACATCCGAACCCTTGAGAGCAATCGACAGGGGCTGGAGAAGGTCATCGAGGCGTCCAAGGGGATCTTCGAGCAGCGTGCCCTGCGCCAGTTCGTCGAAGGAGCCCAGACCCAGCTCAGCGCCCTGCTCAATCTGGAAGAGTCCCAGATTTACGATGTGAAGCACCTGGCGTATGAGGTGCGGGATCAGGTGCTCGAGCCTCTGCTCAGCGATGGTCCCATGCTGCGCCTCGTCGATGCGCCGGAAATCCTGCGCTGTGCCATGGCCAAGGGAGCCAATGTCTACGATGGCAACCAGATGGTGCTCTATTGCCAGAATGCCCGTCATCACCTGCTGTTCCACATCGAGACCACTCGCCCGCTCAGCCAGATGGATACCGGGCTGCTCAGCCTGTTCACCGAAAACATCATAGTGGCGCTGGAGAATATCCGGCTCAACGAGGTGATCGGTGACAACCAGCGAGAGATCATCTATCGCATCGGCGAACTGGTGGAGAGCCGCTCGAAAGAGTCCGGCTTGCACGTCAAGCGGGTGGCCCTCTACACCGAACTGTTCTGCAAGCTGCTCGGCATGAATGAGGACAGGTGCGAGCTCATCAAGCGTGCCTCTCCCCTGCACGACATCGGCAAGGTGGGGATCCCGGACGCCATCTTGCACAAACCGGGCAAACTCACTCCCGAGGAGTGGGAGATCATGAAAACCCACGCCCAGCTTGGTCAGGACATGCTCTCCGGCAGTGATCTGGCCCTGTTCCAGATAGGCGCCACCATCGCGGGCAACCATCACGAGAAGTGGAATGGCAGCGGCTATCCCCGCGGATTGAAGGGAGAGGACATTCCGCTGGAAGGACGCATCGTCGCCCTGGCGGATGTGTTCGATGCCCTGGGCTCGGATCGTTGCTACAAGCAGGCCTGGCCGCTGGATCAGGTGCTGGCGCTGATCAAGGAGGAGAAAGGAGAGCACTTCGACCCCCTCCTGGTGGACCTGATGCTGGCCAATCTGGAGAAGTTCCTCGATATTCGTGAGCAATACAAAGACATCTATATCGGCGCTCACTGATATCGGATTCACCCCATCCACTTGCCACCATGAAGAAGCCGCCCATTGGGCGGCTTCTTTGCAATGTGCGCGGAATTATTGCTCCGGCAGATTGAGATCCAGTTTGGGGGTTGCTGGCGTCTCTTCAAGTTGCGCCTTCTGCGCCGCCATCGCCTTGTGCAGAGTGCGGCGCTTTTGCAGCAGAATGAAACCACCCGCCCCCAGCAAGAGCAGCAACACGCCACCTCCCCCCAACGCCCAGGGCAGCCAGACCGGACTCTCCCGCTCCTCGAACCGGTCGGGGGTGGCGGCGGATGCGGGCATGGCCGCAGAGGGTGCAGGAGGGGGGGGAGGCGGTGCTATGGTGAACGACTTGGCCGGCAATTGCAGTTGCACCTCGCGACCGAGCCGGGTTGTTCCAAAGAGGGTGGCCTCCACCTTGTACTGCCCTGCCGCCTTGAGGGCGGAGAGATCCACGCCAAAACGCGGCGCTGTCGCCACCTCGTTGAACGTCATGCTACTGCCGCCGCCGTCGATGGCCTTGCCCTGGATGACCACGGAGGCGGGATCCAGTTCATCCACATCGATGACCAGAGAGAGCTTGGCTCCCCCCTCCCCGGAGGGGGGATTCAGGGAATAGCTGACCGGCCAGGGGTAGAGCAGCACCTGCTGTGACTGGGCTCGTGAGAAGACCTCATTGCCGGTGCTGAAGAGGGCTCGGTATTTTCCCGCAGGGACGTCCAGTACCGCCTCGGCGGTCAAGATACCGTCCCCCGGCACTTCGTCCACCCCCTTGCCATCATCCATGTAGCGTCCCAGGGTCTCCTCGAACACGGGATCGCCGCTCTGGCTGGCATCGTTGAACTGCTGCAGCTTGACGGTCATGCCCAGATCGGTGAGGTAGTAACCCGCCCCAGGCGCCGCGCCATCGATCAGCAGACGGGATTGCAGTTTGACCCGCTCACCCTGATAGAGGCGGGCCGGCAGCGGCTCGCTCTCGACCTGGATGTCGGTGAGCAGGCGCACCCGATTGTCGGGGTCCACCTCCCCGATCGCCTGCCAGGGGCCGGGCATGGGGTCGCGGATGGTGATGAGATCCTGATCCTTGAGGGGCAACCAGCCCACGTCGGGCGGCTTGACCTTGCCCACATAGAGCTTGCTGCCATCGGGTCGCACCAGGATCACCGAGGGCGTCCCCGGCTTGCGCTTGATGATGAAGGTGATCTCCTTCACGCCGTAATCGATGCGAAAGCGGTTGTCGAGCAGAGGAATGTCGGAAGGCGCAAACACCTCTTTGGCCGCGGCCGGGAGGGAGGCCAGCAGCAGCAGCCCCCAAAGCGATCTCATTGCCGCCACAGGCAGGCACCTCCTTTTTTCTGTACCAGATCCAGCCTCGCTTCATGGACAGCCGCCACCTCGTCGCTGGCGCGCACCACCCTGAGCGGCGGGCGATTGCTCTCCAGACGACGAATGCCGGTATCCTGGCTGGTCTCGCTCTCGCTGGTTTCGCTCGCCAGATTGAGTTTGGTCTGGCCACCCGTCATCAGGAGGTAGACGTCCGCCAGGATCTCCGCATCAAGCAAGGCGCCGTGCAGGGTACGGTGAGAGTTGTCGATGCCGTAGCGATCGCACAATACGTCCAGGTTGTTGCGCTTGCCCGGGAAGAGATCCCGCGCCATCGCCAGGGTATCCGTGATGCCGCAGATATCCGCCGTCTTGAAGTTCAGACCGAGCTTGCTGAACTCATAGTCCATGAAGCTCACGTCAAAGGGGGCGTTGTGGGCGATGAGCTCGGCGCCGCGAATGAACTCGATGAAATCGTCCGCTATCTGGCTAAAAGAGGGCTTGTCCGCCAGGAAGGCATCCGTGATGCCGTGCACGGCGATGGCCTCGGGGTCCACCAGCCGATCCGGCTTGATGTAGACGTGGAAATGGTTGCCGGTGAGTTTGCGGTTGATCACCTCCACACAGCCGATCTCGATGATGCGGTGCCCAAGATAGACAGGGCCGCCCGCGGTGTTCATGCCGGTGGTTTCGGTATCCAGAATGATCTGGCGATTCAGTTGGGGTGTGCTCATGATCAAATCCATGTCAAACTTCGGTTTTACTCGCTAGTTTACCCCAAGCCTCTCGCTAAAACAGATTGATTGCTCATGTTGAAACAGATTGATTTATTCACGGATGGCTCCTGCTTAGGCAACCCGGGCCCCGGCGGCTATGGTGCCGTCAT
Organism: Aeromonas sp. S19(2024); assembly: GCF_041402625.1. Lineage (NCBI taxonomy): Bacteria > Pseudomonadati > Pseudomonadota > Gammaproteobacteria > Aeromonadales > Aeromonadaceae > Aeromonas > Aeromonas sp. S19(2024). Next base: position 274,889 of record NZ_JBGLQU010000001.1, read on the forward strand.
GGTCTATGGCAAGCATCGCAAGGAGATCTCCGCCGGTTTTCGATTGACCACCAATAACCGGATGGAGCTGATGGCTGCCATCATGGGGCTGCGGACCCTGAACGAACCCTGCCAGGTGCGGCTCACCACCGACAGCCAGTATGTGCGCCAGGGGATCACCCAATGGATCATCGGCTGGAAGAAGAAGGGCTGGATGACCGCCAACCGTCAGCCGGTCAAGAACGTCGATCTCTGGCAGGCCCTGGATGCGGAAGTGGCCCGTCACCAGATCGAATGGCTCTGGGTGAAAGGACACTCGGGCCACCCGGAAAACGAACGCTGTGACGAGCTTGCCCGTGAGGCCGCCAGCGGCAAGCAGCTTGCCGAAGACAGCGGCTACCAGCCCTGATGCCCGCTAGCCGCCCTGGCGCGCCATTCCTGGCGCAGCCATCGACTCCGGCAGCCGCCAGCGGCGACGCACCGGTGTCACGGGGAAACGCCGCTTGCGGGCGGCAATCACGTAAACAGACGCCAGGGAACGGCAATAGTCCCGCCCCAGACTCTCCCGCCACCAGCCGATCTTGCTCTGCCTGCCCATGAAGGAGAAACCGAACCGCTCGTCGAACATCACCTCGCAGCCGAGCAGTTGCAGCCAGTCGGTCACCCGTGCGGGCGTGAACATGCGGGCAGACCAGGGCAGATGCCGCCGCATGAAGGGCAGATAGTGGCCCAGCCCCACCAGGCTGAGCGGGTTGTAACCGCTGACAATGAGCCAACCATCGTCGGTCAGCACCCGTTCTGCCTCCCGCAGCACCTGATGAGGATCCGGCGAGAAATCGAGGCAGTGAGCCAGCAGGCAGGCATCCACGCTCCCCGATCGCACCGGCAAGGCGAGCGGATCCCCCTGGATGTCCAGCAGCCGTCCGCCGGGGGCGACACCGATTTGATGACGAATGGTGGAACAGCCGCAGGAGAGTTCGGCGCTCAGGGCACCTATCTTGAGCAAGTGATAGCCAAAGAGGTGGGGGCACCAGTTGTCGAGGCGCTCCTGAAGCTCGGCGGCCACCCAGTCCCCCATGGGCAGTGCGGACCAACTGGTCGGAAGCGCGATCTGTTGTTCGGTACGTGCCAGTTGCATAATGGGACCAACTCGGGGGCGAATGCCATCCAGTTATATAAGATCCCTTCCTTAAAGAGAACACAAGAGACCTCGACCCATGTATACCGTCATCACAGTTCCCGCCTTCAGCGACAACTACATCTGGTTGATCCGTCATGAAAATCACTGTCTGGTCGTCGATCCGGGCGAGGCCGCTCCCGTGCTGGAGCGGCTGGCTGCGCTGGATCTGGTGCTGGATGCCATCCTCCTGACCCATCACCACCGCGATCACGTCGGGGGCGTATCCGAGCTGCTGCAACACTTCCCCCACGCTCGCCTCTATGGTCCCAAGCATGACCCCATGCCGGACCATCACGGCCAGTGGCTCGACGACGGGGATCAGATCAACTGGCATGGCCTGAGTCTGGATGTCCTCCATGTGCCCGGTCATACCCTGGGGCACATCGCCTATTACGGCCAGGGCATGCTGTTTTGTGGCGATACCCTCTTCAGCGCCGGTTGCGGCCGTCTGTTCGAAGGTACCCCGGCACAGATGCACACTTCCCTGCAACGGCTCGCGGCACTGCCCGATGAGACCCTCCTGTATTGTGCCCATGAATACACGCTCTCCAACCTGCGTTTCGCCCATGCGGTCGAGCCCGACAACCTGGCGATCCAGCGGCAGATCGGCGTGATCAGCAAACTGCGTCAGCAGGGCCTCCCGAGTCTCCCCTCCCGGCTGGGAGATGAGCGGAATTTCAATGTTTTTCTGCGCTGCGAGCAGGACTCGGTAAAATTTTCTGCTGAGAAATACGCCCTTAAATGCTTGGAAAATCCAGAGGATACCTTCGCTGTTCTGCGGGCGTGGAAGGACGTTTTTTGAACAAACCTTGATCAGGGGGGCATTGCCCCTTATGATGCGAGCTGTTTTTCCACAGATGACCTGAGCGAGATGAAGCTACGAACGGCCTTATTGGCAGCGCTGTTTCTCAGCGGCTGTCAAAACCTGAGCCATCAGGATGACCGGGCGGTAACGGCAATCGAGCCGATCAAATCCCCCCAAGTCAGCAAGAAAACGTACAAAAAACACTCTTCGCGGATGCTGTTCGGCGACGAACAGATAGAAGAGCTGGATGACACTGATAACCTGTGGGTGCGTATCAGCGATGATATGCAGCTGGACTCGCACGATAATGCCCGGGTTCGCCAACAGCGTGATTGGTTGTTGCGCAATGATAAGCATATGGCGACCATTGCCAGCCGGGCTGAGCCCTACCTGTATCTGATGGTAGAGGAAATCGAACGGCGTGAGCTGCCAATGGAGCTTATTACCATCCCCATGATCGAGAGCATGTTCGATCCCAATGCCCGCTCCCGCAGCAATGCGGTCGGTCTTTGGCAGTTCGTTCCTGCAACCGGCAAGAATTTCGGCCTGCGCCACGACAACTGGTACGACGGTCGACGCGATGTCCTGGCATCCACCAATGCCGCACTGGATTACCTGGAGTACCTGAACCGGTTCTTCGATGGCGACTGGCTGCAGACCCTGGCCGCTTACAATGCCGGTGAAGGTCGGGTGCGCAACGCCATCACCCGCAACGAACGGGCTGGTCGTCCGACCGACTACTGGTCGCTGGACCTGCCCCGCGAAACCCGTATGTATGTGCCCAAGATCCTGGCCATGGCCGACATGATCCGCAATGCGGACAAATACAATGTCACCCTGCCGGTGCTGGCCAACAAGCCGCAATTGAGAACCATCAATACCGGTGGCCAGATTGATTTGAACGTGGCCGCCCAGCTGGCTGGCGTTTCCGCCTCCCAGCTCAAGGCGCTCAATCCTGCGCTCAAGCGTGGCATGACCTCGCCACAGGGCCCTTACAACCTGCTGGTCCCCGTCGAGTACGCCGACACCCTGGAGCTGGCCCTGGCCGATCTGCCCCAGCGTGAACGTACCCGTGGCGTGCGCTCCTATCAGGTCACCAGTGGTGATACGCTGTCACGGATCGCCCAGAATCACGGGGTGACCGTGCAACAGCTCAAACTGGCCAACAACATGCGTGGCAATAACCTGCGCCGTGGCCAGAGCCTGATCATCCCCAATGGCGGGCGCGCAACCCAGGTTGCCCAGAGCAAGCCGCAGCAGCTCGCCAGCCGCAGTGGTGGCAAGGTGAACTATCAGGTGCGCTCCGGTGACAACCTGTGGAGCATCAGCCAGGCACACGGGGTCACCCACGCCGACCTGGCCAAGTGGAACGGCCTGAACGCCAAGTCGGCCCTCAAGCCTGGCATGAAGCTGGTGGTCTGGCCCAAGCAGGGCAAGAGCAGCAACAAGTCCATGGTCTATCAGGTGCGCCGCGGTGATTCCCTCTCCTCCATCGCAGCCCGCTTCCAGGTCGCCGTCAACGATGTGATGCGCTGGAACCAGCTCGGCAAGAGTGACTATCTCAAGCCGGGTCAGGAGTTGACTCTGTTCGTGAAGAACAACAGCTGATCGCTCGTCGCAATCCAAAAAATACCCCGCTTGATGCGGGGTATTTTTTGTCTGCATGAACCAGCGGCGACTCCGCTCTCCCCTGAGGGATGACTCAGGGAGTGATAGCCTGGGCCGCAAAGCGCGCCAGAATGGGGTTGTGGTCAGAGGCATCGGTAGCCGGTGAACTCACCTCCACCAGATCCAGATTGCGATAGTAGAGGTGATCCAGCGGGCGGCCAAAAGCGGTGCGACGCAGATCAGGCACAGGTATGGCCTCCTGCAGGCCAAGCTCGCCCACCAGCTTGTTCAACCAGAACGCGCGCTTGTCGCTCCAGGTGTTGAAATCGCCACCCAGGATGACCGGCCCCTGGTGGCGATGGATCAACGCAGTCAGATCGTTGAGCTGCTCGCGAAAGGTCGCCATGCCCAGCTCGAAATTGACCGCATGGAGATTCACCACCAGCACGCCGTCAGGATCCCCTTGCAAGGGATAGAGACTGACCAGACCTGACTTGGGGATGCGCAGCAAGGGTTCGGGGGAACGGACGCCACAGACAAACGCCTGCGGCGTTTTCGCCACCGTCATCACGCCAAAGGAGACACCTCCCTGGGTGAAGGCCTGCAACTGCTGCCACTGGAAATCGCCTCTCTTCAGCCAGTCCAGCATCTCGGGCCGGGTCGCCGACTCTTGCAGCAACACCAGATCCTGGGACTTGGCATACTCATCCAGCCCTTCCCGCCAGTTCTTGCGTTGTCCCTTGTAGAGGTTCCAGACGGTGATGCCAAACTCCCTCGGCAAGGCCGTGGAGGCGAGCGCCACCAGAGGTGGTCTGTCACAGCTTGCGCCAGGTATGATACCTGCCGCAGTCACCAGATGATCTTGATCCGGTACCTCGAAGCAACCGACCAGCCCCAACGTCAGCAGGGACGTTCCCAGAATCCGATAACTATTTTTCATTGGCTAACAATCACCTGCCTCTGCAAGACGACATGGCCCTCACACAGGCCACGGTCGCCGACTAGTCTCATTATTCGTGTCCGGCCCGACTCATCCAGAAGGAATTCAACGATGGCGAGACAGCACCAGTACCGCGTGACATTTTACGATCAACAGGGAACCTGTCATCAAGTGGAGCTTTCCACCGTCTATCAAATCAGGCGGGATCCCCAATGTGATCTCTGTCTGTTCGACACCCGGCAGTGCGTGGGGTCGGAAGAGATGCTGGAGCGCATGATACGGCAAAAAACCGGGCTTGAGCAGGAAATATCCATCATCAATGCCCGGCTCATCTGAGCAGACTCAGACCGGGACGGGGCGGGATTTGCCCTGATCGTCGATGGCCACATAGGTGAAGACGCCCTCGGTCACGCAGTACCGCTGGGCTTCGTTCTCCCGCAATACCGGCTTGACCCAGACCTCCAGCTTGAGTCGCATGGAGCTGCGACCAATCTTGAGGCAGCGACCGTAACAGCACACCACGTCACCCACCTTGACCGGGCTGTGGAAGGTCATCCCCTCCACCGAGACGGTACAGATGCGCCCTTTTGCCAGCTCCTTGGCCATGATGCCCCCACCTATATCCATCTGGGACATGATCCACCCGCCGAAGATATCGCCATTGGGGTTGGTATCGGCTGGCATTGCCAGGGTTCTCAGCAACAGCTCCCCATCGGGGTGGCGCTTGGTCTCTTCCATCATTACCGCTCTCTTTATCATGGATGGCGGCATGATAGGGGGCGATCCCCCCCTTGGCAAACCTCAATTGTCCCGGAGCGCGCGCCGTATCTGGTTTGCACGCCAGATGACCGACTCCGGGGCCCGGATGACGACGACCCGTTCAACCCTTCAAGGCCGCCCCGTCCGCAAACCAGTGGGCAGGATCCGGCCAGCGATAGACGAAACCAAGCTGCTGGCAGATGCGCTGACCTTCGATGGGAGCAAACTCCCCCGCCGGCTCGACGAACTGCGGCGGCACCAGCCCGAGCAGGCGGCTCGCGAAGGGGTAGAGTTGCTCCCGGCGCGGGTGGACGGGGGCACTCAGATTGTAGGCATCCCCATCCTGCCCCCGGGCCAGCATCAGCTCACAGGCGGCCACCACGTCGTCCAGATGCACCAGGTTCACAGCCTGGCCTCCCCCGGCCAGCGTCTTGCCCGCCAGAAAACGGCCGGGGTGACGGTCAGGACCATAGAGTCCGGCCGGGCGCAAGATCATGGCGCAGTCAACATGTCCTTCCAGCACGGCAAGCTCGGCCGCCCGCATCCGCAAGCCTCTGTCATGGGCTGGAGCGGGCGTATCCTCCTCCCCCTGTCCGGCCCCCCAGACCGAAGTCGCGCTGATAAAAAGAACCCTCTGAACACCCGCCTCCCTCGCCTGTCGGCACAGGCTGGCCACGGACGCCGGGTAATCACCGGTCTTGCTGGGGGGCACACAGATCACCAGGTCATGACAGCGAAAAGGCAGTGACCCCATGTCAGGGGTGAGCAACAGCGGCCAGGCAGCAATACTCTCCCCCCGCAGCCGTTCAGCCTTTTCGGCCGTACTGACCGTCACCGCGACAGATTGCCCCTGCTCTTGCAATGCCCTGGCCAGGGGCAAACCCAGCCAGCCGGCGCCCACGATACCCGTCTGATACTCAAATTCGTTCGTCATACCCGGATCCTGACAAAAAAAAACGGCCATCCAATGATGACCGTCGAAAGTAACGAAGGAAATAGCCGGATTAACCGGTTACCTCCCACAGCGGGAAAATCGGGAGCGCACGCTCCTAATTCGTGGGCCTATCCTAGTGGCAGCGCGGTCAAAAAGCTTTGAAGCGGATCACAGTTGAAAAGGATTTCTGAAAGCGCTTTCACTGTTTTGCAAAAAAGTCGACCCGCACGGGGCCAACTTCATGACTCAGGCCACAGATTCCCGCCGTACCAGTTCGGCTTCGAATTTGAGCGCCAATCCCTCTACCGGCTTGTGATCCAGCAGCCTCAGGGCCAGCTCAGCGGCACGCTCTCCCATCTCCTCGATGGGGTAACGTACCGTGGTGAGCTTGGGATAGATGTATCGGGCATAGGGGATGTCATCAAAACCGACCACAGAGACCTGCTGGGGGATCTTGTAACCCCGCTCCAGCAGACAGGAGATGGCCCCCGCCACCATGGCATCGTTGAAACCAAGCACAGCGCTGAACTCGACGCCGCGCGCCAGCAGCTCGCTCATGGCCACATAGCCACCTTTTTCATCGGCATAGGCACGGCCGATGAGGGCAGGATCCAGCTCGATACCTGCCCGTTGCAGGGCGAAGCGATAGCCGGCCATCCGCTGCTGACCATCCACAAACTCCTCGTCATCGGAGGTGACGAAGGCAATCTTGCGATGTCCCGCGTCCAGCAGATGCTGGCAAGCCGTGGTGATGCCGGCCTGGTTGTCCAGCCAGACGCAGCGATCCTCGCAGCCTGGCACCTGACGGTTGATGAAGACGATGGGGGTCGTGCCCGACGCCAGCTCGCTGAGCTCTTCGTCAGGCAGCGCCTTGCTGTGCAGGATCAGGGCATCGCACTGGCGCTGCAGCAGCGCCTGGATGGCGTGCCGCTCACGGGTCGCGTCGTGGTTTCCGGACACCACGATGGTGAACTTGTTCGCCTTGTCGACCATGCTTTCGATGCCGCGCATCATCTGGGCGAAGAAGGGGCCGCCACACAGATCCCCCACCAGCACACCGATACAGTTGGAGCGTTTGCTCACCAGGGCCTGGGCGAAGCTGTTTGGACGAAAGCTGAGTTCCTTCATGGCCGCGAGGACAGCCTCGCGCTTCTCGGGCGCCACCTGCGCCGTGTTGTTGATCACTCGAGACACTGTCGAAATGGAGACATTCGCCAGCTGAGACACATCTTTGATCGTTGCCACTCTCGATTCCTTTGTTGGAAAAGCCTGTCAGTGATGATCGGGCATTGTATCGAACCTGACAGACCAAGACGCGGCGCCCGATCACCTGGCAGGTTTCCTTTTGTAACAAAGCTTAAGGGATGATAACCATTCTGGGGCAAGAATGGGAGGCAGCCGCGACAACGACTGCCCCCGAACTCAATAGGCGTGATTCAGCTCGCGTTCCGACATGAAACGCAAGGGCTGCTGCAGCTTGTGTTGATAGATGAGATCGAAAGAGAGCACGTTCTGGACATAGTTGCGCGTCTCCCGATAGGGGATGCTCTCCACCCAGACATCCATCGGCTTGTTGTCGCTCTGCTCGCGCCAGCGCTTGACCCGACCAGGACCCGCATTGTAGGCCGCCGCCGCCAGGATCCGGTTGCCGTCATACACATCCAGCAGGCGCTTGAGGTAGGCGCTGCCAAGACGAATGTTCATGGCCGGGTCGAACAGTTGCTGTTCGTTGCGATAGGGCACCCCAAGCTTGCCGGCCGTCTCTTTCGCGGTGGCAGGCATCAGCTGCATCAACCCCCTCGCCCCGACCGGTGACTGGGCCAGGGGATAGAGTGCGCTCTCCTGACGGGAGATGGCGTAGAGCAGACTGGTGTTCATGGTGCGCTCTTGTGCCATCTGGGAGAAGGTGCGCTTGAGGGGCAGTGGGAAGCGCAGGTCCAGCGCATCCCAGGCCTCGGCACGGATGCTGGAGAGGATCGCCAGCTCGTGCCAGCCCTGGTTGAGGGCGATGTGACCAAACTCCAGACGCTGGGCCACGCTGTTGCGATCCATGTTGTGGATCCACTCAGAGCGGGCCGCCGTGATCTCGCTCATCGCCAGCAGTTCACGCACCCGCAGCAGGAAGGGCCAACGGCGACTGGCACTTTGCCAGTCCGGCACCTTGTGCGCCACGCTCTGGTTCTTCATGCGATAGGGCACACCGGTGCGCTGGGCCGCCATGAAGCCGTAGAAGCCGCGCAGGTTCGCAGTCTCGAGATAGAGGTCCCGCGCCGGTTTCTGCCGCCCCTGTTTCTCCAGCGAGCGCGCCATCCAGTAACGCCAGCGATCCTCTTTTTGCAGCCCCATGGGCATCCGCTTGACCCAGCCTTCGAGGCCGCGCCAATCCTGCTCCCAGATGGCAAGACGGGCCCGCAGCTCCACCAGCTCCGGATCCTTGAGCCGCACCAGGGCCGTATCCAGCCAGGCACGCTGGTCAGAAGAGCGGTCCAACAACAGGCGGCGGGCGGCCGCCTTCTCCACCCGATTCACCTCGGCATGGTTCAGGCCGAAGCGACGGGTCATCTCCCCCAGCTGGCGCAGAACCGCGTCGGGCTCCTGATTGGCGTAGCGGGCCAGCCCCAGGGAGAGCAGATGCCGTGACGGGGGCGCCGCCGTGAAGTTGGCCGGATTCATCGCCCGCACGGGTTGGTCATACAGGGCGATCATCTGATCGCCATACCCCTTCATGCCGCTGCCGAGCTGGGCCCCGAGGTGGCGAATGAGGTTGGGGTTCTGGGCCTCGAAAGCCAGGTTCATACGCTCCCAGATCTTCTCCTGAGTGCGCAGACCTGCCTGCTGCCAGAGCTGGAACAGGGGATCGCAGGCATCGGGCCTGGATTGACCGCTCAACCAGAGCTTGCCTGCCTCCTGCAGGGCTTCACTTTTGTGCCCCGTGTAGTAGCGGGCCTGATAGTGCTGACAGAGCAGATCGGTGGAGCTTGGCTTGGCCGGATAGAAACGCAGAAACTGGGACCACTGCTGGCTCTGGGCAAGATAGGTGAGATAGCTGCGCTCGAGCCGGTTGGACTGGGGGGTGTCCCCGTGCTGGCGGATGAAGCGGGTCACATCGTTGTAGTCTGCCGCCCCGGGACGGAACGCAAGCTGGTAGTAATCCAGATAGGGCAGCAGCGGATAGTGGATCAGGCGTGCCCGAAGCTGGCTGAATTTGACCTGATCATTGGCACGCACGGCCTCATGGGCCTGGCGATAGAGAGACTGCTCCATGGTCTGCGCGAAGGCAGGAGCCAACAGCCCCGGCATCCAGAGCGCAGACAAGATGATTCCCTGCACGACTTTCACGAATGGCATTCTCCCCTTGAAGACATAACCACCGCCAAAGTGCGGTGGTGACATACCTTCATTCTACCCGCTAAGCACGGGGGCTACGCCACACTATTTTTATCGGTGCAGACGGGGCGATCACCGCGTACCTGGCGGCTGACATAGCGTTCAAGGTAGGGAACAGGGAGCGGCTTGGAGGCGAGGTATCCCTGGAAGAAATGGCAGCCCTGCGCCTGCAGAAACTCCAGTTGCTGGCGGGACTCCACCCCCTCCGCCGTCACGTTGAACCCCATGTGGCGGGCCATGGCGATCACGGCCTCGACGATGGCCATGTTGTCACCATCCTTGGGAATGTCCTGGATGAAAGAGCGGTCGATCTTGAGCTCGTCCGCCGGCAGCCGCTTGAGGTAGCTCAGGGAAGAGTACCCCGCCCCGAAGTCGTCGATGGCAAAGCTGATGCCCAGGGTCTTGAGTTCCGCCATCTTGCTGATGGTGTCTTCCGCATGACCCAGCACCACCGACTCGGTGATCTCCAGGTTGAGGCAGGCGGGATCCATGCCGGTGGCCGCCAGCACATCGTGAATGCGATCGACGAAGTCGGGAGCATGGAACTGTTTGGCGCTCACGTTGACCGAGAGCTGGGGGACGTGGATCCCGTTCTCCTCCCAGGAGACGTACTGGGTACAGGCTTCGTGCAATACCCAGTTGCCGATGTCGACAATGAGATCCGTCTCCTCGGCAATGGGGATGAACTCGGCGGGCGACACCAGGGCACGCCCGGGGGGTTGCCAGCGGATCAGCGCCTCGACACCGATGATCTCCCCCCCCGCCACCATGTGCTGGGGCTGGTAGTGGAGAGTCAGTTCCCCATTGTCGAGGGCACTGCGCAGCTCGTTGTGAATGTGCAGACGCCGGTCGGCCTGCAACTGCATGGAGGCATCAAAGAAGCGCCGGGTCTTGCGGCCCGCCGATTTCGCCTGATACATGGCGGTGTCAGCCTGCTTGAGCAGATCCCCCGCCTCCTGCTCCCGACCGGGAAAGAGGGTGATGCCGACACTGGCGCCGATGTGCAGCACCTGGCCCCTGAAATCATAGGGGGCGGCGATCTCCCCGATGAGCCGCTCCGCGATGAGATCGGCCTGCATCTCCGCTTGGGGCGGGCTGATGGAGAGCGCTGGCAGCAACAACACGAACTCGTCGCCGCCGAGACGGGCCAGACAATCCCCCTGGCGCACCAGCCGCTTGAGACGGCTGGCCACCTCCTTGAGCAGCCAGTCGCCGGTGGCGTGACCCAGGGAATCATTGATGGTCTTGAAGTGGTCGAGATCGATGAACAGCAGGGCCCCGATGAGGTGACTGCGATTTGCATCGGTGAACGCCTGGGTCAGGGTTTCGTGCAGCTGACGGCGATTGGGCAGGCCGGTCAGCTCGTCATAGAAGGCGAGATCCTGAATGCGGCGCTCCGCCGCCTTGCGCTCGGAAATATCCTCGAAGAAGATGACATAGTGGCTGATCCCCCCCTTCTCATCCTGCACCGGCGTGACGATCTCCCACTGGGGATAGGCGTGACCGTCGGCGTGCAGGCGCAGGGTTTCCCCCTGCCAGCGATCCAGGGCGTTGAGCTCGTAACCCAGCCCTCCCAACCCCGACCAGAGATCGTTGCCAAGATGCAAACCAATCACCCCCTGGTTGTCAAAGCCGGTGATCTGGCTGAAGGCGTAATTGACCCGCAGGATCTTGAACTCGGGATCCGTGATGATGATCCCTTCGTGAGTTTCAAAGGCCACCGCAGACAGCCGCATTAGGGCATCGCTTTGCAGGCGCTCCAGCTCGGCCACCATGCGCACCGAGAAGATGGTCAGGACGGAATCCAGATCCGTGGTCCGGGTCTGGCTCGGGAACAGCAGGGCGAGATGACCCAGGATCTGACCGTTGCGATCGAGCAGCGGCTGGGCGTAATAGTGCTGGCACGGGGGCAGGTCAGGATACCCGGTCAGGGGTTCACTCACGGGGACCGCGCAGGAGGACCCCTGGCGATAGAGCTGCTGGCAGGGCATGTCACAGAGGGCATACTCCTTGACGTCGATGCCGTGGCTCGCCAGCACTCTCAGCCTGTCGAGACCAACCCGCTCCGTCAGCCAGACGGCAGTGGCTCCCAGGATATGGGCCAGCTCGTTGACCAGGGTCTGGCAAAAATCGAGCCCCGTCTTGGCGGAGAGCGCCTGCGCCAGCTTGGCCAGCAAGGGGGCCTGCAACATGGGAAGCGGCGGTGTCACGCCTGCGGGGGAGTTGGCGCGATCCATCTCGCGATGCATCATTTCGAGGGGGGCAAGCCAGCCACAACAGAGCCCCTGTGCAGGCACATACTGACCGTACCAGAGCGCGTGGTGTACCTTGCCGTCCTCATCGCGCAGGTGACCGATGAACTGGCCTGGCTGGCAGGAATCGTGGAGTCTTGCAAGAAAATCGGCGAAACCCGCTTCATCTTCCCGCTCAAGTTGGGTGGCCCAGGGGTGGGTTCCCTCCCCTGCCCAGGGTTCACAAGAGACATGATCAGACAGGCTCCATTGCCCATGCTGCCGATCATAAAACCACATCATCTGGGTGGCTTGCTGCTTCATCTACGACTCCAACCACTACAACCACGTTATCCACCCCGACTCCTGCAGAAAAGCATATCCGTTTGCGCGCATATCTCCACCGGCGCATGGCAATGATTTTGCGATGCGATGAGGCGATGTGGGTGGAGAAAATTCGAGACTATGCGGCAAAAACCAAACATCGGGTCGACACAAGGCGCTGCCGAGGGGGGACAGAAACGATCCTATTTGCTGATACTGCCTGCCTGTTTCACTGAGCTCAAGCGGTTTTTGGCATGAAACGGGAAAAGCTCACAATTTATGGACAGCGGGATTCCCAAGGGGATTTTTCGTGACATAGATCACATTTTGATTTGGCGACATGGGTAATCTGGAGGTGAAGACACAAGCAAGACGACCCGAAGGGGGCCATTATGAAAATCGAAATGACCAGTAAAATCATCGACATCACCCCAGCCATCCGCGAGCGCATTGAATCCCGTTTTGAAAAGCTCGAGCGTCTTCAGGTGCCTCTCATCACACCCCATGTGATCATCTCCAAAGAGCGTTTGATGTATATCGTCGAAGCCACTATCGGCATTCCCAACGGCAAACTGTTTGCGCAGGCAGAGCACGAGGATCTCTATGCTGCCATCACGGACCTGGGCCAGAAGCTGGAACGCCAGCTCAACCGTCACACGGAAAAACCCATCGCCCGTCGTGCCGCTGGCAAGGAAGTGCCCCAACCGGACGAAGCAGACGCCTGACAAGGTTCACCACTCATAAAGCAAAAGGCGGGTTATCCCGCCTTTTTGCATTCTACCGTGCCGTCACCCCAGCCAGCGCAGCCTGGCATCCACCCCTTGCGCAAGCTCATCGAGCAGCGGCAGCATCATCAGCGGAACTTCCTCCCTGGGGTCAGCGCCCATAGGTCGGGCCTGCCATCGCTCGCGACCCAGTGCCGAGAGGTTGTCGTACACCGCGGGATCCAGCGCGGGCGTTCGGCTCACCAGTGGCGGGGAGCGCAGCGCCAGCCAGAGTCTCACATCCGTCATGCACCCGCCCTGTTGCAGACGTTCGTTGAGGCTGGTGGCATCGCTCTCTTCCACCCCGCCTTGCAGGGACGCCCGGGGCATCAGACCGAAACGAGAGCGCCAATCCAGCTCACCCGACGCAGGCTTGGGCGGGGCATCAAACCAGGGCTGCTCTTCCACTGCATCAGTCAGCAGCGCCAGATGCAGCCTGAAGTCGGCACGGTCCCCCGCACGGAGATCCTGGTTGAGCCGTTGGCCCAACTGGGCCTCATCCACGAGCAAGCGGTCACGAATCGCACTGGGCAGCATGAGATAAATCTTGGAAATGAAGGTTTCATTGCTTATCGGCCATCAACCCGATCCTTTAAGCATTAAAAATCCCGGCAGAGGGGTTCACAAGCGCGACAGATCTGTTAGTATGCGCCTCGCACTTGGGGAGGGGTTCCCGAGCGGCCAAAGGGATCAGACTGTAAATCTGACGGCTCTGCCTTCGAAGGTTCGAATCCTTCTCCCTCCACCATTCAAGTGCGCACAATCAGGTCATGCCCCGTGGAGGGGTTCCCGAGCGGCCAAAGGGATCAGACTGTAAATCTGACGGCTCTGCCTTCGAAGGTTCGAATCCTTCTCCCTCCACCATATTTCAGAGAACCCGGCCTTGTGCCGGGTTTTCGCTTTTCTGCCTTCCACAAATCCCCTTCTTCTACAAAAAACGGGAGGCCTGGCCTCCCGTCAATATATGCTCGCTCTCACCCCGAACCTGCTGGCGACAGCTGTCATCAGCAGGTCGGGCAGAGGGGGATAAGCGCCCCCCCAGGCATCTGTCTTGTCATCCGCCCCCCCTTACAGGGTGAAGCGATAGAAGATATCCACCGCCTGGGCCACCCCGCTCATGGCCTGCAGATAGAGCCTTGGCATCAGCTCGTAGCGAAGCTTGAATTCGGCGATGGGGCTGAACACCCCGACCCCGTACTGGAACTGCAAGCCGGGCAGCAGGTAGGCCGACAGGGTCACCTGGGTGTCATCGCCACTGCCTGCTGTATCGAGGGCCACGTCGCTCATGCCGAGGGATTCCCCGATGCTGGAGACCACGCCGCTCGCCTGGCTCACGGCCCCCGCCACCAGCAGGCCGTTGAAGCCGCCATCCTCGCCGCTGGTCTGCAATCCCTTGCCCCGCAACAGATAGGAGAGCTGTTCGGACTGCGCCATCTGCGGCTCGGAATAGACGGTGATCTTCGGCTTGGTAGCCGGCCCCGTCACCCGCACCCCGACGGTCACGTTGTCCTCGATGGTATCCGGATCCCGATAGGTCTCGATGTTGAGATAGGGCTGATCGATGGGGCCGGAGAAGAGGATCCGCCCCTCCTTGATGATGAGGTTCTGGCCATAGGCCTTGAAGCGCCCGTCCCTGAGCTCCAGTTGCCCGTTGCCCGAGAGCGGCTTGGAGGGATCCTGGCGAATGTTGAGGGCCCCTCCCACCTTGGTCTTGAGTCCCATGGCTTCGAGGCGGACGTCGTCCCCGAGCCGGATGGCGAGCCTGATCTCCATGGGCAGCGGTGCCGCCTTGGGGACCGGCGGCAGATCGTCGTAGATGACGGTGACGTCATCGGAGACCGCTACCGCGCTGTCTGGCAGGCTCTTGACCAGGATGCGCGACCAGGGGATGTCCACCTGCCCGGTCACCCTGGTCTCCTCCCCGAGAGAGATGGCGATGTCAGGTGTCACCCTGACCCGGCCCATGCCCGGGTACTGGGCTTCCAACTCCTTGCCCTGAATAGTGAGGCTGCCAGTCACCGGCTGCTGGGCCCAGCTCAGCCAGCCCCCCAGCACCAGGGGGCCCTTGCCCACCATCATGGAGCCGTCGAGTTCGGCCCGGTTGCCTTCTATCTTGAGGCGGGTCACCAGCTTGGAGAGGGTCACCATGTCGGAGTGGGTCTGAACCTCCCCCTCCTTCAGGTTCAGCTCGCCATACAGCAGGGGGGCAGCCAGGGTACCGTCGAAGCGGGCATCCGCCGAGATGACCCCTTGCAGGGAGCGCACTTCGGGAATGAGGGGCGCAAAGGTCGCCAGCTTCAGATCGTCAAACCTGAGTTGACCGCCGAGGTTGCCGCGGCCAGCGGGATCCCGGATCAGCAGATCGGTGTCGATGTTGCCGATCTGCTCGGAAGCGAAATCGACCCGGATGGCGGCCTGCTGGCGCTCGAAATCGATCCCGAGCTCGAGGCGCTGGTAGTCGGTCTTGAGTTCGTCGGCGACGAAGGTCCCAGGCGTGGTACGCACGGTGGCGTGCAGGGTCGGCTGGTTGCCGCGCCAGCTGGCGCGCCCGTCGGCCGACAGCACCGCCTGCCAGCGGAAATTGTCCGGCAACCAGGGGCGCAGCCGCTTGAGATCAAATTCGTTCAGGGCAAATTCCAGATTGCCCTGGGACTGGGCTATCCGGCTCCCCTTGACGCAGAGACTGGCCTTCTGGGACGCGAGGCAGAGATCCCCCATGGTCAACTGCTGTTTCGGCAGATCCAGGTCCAGAGACCAGGGGGCGGTCAGCGCCCAGCGCTTGAGGGGGGTCTTGAGCTTCAGCTCGGCAAGGGCGCCACGCCAGTGGTCACCGCGCAGGCTGCCATTCAGGCTGAGGTCTGCCGCCAGGGGATCCCCCTTCATGGTCAAGGTGAGCCCGTGGCGCTCGAGATCGCCGCTCAGGTTCAGGGCGATTTGCGAGAGCTTGGTCTCCCCCTGTGCCAGGCTCGCCACCGTCACCGCCACCTCACCGGCGGGCTTCTCCCCGACCAGGGCGTTGGCCTTGATGACGGTCTCCTTGAGGACGGTGCCCGCGTAGGCGAGTCGGCCCGACACCAGATCGGCATTCACGCGCGGCGCCTGCTGGTTGCCGGTGACGCGCACCTGGCCCTTGATGTCCCCTCCCAGACCCGGGTAGATACCCCCAAGCTTGGGCGCATCCAGATCCGCATCCAGCTTCCAGGCCTGGGTCGTGAGCGAGCCTTTGGCCTGCAGCCGGTTGGGGCCGCTTTGCAGCGCCAGGGCCGGGATGGTCCACTCCATCTTGTCGTTGCCGCTGAGCCTGCCCTGCAAGGCCAGGGAATACTGGTTGAGCTTGCCATCCACCTTGAGCTCGGGCAGGGCCAGCTGCCAGTGGCCCGCCTCATCCAGATCGAAGCGGCTGGTGATCTTGCCCGCCAGTGCCCCCTTGATCTCGGGCACCAGCTCCGCCGGGTTGATCCCCTTGAATTCGGTCGTCCCCTGCCACTGGACCCCCTTGCTCCAGGCCAGCTTGCCGTCGAGCTTGAGCTCCCCCTTGAGGGCCCCCAGCAGCAGCTCGATACGGCTCAGCTGGTTGAGATCCCCCTTGCCCGAGAGCGCCACCTTGAAGGGGGGCACATCGGTCCCCTTGCCGGCGGTGTTGAGCGCAAACTGGTAACCGGAGAGCTTGCCCTTGGCGCTCAGGGTGCCCTTGTCCAGCCGATAGCTGGGCTCATCCTTGGCGGGCTTGTGCAGGGGCCAGGCGAGGCTCTTCCAGTCCAGCGCCAGATCGAAGGGCAGATCCGGGTCGAGGGCCGCAAGGGATCCTTTGAGATTGGCGTCCACCGGCCCCTTGGCCTTGAGTGCCAGCCCAAGCTTGCCCACAGAACCGTCCAGGACGAGATTGACCTGCTCCCCCTTGAGCTCCCCGTCCAGCAGCCCTTGACGCGCCTTGGCATCCAGAGTCAGGGCGAGGGGGTAATCCTCGTGCAGGCGCACCTGACCACTCAAGGCCAGATCCGCCATGGCATGGCGCAAGGAGAGCTCCCGGATGTCGATGCGCTCCTCCTCGGCGGTGGCCGACAGCAACAGGTTGTCAAGCCCCTCCACCAGCTCACCTTGCTGATAACGGAACGCCGTGGCTTTCAGCCCCTCCAGCTGGATGGGGAAAGGCAGTCGCACCGCCGGCAGCACCATGGGCTCGGGCTTGCTTGCGGCCTGCATCTTGTCACCGGGGGCAACCTTGCCCTCGCCGGCCGCCAGGGTGGCGCTTTTCTCATCCGCCGGTTTGGCGCCCTTGTCACTGGCCGCCTCCACCGGGGACGGTGCCACCACCACGTTCAGGCCATCGAGCACGGGGCCGCGCACGATGAGCCCGGCGCGATCCAGGGCGGCGCCAATGTCAAGATCCTTGAGGGTGATCGTCACGCCGGGCACCGCCACATCGAGATCGGCAACCTTGAGGCTGTCGACCTGGATTTTGAGCGGCAACGGATGCCAGACGAAGGGCTCCGACGGCTCTTCCGGCACCGGCTCGGACTCCGCCACCCGGACAACGGGGCGAGTCACCGCCAGAGACTTGATCCAGAGCTTGCCCTGCAGGAGCTTGCCCAGATCCCAGTCCAGCACGGCCCGCTCCACGGTGACATCCACCAGCTCGTCCCGCCAGCCAACCCCTTCGAAGGTCCAGCCATACCCGAGTTGCCCCGCCACCAGCTCCCCCTTGAGGGAGGGCAGCGCGGCTCTGGCCTGTTGCCACAACCACTTGTTGCCCTGATGGGTGAAGCCCAGCAGGCTGACGCCGATGAGCAGCAGGAAGAAGAGGCCCATGAGCCACAAGAAAATGCGTTTTACCCAGATCACGATGCAGACCCCTGCAAGGAAAGCAGCCGCAGCGGCCAGAAAAGAGAAAGAAGAGGATGTGCGCCTGGTTGCCGGGTCATAGTTCCGGCCCCAGTGCGAAGTGCAGCCGCAGCGGCTTGTCCTCCTCGGAGATGCCCACCGCCAGATCGAGCCTGACCTGACCGATGGGGGTGACCCAGCGCACCCCGACCCCGGTGCCTATCTTCCAGGCCTCGCTGTAGTCGACGGTGGCGGTCCCGGCGTCCACGAACAGGGCGCCGAGCCACTTCTCGCTGAAGCGGTAGTTGTACTCCAGGCTGCCGACGCTGGCGTAGCGTCCGCCGGTCAGCTTGCCATCGTCCCCCCGTGGCGAAATGGTCTCGTAACCGTAGCCCCGGACCGTCTGATCGCCGCCGGTGAAGAAGCGCAGGGAGGGGGGGACCAGGGAGAAATCATCCCCGACGATGGCCCCCTGCTCGGCCCGCATCAGGAAACGGTGATCTTCGCCCAGGGTGCGCAGCCACTTGCTGCGCCCCCACACCCGCATGAAGCTGATGTCGGACCCCCAGTAGGGGCTCGAGAACTCCATCGTCAGTTGCTGGCGATCCCCCCAATCCGGCACCAGACCGCCTCGCACCCGCAGCCGTGACCAGGAGACGCCGGGGATCAGCAGCAGGCTGTTCCCCTCGTCCTGACCCTGGACGTAGCGCTCGTTCTCCAGGCGCACAAAGACGTCTCTGTCCCAGCTCTCCGGTCGGCGTGTCCAGCGGTGCACCCCGAAGGTGGCCAGATCGGAGCGGGTGTCGTTGTTGTCGGTGTATTGATAGCCCGCCTGCAGGGAGTAGTAATCCCGCAGCGGGTTGCCCACCGGGATCTGGTAGTCGAAGCTGAGCTCCGCTTCCGGCGCCGAGATCTTGGCGGTGCTGGAGAGGCGGTGACCATAGCGGTTCACCCAGGGTTTCTCCCAGGTGGCACTCAGGCGCGGCCCCACGTCCGTGGCATAACCGATACCGGTCTCAATTTCGTGATCGACCCGGTTGGAGAGGGTCACCTGCACCGGCACCCGGTTGCCCTCGGCCTGGCTGATCAGGGGTTTGATGTCCACCTGCTTGAACAGCTTGGTGGAGGAGACATCCTGGGACATCTCCGCCAGACGGATCGCCAGATAGGGGTCGCCGCTCTTGATGTTGATGAGCGGGCGGATCAGGTGCAGTGCCTCCGGCGTCGCGTCATAGCGGATCTCGCCGAAATGGTAGCGCGGGCCAGAGCGAAACAGGATGTAGATCTCCGCCTTGCCCTGTTCCGGGAAAACCTTGACCTGGCTCTTGCTGATCTTGGCGTCAAAATAGCCGCGGGCCAGCCCCAGACTGCCGAGATCCGCCTTGATGGATTCATATTTGCCGTGGTTGAGGGGATCTCCCTCCTTCAGGGGCAGCTTGTCCAGCAGCTCGCTGTACACCTCGTCGCTCCCCGCATCCCCTTCCAGCAGGATGTCGAGGCGCGAGATGATCACGGGTTCCCCCCGCTCAATCTCGATCACCACCTTGGCGGGCGTCTTCTTGTCGCGGTTCAGGGTGATCTTGGGCTGGTAGTAGCCATAGACCTGCAGCGCCTTCTGTACGCTCTCGGTGATCTTGGCGCGGGCGGGGCGGTACTGGCGTTCCTGGTAGACGGGCAGGGCGTTGAGGTAGGCCTCGACGTTGTCTTTCTGCTCTCCCCTGACCCCCTTGATCTGGTAGGTCAACTTGGCCGCCATGGCGGGCATCGCCATCAGCCAGAGAGCGAGGGCGAGGGCGAGCAGCAAGAGACCGGGCCCGGGGCGACGGGATCGCCCGGATGAAGTGCTCCCGGTGAGAAAAGTAGGATAGCATCCTGTCAAACGTCATTTTCCCCGAATAACATGATTTAAAGATTGTGTTATTTAGTACGATACCGAGACTCATCCCAGGCGAGTGCCGCTCATCCTAGCATAATCGCGACGGCGAAATCCCACGCTCGGGGCCCCTTTGCGTGCCGCTCTGCCACCCCCGGTGCGGGGATCGCTTCGGCCCTGCAAGGAGCCAGCCGGGTGTGAGGAGCCAAACTGCGCACTATCCGGGCAAGGGGCGAACAAAACGCCACCACCTGCCCCGCCACGCCGGATCTCCCCTGGCGGCCTTGGGCTGGCAGCAGGGTCCGGTTCTTCGCGACAACCCTTGTCGGACACCCCGCATCCGGCGGGTTTCGTCAACCCGTCCCCCTCGACTTGCTCCGTGCCCTCTTCCCCACCCTGCCTGCTATTGAACAGGAAAATAAGTTTAAATCAATCACTTGAATAGATGGCACTAAAGCTTCGTTCAATTCAATCGATTTATCCCGCTGCCCCTGCGCTCCTGCCTGTCCCACACTGATCCCAATCATCGCAGGAGAGACCCCATGCACCTACGTAGCGAACAACTGGCTGACTACATCGCCGACCGACTCGAGTTCATCACCTTCCTGGCCTGCTGCAGCGCCCTGCTGGCCCTGCTGACCGGCATGAACGGCCAGCAGGCTCTCGCCTTCACCGCGCTCAATCTGCCCTTTGGCCTGGCCCTGCTGCTGGGCATGGCCCTGCTCGCCCCCCTGCCTGTCCACTGGCGCCTGCCCGGCATAGTCCTGCTGCTGGTGAGCGCAGCCCTGGCCACCCTGCAGATGGGGGGCAACTGGCTCAATCCCCTGGCCATCTGGAGCCTCTATGCCCTGCTGGGGCTGGAGATCCTCTGGCAATCCCGGGCCAGGGTCCCCCTGGCCACCGGCCCCCGGAGCCGGGTCTCGCGCCCGAGGGGCTGACGCGGAGGCGCAATTGCAGTAATCTTGCGCCCCCTTTCCCCTCGCCGAGGAGCATTCCGATGAAAAAAGCCTGTGCCCAGCACATTCTGGTCAAGACCGAGAAACAGTGTCTGGAGATCAAGGAGAAGCTCGCCAAGGGCGCCGACTTCAGCCAGATGGCCAAGCGTTTCTCCACCTGCCCTTCCGGCAAGCGTGGCGGCGATCTGGGGGAGTTCTCCAAGGGGGACATGGTCAAGTCCTTCGACGATGCCGTGTTCAAGGGGGAGCTGCTGACCGTGCTGGGGCCGGTGCGCACCAAGTTCGGCTTCCACCTCATCAAGGTGCTCTATCGCAACTGATCCAGGGCGACGAGGCCTTCGGCTCTCTGAGCCGCACGCCTGGGATTGGTGATCATTTACTAACGTTATCAGGCAATTAAGTTTATCCTTCTGGGCATAGTTCCATCCTGACCCGTGGATCCCTCTTATGCACAGCTCTTTGTGGTGGCCGCTGCTGACCTGGCTATTGCCCCTTTGCGGGGCCCTTGGCAGCCGCGCCCATCTCTGGCCCTGGTGGCTCGGCTTCATCCTCTGTCTCGCCAGCGCCCTCCTCAGCCTCGTGCTGCTGCTGCGCCTGCCCTGGCGTTATCGCCGCACCACCAACCTCTGGCCGGATATCTGGGGCATTGCTCCCCTGCTGCTGCCCCTGCTGTTTCTCGTCCAGGCGCTGCGCTCCCCCCTCACCAACGACGTCAGCACGGATCCCTACCATCCGCCACGGCTCCAGTGGGCCGAGCAGCTCAGAAGCCCGGAGGATCTCCCGGTCTCCCCCCCGCCCCTGCAAGTATTTCCAGGCAACCCCGGTCCTCTCTATACCCGGGCATCCCCGGTCGAAGTGCTCGCGGAAGCCGAGGAACTGATGACGGAGCTGGGCTGGCAGGTTCGCCCGGGCAGCGAGGGTATCGATGCCGTCGTCACCACCGGCTGGTTCGGGTTTCAGGATGACGTGGCCCTGCGGGTCTTTGCCGGGCCCAAAGAGGTCCGTATCGACATGCGCTCCGCCTCGCGCCAGGGGCGCAGCGATCTGGGGGTCAACCGGGCACGGATCATCGATTTCCTGAATCGGTTGAACGAGCGCCTGGGCGGGGCCTACAAGCCCAAGATGGAGAAGCTCAAAGAGGAACAAGATGCGCATTGAGGTCAAACCGGACCGGGCCTACGCCTGGTTCATCCGCCCCTTCTTCTGGCTGCAGAAACGCAACTACGGTCAGGTGCTGATCCCGGGCAAGTGCTGGGGGCGCTCCCCCAGGCTGTTCGCCGCGGTCGCCACCCTCTACGGCGTCATCAACCGCAAGCGCTCCCCCATCGACCCCGTGCTGCGCTCCCTGGTGACGGTGCGGGTCTCCCAGCTCAACTGGTGTCGTTTCTGTGTCGACATCAACGCCATGACCCTCGTCAAGCGGGCAGGCTCCAGCGACAAGGTGGAGGCGCTAGCCCGGTGGCGCGACAGCCCCTTGTTCGACGAGCGGGAACGGGCCGTGCTGGACTATGCCGAGGCCATGACCGGGCTGGATGGCGTGAGCGACGAACAGGCCGCCCGCCTCAAGCCCTGGTTCGATGACGACGCCCTGGTGGAGCTCACCGGCCTCATCGCCTTCCAGAACATGTCCGCCAAGTTCAATGCCGCTCTCGACATCGCTCCCCAGGGGTTCTGCCAGTTGCCGGTGCAACCCGAGAGCCCCCTCGACAAGGGGCAGGGATGAACAGGGCACGCCTGCTGCTGTTGCTGGCGATGGGGGCCCTGGTCGGCACCTTCTTTGCCCTCGACCTTGACCACTATCTGAGCCTCACCCAGTTGCAGGCTCATCAGGCGCGCCTGGCCCTTTGGGTCGACCGCCATGTTGTCGCAGCCAGCCTGCTGTTTCTGGTGATCTATGTGCTCACCACCGCCCTCTCCCTGCCGGGGGCTGCCCTGCTCACCCTGGCGGGCAGCGCCGTCTTCGGCATCCTGTGGGGGCTCTTGCTGGTCTCCTTTGCCAGCTCCCTCGGCGCCACCCTGGCCTTTCTCAGCGCCCGCTTCCTGCTGCGGGACTGGGTCGAGACACGCTTTGGCGACAAGCTGGCGAGCGTTCAGACCGGCATGCAAAAGGAGGGGGCCTTCTATCTGCTGAGCCTGCGCCTCATCCCCCTCTTCCCCTTCTTTCTGGTCAACCTGGTGATGGGGCTCACCCCCATCAGAGTCAGCACCTACTACTGGGTCAGCCAACTCGGCATGCTGCCGGGCACCCTCGTCTACGTGCTGGCGGGGAGCGAGCTGGCTACCCTCACCAGCACAGGCAACCTCTTCTCCCCCGGCCTGCTGGCCGCCCTGACCCTGCTCGGCCTGATGCCCTGGCTGATGCGTGCCTTGCAGCGCCGTCTCGCCCTCTACCGGTTGCACTCCCCCTACCGCAAGCCGGCGCACTTTGACTACAACCTGCTGGTGATAGGCGCCGGCGCCGGAGGTCTGGTCACCAGCTACATCGCCGCCGCGGTGAAAGCCAGAGTGGCCCTCATCGAGCAGCACAGGATGGGGGGGGATTGCCTCCATACCGGCTGCGTCCCCTCCAAGGCGCTGATCCGAAGCGCCCGCTTCGCCTTTGAACAGCGCAAGGCCGGGGAGCTTGGTTTTACCCCGAGCCAGAGCCGCGCCGACTTTGCCGCCGTGATGGCGCGGGTCGCCCGGGTCATCGAGGAGGTCGAACCCCACGACTCGGTGGCGCGCTATGAAGGACTTGGGGTGGAGTGCATCCAGGGGCGGGCGCGAGTCACCTCTCCCTGGGAGGTGGAGGTCAACGGCAAGCGCCTGACCAGCCGTCATATCGTGATCGCCACCGGCGCCCGACCCCGGGTGCCCGCACTGCCGGGGCTGGACAGGGTTCCCTACCTCACCTCCGACACCCTCTGGCAGCGACTGCGTGAGCCCCCCCGCCATCTGCTGGTGCTGGGAGGGGGCCCCATCGGCTGCGAGCTGGCCCAGAGCCTGGCCTTGCTCGGTATCCCCGTCACCCTGGTGGAGCAAGGCCCTCAGCTGCTGCCCCGGGAAGATAGGGACGTCGCCGGGGCCCTGGCCGCGCAGCTGGAGCACGACGGCGTCACCCTGCACCTCGGCTGGCAGGCTACCTCGGCCGGGTATATGGACGGTAAAGGCGCCAACCTGCCCATCCGGCTGCACCTGCGCCGGGGGGACGAGACGCTGGTGATTGAGGGGGACCAGCTGCTGCTGGCCCTTGGCCGGGAGGCCAACGTGAGCGGTTTCGGGCTGGAAGCGCTGGGGGTTGAACTGGCCCCCGGCGGCACCCTGGCCATCGACGGCTTCCTCGCCACCAACTACCCCAGCATCCTGGCGGTGGGGGACGTTGCCGGCCCCTACCAGTTCACCCATTTTGCCGCCCATCAGGCCTGGTATGCCGCCATCAACGCCCTCTTTGGCCAGTTCAGGCGCTTTCGGGCAGACTACAGGGTCATGCCGGCGGCCACCTATACCAGTCCGGAGATAGCCAGGGTCGGCCTCAACCAGAAAGAGGCTCGGGCCCGAGGCATCCCCTTCGAGTCGACCCGCTTCGAGATGGCCGAGCTGGACAGAGCCATCGCCGACGGCGAGTCAGGGGGCTTTGTCGAGGTGCTGACGGTGCCGGGCCGTGACAGGATACTCGGGGCCACCATAGTGGGTGCTCACGCCGGCGAGCGGATCGCCGAGTTTGCCCTCGCCATGCGCCACCGCCTGGGACTTGGCAAGATCCTCGCCACCGTTCACCCCTACCCCACCCTGATGGAGGGGAACAAGTACGTGGCTGGCGCCTGGCGCCGTGCCCGCCAGCCCGGGCGCCTGCTGGCGCTGCTGGCCCGTTATCACCGCTGGCGCCGCGGCGCCTGACTCTGACGAGGCAACCATCATGTTCAAGACCCGACTTCGCGCCCTGCTCCGTCCCCTGATGGCAGCTGTCCCCCTGCTGCTGGCCTCCCCGCTCCACGCCAATGACGCGTCGTGGCAGCAGACCCTGCTGTCCGCCAAGGGGCAAACTGTCTACTTCAACGCCTGGGGGGGCAGCCCCGAGATCAACGCCTACCTGGTGTGGGCCAGGCAGGAGATCGCTCGCCAGTACCAGGTCGAGCTGGTGCAGGTGAAGGTGGATGACATCGCCCAGAGCGTGAGCCAGTTGCTGGCCGGCAAACAGGCTGGCAAGACGTCGAACGGCCCCATCGACCTGCTCTGGGTCAACGGCGAGAACTTCAAGGCGCTCAAGGAGCAGGGGCTGCTGGGAGCCCCCTTTACCGACGAGCTGCCCAACATGGCCCTGGTGGACACCGCCCTGCCGGTGAGTGAAGACTTCACCGTGCCGGTCGAGGGGCTGGAGGCCCCCTGGGGCATAGGCCAGCTCAATCTGATGGTGGATGGCGACCAGGTAGACGCACCTCCCACCTCGGCGGCCGCCCTGCTGGCCTGGGCCAAGTCTCACCCCGGCCGCTTCACCTACCCCAAGCCTCCCCAGTTTCACGGCTCGAGCTTTCTCAAGCAGATCCTGCTGGAGCTGACACCGGATCCGGCGCCCCTCTACCGGGAGGCGACCGATGCCGACTTCCTTCGCGTCACCGCCCCTCTCTGGGCCTGGCTCGACCAGCTTCACCCCGCGCTCTGGCGCAAGGGCAGGCTCTTCCCCACCGGCGCCGCCGAAACCAGGCAGTTGCTCGATGACGGCGAGCTGGCTATGGCCATCAGCTTCAACCCGGGGGAAGCCCAGAGTTCGGTGCAAAACGGCACCCTGCCCCCCACCGTCCAGGCCATCGCCATGGAGAAAGGGGCGCTCACCAACAGCCATTTCCTCGCCATCCCCTTCAATGCCTCCGCCCGGGCCGGGGCCAAGGTGGTGGTCAACTTCCTGCTGAGCCCCGCCGCCCAGGCGCGCAAGAGCGACCCCGCCTTCTGGGGGGATCCCAGCGTGCTGCGCCAGGAGGCGCTGCCAGGCCAGACCCGTCCGGCATTGCGCTTCAAGGGAGTGGCAGAGCCCCACCCCAGCTGGCAGACGCGGCTGGAAGCGGCCTGGGCCGAGCGCTACGGCCACTGATCCATCATGCAGGCGCGCGCCCCTCTTCTCCTCCTGCTGCCCTTTTTGATGCTGGGGATCCCGCTCGCCGGGGGCCTGCTGTTGCTGGTCATCGAGGGGCTCTCCCCCGCCAATCTATCCCTCTTGCTCCCCCAGCCCGGACTCTGGCACTCCGCAGGGTTGAGCCTCTGGGTGGCGGGGGCCTCCACCCTGGGGGCCCTCGGCGCCACCGCCTTGCTGCTCGCCCAGGGGGACGGGCATCCCTGGATGCGCTGGCTGCGCCGCCTGCTCTCCCCCCTGCTGGCGCTTCCCCACGTCGCCTTTGCCATCGGCATCGCCTTTCTGATCGCTCCCTCTGGCTGGCTGCTGCGCCTCGTCGCCCCCCTGCTTGACCTCACCCATCAACCCCCGGACTGGCAAACCCTCAAGGATCCCTGGGGGCTTGGCCTCATCGTGGTGCTCATCCTCAAGGAGACCCCCTTCCTGCTGCTGATGGCGCTGGCGGCACTGGATCCCGCCAAGGTGGCGCGCCAGCAGTGGCTGGGGGCCAGCCTCGGCTTCAGCGCCCCCCGGATCTGGTGGCGCCTGCTGCTGCCCTCCCTCTGGCCCGCCCTGCGACTGCCCCTCTACGCGGTGGCCGCCTATGGTCTGGCGGTGGTGGATCTCGCCCTGCTGCTGGGGCCTGATGCCCCGCCGCCCCTGGCGGTGCGACTCTGGCTCTGGTATCAGGATGCCGACCCCGCCTGGCGCGGCGCCAGTGCCAGCGGCGCCCTCTTGCTGCTCGCCCTCAACCTGCTGCTGCTTGGCGCCCTCAGGCTGCTGGAGCGGGCCCACCTCACCCTCGGCAAGGCACGCTGGCTGGATGGGCGACGCGCCCCCGCCTCGCCCTGGCCCGCACTCATTGCCCGCATCGGCGTGTGGGGGCTGCTCCTGACCAATCTGCTGGTGCTCGCCGCCCTGCTGCTCTGGTCCCTGACCCGGCGCTGGTCCTTTCCCACCCTCTGGCCGAGCGAATGGAGCAGCCACCACTGGCAGGCTCTGCTGCCGAGCCTGGGCCCGCTGCTCTGGCAGAGTCTGTGGCTGGCCCTGCTCTGCGCCGCGCTCTCCCTGCTGCTGGCGGTGCTCTGCCTCGAGGCGTTGCCTGCGCGCCGCGCCACACGCACCCTCTGGCTTGTCTGCCTGCCTCTGCTGCTGCCCCAGGCCAGCCTGCTGTTTGGATTGCGCCTTCAGACCGACGGGCTGGGATTCACTGGCATAGGCCCAGGCTGGGTACTCTGGAGCCAGTTGATCTTCGTCTTTCCATACGTCTATCTCTGCCTGCACGGCCCCTATCGCCAGTTCGACGAGCGCCTCACCCGGGTGGCCCTCACGCTCGGGGCCAGCCCCTGGGGGGCCTGGTGGCGAGTCAAGGGCCCCCTGCTCGCCCGTCCCCTGTTGTTCGCCTTCGGTGTCGGAGCGGCGGTGAGCCTGGCCCAATACCTGCCGACCCTGCTGTTCGGGGGCGGGCGGGTCGTCACCATCACCACGGAGGCGGTGGCCATCGGCAGCGGCCTCAACCGGCGGCTGGCGGGGCTCTACGGCCTGCTGCAACTCCTGCTGCCCCTTTTCATCTATGCCCTGGCGCTCTGGCTGCCGCGGCGCATCAACCCCGCCCTGAGGTCCTGACCCGATGCTGCACACCTCCGCACTCACCCTCTTCCTCGACGGTGCCCCCCTGCTGACGCTCCCCCCCCTCAGGGTGGCCCCGGGCGAGGTGCTCACCCTGATGGGACCGAGCGGCTGTGGCAAGAGCTCCCTGCTGGCGGCCCTGGCGGGAGTGCTGCCACCCGGGGGCCCCATCCGGCTGACCGGGGACATCCTGCTCGGCGCACATCGCCTCACCCCGCTGCCCCCCCAAGAGAGGGGGGTCGGCATCCTGTTTCAGGATGACCTGCTGTTTGCCCACCTGACGGTGGCCGAAAATCTGATGTTCGGCATGCCGGCGCATCTCAAGGGGATGGCGGCAAGGCAGACCCGGGCCCGCGAGGCGCTGGCCGAGGTCGGGCTGGAGGCTCAGGCGGACAAGCTGCCCGGGGCGCTCTCCGGCGGCCAGAAAGCCCGCGTCAGCCTGCTGCGTGCCCTGCTGGCCGAGCCCAGGGCATTGCTGCTGGACGAACCCTTCTCCCGCCTCGACAAGCCGCTGCGGGCGGCATTCAGAACCCTGGTGTTCGAGCGCCTGCGCACGCAGGCCATCCCCGCGCTGCTGGTGACCCACGACGAAGAGGATGCGCCGGGCACCATCTTGCAGCTGATCCCCCCAGCCATCCCAGAAGAGGAGCACCACCTTGTTTGATCGCCACCTGATCCCGGTTATCCGCCGCCCCCTCGCCGCGCTTGCCCGCCCCCTGTGCCGGGCCGGGGTGAGCGCCAACCAGGTGAGCCTCGCCGGCTTTCTCATCGGCATGCTGGCGCTGCCGCTGCTGGCCTTTGGCTGCTATCAGTGGGCGTTGGCGGCGATTCTGCTCAACCGGCTGCTGGACGGGCTGGATGGCGCCGTGGCGCGGGAAACGGGCATCACCGACTGCGGCGGGTTTCTCGACATCACGCTGGATTTCATCTTCTACGCCGCCGTGGTGCTGGGCTTTGCCCTCGCCGACCCGGCCAACGCCCTGGCCGCCGCCACCCTGCTGTTCGCCTTCATGGGCACGGGATCGAGCTTTCTGGCCTTTGCCATCATGGCGGGCAAACGGGGCATCGAGAGCCCCGTCTACCACCACAAATCCCTCTACTATCTGGGCGGGCTCACCGAGGGGAGCGAAACCATCGCCCTCTTCGTGCTCATGTGCCTCTGGCCCGCCACCTTCGTGCCACTGGCCTACGGTTTCGCCCTGCTCTGCGCCATCACGACCCTGACCCGGATCTGGAGCGGCTACCACACCCTGCGCTGACGGGATCCCGGGGGCGCGCCGGCACGGAGCACTTGCGCCTGCACGCCAATGTTTTACCATGACGGCACTCTTTTTCAGGCTCACGAGAACCCTATGCGTCGCCTTGTCTGTGTCCTCTCCCTGTTTCCCCTGATCTACGGCTGCAGCAGCACGCCGGCGCCCAAGCCCGTGGTCAAACCCCAACCCAACAGCGCCTTCATCAACCAGACACCGCCGAGCAAACCCTTCTACGGACAGGTGAGCCAGCCCGGGGTCAGCAAGGGGGACTTCGCCAATCGTTCCAACGTGGACAACTTCGTGCAGCGGATGGTGCAAAAGCACGGCTTCGACAGCGCCGAGCTGCACCGGGTACTGGCCCAGGCCGAGCGTTATGACTGGATCATCAAGCTGATGGACGCCCAGGCCCCCACCACCAGACCGCCCACCGGCCCGACCGGCGCCTGGAATCGCTACCGCGCCAAGTTCATCACCCCGGACAACGTGCAAAACGGCGTCAACTTCTGGCGTGAATACGAGAGTGAACTCAACCGGGCGCAGCAGATCTACGGGGTGCCACCCGAGATCATCGTTGGCATCATCGGGGTGGAAACCCGCTGGGGTCGGGTGATGGGCAAGACCCGCATTCTCGACGCCCTGGCGACCCTGGCATTTGACTACCCGCGCCGCGCCGACTTCTTCACCGGCGAGCTGGAAGCCTTCCTGGTGATGACCCGGGATGAGGGGATGGATCCCACCGAACCCAAGGGCTCCTATGCCGGGGCCATGGGCTACGGCCAGTTCATGCCGTCGAGTTTTCGCAACTACGCGGTGGACTTCAACGGCAACGGCCACACCAACCTGTGGGATCCGGTGGATGCCATCGGCAGCGTGGCCAACTACTTCAAGGCCCACGGCTGGGAGAAAGGGCAGCCGGTGGCAGTACGCGGCCAGGGACAGCTGCCGGGCTATGAGCACGGCTTCCAGACCCGCTACCCGGTGGCCACCCTGCGCGGAGCTGGTCTGACCCCAATCGGCTCCCTTGGCAATCACAAGGAGGCGAGCCTGCTGCGTCTGGATGTCGGCACCGGTTACCAGTACTGGTACGGCTTGCCGAACTTCTACGCTATCACCCGCTACAACCACAGCACCCACTACGCCATGGCGGTATGGCAGCTTGGCCTTGCCGTCAGGGATGCCAGAGGCGGCTACTGAGTCAGCCTCAATGCCAACAAAAACGGGCCAGATGGGCCCGTTTTGCTATTCGTTCTCCAGCAACCAGCGCTTGAGCAGGGCGGCCAGCTGCTTCTGCTCGGCCAGGCTCAATGGGGCCAGCAGGCGGC
This sequence comes from Aeromonas sp. S19(2024), assembly GCF_041402625.1. NCBI lineage: Bacteria > Pseudomonadati > Pseudomonadota > Gammaproteobacteria > Aeromonadales > Aeromonadaceae > Aeromonas > Aeromonas sp. S19(2024). The sequence goes on from NZ_JBGLQU010000001.1 coordinate 304,740, forward strand.
GCTCGTTCGCCACGTGCTGTTCCACCGCATGGTCAACCAGCTCCCGCCCCGGCTCCGTCAGGCAGACCAGCAGGCTGCGTCTGTCATCGGGGGAGGCTTCACGTCTTATCAGGCCACGCTGCTCCAGCTTGTCGAGCCGGGCCGTCATGGCCCCTGAACTCAGCATGGCGGACTGGTAGAGCGCGGTCGGGGTCAGCGGCTCACCGGCCCGACGCAGGGTCGCCAGGATATCGAAATCGGACCCCAACAGACCGCACTCTTTGAGGGTCTCGCTCACTTCGCGCCCGGCGATCGCCGCCATGCGCGCCACCCGCCGCAGCACCCCCATGGGGGTGCAGTCGAGGTCCGGGCGCTGCCGGGCCCACTGGGCCAGCAGCTGATCTACATGATCACTCTCCATTCGGGCTCCATTATCTTTACATGAAGATACTTGATAATAAACCAACTCGCGGCTAATGTATCTTTACTTAAAGATACTTTGTTACGAGATAACCATGCCGCTGCTGATCGCCCTGCTCGCCCCCCTGCTCTGGGGCAGCACCTATGCCGTCGTCAGTCTCTACCTGACCGACTACTCCCCCTACTGGGTGGCCGTGTGGCGCGCCCTCCCCGCCGGAGTGCTGCTGCTGTTGCTCCATCCCCGCAGACCGCCTCTCGTCTGGAGCAGGCAGTTCCTGCTGGCATTTTGCAACATCACCGCCTTCTTCGCCCTGCTGTTCGTGGCGGCGTTTCGCCTGCCCGGCGCCGTGGCGGGTACGTTGGGAGCGACGCTGCCCCTCATCCTGATGGGGCTGGCCTGGCTGCAAGACGGTGTCAGACCGACGCTCAAGTGGCTGTTGCTGGGGGTGATGGGGCTCGTCGGGGTGCTCTTGTTGCTCAATCCCTCTGCCAATCTGGATCCCGTCGGCGTGGCGTGCGCCCTGCTCGCCACCCTGCTCATCGGCCAGTCGAGCCGCTGGATGCAACGCTGGCCGGTGGACGATCTGCTGGCCCTGACCGCCTGGCAGCTGCTGCTGGGCGGCCTGATGCTGATCCCGCTGGCCTGGTGGCTGGCCGGCCCCATGCCCCTGCCCAGGGTTGACGCCACTCCCGGGCTTATCTGGCTGGTGATCCTCAACACGGCCCTGGCCTACTGGGCCTGGCTCTGGGGACTCAAACGCCATGGCCCGGAGGTGATGGGGATGCTGGCCCTCACCAACCCCATGGTGGCGGTCTCCTGCGGTGTGCTGATGGTGGGAGAAACCCTGGATGGCCGTCAGTGGCTCGGCATCGGCATCATCCTGCTCTCTCTCTTCCTGATGAAGCTGCCTGCCCGCCCCTTCCTCAAACGCTGGCAGAACCGCAAGGCCGCCACCGGCAGCGTCGACAACGGCTGATCCGCAGTCAACCCGACACAAAAAAAGAGGAGCCACCAGGGCTCCTCTTTCGCATGGGTTGTTGCCGTAAGGGTCAGACCCCGGCCTTGGCCAGGGCGGCGGAGACGATCTGCTGGGCTTCCTGCTGGATGAGGTCCAGGTGCGCCTCCCCCTTGAAGCTCTCCATGTAGATCTTGTAGATGGACTCGGTACCGGAGGGGCGCGCCGCGAACCAGCCGTTCTCGGTCACCACTTTCAGGCCGCCGATGGCGGCATCGTTGCCAGGCGCCTTGGTCAGCTTGGCGAGGATGGGCTCACCAGCCAGGGTGGAGGCTTCCACCAGAGCCGGATCCAGCTTGGAGAGCACCGCCTTCTGGGCGCTGTTGGCCGGGGCATCAATGCGGCGGTAGCTGGAGCGGCCGAATCTGGCTTCGAGCGCATCGTAGTGGGCCTGGGGATCCTTGCCGGTCACCGCCAGGATCTCGGCCGCCAGCAGCGCCAGAATGAAGCCATCCTTGTCGGTGGTCCAGACGGTACCGTCCTTGCGCAGGAAGGAGGCACCCGCGCTCTCCTCGCCGCCAAAGCCGAACTCGCCGCTGTAGAGACCGTCCACGAACCACTTGAAGCCGACCGGCACCTCTTTGAGGGTGCGACCGATCTCGCCGGCCACCCGGTCGATCATGGAAGAGGAGACCAGCGTCTTGCCGACGGCCGCCCCCTTGGGCCAGCCGGTTCTGTGGGTGAACAGATACTGGATGGCCACCGCCAGATAGTGGTTCGGATTCATCAGGCCCGCCTTGGTGACGATGCCGTGACGGTCGTAGTCAGGGTCATTGCCAAGGGCGATGTCGAACTTGTCTTTCAGGGCAATCAGGCTCGCCATGGCGAACGGGCTGGAACAGTCCATCCGGATCTTGCCGTCTTTGTCCAGGGTCATGAAGGAGAAGGTCGGGTCGACCTTGTAGTTCACCACCTCGATGTCCAGACCGTAGCGCCTGGCGATGACGTCCCAGTAGGCGACGCCGGAGCCACCCAGCGGATCCACGCCGATCTTGATGCCTGCCTGCTTGATGGCGGCCAGATCCAGCACGTTTTCGAGATCATCCACATAAGGGGTGACATAGTCGTGTTCCACCACGAACGGGCTCTTGAGGGCCTCGGCAAACGGCATCCGCTTCACGCCGGCCAGGCCCGCTTCCAGGATCGCGTTGGCGCGGTCTTCCACCCACTTGGTGATCTCCCCCTCGGCGGGACCGCCGTGGGGCGGGTTGTACTTGAAGCCACCGTCTTCCGGCGGGTTGTGGGACGGGGTGATCACCACGCCGTCCGCCTGGGCCACGGGTTTGCCTGCGTTGTGGCGCAGGATGGCATGGGAGATGACCGGGGTCGGCGTGAAGCCGAGGCCGGCCTGAATGCGGGTCTCGACACCGTTGGCCGCCAGCACTTCCACCGCGCTGGCAAAGGCGGATTCAGACAGGGCATGGGTATCCATGCCAACGAACAGCGGCCCCGTGATACCGGCCTGCTGGCGGTACTCCACCAGCGCCTGGGTCACCGCCAGAATGTGGGATTCGGTGAAGGCGCTGTGCAGGGCGCTGCCGCGGTGACCGGAGGTGCCGAAGGCGACCCGCTGCTCAGGGCGGCTCATGTCCGGCTTGTTGAGGTAGTAGGCGCTGACCAGACGGGGAATGTTGGTCAGATCGCAAAGACGAGCCGGCTGACCGGCGTGGGAATGCTGTGCCATGGCGTTTTCCTTGAGCTGAGCCTTGCCCGGCAAGGCCTGAAGTCATTGATGGGTTAAACGGCGCCGCACACCCGAGCCGTCAGATCCTCGTCATAACCCATGCTGTTCATGAGCTGGGCCACCATGTTCTGCTTGCGGCTGGTATTGGTATTGGTGATCACCCAGAACGGGGTCTCCGGTACCGGCTTGGGCTTGGTGGTGCTGCCACTGGCACGCAGCGCTTCCGGGTCACGGGAGAAATAGACGCGCTTGCGCCCTTTTATCTCGGTCGCCTGGGTGAAGCCTTCCGGGTTGTCCCGATAGAGGGTGCTCAATACCAGCATGAAGCGGTTGATGGACTTCTCTTCTTTCTGAAGCTCGCCGGAATCCAGCAGTGCCTCCAGCCCCATGGCATCGGCCACGGGTTGCGGTTGCATCGCAGGCGCGGCCGCCACGGTTGCCGTGCCAGCCTGGGCGGGTTGCTCCAGCAGGCGACGCAGGATATCGGACGCACTCTCGCCGATGTGCCGGGTCTGGCTCGCGATAAAGAAGTAGAGATCGTCATCAAGCTCGATGGTTTTCATAGGGATGCGCTGGACTCGTCGAAATTCGGATGCGGCGATTATACATAGGCAGACCCGGCAGCCCAAGCAAGGGGCGGACAGATGTGCATGAATCTCCTTGAGAATACGGCATAATGACGGGCCAAGTGTGTGATCCCCCGCACTGATAGCCGATCCCGGGGAGATATTTTTGAAAAAAAACCACAAAAAAATCCCCCACCAGGAATGAAATCCTTTTCTTTCAGTGTGTTAAAAAGTATGGCGATAGAGCCCACGACCGATAAGGTGTCATTTTGCAACAATATCCACGATTGAACTTCAAGGATCAGGGCGAAGGCCCGACTGTCGTGCTGATCCATGGCCTCTTTGGCAGCCTGGACAACCTCGGCCTGCTGGCACGCCCCCTCAGCGAACAATACCGGGTCATCAGCGTCGATCTGCGCAATCACGGCGCCTCCTTTCACTCGGACGAGATGAGCTACCCGGCCCAGGCGGAGGACATCCTGGCCCTGCTGGACCATCTTGGACTTGAACAGGTGGCCCTGGTGGGTCACTCCATGGGGGGCAAGGTCGCCATGCAGGTCGCCAAGCAGGCCCCTCACAGGGTCAGCAAGCTGGTAGTGGCGGACATCGCCCCGGTGGCCTATCCCCACGCCCGCCACAAGAACGTGTTTGCCGGGCTCAATGCCACGCTGGCCACGCCCCCCCAGAGCCGCAGCGAGGCGGAAGCCATGCTGGCCGAGCACATCGAGATCGCCGGGGTTCGCCAGTTCCTGCTCAAATCCTTCGCCAAAGGGGAGTCTGGATGGGGGTGGCGTTTCAACGTGTCGGCCCTTGAGCGCAACTACGCCAACATCATGGGCTGGCCTGACGATGAACGCCGCTTCGAAGGCGCGACACTCTTCATCAAGGGGGGCGACTCCGACTATATGTTGCCCGAATACACCGGGGCCGCGATGGCCCAGTTCCCGGCCGCCAAGGCCCGCGTCATCGCCGGCACGGGTCACTGGCTGCACGCGGAAAAGCCGGTTTTGTTCAACAAACTGGTTGTGGATTTCCTGTCGACAGGCGGTTAACAGTTTTAAATCCTTTGTGATATAGTGCGCCCGTCTTAAGGAGTGCGCGCAATCCATGCTGAGTGAACACATCGATCTCATCGAGAGTCTGGGCCTGAAACTGTTCTTCGTGGCCATCTTCCTGCTGATTGGTCTGGCCATTCAGGACGTGCTCAAACGGGGCAATGTGCCCCGCTTCGGCCGCTTCATCGTCTGGCTGGTGCTGTTTCTGGGTTGCGCGGGTTTTGTCGCCAAGGGGCTGATCGAAATGGGCTGGGAAGGCTCAGGGATCGGCTAACTACTTTTCATCTGTGATGTATGGCCAAACAGCAAACTGATCGAACAACACTGGATCTGTTCGCAACTGAGAAGCGCCCCGGCAGGCCAAAGACCAATCCACTCCCCCGCGAGACCCAGCTCAAGATCAACAAGCGCAACCAGCTCAAGCGCGATCGTGAGAACGGGCTGAAACGGGTCGAGTTAAAGGTGGAAGCCGAGTTGCTGGAGCGCCTGAACCAACTTGCGCTGCAACAGAACGTCAGCCGAGCCGAGCTGATCCAATCTATCCTGAAGCAACAGATCGAGTCTGCTCATGCAGCAGGCATCGCAATCTGAACCGTCAAGCATCAACACCAGATACGGGTAACGAAACACTATGGCTAGTGTAGGTCTGTTTTTCGGCAGCGATACCGGTAATACCGAAGCTGTCGCCAAGATGATCCAGAAAGAACTGGGCAAACAACTGATTGAAGTCCGTGACATTGCCAAGAGCAGCAAGGCCGACATCGACAGCTTCGATCTGCTGATGTTCGGCATCCCGACTTGGTACTACGGCGAAGCCCAGGCCGATTGGGACGACTTCTTCCCCGAGCTCGAAGAGATCGACTTCAACAACAAGCTGGTGGCCATCTTCGGATGCGGCGATCAGGAAGACTATGCCGAGTACTTCCTCGACGCCATGGGCACCCTGCGTGACATCGTCGAAGCCAAGGGCGCCATCATCATCGGCCACTGGCCGACCGCGAGCTACGAGTTCGAAGCCTCCAAGGCACTGGTGGATGACAAGCACTTCGTGGGCCTGGGCATCGACGAAGATCGCCAACCCGAGCTGACTGCAGAGCGCGTCAAGGGCTGGTGCAAACAGCTGCACGAAGAGATGTGCCTGGGCGAGCTGGAGTGATCTGATCTTCCTCCCTCTTCATGCAACAAGGGCCCCGACGGGGCCCTTGTTGCATCTGCAGCAAGCATTCAGCCCCCCCTGTGCTGGGGCTTGGATCTGACATAGAGGGTGCGCTTCACCTGGGCCACCAGCTCGCCCTGGCCATCCTGCACCTGCACCTCGAACTCGGGAAAGTGCTTGTCTCCCCCCTCGGTCGCCGCCACGATCGATGCCAGCTTGGCGTCGCTCAGGGTGAACTCCGCCACCAGTTTGCCCTTGCCCGGCTTGATGAAATTGATACTGCCCGCCTTGTCCCACACGTAGTAGCGGTTCTTGAAATAGCCCATCAGCATCAACGGGTAGATGGGATCCGTCATGGCGAACATGCTGCCACCGAACTGGGTCCGGTTGGCATTCTTGTTCCACCAGCGGGACTTGAGCGTCACCCGGCAGAAGCGAAAATCGGGGCTCAGGGTTTCTATCTTGATGCCTGCACCCCAGAAGGGGGGCCAGGCGTTGAGGGCGCAGCGCACCCAGGCGGCATTGCCGAAAAGCCAATCCATGGATCTCATCCGACCAGACTATAAAGAAGTCACATAGTATCAACATTCTCTGATCGAGCAAGCGGGTCTGAATATTCCCATGACGGGCTTGATGAGCTAAAGCCCTTGAATTGCTGGGTTTATTTTTAACTTGGCTACGACCTATAATGACAGGCCAAGCGAGTTCGTGGTTGCCATTACAGCGGCAGTCAATCAGAATAACCACACCTTCGAGAATGCGAATAAATAGAAATGGCAGACAACAACCAAGCGTTAAAAAAGGCCGGGCTCAAGATCACCTTGCCCCGTGTCAAGATCCTGGAAATCCTGCAACAGCCGGACTGCCAGCACACCAGTGCGGAAGATCTGTACAAACGGCTGATCGATCAGGGCGAGGAGATTGGTCTCGCTACCGTTTATCGCGTTCTCAACCAGTTTGATGATGCCGGTATCGTCACCCGTCACCATTTCGAAGGGGGCAAGTCGGTGTTCGAGCTCGCCACCCAGGAGCACCACGACCACCTGGTCTGCCTCGACTGCGGCAAGGTGATCGAGTTCTCCGACGAGGTGATCGAACAGCGCCAGCGCGACATCGCCAAGGCGCACAACATCCGCCTGACCAACCACAGTCTTTACCTGTATGGCCACTGCGCCAACGGTGACTGCAAGCACGACGATTGATTCGGCCGGGTCGGCGCAATAAAAAAGCCAGCATCATGCTGGCTTTTTTGTGTCCGCAATCCGGACCAGAAGCGGCAGGGTTTCCCCTGCCCTCTTCTATCAGACCTCGGCCTTGCCCCAGACGTCACGCAGGGCCACGGTGCGGTTGAACACCAGGCGCTCGGCGCTGGAGAGCTTGTTGTCGGCGCAGAAGTAACCTTCACGCTCGAACTGGTAGGCAAACTCCGGCTTGGCATCCTTCAGAGAAGCTTCCACCCGGGCCCCTTCGATGATCACCAGGGATTCCGGATTCAGAGCCGCTTCGAAGTCATCCTCGGCGCCCGGGTTCGGCACCTTGAACAGACGGTCATAGAGACGCACTTCGGCCGGCAGGGAGTGAGTGGCGCTGACCCAGTGGATCACCCCTTTCACCTTGCGACCGTCCGCCGGATCCTTGCCCAGGGTCTCGGGGTCGTAAGAGCAGTAGATGCAGGTGACCTTGCCGTCCGCATCCTTCTCGACCCGTTCGGCCTTGATGACGTAGGCGTTGCGCAGGCGCACTTCCTTGCCCAGCACCAGACGCTTGAACTGCTTGTTGGCTTCCTCTTTGAAGTCCGCCTCGTCGATGAAGATTTCGCGGGAGAAATGCAGCTCACGGGTCCCCATCTCCGGCTTGTTCGGGTGCGCAGGCGCCGTCAGCACCTCGTCCGCCGCCAGGTTCTCGATCACCACCTTCACCGGGTGCAGCACGGCCATGGCGCGCGGGGCGTTCTCGTTGAGATCGTCGCGGATGCAGGCTTCCAGCATGCTCATCTCGACGATGTTGTCCTGCTTGGTCACACCGATGCGCTTGCAGAACTCGCGGATGGAGGCCGGGGTGTAACCACGGCGGCGCAGACCGGAGACGGTCAGCATGCGCGGATCATCCCAGCCGTTCACGTGCCCCTCGGTCACCAGCAGGTTCAGCTTGCGCTTGGACATGACGGTGTATTCGAGGTTCAGACGGGAGAACTCGTACTGACGGGGGTGACAGTCGATGCTGATGTTGTCCAGCACCCAGTCATACAGGCGACGGTTGTCCTGGAACTCCAGGGTACACAGGGAGTGGGTGATCCCCTCCAGGGCGTCCGAGATGCAGTGGGTGAAGTCATACATCGGGTAGATGCACCACTCGTCACCGGTCTGGTGGTGGTGGGCAAACTTGATGCGATAGATGACGGGATCGCGCATCACCATGAAGGGGGATGCCATGTCGATCTTGGCGCGCAGGCAGGCGCTCCCTTCGGCCATCTCACCGTTTTTCATCTTGGCGAACAGGGCAAGGTTCTCTTCCACGCTGCGATCGCGGAACGGGCTGTTCTTGCCAGGGGCAGTCAGGGTGCCGCGGTATTCGCGCATCTGCTCCGGGGAGAGCTCGTCCACATAGGCCAGTCCCTTCTCGATGAGCTCGATGGCGTAGCCGTGCAGCTTGTGGAAATAGTCGGAGGAGTAGCAGATCTCGCCGCTCCACTGAAAGCCCAGCCACTGGACGTCCTGCTTGATGGACTCCACGAACTCGATGTCTTCCTTCGCCGGGTTGGTGTCATCGAAACGCAGGTTGCACTGACCCTGATAGTCGCGGGCGATGCCGAAGTTCAGGCAGATGGATTTGGCGTGGCCGATATGGAGATAACCGTTCGGCTCCGGCGGGAAACGGGTATGCACGCTGCTGTGCTTACCGCTGGCCAGATCTTCATCAATGATCTGACGAATAAAGTTAGTTGGGCTGTTCGCCTGACTCATGGCTCACCTCAAAAATGCGTCACTGGCGGACGTTGTGCCGGCTGGCACCCTCATACCCCCGCCGTCAAGCCGGGTATGATCCCTCATTACGCGCCCTGCCTCAACCTGAATTTGGCCAATTCGGGTCATTGGCGCACCAAAAACGGCGAAACGGGAGAAATTGCAGAGATCCTGGTCAAAAAAAGCCCCGCACGGGGCGGGGTCTCAAGTGATGAAAAACAGACAAAACACACACAACAAAGGTTCACACGCAGAGTCAACCTTTCCCAAACCCGATGGCCATCGCCCTTGGGAAAGGCGGGTCTTGCGACCCACCTTGCGTTATGGATTGAAGGCTAGCTATCAGTTCAGCTCGGTGACGCGGCTGGTGCGCTTGCCATCGAAGCTGGTGGTACGCAGGTAGACCTTGCCATCCACGGTCGGCTTGGCGGCAGCGTCGTAGGCGCTCCAGCTCTTGCCATCCAGGCTGTACTGGATGGGCAGACCCGGCAGATCCACATTCGCTTCCAGCACACCGTTCACCACCTTGGCACCCGGTACGGAGAGGCGATATTCCACCCCGGCCTGGTCCAGCTTGGGCAGCACGCGCTGACCCAGCACGTTGGCAAACTGGTTCCACTCCTTGTTCAGGGTGGCCTTGTTGACATGCTTGGTGGTGCCGGAGAACTCGCGACCCTTCACGTAATCGAGCTCGAAGCCGCCCTTGTGCCAGGCGCGCTCGGCCACGGAGAAGATGCGCGGATAGACCATGTACTCGTACTGGGCATCGGTGCGCACGGTTTCACTCCATTGTTGACCGGAGATCCCCTTGAACTTGACCGGATCCTGGTCACCCTTGGCCACGAAGGCGTTGCCGTCGCGGTCAACCGAGGTCTCGGCGTTCTGCGGCAGGTTTTCCGGGGCGAAGGCGAACACCTTGCGGGTGTCGTTGAAGCGGGTTGCCCAGTAGTAGCCGCGCTCGGCAGGGTGTACCTCGTTCGGGAAGTCGAAGTAGAGGTAATCCGGGTTGGAGAGCACCACGTCATAGCCCTTGTGCGCCCACTTCATCGCCTCGTTGAAACCACCCCAGTAGAGGGTTTCCCAGAAGTTGACCCGGGTCTTGTCGGTGGCGAATACGCTGGCATCCGTGGCGTACTTCAGGCCATCTTCCCACGCCTGCAGGGTGGAGAAGCCGTGGCCCTTGACCATCTCGCTCACTTCCTTGGCAAAGTAGACCGGCAGCTCGGCCACGTCCTTGATCTTGCCATCGTCGATCATCTTCTGGCACATCGGGGACTTGCCGAACGGCTTGTCCTGCTTGCTGGAGTCGACGTTGCCCTTCCAGGCCACCAGATCTTCTTTCTTGGTGACGGCCGGATCCTGGTAACCACCGCCCTGCATGATGTTCTTCGCCTCGTCACCACCGTAGTGCCAGGCGGTCAGCGGCTGGCCGGCGGCCTGGTGCATCTGGGCCACTTCATCCATCACCTTGGCCACGAAGGTGGCGGCGCCCGGCTGGCAGGGGTTGATGAAGGACATCTTGTCGTAGAACTGCACCGAGGTGACGTTGGAGGTATCGGTCGGGTCGGTCAGACGGAACTGGTTCGCCTCGGCTTCTTTGCCCTCGCTCATCAGACGCTTGTAGCGCGCCTCCATGGAGACCACGGCGGCACGGGCGTGGGCCGGCATGTTGATCTCGGGGATCACGGTCACACCACGCGCCTTGGCATAGCGTACCAGGTCGATGTAGTCCGCCTTGCTGTAGAAACCGGAACCCTGGTTGTCGCTGGTGGGGCCGGAGCCGAGCTGCGGCATCAGGCACTTGGTTTCGGACTCGTCGTGGCAACGCTGGCTGCCGACGTCGGTCAGCTCCGACAGGCCCGGGATCTCCAGACGCCAGCCTTCATCGTTAGTCAGCCCCAGGTGCAGCACGTTGAGCTTCATGGCGGACATCTGATCCACCAGCTTCTTCATGGTCTCCGGGCTTCTGAAGTGACGGGCCACGTCGGTCTGCATGCCACGGTATTCAAAGCGCGGCGCATCCTCGACGCTCATCTGGCTCACCAGCTTGTCGTCAACGCCCAGCAGGGAGATCAGGGACTGGGCGCCCCAGAAGGCGCCGTCAACGTCGTGCCCCTGAATGACGGTGCCCTTCTGGCCGATGGTCATGTCGTAGCCTTCGGCCTGCTTGAGCTTGCTGCCGAGCTTGATGGTGACCGGGTAGCCGGTGTCGGAGAGGGTAACACCCAGCTTGGTCAGTTGCGCCTTCAGGGCCTCGGCGCGATCGCTCGGCAGGTCAAGGGCATTGAGCTTGATGGTGGAGAAGTCGACTTGCGGGCCGGCCTTGACCACCTGCTTCATCGGGCTTGGCAGGATGCGGTCGTCAATCTTGCCGGCAGGCAGCAGGGTACTGGTCTGGTTCGCGGCGAAACGGGTCTCGCTGTTCATCAGGATGTTGTTGTCATCCTTGGTGCGCTTCCAGCCATCGGCCGGCATCGGCTTCTCGTAGGTGCTGGCATCGTCGATGTTGCTCATGCTGGCCAGCACTTTCGGCTCGGCCCCTTCACTGGCGACATACCAGTTCGGCATGATGTCAGATTCGAACAATACCCAGTATTCCACCACCAGGGGCACCTCGACCGTGGCGTCCTTGGCAAAGCCCTGGAACTTCTCGGTCGGCGTCAAACGATAGAGGTCGCCGGTCAGGTGGGTGATGGTGAACTGGTCGTTGTCCACCCGCTGGATGCGGCGGATGGAGGAGACATAGATGCTCCAGTCCTTGGAGGTGACGTCGGCCCCGGTATTGGTCAGGTGCAGCTTGGCAACGCCGCAGCTTGCCCACTCGGAGCCCAGCGCCTGGCAGTCAAGACCGGCGCCGGCACCGTCATTGGTGACGACTTCGTACTTGACGACGAGGTTGCTGGCGAGGGCGTCGACCACCGCTTGCCTGGCAGCATCAGCTGCAAGTGCGGGACCGGCGAAAACGGTAGACATGGCAATGGCTAACAGAGAATGTTTCAAGTTCATAACTGCTGCTCTCATTTGAAGTAAAGGTTGGATTTTCTTGGCTTTTTTTATATGGGGCCCCGAGGCGGGGCCCTTAGTTATGTCAACAATGGACTTAGACTTGAGGTGAGCGAGTCGCTCGATTAACGCAGGGCTTTCATCTCACCGGCGATGATCTCGGCCAATGGGCCCAGAATCACCTGCAGGTTCTGCTCACCGAGCTTGACCACACCGGCCGCGCCCAGGGCTTTGAGCTTGCGCTCGTCAACGATGCTGCGGTCTTTCAGGGTCAGACGCAGACGGGTGATGCAGGCATCGATGGTCACCAGGTTGTCCTGACCACCCAGCACTTCCAGATACTGCTTGGCCAGCTCGGTGCGGTCGGTGGTTTGAGCCTGTACCGGCACGGCTTCGTCATCTTCACGACCCGGGGTTTTCAGGTTGAACTTGGCGATCACGGCGCGGAAGACCACGTAGTAGAGGCCGAAGAAGACCAGACCCTGTACCAGCAGCATGTACCACTGGGTCGCCAGCGGGTTGCGGCTGGAGAGCACCATATCCACCAGACCGGCGCTGAAGCCGAAACCGGCGATCCAGTGCATGGAGGCTGCGATGAACACGGAGATACCGGTCAGCAGGGCGTGGATGACGTACAGTACCGGCGCCACGAACATGAAGGAGAACTCGAGCGGCTCGGTCACCCCGGTGAAGAAGGCGGCAAAGGCGGCAGCGATCATGATGGACGCAACCTTCTCTTTGTTCTCTTTCTTCGCGCTGTGGTAGATGGCCAGTGCGGCACCCGGCAGACCGAACATCATGATGGGGAAGAAGCCGGCCTGGTACATGCCGGTCACGCCCACGACGGCCTTGCCGGCGTCGATGGAGGATTGGCCACCCAGGAAGTTCGGGATGTCGTTGATGCCGGCCACGTCGAACCAGAACACGGAGTTCAGGGCGTGGTGCAGACCGACCGGGATCAGCAGACGGTTGAAGAAGGCATAGATGCCGGCACCGGTGGAGCCCATGCTGACGATGGATTCACCGAAGCTCACCAGGCCACCGTAGATGACCGGCCAGACGGCCATCAGGATGAAGGAGACCACGATCATCACCACGGAGGTCACGATCGGCACCAGACGACGACCGGAGAAGAAGGCCAGCGCCTTGTGCAGCTCCACGCTGCTGAAGCGGTTGTACAGCTCAGCGGCGATCACACCACACAGGATGCCGACGAACTGGTTGCTGATCTTGGCAAAGGCTGCCGGCACCTGGTCGGCCGGGATACCCTTGATCTGGGCCACGGCGCCCGGGCTCAGCAGAGTGGTGACCACCAGGAAGCCGACCAGACCGGCCAGCGCGGCGGAACCGTCTTTATCCTTGGACATGCCGTAAGCGACGCCGACGGCGAACAGAATGGGCATACTGTCGATGATGGCGGCGCCCGCCTTGATCAGAAACGCAGCCAGAGGGCTTCCGCCACCCCAACCGTTCGGGTCAATCCAGTAGCCAATCCCCATCAGGATCGCGGCGGCAGGCAATACCGCTACCGGCACCATCAGGGCACGGCCGATCTTTTGCAAATAACCGAGAATGTTCACGGTTCCTCTCCTTAGTTGGTGTTTTTCTAGAAATTAAGTGCTTATCACGTTCGACGCATAAGCCATCAAGGCTTGATTGGCAGTCTATGTGTTTTATTTCGCTGCGCAAATTAATAAACCAGCTTTCGTGATCATTATCACTCAACAGAGATAAAGGTAGCCGATAGATGTGGCTTAGTTCGCAATCTTTATTTACGCTATAAAACAACTTGAATCCGTGTCTGGTCCCTTGCCGTCACTCCCTGTGCGGCAACCGTACTGAGGTATATAGAATGCGCCTGATCCCGTTGAAGTCTGCCAGCCAGGTGGGTCTCTGGTCTGCCCGTTACATCGTTGACCGCATCAATGCGTTCAAACCCACTGCCGAGCGCCCCTTCGTGCTGGGTCTGCCCACTGGCGGCACCCCGCTCAACACCTACAAGCGCCTGATTGAGCTGCATAAAGCCGGCGAGGTGAGCTTCCAGAACGTGGTCACCTTCAACATGGACGAGTACGTGGGGCTGCCCAAGGAACACCCGGAGAGCTACCACAGCTTCATGCACAACAACTTCTTCAATCACGTGGACATTCGCCCGGAAAACATCAACATCCTCAATGGCAACGCCGAGGATCTGGTGGCCGAGTGCCAGCGCTACGAAGACAAGATCAAGTCCTACGGCAAGATCCACCTGTTCATGGGTGGCGTCGGCAATGACGGCCACATCGCCTTCAACGAACCGGCCTCTTCCCTGGCTTCCCGTACCCGGGTCAAGACCCTGACCGAAGACACCCGCATCGCCAACTCCCGCTTCTTTGGCGGCGACATGGAGCAGGTGCCCAAGCTGGCCCTGACCGTGGGTGTCGGCACCCTGATGGACGCCGAAGAGATCCTGATCCTGGTGGTCGGTCACGCCAAGGCCCAGGCCCTGCAGGCCACCGTGGAGGGCAGCGTCAACCACATGTGGACCATCTCCACCCTGCAGCTGCATCCGAAAGGGATAGTGGTGTGCGACGAACCTTCCACCATGGAGTTGAAGGTCAAGACGGTGCGCTACTTCCAGCAACTGGAAGCCGACAATATCAAGCACCTCTGAGGAGCTCCCATGTACGCTCTGACTAATTGCACTCTCTACACCGGCAGCTGCGTGCTGACCGGTTATGGCGTGGTCATCGATGGCGACAAGATTGTCGCCATCTCCCGCCAGGCAGAACTGCCCGCCGGCATCGAGCAGATTGACCTCCAGGGCGCCAACCTCAGCGCCGGCTTTATCGACGTCCAGCTCAACGGCTGCGGTGGCGTCATGTTCAACGGTCACATCACCACGGACACCCTGGCCACCATGCAGGCGGCCAACCTGAAATCCGGGACAACCAGCTTCCTGCCGACCCTGATCACCAGCCCGGATGCGGACATGAAGCAGGCCGTCGCCGTCACCCGCGACTACATGGCCGCCCACCCCAACGAGGTGCTTGGCGTCCATCTGGAAGGGCCCTACACCAACCTCAAGCGCAAGGGGATCCACCCGGCCGAACAGATCCGCCAGCCCGCCGACGAGATGATCGACTTCTTCTGCGACAACGCGGACGCCATCGCCAAGATCACCCTGGCACCCGAGCGCAACAAGCCCGAGCACATCCGCCGTCTGGTGGAGGCCGGCATCCTGGTCTCCGCCGGCCACACCGCCGCCAACTACGACCAGGCCATGGCGGGCTTTGACAACGGCATGCGCTTTGCCACCCACCTCTACAACGCCATGACTCCGACCCTGAACGGTCGCGAGCCCGGCGTGGTCGGTGCCATCTACGATCGCAAGGATGTCTATGCGGGCATCATCGTCGACGGCCACCACGTACACTGGGCCAACGTGCGCCTGGCGCACAGGATGCTGGGGGAGCGGCTGGTGCTGGTCACCGATGCCACCGCGGCGGCAGGCGCACCGGAAGGCTTTGAGAAATTTGATTTTTGCGGCGCAACCGTCTATTTCCGCGATGGTCAGTGCGTCGATGAGAATGGTACACTCGGCGGCTCCGCCCTCACCATGATCGAAGGGGTGGAAAATCTGGTCAAACAGGTCGGATTGCCGCTCGACGAAGCACTGAGAATGGCCACCCTTTACCCCGCTCGCGCCATTGGATGGGACTCGCGTCTCGGTAGTATCCAGGTCGGAAAAATTGCCAACCTCACCGTCTTTGATCAGGCCTTCGCGGTCTGCGGGACCGTGGTTAACGGACACTACACAACACAGTGACACTATGACTGGCGGACAAATAGCAAACGTAGATCTTATCAAGCAGGTAAACAGTGCGGTCGTCTATCGCCTCATTGACCTGCAGGGGCCCATCTCGCGGGTCAAAATTGCCGAGTTGAGTCAGCTGGCCCCGGCCAGCGTGACCAAGATAACCCGGCAACTGATCGAGCACGGTCTCATCAGGGAAACCTCGCCGCAAGCCTCCACTGGCGGGCGCCGCGCCATCTCCCTGACCACCATCAAGCATCGCTTCCAGTTTGTGTCCGCCAAGCTGGGTCGCGGCTACCTGCAGCTCTCCCTGTATGACCTCGACGGCAAGGAGCTCGATCAGCACATCACCCAGGTGACCGAGATCGAGCAGCAACCGGTGGTGGACATGCTGCTGCGGGAGATTGGCGCCTTCATCGACGCCAATCAGGATCGCAGCCGCAACCTCATCAGCATCGCGCTGACCATGCCGGGTCTGGTCAACCCGGAATCCGGCATGGTCATCTACACCCCCACCTACCAGATCCGCAACCTGGGGCTCGCCAAGCTCCTGGAGCACCACTTCAACCTCCCCTGCTACGTGGGCAACGACACCCGTTCGCTGGCGCTGGCCGAACACTTCTTCGGCGAGTCCCGCGACTGCATGGACTCCATCCTGGTGAGTGTCCACCAGGGGACGGGCTCGGGCATCATCACCAAGGGCAAGGTGTTTCTCGGCCAGAACCGCAACGTCGGTGAAATAGGCCACATCCAGGTCGAACCCCTTGGCAAGCGCTGCCACTGCGGCAACTTCGGCTGCCTCGAGACCATCGCCTCCAACGAGGCCATCGTCGACAAGGTGAAGGAGCTCATCAGCCGCGGTCACCTGAGTTCGCTGCAAGAGAAGCACATCACCATCCAGGAGGTGTGCAAGGCGGCGGTGGCCGGTGACGAGCTGGCCCGCAGCGTGATCGAGAACGTGGGGGAGCACCTGGGGCGCGCCATCGCCATCACGGTCAACCTGTTCAACCCCCAGAAGGTGCTCATCGCCGGTGAAATCACCGCCGCCGAAGAGATCCTGATCCCGGCCATCCGCCGCTGTGTCGAGCACCAGTCTCTGCCAAGTTTCCATCGCGGCCTGCCCATCGTGAAGGCGCGCTTTCAGAACCAGCCCACCATCGGCGGCTTCGCCCTGGTCAAGCGCTCCCTGCTGGAAGGGGATCTGCTGCAGATCATCATGGAGCAGAAGTAAGGCCTACCCCTTCGGATACGAAAACGGCAGCCAGTGGCTGCCGTTTTTTTATGGTCTGTTTTCGCCGGTTCACCCCGCCCGGCACGGTTTGAACAGATCCAGCTTGCCGTCATAGACCTGGGTCTGCACGTCCATGATACCGAGCATGGTGCGGGGTAACAGGTTGTCGTGCCGCTCAACCGTTCTGGCCCATTCACCCCGCCCGGCACGGCTTGAACAGATCCAGCTTGCCGTCATAAACCTGGGTCTGCACGTCCATGATGCCGAGCATGGAGTGGAACAGGTTGTCGTGGGAGAAGCGCTTGCTGGCTGCCTCCTGTTGCAGGCAATCCAGATTGAGCTGACGGTCTGCCTGCAACTGGGGAGAGAACCAGGTCAGGAGCGGCACCCGGGTCTGATCGTCCGGTGCGAACTTGTAGGGGGTGCCGTGCAGATAGAGCCCCATGGCACCGAGGGATTCGCCGTGATCCGACAGATAGACCAGCCCCACGTTGTACTGGCTCTCCAGGCTCTTGAGCTTGTCGATGAGCTGGGCCAGCACCTTGTCGGTGTAGCGGATGGTGTTGTCATAGGTGTTCACCAGCTCTTCGTTGCTGCAGTTCTCGATGTCGCTGCGCGGGCAGTCCGGCAGGAAGACGCGATCGGCGGCCGGGTAGCGGCGATAGTAGGTCGGACCGTGGCTGCCCATCAGGTGGAAGGCCACCAGCTTGCTGCCCTGCTTGCCCTGCATGTCGGCGATCTGCTGATCCAGCCCCTGCAACAGCACCTCGTCATGACAGGCATTGCCGGAGCAGTATGCGGGGAATGCCTTGGGCTCAATCTCGATGGTGGGAACGTTTTTGCACACCCCCTTGCAGCCGCCGTCGTTTTCCTTCCAGAGCACCGAGATCCCGGCATGTTGCAGCACGTCCAGCAAGCCATCCTGGGACTGGGCCCTGGCCTCGTCATAGCCGCGCCGGGTCATGTTCGAGAACATGCAGGGCACGGAGAGCGCAGTGGCGGTGCCGCAGGAGCGCACGTTCCTGAACGAGACGACATTGGCCTCCTTCTCGGTGAAGCCGTTGGTCTCCTTCTTGTAGCCGTTGAGGGAGTAGTTCTGGCTGCGGGCCGTCTCCCCCACCACCAGGAACATCAGGGTCGGCTTCTCATGCTGGCCGATCACCCTGGCATCGGTGCCGATCTGCTGGTAGGGAATGGGAGTGGCGAAGACCACATCCCGGGCGTACTTGTAGAGCCCGTGCACATAGTTGGCGGGCACTATCTCCTTGCCGAGGGACTTGTTGTTTCGCCCGACCGAGGCGTAATCCTGGTAATAAAGGGCGGCAGCCCCCATCAGAAACAGCAAGGAGAGGGCGATGGAACCGAGGCGCAGACCCAGTCCCTTGTACCAGGGACGGGGGTACTCAATCTTCACCCACAGCAGGACCAGCACCGGCAGCAGGCCGGTCAGCAGGAACCAGAGCACCACGGAGCCGTTGAGGTAGGAGCCCGCCTCCCCGCTGTTGGTCTCGATGATGTTCTGCATCATGCCCATGTCGAAGATCACCCCGTACTTGAGCATGGCGTAGCTGACCAGGGAGCCGGTCAGGATGAGCAAGGCGAAAAAGGGCTTGAGCAGATAACGGAAGGTAAAGGGCAGGAACACCGCGTTGAGGGCCGCCACCAGTACCAGGGGAATGGAGAGGACAAACCCCGCCTTGACGTGTTCAAGGGCGCTGAGAATTCGATAAAAGTGCAGGAAAATGGGCCAGTTGAAGACCAGTGCAAACAGCAGCACCAGCAACAGATTGACCTTCATCACTCCCAGAGTGAGACGCATAGAGAGACTCCGACAAACCAGTGGAACTAACAACCTGCCAGCAGGCTTCGTGGTGACCATCCCGACACTCGGCCCTGAAAAACAGGACAAGAGCCAGGGAGGTCCAGATACGGGGTCATCCTAGGACGGCAAACTTAAGCGAACATTAAGAGAGGAAATCGAACCACAAGGGGAGGTGCGCGGTCTGGCACATAAAAAAACGGCAGCCCGGGCTGCCGTTCTTGCGAAGGTAAACAAGGTGTCGCACCTGTGTGTTCGCGAACCTGAACAGGGTCGCGGCAATCTCGTCGGAGCCGGGGAAGAGGACCGTTGTGGTCACCCTCCCCTTGCCCTGGGGATTACAGAGTCGCGGCGATCTCGTCGGAGCCGGAGGAGAGGACCGTTGTGGTCGCCCTCCCCCCTGCCCTGGGTTTCACAGCGTTCCCGAGAGACAATTACAGGGTCGCGGCAATCTCGTCGGAGCCGGGGAAGAGGACCGTTGTGGTCGCCCTCCCCTTGCCCTTGGGGATCACAGCGTTCCCGAGAGGCAATCACAGGGTCGCGGCGATCTCGTCGGAGATGGAGCCGTTGTGGTACACCTCCTGCACGTCGTCCAGATCTTCCAGCATGTCGATGAGGCGCATCAGCTTGGGCGCGGTCTCGGCATCCAGTTCCGCCTCGGTGGAGGGGATCATGGTCACTTCGGCGCTCTCGGGCTTGAAGCCGGCAGCTTCCAGACCGTCCAGCACGGTGCCGAAGTCGTTCGGGGTGGTGTAGACCTCGATGGTGCCATCTTCTTCGGTCACCACGTCGTCGGCACCGGCTTCCAGCGCAGCGTCCATCAGGGCGTCTTCATCGGCGCCCACGAAGGTCAGCACCCCCTTCTTGGTGAACAGATAGGCCACGGAGCCGTCGGTCCCCAGGTTGCCGCCGCACTTGCTGAAGGCGTGACGCACTTCGGCCACGGTACGGTTGCGGTTGTCGGTCAGGCACTCCACCATGACGGCGGAACCGGCCGGGCCGTACCCTTCGTACACGATGGTCTCGAGCTGCTCGCCGTCACCGCCGCCGGCCCCACGGGCGATGGCGCGGTTGATGGTGTCGCGGGTCATGTTGCTGGTCAGGGCTGCCGCCACCGCCGCACGCAGGCGGGGGTTGTTGGCAGGATCGGCATCACCCAGACGCGCGGAGGTGGTGATTTCGCGGATCAGCTTGGTGAAGATCTTGCCGCGCTTGGCGTCTTGCGCCGCCTTGCGGTGTTTGATGTTGGCCCATTTACTGTGACCTGCCATAGGGACTCTCCGTTATAGTTGGAAATTTCAGTAACACTGGTTGCGCCCAGGGGGAAACGGGAAAGGCCGCATCGCTGCGGCCTTTGTTGCCGATAACGGCTTATTCGTCACCCTTGACGGTGGTCGCAATCGCCAGCTCGCCCAGTTGGGCCGGGTTGGCAAAGCTCGGGGCGTCTGTCATCAGACAGGCGGCCGCCGTGGTTTTCGGGAAGGCGATGACATCCCGGATGTTGTCGGTGCCGGTCAGCAGCATGCTGAGGCGGTCCAGACCGAAGGCCAGGCCGGCGTGGGGCGGGGTGCCGTATTTCAGGGCATCCAGCAGGAAGCCGAACTTCAGGCGCTGCTCGTCCGGGGTGATCCCCAGGATGTCGAACACGGTGGACTGCATCTCGCTGTTGTGGATACGCACAGAGCCGCCACCCACTTCGTAGCCGTTGATCACCATGTCGTAGGCGTTGGCGTAAGCACCCACCGGGTTCGCTTTCAGCTCGGCCGGGCCCAGGTTGCTCGGGGCGGTGAAGGGGTGGTGCATGGCCGCCAGGCCGCCTTCGCCATCTTCTTCGAACATGGGGAAGTCGATGACCCACAAGGGCTTCCAGACGTTCTCCACCAGGCCCAGATCGCGGCCCACCTTCAGGCGCAGGGCGCCCATGGCATCGCACACCACTTTCTTGGAGTCGGCGCCGAAGAAGATGATGTCGCCATCCATCGCGCCGGTGCGGGCCAGGATCTCGCGCACGATGGCGTCGGAGAGGAACTTGGCCACCGGGGACTGCACCCCTTCGAGGCCGCTCCCGGCGTCGTTGACCTTCATCCAGGCCAGGCCCTTGGCACCGTAGATGCCGACGAACTTGGTGTACTCGTCGATCTGCTTGCGAGACAGCTCCGCGCCACCCGGTACCTTCAGGGCCGCCACACGGCCTTTCGGATCCTTGGCGGGGCCGGCGAACACGGCGAACTCCACCTCGGTCAAGAGATCTGCCACGTCCACCAGCTCCATCGGCAGGCGCAGGTCCGGCTTGTCGGAACCGAAGCGGCGCATGGCTTCGTCGAAGGTCATGATGGGGAAGTCACCCAGGTCCACGTTCAGGATGTGCAGCCAGAGCTTGCGGATCATCTCTTCCATGATTTCACGCACCTGGGGCGCGGTCATGAAGGAGGTCTCCACGTCGATCTGGGTGAATTCCGGCTGGCGGTCGGCACGCAGGTCTTCGTCGCGGAAGCACTTGACGATCTGGTAGTAGCGGTCGAAGCCGGACATCATCAGCAACTGCTTGAACAGCTGGGGGGACTGCGGCAGGGCGTAGAACTTGCCCTTGTGCACGCGGCTCGGCACCAGGTAGTCACGGGCCCCTTCCGGGGTCGCCTTGGTCAGCATCGGGGTCTCGATGTCGAGGAAGCCGTGCTCGTCCATGAAGCGGCGCACGAAGGCACTGGCCTTGGCACGGGTCTTCAGGTACTTGGCCATCTCGGGACGACGCAGGTCCAGGTAGCGGTACTTGAGGCTCACCTCTTCGCTGTTGACCTGGTTGAAGTCAAGGGGTAGCGGCTCGGCACGGTTGATGATGGTGAGCTCGTGGGCGAACACCTCGATGGCACCGGTGGCCATGTCGCTGTTGCGCTGGGAGTCGGGGCGGGTACGCACCACACCGGTCACCTGGATGCAGAACTCGCCGCGCAGCTCGGAGGCCAGGGCAAAGGCGTCCGGCTTGTCCGGATCGAAGAACACCTGCACGATGCCCTCGCGGTCGCGCATGTCGATAAAGATGAGGCCGCCGAGATCACGACGACGATGGACCCAACCGCACAATGTAATGGTCTGCCCGGCATGGGCCTCGTTGACCTGTCCGCAATAGATAGAGCGCATGGACTTCTTCCTTCGAAATGGTAGAGAGACGGTTCATCCTGGGTCGCCGGGCACGACTGGCAAGCACCGTCTGTCTCACAGCTGGCCAGATCCTGCTTCTTGCCCGGTTTGAAATCTGTCTCGGGTCATCCGGCTCCCCGAGCCGGATTCTTGCCGCCGCCCCAGGCATGCCCCCGCTCCCGACCGGGATGACGAGTGGGCGCCGGGGTATCGGCTGGCGTCGTTGTCTGGCCACTGCCGGGCCGCGATCATCGTCACCCGGGGGCTCGGTCGCGCGCATTACGACAATGTGGCAAACAAAAGGGTTGGCATTATAGAGGAAAACCTCCATTTGGGTAAAATGGCCCGCAGCCCCCTTTACCCTGTTTTTTGTTGTTCTGGCGCAAAAAGGAGGGCAAAAGTGCGCCAACCTGCCGACAGGAACCATCATGAGCCTCTATTTGGGCCTGCCCCAGTGGTCACACCCGGCCTGGCCCGGCCAGTTGCTGGGGATGAATGCCAGGCCCGCCGAGCACCTCGCCGACTATGCCCGGGTGTTCAACTCCGTGGAGGGCAACACCACCTTCTACGCCTCGCCGACCCCGGAGACGGTGCAGCGCTGGGCCGATGCGGTCCCCGACCACTTTCGCTTCAGCTTCAAGTTTCCCAAGGAGATCAGCCACCAGAGCGATCTGGTGAGCGCGGACAAACAGGTGACGGCCTTCATCCGCCTGCTGGCCCCCCTGCATGACAAGCTGGGGCTGCTCAAGCTGCAACTGCCCGCCCGCTTCGGGCCAGAGGGGCTGGCCCGTCTGGATGCCTTCTTCGCGCGGCTGCCCCAGGATTTCACCTATGCCCTCGAGGTGCGCCACCCCGATTTCTTCGCCAAGGGGGAGGCGGAACGGGCCCTCAACCGGATGCTGATGGCGCGGGGCATCAATCGCATCATGCTCGACAGCCGCCCGCTCTTCTCGGTGCCAGCCACCACGGCCGCCATGATCGATGCCCAGGGCAAGAAACCCAGGTTGCCGGTCCATCTGCTGGCCACGGGGGGTGCCCCGGTGGTGCGCCTGATTGGTTTGCCTCAAACCGAGGACAATCACCCATTTTTGCCACCATGGTTGCCACATTGGAAACAATGGCTCCAGGAGGGCAAGGATCTCTACCTCTTTGTTCACACCGCCGACAATGCCCGGGCCCCCGAACTCGCACGGCAGATCAGCCGCCTGCTCGGCCAGGAGATGGCCCCCTGGCCGGGAGAAAACGATCGCGCCCGCCAGGGGGTGCTGCCCTTTTGAGCGGCCCCCTCCCCGCCCCTTCTCCATCCCCAAAAAAAGCCGCTTTTTTTGTGGTCCCACCGGGGTTGGCGTCAAGACAAACGCCCGCCTTTCCTCTACACTAGCGCCCCAAGTAAGGTCCCGGGCCTGGGTGCATGGCAATGCGTTGCCCACCCCAGCCCGGCACCCTGAGGGCCCGGACCATGGCCCGTTGCGAACAGGGGCAGCCCGAAGGATCCCGGAGCAAGCCACCCCGTTCGTCAACCGGTGACGACGCCATTTCGATGTCCGTCCACCCAAGATTCAATTGAATAAAACAGCCGCCCACCACACCGGCTGTCAGGTTGCGTCAGCATGCACGATCAGATTTTTGCCGCCCCCATTGCCCGTCTGGGAGACTTCTGCTTTGACGAGCAGGTCGTCGACGTCTTCCCCGACATGATCCAGCGCTCGGTGCCCGGTTACAGCAACATCATCTCCGCCATCGGCATGATGGCCGCCCGCTACGCCCAGCCCCAGAGCCGCCTCTACGATCTCGGCTGCTCCCTCGGCGCCGCGACCCAGGCCATGCGCCGCCACGTCACCCAGCCCGGCTGCCAGATCACGGCGGTGGATCTCTCCCACCCCATGATCGAGCGGGCCCGCGCTCACCTCTCGGGCTTCAAGTCCGAGGTGCCGGTGGAGCTGGTGGAGGCGGACATCTGCGACATCCCCATCGAGAACGCCTCCGTGGTGGTGCTCAACTTCACCCTGCAGTTCGTCGCCCCCGAGAAGCGGGCCGCCCTCATCGCGCGCATCTTTGACGGCCTGCGCCCCGGCGGCATCCTCATCCTGAGCGAGAAGTTCCGCTTCGATGACGAGCAGGTCAACGAGCTGCTCATCGACTTGCACCTCGACTTCAAGCGGGCCAACGGCTACAGCGAGCTGGAAATCAGCCAGAAGCGCACCGCCCTTGAGAACGTGATGCGCACCGACACCCTGGCGGTCCATCAGGCGCGCCTGCGGGACGCCGGCTTCACCCACCTGGACCTCTGGTTCCAGTGCTTCAACTTCGGCTCCATGATTGCCATCAAAGCCAGCGACACCAACTAAGCCATGATCGATTTCGCCCATTTTTATCAACTGATCGCCAAGAACCGGTTGAGCCACTGGCTGCACACCCTGCCCGCCCAGCTGCACGCCTGGCAGCACGACAACCTGCACGGGGATCTGCCGCGCTGGAACCGCGCCCTCGCCAAGCTGCCCGTCGTGGTCCCCGGCCGGATCGAGCTCAAAGAGCGGGTCGCCATCGGCGGCCCCGATAGCCTGGGAGAGGGTGAGCGCAAGAAGACCGAGAGCCTGCTGCGCCAGCTCATGCCCTGGCGCAAGGGCCCCTTCCATGTGCACGGCATCCACATCGACACCGAGTGGCGCTCCGACTGGAAGTGGGATCGGGTGCTGCCCCACATCAGCCCGCTCCAGGGCCGCTACGTGCTGGACGTGGGCTGCGGCAGCGGCTACCACCTCTGGCGCATGGTGGGGGAAGGGGCGAAACTGGCGGTCGGCATCGACCCGAGCCCGCTGTTCCTCTGCCAGTTCGAAGCCATTCGCCACTTCGCAGGCAACGACCAGCGCGCCCACCTGCTGCCGCTCGGTATCCAGGAGCTGCCGGCGCTGCGGGCCTTTGACACCGTCTTCTCCATGGGGGTGCTCTATCATCGCAAGTCCCCCATCGAGCACATCGAGCAGTTGCGCAACCAGCTCAAAGACGATGGGGAGCTGGTGCTCGAGACCCTGGTGGTGGACGGCGACGAAAACCAGGTGCTGATGCCCTCCGATCGCTACGGCAAGATGCGCAACGTCTGGTTCCTCCCCTCGAGCGCGGCCCTCACACGCTGGGTCGAGCGCTGCGGGTTCACCGATGTGCGCATCGTCGACGAGAATATGACCAGCACCGACGAACAGCGTCGTACCGACTGGATGATTAACGAGTCCCTGAGTGACTATCTGGATCCACACAATCCTGCACTCACGGTCGAAGGATACCCGGCACCCAAACGTGCCGTACTGATCGCCAGAAAGGCCAAAGACTAGCCGATGGCGGCTGTGGAAGTTACACTGACCCAATTCCAGGAAGCACAGTTAAATGAATGACATGAAAAGCAAATTAAAAGGAATGACCCTGCTCTCCCTGCTCAGTCTCGGCGGGTGTGTCAGTATGGAAAAAGCCCCCCCGGCCCCGACCCTGACGCTGGCCGAGCTGCGCAACGAGATCTCGTTGAGCGAGCAACGTCTGCAAACATCCATGGAACAGCAACAGAAGCAGTATGTGCAGCAACAGCACCTGCTGGTTCAGCTCAACACCGATGTCACCAACATGAAAGAGTCCGTGAAGAAAGTCGACAGCAAGCTGGCTACCCTGCCTCCCGAGCCGCCCAAGGCCATGCCCATTCCCACCGAGAAGTGCCCGGCGCCGAGCCAGGGCCACACCGTCGATGGCAAGCTGCTGGTGGGTGAAGCGGAGTGGATCTGGGTTGACGCCGCCAACGACGCCTTCCAGGCCCGGGTCGACACCGGCGCCACCACCTCCTCCATCAGCGCCCAGGAGATCACCATCTTCGAGCGCAACGGCAAGAACTGGGTGCGCTTCTTCCTGAGCCACCAGGAGATGGACGACAAGATCCAGATTGAAGCGCCCCTGGTGCGTCACGTGCGGGTCCGTCAGGCTTCCGCCGACGATCTCGACCGTCGCCCCGTGGTCCGCCTCGCCGTGCGCATCGGCGACATGACCGAGAAGGCCGAATTTACCCTGAAGGACCGCAGCGACATGACCTTCCCCGTGCTGCTGGGCCG
Source organism: Aeromonas sp. S19(2024) (assembly GCF_041402625.1). NCBI lineage: Bacteria > Pseudomonadati > Pseudomonadota > Gammaproteobacteria > Aeromonadales > Aeromonadaceae > Aeromonas > Aeromonas sp. S19(2024). The sequence continues at coordinate 330,654 of NZ_JBGLQU010000001.1, forward strand.
TGAATTCCTCAAAGACATTGCCGTGGTCGACGTGGCCCGCGAATATATCCAACCCAAACCCAAGCTCAAGGATGTGAAATAATCCATGGTTTCCCGTAAGCCGTTCTATCTGCTGGTCGCCCTGCTCTACATCGTCGGCCTGGGGATGACCTTCTATCATCACATCGCGCTGGACGTCCCGCTCACGCCGGGTGAAAAGCGCCAGATCTGGTCCATCGAAGCCAAGCTCGAATTCGAGGCCACCGGCGAGCCGGTGATCGCCTCCCTGGCCATTCCGGGCACCCAGCCCGGCTTCACCCTGATGAACGAGAACGCCGCGAGCCCGGGCTATGGCCTGTCGTTCGTGGAAAAAGACGGGGATGCCCGCGCCGAGTGGTCCATCCGCACCGCCTCCGGCCGTCAGGAGCTCTACTACCGGGTCGACATGATGGCCGATGCCCATGCCAAGCCCGCCGCCAACCCGCAGCCGCCCGCCATCGAGAAGCAGATCGAGAGCGAGCCCTACGCCACGGCCATGAAGCAGATCCTGGAGCGCGCCCAGGAGCGCTCCGCCGACGGCTACACCCTGACCCGCGAGATCATCAAGGAGATCGAGAAGCAGGAACAGAATGCCGAGCTGCTCAAGTCCCACAAGAGCCGCGCCAATCTGATTGCCGAGCTGCTCAACAACGCGGACGTCCCGGCCCGGGTGGTTCACGCCCTCAGCCTGGAAGATGGCCGTCGCCGTCAGGAGCTGGTGGATTACCTGCAGGTCTTCAACAGCCCGACCGACTACAAGCTGTTCAACCCGCAAAGCGGTGAACAGGGTCAACCGGCCAACCTGCTGCTGTGGGAGTACAACTCCGGCGCCCTCCTGGACGTCACCGGCGGTCACAACTCCCGCGTCACCTTCTCGATGATCGAGCAGGAGCAACCGGTCAACGTGGCCCTGGCCCAGAAGTTCGAAAAATCCGAGATGATGAACTTCTCCATCCACAGCCTGCCCCTGGAAGAGCAAGCCCTGTTCAAGGGTCTGCTGCTCATCCCCATCGGCGTGCTGATGGTGGTGTTCCTGCGGGTCATCGTGGGGATCAAGACCTCCGGCACCTTCATGCCGGTGCTGATCGCGGTCGCCTTCATCCAGACCTCGCTGGTCACCGGCCTCATCGGCTTCCTGCTGATCGTCGGCACCGGCCTGGTGATCCGCTCCTACCTCTCGAGGCTGAACCTGCTGCTGGTCGCCCGAATATCGGCGATCATCATCATGGTGATCTCGATGATCGGCATCTTCTCTGCGTTCGCCTTCAAGCTGGGGCTGACCGACGGCATGAAGATCACCTTCTTCCCGATGATCATCCTCTCCTGGACCATCGAGCGCATGTCCATCCTGTGGGAAGAAGAGGGTCCCAAAGAGGTGTTCCGCCAGGGCGGCGGCTCCCTGCTGGTGGCGGTCATCGCCTACCTGGCCATGGACAACGAGCTCATTCGTCACCTCACCTTCAACTTCCTCGGCCTGCAGCTGGTGCTGATGGCGACCGTGCTGTTGATGGGTAACTACACCGGCTACAAGCTGAGCGAGCTCAAGCGCTTCAAGCCGCTGGTGGACGAGATGAAGTCTGGTGCCACCCCGGGTAAGGACAAGTAACAGATGTGGTTCTGGCAGAAATACACCAGTCCGTGGAGCCTGTCCCAGGCAGGCATCCTCGGCATGAACAAGCGCAACCACTCCTACATCAGCCGCTACAACCCGCGCCGCCTCTATCCGCTGGTGGATGACAAGCTCAAGACCAAGCGCATCGCGCTGGATGCGGGGGTGACGGTGCCTGAACTCATCGGCACCATCCGCGAGCAGCACGACGTGACTCGCATCACCGCGCTGGTGAAGGACTGGCCGGGCTTCTGCATCAAGCCGGCCCGCGGCTCCGGCGGCAAGGGGATCCTGGTGATCCTGCGCCAGGAGGACGGCCTCTTCTACAAGCCCAACGGCAGCGCCGCCAACGGCCAGGATCTGGAGCGCCATGTCTCCAACATCCTGGCGGGACTCTATTCCCTCGGCGGCAAGCCCGACGTGGCGCTGGTGGAAGGGCTCATCAACTTCGACGACGTGTTCGACGGCTACTCCTTCGAAGGGGTCCCCGATGCCCGGGTGATCATCTTCAAGGGGTTCCCGGTGATGGCCATGATGCGCCTCTCGACCTCGGCTTCCGATGGCAAGGCGAACCTGCACCAGGGCGCCGTGGGGGTAGGCCTGTGCCTGCGCACCGGCCGCGCCCTGCGGGCGGTGCAGTTTGGCAACCCGCTGCGCCACCACCCGGACACCGGCCTGGATCTCTACGATCTGAAGGTGCCCCACTGGGACACCCTGCTCAACCTGGCGGCCTCCTGCTACGAGATGTCCGGTCTTGGCTACATCGGGACCGACATGGTGCTGGACAAGTTCCGCGGCCCCATGCTGCTGGAGCTCAACGCCCGTCCGGGCCTTGCCATCCAGATCGCCAACGGTCGCGGCCTGGTGCCCAACCTCAAGACCATCGAGAAGCTGGGTCAGGTCAAGATGAACGTGGAGCAGCGGGTCAACTTCGCCAAGGATCACTTCGGTATCTTCGACGAATAGTCCGCCCCCCTTCTGCAAAAACGCGCCCACCGGCGCGTTTTTTTATGGCCGCTCCTGCGCGCAGGGCGCCCCGCCCGAAGGCCGATCCCCGTCACATCCCATGGCGGCACCCCTTCAATGGCGCGGCACAAGGGGATAAGCTCCTGACCAATGAGGGGTGGCCAGCCCATCGGAGCAGGCCACCCCATTTGCGTGAGGCAGTGCGCCTGCCAGGGGGCACCGATTTGTCGGCGACAACGGGGCTTCTCGATGGTAGATTAATCAAATCAAATAGATAGCATCGATCGGGTTTCTCCTATGCAACGTTGGCCCAGCCTGAAGCAGCTCCAGTATCTGGTCGCTCTGGACGAGCACAAGAATTTCAACCGCGCCGCCAAGGCCTGCCATGTCAGCCAGTCGACCCTGAGTACCGGGATCCAGACCCTGGAGGACATGATGAACCTGCAACTGGTAGAGCGGGATCACAAGAGCTTCATCATGACGCCGGTCGGCATGGAAATCGTGGCGCGGGCGCGCAACCTGCTCTCCGACGCCCGGGATCTGATGGAGCTGGGGCAGCAGCAGGGGGGCGTCATGCACGGCACGGTACGCCTGGGCTGCATCCCCACCATCGCCCCCTTCCTGCTGAGCAAGCTGCTGCAGGTGTGCGGCAAGGCCTATCCGGATCTGGAGCTGCTGCTGCGGGAAGACACCACCACCAATCTGCTCAAGCAGCTGGAGCAGGGGCAGCTCGATCTGCTGATCCTGGCGCTGCCGGTGGAGATCGGCGGCTTCCACAGCAAGACCGTCGGCCAGGATCCCTTCCACATGGTGATGCCCTCCCACATGGCGGCGGGCCTGCACATGCCGTTCGACTACAAGGAGCTGCCCAACCAGAGCATCTTCCTGCTGGAGCGGGAGCACTGCCTGACGGAGCACGCGGTGAGCGCCTGTCGGCTGCGGGACAGGAGCAAGATCAACCCGTTCGCCGCCACCAGCCTGCACACCCTGGTGCAGATGGTGGGGGCCGGTCTTGGCACCACCTTCCTGCCCCAGATGGCCATAGATGCGGGCATCCTCGACAACACGGACCTGGTGGCCATCCCCCTGCCCGGGGAGAAACCCTATCGGGAGATAGGCCTGGTGTGGCGCCCCAGCACCACCCGGGTGCAGACCTTCTACAAGATTGCCGAGCTGCTGACGCCGCTCATTACCCCCAAACCGGCGGGGTGATCCAGTGGCTGCCCCCACAGGCGGCCACTCGTCAATGCCGTTGTCATTCAGGTTCCAGGCAGGATCATCGTCTATGATGAACCCCGTGCCCTATCAAGGAGTTGAGATGTTTCGCACCTTGCTGCTGCCCCTGCTGGCCCTGCTTCTCGCCGCCTGCTCCAGCACGCCGGAGCCTCCCCCTCCCGTGCGCCAGAGCGGCGCATTCGACAACTTCTATCAGCAGTGGCGCGGCGTGCCCTATCGCATGGGCGGTACCAGCCGCGCCGGTCTCGACTGCTCCGCCTTCACCCAGCTCGCCTACAGCCAGGTGCTGGGCTTCACCCTGCCCCGCACCACGGAATCCCAGGCGAGCCTCGGCCGCCCGGTGGACAGATACCGTCTCCAGCACGGGGACCTGGTCTTCTTCAAGACCGGCTGGCAGCAGTACCACGTCGGGGTCTACACCGGGGCAGGTGAGTTCATCCACGCCTCCACCAGCAAGGGCGTGATCCGCTCGCGCCTCGACAACGTCTACTGGAACAGCCGCTACTGGCAGGCCCGCAGGCTGGTCCAGTAGGTGCGACCCCAAACATGAAAAGGCCCCGAGGGGCCTTTTCATGTTGTTGCCGGGTCAGTGCTTGCGGTGCCAGCGGGGCGAGGTGGCGCGCTCTCCCCAGGGGGTCATGCAGGGCAGCAGGGCCCCCTCGATGACGCCCTCATGGCTCGCCAGCGCCAGGGCAATCTTCTCGTGGAGCAGGCGCAGCAGGTTCTTCTCCTGGCCCGCCAGGGAGTGGCCTGCGGCGAAATACTCCTGCTGATGTTGCAGCGCCAGCTTCTGGGCAAACTCATAGGTATTGAAACTGTCCGGCATGCGCGCGATCACGTCATCCAGCCGGGCCAGCAGGCTATGCAATTCCCTGGTCATGTGCGGTTCTCCCTCCGAGTTGGTGACCCACAATTACCCCTTATTAGATAGAAGACCAATCCGGATGCCTCAAAAATGGGAGCCCGGACACAGTTCCGGACAACGCTGCCCACTGGCAGCCACCCTCTGCCCTCGCCCGGTTTACAAGTCGACAACGAATCGCTAGATTTGGACCGACTAATCAGTCGGTCACTTTTCGTGCGGAGCATGCCATGGACACCACCGTCACCCCCGCCTCACCGGACAAGTTCTCCCTCCCCGAGCAACTGCATCGGCTCAGGCAGGCCAGCCAGGCCACCCCCATGCCGGATCTGGCGTCCCGCCGCGCCAGACTTGACGCCCTCAAGCAGGGGCTGCTGCGCCACAAACAGGCACTGTGTCAGGCCCTGGCCCGGGACTACGGCCAGCGCAGCGATTACGACAGCCTGATCGCCGATGTGCTCCCCTGCGTCATGCAGATCAATTACACCCTGAAACGGCTCAAGGGGTGGATGAAACCGGAGCGCCGTCATCCCGGCCTGCTGCTGGCCCCCGCCAGGGTCGAGGTGCACTATCAGCCCCTCGGCGTGGTCGGCATCATGGTGCCCTGGAATTTCCCGGTGATGCTGAGCCTCGGGCCCCTCATCGGCGCCCTCGCCGCCGGCAACCGCGCCATGATCAAGCTCTCCGAGTTCACCCCTCACACCAACGCCGTGCTGCGCTCCCTGCTTGATGAGGCCCTCGGCGGTGACGAGGTGGTGGTCATCGAGGGGGATGCGGAGATCGCGGCCGCCTTCAGCGCCCTCCCCTTCGACCATCTCATCTTCACCGGCTCCACGGCGGTGGGTCGGCTGGTGATGGCCGCGGCCGCCCCCCAGCTCACCCCCCTCACCCTGGAGCTCGGCGGCAAGAGCCCCTGTCTCATCGCCCCCGACATGCCCCTGGCACTGGCGGTGGAGCGGATGATCTTCGGCAAGAGCCTCAACGCCGGCCAGATCTGCGTGGCCCCCGACTACGTGCTGCTGCCGAAGGGGCAGGAGCAGGCCTTCATCGAGGCCTATCAGGCCCATTTTCGCCGCCTCTACCCCAAAGGGCTCGAGAGCCCGGATTATGGCGCCATCATCAACGCCCACCAGTACGAGCGGCTCACCGCCTGGCTGGAGGAGGCGAGGCAGGCCGGCGCCCAGATCCACCCCTGCGTCACGCCCGCCCGGGATGACGCCACCCGCAAGCTGGTGCCCCACCTGCTGACCGAGGTGCCCGGCCACTGCCAGGTGATGCAGCAGGAGATCTTCGGCCCCCTGCTGCCCCTGGTGCCCTATGACGACATCGAGGAGGCCCTAGCCTATGTGGCGGCCCGGCCCCGCCCCCTGGCGCTCTATCTGATGAGCCTGGACGAGACGCTGCAGCGCCGCCTCATCCGGGAGACTCACGCCGGGGGCATGGCCATCAACGAGAGCCTGTTCCAGGTGGCGGCGGACGATGCCCCCTTCGGCGGCATCGGTCCCTCCGGCATGGGCCACTATCACGGCCGCGAGGGGTTTCTCACCTTCTCCAAGGCGAAAACCGTGCTGCGTCGCGGACGCTTCAGCACAGGCTCCCTCATTCATCCCCCCTATCGGCGCTGGTACCAGCGGCTGATGATGGCCCTGTTCCTGCGCTAGGAGGCGAGATGCGAGAAACCATGACCGACAAACGCCGCCAGATCCTGGATGCCGCCCTGGCCCTGTGCGCGGAGGATGGCCTGCAGGGCGCCGCCACCGCCCGCATCGCCAAGGCGGCCGGGGTGGCCAATGGCACCCTGTTTCATCACTTTCCCAGCAAGGAGGTGCTGATCCAGAGCCTCTACCAGGACATCAAGCTGCGCCTTGGCGCCGCCATCACCGAGGCCGATGCCGCCCTGCCGCTCCAGGAGCAGGCCCGCCACTACTGGCACCAGGCCATGGGCTGGATGCAGGCCCACCCCCGTGAGCTCAGGTTCGTGCTGGGCTTTTTCCACTCCCCCCTGCTGGCCCGCCCCCTGCGCAGCCAGATCCTGGCGGAGACCCTGCATTTTCTGCCGAGCCTGCTCGCCCGGGGCCAGGCCAGCGGCGAGCTGATGTCGGCCCCGCCGGCCCTGATGCTGGAGGTGTGCCAGGGCCAGTTTCTGGCCTGCGCCTCCCTCTTTGTCGATCAGCCTGAACTGGGAGAAGACCCCCACTGGCAGGAGAGCGCCTTCACCCTCTTCTGGTCCGCCATCAGCGGAGGTTCCCATGCGCCCTAACGCCCTGCTTGCCACCGGCAGGCGCCTCTGGATTGGCAGCCTGCTCTGGATCATCGGCCGCACTCTGTGCCGCGCCGCCCGGGTCGACGAGGCGGTGCGCCGCGAGCTTGCCCCCCTGCCGGACGGCCTCACCATCAGGCTCGAGGTAAACGGCATGACCCGGGGGCTGAGTCTCTACAAGTTCGCGGGGCGCTGGCACTGCGGTGAGGAGGCTGGCAGGGCGCATTCGACCTGTGCCCATGACGGCCCCCACCCCCTGCGGGTGCGCTTCAAGCACCCCGCCGTCGCCTTTCGCGCCCTCAGTTTTCGCCTCGGCATCAACCAGGCCTTTTGCGAAAACCGGCTGCTGGTGGAGGGGGATCTCGACGCGGCCATGCACCTGGTGCGAGCGCTTGAGCAGTTGCAGAGCCTCATCCTGCCCGCCTTCATCGCGCGGCCCCTGCTTCGCCACTACCCGGACCCGCATCGCAAGCTCGCGCGGGCCTGCCACATCTATCTGGGTCTGCTGACCGGTTGAACACGAGGAGAACGGGATGAGCCGTTATTACGATTTTTTCTGCCCGGTCAAACTGATGGCGGGGGAGCAGGCACTGGAACAGTTGCCGGATGCCTTGAGGGGATTGGGGGCTGGCCGCCCGCTGCTGCTCACCGACAAGGGGGTCAGCGGCAGCGGGCTCGCCACCCTGCTGGCCCATGTGATGGCCGAAGGGGCCTTGCCGGTCGCCGCCATCTGGGACGAGATCCCGGCGGACTCCTCCACCGCCGTGGTGGAGCGGATCGCCCGCCACTACCGGGAGCTGGGCTGTGACAGCCTGCTGGCCCTTGGCGGCGGCTCCGTCATCGACACCGCCAAGGCGGTGAACATACTGGCGACTCTGGGGGGCGAGCGGCTGCTCGACTATGCCGGAGCGGATTGCCTGACCCGTCCCCTCAACCCCCTGGCGGTGGTCCCCACCACGGCGGGGACCGGCTCCGAAGTGACCCTGGTGGCGGTGATCAAGGACGAAGGGAGCGGGCGCAAGGTGCCTTTCACCTCCCCCTTCCTGCTGCCCCGGCTGGCGGTGCTGGATCCCCGCTTCACCCTGGGGCTACCGCTGCCCATCACCGCCGCCACCGCCATGGATGCCATGACCCACGCCATCGAGGCCTTCATCGGCAACGGCAAGAACCCGGTCAGTGACGCCCTGGCCCTGATGGCGGTGGAGAAGATTGCCACCGCCCTGCCCAGGGTGCTGGCCCACCCGACGGACAAGGGCCTGCGGCTGCAACTGGCAGAGGGCTCCACCCTGGCGGGCATGGCGTTTTCCAACTCCATGGTGGGGCTGGTGCACGCCCTCGGCCACAGTCTGGGGGCGCGCTGCCACCTGCCCCATGGCCTCTGCATGAACCTCTTCCTGCCCACCGTGCTCGACTACAACCGGCCCGGCATCGACCCCGAGCTCGCCCGCCTGCTGCTGCCCCTGGTGGGGCCGGAGCGCTTTGCCGCGACCCCGGCCGAGGGGAGACCCCAGGCCACCATCGAGGCGTTGCAGGCACTGCGCGATACCCTGTGGCAGACGGTCAAGCTGCCCCGCACCCTGCGGGAGGCGGGCCTCACCGACAAGGCGCTGCTGCCCGGGATCCGGGATCTCGCCATCAACGACGGCGCCCTGCTCTACAACCGCAAGGATGCGGACAGGGAACAGTTGCTGGCCCTGCTGGAGCGGGCCTGGGAGTAACGGGCCCCTTGCCCGTCAGACATCGGGGGTGAAGACCCCGGTGGAGAGATAGCGATCCCCCCGATCGCAGATGATCGCCACCACCACCCCCTGCCCGATCTCCGCCGCCACCCGCAAGGCCCCGGCCACCGCGCCACCCGAGCTGACACCGCAGCAGATCCCCTCCTCCCGCGCCAGGCGGCGCATCATGACGAGGGACTCTTCCAGTGTCACATCCAGCACCCCATCGACCCGCGCAGGCTCGAAGATGGCGGGCCGGTAGGCCTCGGGCCAGCGGCGAATGCCGGGGATCTGGCTCCCCTCGGCCGGTTGCAGGCCGATCACCGCCACCGCCGGGTTCTGCTCCTTGAGGTAGCGGGAGACCCCCATGATGGTGCCCGTGGTGCCCATGGCCGAGACGAAGTGAGTGACTGCCCCGCCGCTCTGGCGCCAGATCTCGGGGCCGGTGGAGCGGTAGTGGGCATCCGGGTTGGCGGGGTTGTTGAACTGATCGAGCACCAGCCCCTCCCCCCGCGCCTGCATGGCCAGGGCGAGGTCTCGCGCCGCTTCCATGCCCTCTTCCACCAGCACCAGCTCGGCGCCGTAGGCCTGCATGGCGTCGCGCCGCTCCTGGCTCATGTTGCTCGGCATGATGAGTCGCATCCGGTAACCCCGGGACGCCGCCACCATGGCCAGCGCGATGCCGGTATTGCCGGAGGTGGCCTCGATGAGCCGGGCTCCTGGCGCTAAGTGACCACTCGCCTCTGCCTGCCTGATGAGGTTCAGCGCCGCCCTGTCCTTGACGGAGCCGGCGGGGTTGTTGCCCTCCAGCTTCACCAGCAGGGTGACGCCGGGGTGCGGATTGATGCGGCGCAGCGCCAGCAGCGGGGTGTTGCCTATCAGCTCGTCCAGGGTGGCGAAGGCCATGACGGATCCATCCTCTCTCAATGTTCTATACCTTGCCTTGCGACCATTCGCAGGCCGGCCAGTGTAAGCGAGCCCGCCATGGGCGCAAAGAATGGCGTTGGCAAACCCTGTCCGCCATGTTCTGATCTTCCCATTCACCCAGAGAGGACTCCCGATGAGCGACATCCTTCACCAGGCCGATCAGCAGCAGTTTGTCTGCACCGTGGACGGCAAGCTCTCCCGCCTTGCCTATCGCCGGCTGGACGCCACCACGGTGGACGCCTACAGCACCCAGGTTCCCCCCGAGCTGCGCGGACAGGGGATTGCCGACAAGCTGGCCCGCCGCTTCTACGACTGGACCCTCTCTGAGGGGCTCACCATAGTGCCGAGCTGCAGCTACATCGACGTCTGGTTGCGCCGCAATGCAGGTTGAAGCCGGGGCGCTGCGGGAGGCGCACCTGCGGGCCTGCACCGAGGCCCTGCTGCGAGCTGATCACCCGCGCATGGATTGCCTCCGGGCTGCGCGGGAGCTGGCGCTGCCCGACTGGGCTCTGGGGGCGGGGTTTGTGCGCAACCTCATCTGGGATCACCTCCATGACAAGGCCGAGCCCACCCCGCTCAACGACATCGATCTTATCTATCTGGACAGCGCTGATCCGACTGGATTGAAGGAGGCCGATCACGAAGCCTGGCTCGCCGCCAGGATGCCGGGCCAGTTATGGGAGGTGCGCAACCAGGCCCGCATGCATCTGCGCCAGCAGGTGCCTCCTTTTGCCAGCTCGCTCTCGGCCCTCAGCCACTGGGTAGAGGTGCCCACCTGCATCGGGGTCCGCCTGCTGGCAGATGATGCGTTCGAGTGGCTGGCCCCCTACGGCTTTGCCCCCAACTGGTCCCTGGTGGTGAGCCCCAATCCGCGCTGTCGCCAGGAGAGCCGTATCTTTAGCGAACGGGTCAGGGCCAAGGGGTGGCAACGCATCTGGCCTGACCTTGTGGTGAACTGGCCATGAGCGGATTGCAAAGGGTCGACAACCTTGGGCACACTAAGAAAAAGATGTTTGTAACTCAATGGGTTAAATAATGCGCGACTTCTTCTCTCTCGAGCGCTGGCTGCCGGGGCTCGCCGCCTTGCTGCAATACCAGCGGGCCTGGCTGATGCCGGATCTTCGCGCTGGCCTCTCGGTCGCGGCCGTGGCCCTGCCCGTGGCCATCGCCTATTCGGAGCTCGCCGGGGTGGGCGCCATCGTCGGCCTCTACTCCTGCATCCTGCCCATGGTGGTGTACGCCCTCTTTGGCACCTCCCGTCAGCTCATCGTCGGTCCGGATGCCGCCACCTGCGCGGTGATCGCCGCCGTGGTAACGCCGCTCGCCGCCGGGGATCCCACCCGTCACTGGCAACTGGTGATGACCATGACCGCCATGACCGGCTTCTGGTGCCTCATCGCCAGCCGCTTCAAACTGGGGGTGCTGGCAGACTTTCTCTCCCGCCCCATCCTGATGGGGCTGCTCAACGGGGTGGCCATCACCATCATGGTGGGCCAGCTCTCCAAGATCTTCGGTTTCACCTTCAGCGAGCGCTACCTGATAGAGCGGATCCTGAACGGCACCAGCTACATTACCCAGACCCATCTGCCCACCCTGGCCATGAGCCTGACCGCCCTGCTCACCCTGCTGCTGGCCAAGCGCTACAGACCGGCCTGGCCCTCCTCCATGGTGGCCATGGTGGTGACGGCGGCCCTGGTGTGGCTGTTCAATCTCGGCCGTGTCGACATCGCCACCCTGGGGACCATCGGCTCGGGGCTGCCCGCCTTCCAGATGCCGGACTTTCCCCCCGGGCTTATCCGTGAGCTGGTGCTGCCCGCCCTCAACCTTGCCATGGTGAGCTTCGTCTCCATGATGCTCACCGCCCGCAGCTTTGCCGCCAAGAACGGCTACGAGATTGATGCGGACAAGGAGTTTAGGGCGCTGGGCATGGCGAACCTGGCGGCGGCGGCCTCTCAGGGCTTTGCCATCAGCGGGGCGGATTCGCGCACCGCGGTCAACGACGCCAACGGCGGCAAAAGCCAGCTGGTCTCCATCATCGCCGCCGCCGTCATCGCCCTGGTCACCTTCTACCTGACGGCGCCGCTGCAATACATTCCCACCGCCGCCCTCGGCGTGGTGCTGGTGATGGCCTCCCTGTCGCTCACGGATTTTCGCGGCCTCTGGGCCCTGCGCGAATCGGACCGCGCCGCCTTCTGGCTCGCCCTGGTGACCTTTGTCAGCGTGCTCACCATGGGGGTCATTCCGGGCATCACCCTCGCGGTCCTGCTGGGGCTGTTCCAGTTCCTGCGCAACGTGATGCGCCCCACCGACCAGCTGCTCGGCATGGACGACGAGGGCGTGGTGCGCACCCTGGGGGACAACGAGCAGGCCAAGGCGATTCCCGGCATCCTGGTCTACCGCTTCAACTCCCCGCTCACCTACTTCAACGCACCCTACTTCAAGCGGCGGGTGCTGGCGCTCCTGGTGCAGGATCCCCACAATCCCAGGTGCCTGGTGGTGGATGCGGTGGCCTGTTTCACCCATCAGGACATCAGCGTCATGAGCATGGTGGGAGAGCTGCACAAGGAGCTCAAGCGGCGCGGCATCCACATGGTGATGGCCGGTCGGCACGGCCAGATGAGCCAGTGGTTCAAACAGGCGGGGATCCGGGTCGGCGAGGATGGCATCATCCTCTGCCCCGACATGTATCAGGCCCTGCGCATGACCCGCTGCTACCGGGAGCCGGTGTTCCGGGACGACGAGGGGGTGGAGAGCACCACGGATGCCCTGCTCACCCGCTGGCCGCACGATGACGACCTGCCCGACTCGGCGCGCCTCACCCGCCCCAGCGAGCAGGAGGCCGGCGCCACGCCGGTCTGAGACACATCCCCTGGTCACAGGCCCCCTCCTCCTGCGACCAGGATTGCACCCCGCCCCCGCTTGGTGTTAAATGCCCCTCCAGTTGGCCCTGACGAGGGCCATCGCCAGCACCTGGATATCCCATGCAGACTCAATCCCACGCGGGCCCGGGCTCCCTCTTCGCCCTGACCTGGCCACTGTTCATCGATCTGGCCCTCCACTTTCTGACCGGGGCCCTCAACACCTTCATGGTGGGCCACGTCTCCTATCAGGGGGTGGCGGCCCTCGCGGTGGGCAACCAGGTCTTCGATCTCGCCATCACCCTGTTCAGCTTCGTCAGCATCGGCACCAGCGTGGTGATCACCCAGTATCTGGGGGCGGGAGACAAGGAAAAAGCCCGCGTCGTCATCCACACCGCCATCGGCTTCAACCTGCTGGTGGGACTGGTGGCCGCGGTCGGCGTCATGGCGGGGGCCGGCACCATGCTGGCGCTGATGAACCTGCCTGCCCACCTGATGAGCGACGGCAGCCTCTACCTGCAGATCATCGGGCTTTGCCTGCTGCCGGAGGCGGCGGCCCTCTGTCTGGCCGCCACCCTGCGTGCCCACGGACACACCCGCCAGGCCATGTACGTGACCCTCATCGTCAACCTCATCACCTTCGTCGGCAACCTGCTGCTGCTCTATGGCTGGTTCGGCCTGCCCCAGCTCGGGGTCGCCGGGGTCGCCATCAGCACGGTGGCGGGGCGCATCGTCGGGGTGGTGCTGCTGGTATGGCTGGTGGCGCGCAAGACCGGCATCCGGCTGCGTCTGCCCGAGATCGTCCGCCCAAGCCGCGCCATGCTGGACAAGGTGCTGCACATCGGGCTGCCGGCTGCGGGGGAGAACCTCTCCTGGATGCTGCAGTTCATGGTGGTGACCGCCTTCGTCGGCCTGCTCGGCGACAAGGCGCTGGCGACCCAGTCCTACTTCTTCCAGATCTGCCTGTTCATCCTGCTGTTCGGCCTCTCCATCGGCCTTGGCAACGAGATCATCATCGGCCACCTGGCGGGGGCCCGACGCTTCGATCAGGCCTATCGCCAACTGATGAAGAGCCTGAAACTCGGCCTCATCGTCACCGCCGCCATCGCCATCGCCGCCGCCCTCAACGGCCGCGCCATCATCAGCCTGTTCACCGACGACGCCGACATCATCACCCAGGTGGCGCAGCTCTTCCTCATCAGCCTCATCCTCGAACCCGGTCGCACCTTCAATCTGGTGGTGATCAACGCCCTGCGCGCCACCGGGGATGCCCGTTTCCCGCTCTACATGGCGCTCGTCTCCATGTGGGGCATTGCCGTTCCCCTGGCCTATTTCCTTGGTATCATGCAGGGCTATGGCCTGGTAGGCATCTGGCTGGCCCTCGCCTGCGACGAGTGGGTGCGCGGTCTGGCCATGTTCTGGCGCTGGCGCAGTCGTCGCTGGCAAAACAAAATTCTTGTCGAAACATAAGCGGAATCACCATGAAGAAAATCGGACTCTTGTTGACGGCCATCCTGCTCAGCCCGCTCGCCATGGCGCAAACCGCCCCGGCGACCCCCAAGGCGCAGGCTCCCCAGACCTGGTATGTGGCCCCCATCGTCATCGACGAGACCAGCGAAGCCCAGAAGGCCCTGACCAAGGAGTTCACGGCCCAGATGATCAAGACCATCAAGATCAACGAGTACCAGACCGGCAAGGCGGTGGGCAAGACCAAATCGCCCAAGTGGCTGATCCGCACCAAGCTGATGCCCGCAAGCCAAGAGCCTCTGGTTGGCAAGAAGCACCCGCAGGGCCTCACCTATGGCAAGGGCATCCCCACCCAGGAGATCGTCGGCGAGCTCATCATGAACGGCACCCTGGTGGCCCACATCGGTCAGGGCTGGCGCGAACCCATCGTGCCGGGCACACCGGTGGCGGAGAAGATCTCCATCGCCAACTACCAGTACGCCATCGGCAACGAGGCCAAGGCGCCGGATCTGGAAGAGCTGGCGGCGCAGATCGGTTTCGAGGCAGGCAAGGTGATTGCCAGAGACGGCAAGCCCCTGCCCGAGAAGAAAAAGAAAAAAGAGTAAACGGCTCACCCGTTTCCAGTCAGGGGCCTCGCGCCCCTTTCTGTTGCCCGCTCCGTTGCAGACCCCCTCTCCCGAATGTGAAGCGGATCCCGCTTCTTTCCTCTACTGCCCCTGGGTCAGTAGGCAATCATCATGTAATTCAAACAGTTAAAAATCGCCCTTCCCATGCAGCAATTCCGTGGCCCCGAATTGGATCGGGATCACGTTTCTTCCCGGCAGTAAGGGGTACTTTGGTCTTGCAGGCACAATCAAACGACAACAAGGAGGCTTCATTACATGTTTCCGGAGTACAGAGATCTCATCTCGAAACTGAAAAGCAGTGATGTCCATTTCCAGAAGAAGTTTGACTTGCACAACGACCTGGATGCGGAGATCAGAAAGCTGGAAAAACACCACGCCAGCGACTACAGCTCCGAGGTGAAGGATCTGAAAAAACAGAAACTTAAACTGAAAGAGGAGATATACGACATCCTCAAACAACATCCACACTAGACGCCTCGACGAATACCTGGATAAGCAACTTATCCTGCCAGCCCGGCCCGACGCCGGGCTTTTGGTTGACCGCCCCAAGGCGC
Organism: Aeromonas sp. S19(2024); assembly: GCF_041402625.1. Taxonomy (NCBI): domain Bacteria; kingdom Pseudomonadati; phylum Pseudomonadota; class Gammaproteobacteria; order Aeromonadales; family Aeromonadaceae; genus Aeromonas; species Aeromonas sp. S19(2024). Next base: position 345,755 of record NZ_JBGLQU010000001.1, read on the forward strand.
GGCAACGGCCACTTCCCTTGGCACCGGAAAACGAAGCGGGCCAACGGCCCGCTTTGTCATACCTGTTTCACCCCATGATCACACCGGCGGATGGAAATGGCTGGCTTCGCGGGTGGCCATCTCCTCGTAGGTGGCCCACTTCTGCCACGCCACTTTTTGCGCCACCTGCATCAGCCGCTCGGCCTCCTGTGGATGGCTCTGGGCCAGCACCCGATAACGGGTCTCCTCCTGCCGGTATTCAGCGAGGGGAATGGAGGGGCGCAGGCTGTCGAGGCTGAAGGGGTTCTGCCCGGCGCTGCGCAGTACCGGGTTGTAGCGCATCAGCGGCCAGTGGCCCGAATCGACCGCACGCTTCTGTTGGGCCAATCCCTGCTCCATGTCGATGCCGTGGGCGATGCAGTGGCTGTAGGCGATGATGAGCGACGGGCCCGGATAGGCTTCGGCCTCACGCAAGGCCTGCAGCGCCTGCTGCGGGTTGGCCCCAAAGGCGATGCGGGCAACATAGACGTTGCCGTAGGAGATGGCCTGCAAGGCTACATCCTTCTTGGCCAGGGTCTTGCCCCCTGCCGCGAACTTGGCGACGGCGCCGAGCGGGGTCGATTTCGACATCTGGCCGCCGGTGTTGGAGTAGACCTCGGTATCCATCACCAGCACGTTCACATCGCGGCCGGAGGCGAGCACATGGTCGAGCCCCGATGAGCCGATGTCATAGGCCCAGCCATCGCCGCCGATGATCCAGACCGAGCGCCGCACCAGCTGATCAATCAAGGAGAGCAGCTCGCGGGCCTTGCCGGATTTCACCTCTTCCAGCCGCTCCCGCACTTGGGCGACCCGGGTGCGCTGGGCGCGGATCTCCGACTCCAGCCGCTGCGGGGCGCTAATCAGGGTATCGACCAGCTCGGCGCCCAGCTCCCCCTTCATCGCTTCAAGGGCCGCCACCGCCTGACCGTGATGCTGATCGGCGGTGAGACGGAAGCCAAAGCCAAACTCGGCGTTGTCCTCAAACAATGAGTTCGACCAGGCCGGCCCCTTCCCTTCCCCGTTCTTGGCCCACGGCGTGGTCGGCAGGTTGCCGCCGTAGATGGAGGAGCAGCCGGTGGCGTTGGCCACCAGCATGCGATCCCCAAACAGCTGGGTCAGCAGCTTGAGGTACGGGGTCTCGCCACAACCGGCGCAGGCACCGGAGAACTCGAACAGGGGTTCGAGGAACTGGGTGCCACGCACCGTGGAGAAGTCCACCCGCTCGCGAGCAGGCCAGGGCAGGCTCTCGAACCAGCGCAACGCCTGCTTCTGGCCAGCCCGATGCGGCGCCTTGTCCATCATGGCGATGGCGCGCTCGCCTTGATGGCGGGCATCCGCTCCGGCCCGCACCGGACAGGCCTGCACGCACTGGCCGCAGCCGGTGCAATCCTCCGGATAGAGCTGCAGGGTGTAGCGGCTGTCGGGGAAGCCCTTGGCGGTGACGGGCACCGACTGCGCTGCCTCGGGGGCGGTCGCCAGCCAGTCCTGATGGTAGAACTTGGCTCGCAGCGCCGCGTGGGGGCAGACAAAGACGCAGTTGCCGCACTGGATGCAGATGTCCGAATGCCAGATGGGGATCTCGCGGGCGATATCCCGCTTCTCGAAGCGGCTGGTGGCGGTGGGGTAAGTGCCATCCACCGGCAGCATGGAGACAGGGATCAGATCGCCGCGCCCCGCCAGCATCTCGCCAGTGACCCGCTGGACAAACTCGCAGCCACCCGGTGCCAGCGGCAGCGGATAGTCGCTGATCTGCTCCTCACCGGCCGGAATGGCCACCTGATGGAGATGGGCCAGGGTGTCATCCACCGCCGCGAAGTTGCGCTCGACCACTTCGGGCCCCTTGCGGGCATAGCTCTTCTCGATGCTCTCCTTGATCAGCGCAATCGCTTCATCCCGTGGCAAGACTCCGGCCAGCGCGAAGAAGCAGGTCTGCATAATGGTGTTGATGCGATTGCCCATGCCGTTTTGCTCGGCCACCCGATCCCCATCGATGCAGTAGAGGCGGATATCGAGGGCGCGGATGCGGGCGCGCAGCCGCTCGGGCAGCTCGGCCCAGACACGGTCAGGCTCATAAGGAGCATTGAGCAGCAGAGTCGCCCCTTCCGCGGCGTGCTCCAGCAGATCGACCGATTCGGCGAAGCCCCACTGGTGGCAACCGATAAAGCTCGCCTGCTCGATAAGCCAGGGGGCGTCGATGGGCTCGGGGCCAAAGCGCAGGTGGGAGACGGTGCGCGAGCCCGACTTCTTGGAGTCGTAGACGAAGTAGCCCTGGGCGTGGAACCCCTCCAGCTCGCCGATGATCTTGATGCTGTTCTTGTTGGCGCCCACAGTGCCGTCGGCGCCAAGGCCGAAGAAGAGCGCCCGCACCCGACTGGCGGGCTCCAGATCGCCGATGGGGTGCCAGGCCAGACTGAGGCCCGACACATCATCGACGATCCCCACGGTAAAGCGGGGGCGCGGCGCATCGGATGCCAGCTCCTCGAACACAGCAGCGCACATGGCGGGGGTGAACTCCTTGGAGGAGAGGCCGTAGCGACCACCGCTCAGCCACGGCAACCGCTTGATAAGGCCGCGTTGCAAGCCGTCGATCAGCGCGCTCTGCACATCCAGCAGCAGCGGCTCGCCGCCCGCCCCCGGCTCCTTGGTGCGATCCAGCACCGCCATGCGCCGCACGCTGGCGGGCAGGGCATCGAGCAGCGCCTGTACCGGGAAGGGGCGATAGAGGCGAATGACCAGCACCCCGGTCTTGCGATCCTGCTGGTTGAGCCAATCCACGGTGGTGCGGGCGGTGGCGGCCCCCGAGCCCATCAGCACGATGACGTCGGTGGCATCGGGCGCGCCGTGGTACTCCACCAGCCGGTAGTGACGGCCGGTCAGCTTGCCGAGGCTCTCCATGCACTGCTGCACCCGGGCCGGCACTGCTTCGTAGAAGGGGTTGACGCTCTCGCGGGACTGGAAATAGGTATCCGGGTTCTGGGCGGTGCCACGCATCACCGGATGATCCGGGTTAAGCGCCCGCGCACGGTGGGCGCGCACCCAGTCGTTGTCGATAAGGGCCCGGATCTCATCCCGATGCAGGGCGACTATCTTGTTCACCTCGTGGGAGGTGCGAAAGCCGTCGAAGAAGTGGATAAAGGGCACCCGGCATTGCAGGGTGACGCTGTGGGCGACCAAAGCCAGGTCCTGCGCCTCCTGCACCGAGCCGGAGGCGAGCATGGCAAAGCCGGTGCTGCGCGCCGCCATCACGTCCTGATGGTCGCCAAAAATCGAGAGCCCCTGCGCCGCCAAGGATCGGGCCGCCACATGGAACACCGCCGAGGTCAGCTCGCCTGCGATCTTGTACATGTTGGGCAGCATCAGCATCAGCCCCTGACTGGCGGTGAAGGTGGTGGCGAGCGCCCCCGCCTGCAGGGCGCCGTGCACCGTGCCAGCCGCTCCCCCTTCGCTCTGCATCTCCACCACCGTGGGGATGTTGCCCCACAGGTTGGTCTGCCCTTCTGCCGCCCAGGCGTCGGCCAGTTCGGCCATGGTCGAGCTCGGGGTGATGGGATAGATGGCACACACTTCGCTCAGCTGGTACGCCACCCGGGCCGCGGCTTCGTTGCCGTCAACCATGATCAGTTCATGTTTCATTGGGACTCCTCCGGTTGGCGAAGCTCGATGGCGTGGCAGGGGCACTGGTCGTGGCAGGCACCGCAGCCAGTGCAGCGCTCGGCATCCACCTGATACCCCAGACCCGGCCCCAGCTTGGCGATGGCCTGCTCGGGGCAGCTGCCGTAGCAGCCGTCGCACTCGAAGCAGTTGCCGCAGGAGTAGCAGCGCGCCGCCTCGTAGCGGGCGGCCACCTCATCCAGCCCGCCGATGATCTCGCCAAAGTCGTCCCGCGCCGAAGGCGGTTTGACCGGCTGGCTGCTGGCCGGCGCCTGGGTCTGGAACCAGAGCTGCAACTGCTCCGGCCCCACCAGCGGCTTCCCTGCCTGCAAATGGGAGAGCGGCTTGTGATAGAGGCGACCACGCAGCCAGGCATCCATGTGGCGCGCCGCCTTCTTGCCGTGGCCGGTGGCGATGGTGACGGTGCGCTCGGAGGGCACCATGTCGCCACCGGCAAACAGACCCGGCACGTCCGTCATCAGGTTCTCGCCAACCTGTACCACTCCCTCCTTGTTGACCCGCACGCCGGGGATGCTCTCCAGCACGCTCAAATCAACTTCCTGACCGAGCGCCAGAATAAGGGAGTCCGCTTCGAGGGTTTCAAACTTGCCGGTGGGCACCGGCTTGCCCTCGGCATCCAGCGCCATCACCTCCACCTCGATATTGGCGCTGTCGAGCTGGCGGATGGTGCGCAGCCAGTTGATCTTGATCCCCTCCTCCTCGGCCTCATCGGCTTCGAAGGCGTGGGCCGGCATATGATCGCGGTCGCGGCGGTAGATGATCATCGCCTCTTCCACACCGAGGCGACGGGCGGTACGGGCCGCGTCCATGGCGGTGTTGCCGCCGCCGTAGATGGCTACCCGCCGTCCCAATTTGGGCGGCGGCAAGCCTTTCTCTTCGGCCAGACTGGCCTGTTCGAGAAAACTCACCGCATCGAGGATCTTGCCCGCTTCCCGGGCCGGAATATCGACCCGCTTGGCCAGATGGGCGCCGATGGCCATAAAGACGGCGTCAAAGCCCCCCTCGTCGCGCTCGCGCAGCACATCCTCCACCTTGTGGTTGAGGGTCAGGGTCACCCCGGCCGCCACGATGCGGGCTACCTCCCGATCCAGCACGTCGCGGGGCAGACGATAAGCGGGAATACCAAAGCGCAGCATGCCGCCCGCCAGTGGCCCCGCTTCGCGGATCTCCACCTGATGGCCAAGCCGGTTGAGGTGCCAGGCGCAGGAGAGGCCGGAGGGACCGGCACCGATCACCAGCACCTTCTTGCCGCTGGCGGGCGCGGGTGGCGCAGGCTGCCAACCTTTGGCCAGCGCTTCGTCGCCGAGGAAGCGTTCGATGGCGTGAATGGAGACGGCGTCATCCACCTGACCGCGGTTGCAGGCCGTTTCGCAGGGGTGATAGCAGACCCGGCCATGAATGGCGGGCAAGGGGTTCTCTTCGATCAAGGTCTGCCAGGCCGCCTCAAAACGGCCGGCCTGCGCCAAAGAGAGCCAGGCCTGGATGTTTTCTCCGGCCGGGCAGGCGTGATTGCAGGGTGGCAGGGCCGGCCGCCAGACGGGTAGCCGGGTACGCACCGGGCCTGTTCCCGTTTTCAGGGAGAGATCCGGCAATGGGGTCATGTCCAGTTGTTTGCTCATACATTGCTTTCTTCTTTTTGTGTGACAGGCCCCATCCGAATGCGCTTGATACCGTTTTGCCTGGGCAGACGGTGGCCGGAGAGGGAAGAAGCGAAAGCGTCAGAAACTGGAAGCTGGCCCGATGATGGGCCGTTTTTTGTAAGACATGGTGGATCAGGATCAATAAATGTTGCGCTTTATGGGTCGCCCCCTTCACAACCGGATCCCCGTCACACCCCGCAGCCATTCGGGCCTGTCGCCCGAGCCCCCTCGCCGCCCTCGACATGGGCAGCAGGAGAAGATTGCCGCCCGGGGCAGGAATCGTTATCTTCCCCTCTTCACAGGAATCGCCACAGCACAAGGACCAGGACATGCCGACCCTCGCCAGCATACATCTCTACCCCATCAAATCGACGGCAGGCATGCCGCTGGAGCGCGCCCGGGTGACCCAGGAGGGACTTGCCGGGGATCGCCGCTACATGGTGGTCAAACCGGATGGCACCTTTATCACCGCCCGCACCCATCCCCAGTTGCAGCAGGTGGTGGCCACCCCTGTCGAGGGGGGGCTGCAACTGCGCTATCCAGGTCTGCCCCCCCTTGCCCTCATGGAGGCGGCGTTCAGTCGCGCCCCTCAGCACACCGGTGTCTGGGGGGATCGCTTTACCGCCCTGCACACCGGGCCCGACGCCGATGAGTGGCTGAGCCGGGTGGCGAGGGAGCCGGTGCGCCTGCTCTGGCTCGGGGAGGCATCCGATCGTTTTCGGGAGAAGACCGGCACCCGGGTGAGCTTTGCGGACGGCTACCCCTTGCTGCTCATCAGCCAGGCTTCCCTTGAGGATCTCAACCTGAGATCCGATGCCTTGCACCAGATGAGCCAGTTTCGTACCAACCTGGTGGCGAGCGGCACCCGCCCCTTCGAAGAGGATGGCTGGAAGCGGATCCGCATCGGCGAGGTGGAGTTTCGGGTGGACAAGCCGTGCAGCCGCTGCATCATGACCACGGTGGAGGCAGGCACGGAGCGCTTCAATGCCCTGAAAGAGCCGCTGGCCACCCTCACCCGCTACCGCCGTGGCGAAGATGGTGAGGTCTACTTCGGCCAGAATCTGGTGGCCCTGAACGAGGGGTGGATTGAGGCGGGCAGCGAGATCGAGGTGCTGGAGCGGGCCCGGGCGCCGGTCTACCCCAACGCGGCCCCGAGAAAGCGGGAGCTGGTGTGCGTCGCCCGGGAACCCCTGGCCCGGGATCTGGAAACCTTCTGGTTCGAGGCCGCCGACGGCGAGCCCCTGCCCGACTACCTGCCTGGACAGCACCTGCCCATCAGCCTCGATATCAAAAACACACGGGTTCAACGCCGCTACACCCTGAGCTCCACGCCGGAGCGGCCCGAGCGTTACAGCATCAGCGTCAAGAAGCTGGCCGATGGCCGCCTCTCCCCCTGGCTGCACCATGAGCTGAAAGTGGGCGATCACCTGCTGGCCGCCCCCCCGGCCGGCGAGTTTCACTTAGGGTCCGAGCGCAGGCTGCTGCTGCTCTCGGCGGGATCCGGTGTCACCCCCATGCTCTCCATTGCCCGCACTCTGGCACTACGGGGGGAGCTCGGTGACGTTCACTTCATGCACCTGTGTCGCAGCGAGGCAGACATCCCTGCCGCCAGCGAGCTGCACGCCATGGCGCAGCAGGGAATGACCCTCACCCTGATCCTGAGCCAGCCTGACAAACACTGGCAGGGGCTCAGCGGCCGTCTGAATGACGATCATCTGGGCCGGATCCGGGGTTTGCAGGAGCGGGAGGTGTTCATCTGCGGCCCCCACGGCTTTATGGCCGATGCAGCCAACCGGCTGAGCGCCCTCGGCGTACCGGCCGGGCGCATCCGCCAGGAGAGCTTTGGCGGGGCCCTGCTCTCGGTGGCCCGCCCCCATCAGGCGGTGCAACTGCGTATCGGCGAGCGGGAGTTTGCGGGCAACAACCAGGGCACCGTGCTGGATCAGGCCAACAAGCAGGGGGTAGAGCTGCCCTGGAGCTGCCGTGCCGGCATCTGCGGCAGTTGCAAGCAGACCCTGGTCTCGGGCGAGGTGGATCACCCCGATGCCCCCGCCATCAGCGCCGCCGAGCGTGCCGAGGGCAAGATCCTCGCCTGCTGCGCCGTGCCCCTGACGGATCTGGTGATCAAATAGGGTGATCGGGGGGCAAAACCCCGTCCCCGGAATGCAAAACGGCTGCCCGAGGGCAGCCGTTTTCTTTAGATGACTGGCTATCAGCCACGCAGGGCGGCGATGCGCTGCTCGATGGGCGGGTGGCTCATGAACAGCTCGCTCATGGAGCGCTTGCCGTTGATGCCGAACGCCATCATGGAACCCTCCATCTGCGGCTCGGCACCGCGGGCGAGACGCTGGAGCGCGGCAATCATCTTGTCGCGGCCGGCCAGCTTGGCGGCACCGGCGTCGGCACGGAACTCGCGCTGACGGCTGAACCACATGACGATGATGGAGGCGAGCACGCCGAACACCATCTCCAGCACGAACACGGTGATCATGTAGGCGAAACCGCCGGTGCTGCTGCTCTCTTCCTCGTTGTTGGAGCTGAAGAAGTTGCTGATGACGCCGGCCACGATGCGGGCGAAGAACATCACGAAGGTGTTCACCACCCCCTGGATCAGGGTTAAGGTCACCATGTCGCCGTTGGCCACGTGGCTCACCTCGTGGGCCAGCACGGCTTCCGCCTCGTCGCGGCTCATGCTGTAGAGCAGACCGGAGGAGACGGCGACGAGGGAGTCGTCACGGCGGGCGCCGGTGGCAAAGGCGTTCATCTCGGGGGAGTCGTAGATCCCCACTTCCGGCATCTTGATGCCAGCCTCACGGGCCTGACGGGCAACAGTGCTCACCAGCCAGTGCTCGGTCTCGTTGCGGGGCTGCTCGATGACCTGGACGCCATAGCTGCGCTTGGCCATCCACTTGGACATCAGCAAGGAGATAAAGGAACCCCCAAAACCGAACACGGCACAGAACACCAACAGACCGGAAATGCTGGACTTGTTGATCCCCAGAACCGAGAACAGGATATTGAGTACCACCCCCAGCACCAGCATGACGGCCAGGTTGGTCACCAGGAATAGCATAATTCGCTTCATATTGACTCCTTGTGAGATATGGATGCATGGTTCGGTGCCCCCCAGGGGCGACCGATGCCACACTTGCCCCAGATAATAGACAGACTCGATGAATGTTTGCTGAATGTCTGGCCTCAGAGCAAGGGCGACACATCGAGACAGTGGTGCAAATCCACCTCATTCACCGCGTCCACGAAGGGGAGCTCCCCCAGAAATGGGGCCGGCAACATGGCTTTCAAGGTGTCCAGGTTCTCCTCGTAGCGGCTCATGTGCGGATCCACCCGGTTGATGACCCAGCCCGCCAGGGTCAACCCCTGCTGGCGAATGCCGCTGACGGTGAGCAGGGCATGGTTGAGGCAGCCCAGCCTGGCCCCCACCACCAGGATCACCGGCAGCCGCTCCTGGGCGACCCACTCCGAGAGCAGACGCTGATGATCCAGCGGCAGGAACCAGCCCCCCGCCCCCTCGACAATGACGAGATCGGCCCCAGCTCCCTCAATCTCCCGCAAGCCGGCGGAGAGACCCTCGAAGGGGATGCTCACCCCCCGCTCACGGGCGGCGATATGGGGGGCGATGGGCGGCTCGAAGGCATAGGGATTGACCTGCTCGTAGGGCAGCGCAACCGTGGCCGCCTGCTGCAACAGCAAGGCATCCAGATTGCGAAGCCCCTCCGGGGTGCGGGTGCAGCCCGCCGACACCGGTTTGTACCCGGCGCAGCGAATGCCTCTGGCGGCAAGTGCCAGCAACAGGGTGCGGGCCACCAGGGTCTTGCCCACGTCGGTGTCCGTGCCCGTGATGAAATAGGATGTCCCCATGATGATTCCTCGATGCAGTGCAGGGGCGCAGAGGCGCCCCGATATCCATGGTGAAAGGCAGGCGCGCGTCCTGCCGCTGAAGGGGTGGGTGCGCCGGGTCTTTTTGTGTCAGCGCCGCACCAGGCGCCCGAGGCAGACCTCGTAGCTGGCGGCCAGCAGGCCGTCCGGTTGACGGTGGCGCTCGTAGGCCTCCCCCAGTCGCACCAGGCGCTGGCGATGACCCAGGCCCGCAGACCGCTCGTCGTTGACCTGGCTCGCACCTATCCCCTTGAGGTCGCGCAGCAGTCCGCTGAGCGCCGGGTAGGCGAGGGACCAGGTCAGCGGGCAGAGTGCCGGGGCCTCGAAGCCCCCGTCACGGGCCGCCTGCTGCAACTGGGGCAACGTCAGGAAGCGATTGACATGGTCACGACCATCCACGGCCCGCCAGGCCTCCCGCAGTTGCCACAGTGACCCCGAAAGCAGAGTCGAGAAGAAGACCTGGCCACCGGGTTTGAGCACCCGGTTGAGCTCGGCAAAGGCCTGGGCCGGCCGCTCGCACCACTGCAGGGCCAGGCTGGAGAAAACCCAGTCCAGGCTCTGGTCGGCAAAGGGCAGCCCCTCCGCATCGCCGCACACCAGGCGGGCTCCGCTGCCGCGAAGGGCCGCCTGGGCCAGCATGCCGGGTGCGAGATCCAGCCCGGTCAGCGTCTCGCAGCGCGGCGCCAGGGCAGGCAGAAAGAAACCGGTGCCGCAGCCCAGATCCAGCCCGGCCCCTGAGCGCACCTCTTTCACGCCCCCCTCGTCCATGCGCGCCAGCAGCGACTGCCCCACCTCCTGCTGGAAGCGGGCGTGGGCGTCGTAGTGGCGGGCCGCCGCTCCGAAGCGGCGGGCGAGCTGTGCCTTGTCCACCGACTGGAAACGCTCATGCACCATGGGCGCCCCCTCTCTCGTCAGTGGATGGGCGGGGCCCCAGGGCCTCGAGCAGGCGATCCACGTCATCTTCGCCATGGGCGGCGCACAGGGTGATGCGAAGGCGCGCCGTGCCGACCGGCACCGTGGGCGGGCGGATGGCGCCGGCCCAGACACCGCACTCCCGCAGGCGCTCGGCCAGTTGCAGGGCAGCGACGCTCTCCCCCACCAGCAACGGCTGGATGGGGGTATCACTTGCCCCAAGCCGCCAGCCGAGCGCCTGCGCCCCCTGCCGGAACCGGGCGACAAGGCGAGCCAGGTGGGCACGGGCCTCGTTGGCTACGCGTACCAGCTCGATGCTCTGGCGCACGGCGCACGCCTGGGCGGGGGGCATATGGGTGCTGTAGACATAGTGGCGGGAAAAATTGACCAGGTACTCCACCAGCTCGCGACTGCCCCCCACAAAGGCGCCGGCCACCCCGAGCGCCTTGCCGAAGGTCCCCATCTGGATGTGTACGCTGGCCGGGTTCACCCCCTGGGCCGCCAGGGTGCCGCGCCCCTCGGCACCCAGCACGCCGAGGCCGTGAGCATCGTCAATCATCAGCCAGTTGCCGCTTCGGGATGCGAGTGTTGCCAGCTCAGCCCAGGGGGCCTGATCCCCGTCCATGCTGAAGACCCCTTCCGAGACGATCAGGCCCCGGTTTGGCTCAAGCAGCCGCTCAAGGGCCGCCATGTCGTTGTGGCCGAAGCGCTTCATCTTGCAGGGGAGCTGGCTCCCCATCTCCTGCAGGGAGGCGTGGTTGAGCCTGTCCTGCCACAGCAGGTGATCCTTGCCGAGCAGGGCCTTGAGCACCGCCTGATTGGCGGAGAAGCCGCAGTTGAACAGCAGCACCGCCTCCACGCCGAGCCAGTCGGCAAGCGTCTCTTCCAGCTGCTGGTGAGCGCGGCTGTAACCCGTCACCAGGGGCGAGGCGCCTGCCCCTGCGCCATATTGCGCCACCCCCGCCGTGAAGGCGGCCTTGATGGAGGGGTGACCGGCAAGGCCCAGGTAGTCGTTGCCAGAGACGTTGAGGTAATCGCGCCCCCCGACCCGGATCCGCCCACCGCTCGCCACATCCACCGGGGTGCGTCGGCGCAGCAGGGTGGCCTGTTCACGCTCGGCCAGCGCCTCCCCCAGGGCAAAGGGGCCGGTAACAACGGGCGTCATCATGGACGGAGGACATCTGCGCGGGAACGGGTGGCATCGTAGAAGAGTTCGCTCGGCTCGCTCTGGCGGTTCACCTCGGCCAGCAGCTCCTCCTCTTGAACCTGATCCGGCTTCTGGGCCCGCAGGGCGGGGCGAATGCCAAGGCGCTTGAAGAGCTGCATGTCGCTGTTCTCGTCCGGATTGGGGGTGGTCAGCAGCTTGCAGCCGTAGAAGATGGAGTTGGCCCCGGCCAAAAAGCACATGGCCTGCATCTGCTCGTTCATCTTCTCCCGCCCGGCGGAGAGGCGCACGTGGGAGGCCGGCATCATGATGCGCGCCACGGCGATGGTGCGGATAAATTCGAACGGGTCCAGGTTCTCCTGGTTCTCCAGGGGCGTCCCCTTCACCTTGACCAGCATGTTGATGGGCACGCTCTCGGGATGGCGGGGCAGGTTGGCGAGCGCCATCAGGAGGCCCGCACGGTCTTTCGCCTGCTCCCCCATGCCGACGATGCCGCCGGAGCAGACCTTCATGCCGGCGCCGCGCACATGCTCCAGGGTGTCGAGCCTGTCCTGATAGGTGCGGGTGGTGATGATGTCGCCGTAGAACTCCGGCGAGGTGTCGAGGTTGTGGTTGTAGTAATCGAGCCCCGCCGCCCCGAGACGCGCCGCCTGATCGGCGGTGAGCATCCCCAGGGTCATGCAGGTCTCCATGCCGAGCCCGCGCACCTCTTCAATCATGCGCAGGATGTAGGGCATGTCCTTCTCTTTCGGGTTGCGCCAGGCCGCCCCCATGCAGAAGCGGGACGAGCCGTTGGCCTTGGCCTCCCGGGCCCGCTCCAGCACTTTTTCCACCTCCATCAGCCGCTCGGTCTCGAGCCCGGTGTGGTAGCGAGCGCTCTGGGGACAATATTTGCAATCTTCCGGGCAGGCCCCGGTCTTGATGGAGAGCAGGGTGCTTACCTGCACCTCGTTCGGGTCGAAATGGGCGCGGTGCACCGTCTGGGCCTGGAACAGCAGATCGTTGAATGGCAGGGCAAAGAGATCCTGAACCTCGGACAGGGTCCAGTCGTGACGAAGGGCGTGGGCACCCGCGGTGAGAGCATTCATACATGGCTTCCGGTTGTTATTGGTGGGATCCTGCGCCGCGCTCAAGAGAGCGTTCGCCGCAAGACCCGCCAGCTGGACAGCGCGACGCCAGGGCGTGCGCGAAGCCAAGTGGCTGAAATTGTTGGCTAGTGTAGAGAGCACGCGTAGACTGTCAACACCGACCAGATCAAATCAATTGACAACAGAACACAAAATGACCAATCAAGAATTCGACCTGCACCACGTCTGGCACCCCTATACCTCCCTCACCCATCCCCTGCCCTGCTATGAAGTGGCCAGCGCCAAAGGGGTGACCCTCACCCTGACGGACGGGCGCGAGCTGGTGGATGGCATGAGCTCCTGGTGGGCCTGCGTTCACGGCTATCAGGTGCCGGAACTGGACGCGGCCGCGACCGCCCAGCTCGGCAAGATGTCCCACGTGATGTTTGGCGGCCTGACCCATGCCCCGGCGGTCGAGCTCTGCCGCAAACTGGTGGAGATCACCCCGAAGGGGCTGGATCGGGTCTTTCTGGCGGATTCCGGCTCCGTGGCGGTGGAGGTGGCCCTCAAGATGGCCCAGCAGTACTGGCATGCCAAAGGGACGCCCCGCGCCAAATTCGTTGCCCTTCGGGGCGGCTATCACGGCGACACCTTCGGCGCCATGAGCGTGTGCGATCCCGATGGCGGCATGCACGAGCTCTACCAGGGCTTCCTGCCCGAACACCATTTCGTCGAAGCGCCCAGCTGCCGTTTCCACGCCCAGTGGGACGAGCAGAGCGTGGTGGAGCTGGCCACCCTGGTGGCGGATCATCACGAGGAAATTGCCGCCATCGTGCTCGAACCCATCGTCCAGGGGGCGGGCGGCATGCGCTTCTATCACCCCCGCTACCTGCAGTGGGTGCGCGCCCTGTGCGACGAGTTCGGCCTGCTGCTCATAGCAGATGAAATCGCCACCGGCTTTGGCCGCACAGGCCAGCTCTTTGCCTGCGACTGGGCGGGGATCAGCCCCGACATCATGTGCCTGGGCAAGGCGCTTACCGGCGGCTACCTCACCCTCTCTGCGACCCTGACCACCGAGCATGTCGCCCACACCATCTGTGACGGCAAGGCGGGCGTCTTCATGCACGGCCCCACTTTTATGGGCAACCCGCTCGCCTGCGCGGTGGCCAACGCCTCCATCGATCTGCTGCTCACCTCCCCGTGGCAGGCGCGGGTGCAAGCCATCGAACACCAACTCAAAACCGAACTGGTGGAGCTGACCCTGCAGCCAGCGGTGGCGGATGTGCGGGTGCTCGGCGCCATCGGGGTGGTGGAGATGAAGGAGCGGGTGGACGTGGCGCGCATCCAGCGCAAGTTCGTGGAGCTGGGCGCCTGGATCCGTCCCTTTGGCAAGCTCATCTACCTGATGCCCCCCTTCGTCATCACCCCCGAGGAGCTGCGGGTATTGACCGGCGCCATCCACGAGGCCATCACCATCGGCGAATATTGAGTCCGGATGAACGGGCCCTGCATGAGAACGCAGGGCCTTTCGGCGCTTTTTCATCAGAATGTGAGCAAGACACCAAAACCCGTCCGGCGAGGAGAGTAGACTGCGCGGGTTTTACCCAACAGATGTACCAGTCCCATGCGCCTCTCCATTGCTGCCAAGATCAACTTCTTCCTGCTCTTCATCTTCTCCATGGTGTTGGTGTTTTCTGCGGCCTATCAGGCGGTGCGCGAGCGTGACCTCATCCTGACCCTTATCAAGGAGCAGAGCCGCGAGCAGACCGAGGCCTACTTCGACGGCCTCAACATGCTGATGCTGACCGGCAAGATGGACGCCCGCGATACCCTGCGCGCCAAGTTTCTCCATCACGCCCACGTGGAAGATGCCCGCATCGTGCGCGGGGCGGCGGTCAACAAGCAGTACGGGCCGGGCCGTGACGTCGAGGCCCCGAAGGACAGGTTTGATGCCCTGGCGCTGGCGGGCAAGGGGAGCCTGGAGGTAGAACATGACGGCATGCACAGCCGGCTGGTGGTGACCCGCCCGCTGCTGGCCAGAAAGGATTTTCGCGGTACCGACTGCACCAGCTGCCACCAGGTGCCGGAAAACACCGTACTGGGAGCGGTGCGTTTTGACTACTCCCTCGACACCCTGTTTACCCGGGTGGAGCAGAACATCCTCACCTCGGCCCTGAGCCTCACCCTCATCTTCGGGCTGGGACTCCTGCTCACCCTCTGGGTCATCCGCACCTGGATAGTCCGCCCTCTCAACCAGCTGACCCGCTCCATGGAGGAGGCCACCGATCGCAACGACTTCGGCCACAGGCTGGAGGGGGATGAAGGGGACGAGATTGGCCGGGTGGCGCTCGCCTACAACCAGATGCTCGACAGCGTGGAGCGCCAGATAGGCAAGCGCCCCGCCTCTCAGGGGATGGATGACGGCGACGGCCCTCAGCCCCGGTAGTAAAGCAGCAGGCAGGCCACCAGGATCAGCAGCAGGATGAAGAGATTGACGTGGCGGGCATCTTCCTGCCGGCGGCTGCGGCCACGGGCCAGCACCAGCACCACCAGGGTCAGCAGGCAGCAACCCCAGAGCCCGCGCTCCAGCCAGGGGGTAAGCAGGGGGTCCCAGCTCTGGCGCACCTTGACGCCCCCATAGACCAGAAAGCCGTAAGCCACCTCTGGCCGGGCGAAGTGATAGAGGGAGAGCAGGGCGACAAAGCCGCCCCAGCAGAGGATCACCAGCCCCTGCAACACCCGTATCCAGCCATCCGGCCCCCGCCTGCGCTCCTTCACCCTCACCCCCGTCCAGCCGCCATGATCCATGCACGATGCATGGGGAAATCCCCGCAAGGGTCCGACATTTTTGCTTGTTTATCAAACCTGCGCGGGTAAGATGAACGGCTTAGTCTGCCATGGTGGGCCAACTGCGCCCGGGCCAGACCCCTAGTGTTGCAAATAGCGCTGCAAGAACAAGCTGGAGACAATATTTCGATGACGCACGCATCCGTAGTTGATGTGCTGGCCGGTAAGTATTCGGTCGGCACCACCCTGACTGTGAAAGGGTGGATCCGGACCCGCCGCGATTCCAAGGCGGGGATCTCATTTTTGGCCGTTTCCGATGGCTCCTGCTTCCATCCGGTGCAGGCCGTCGCCCCCAATACCCTGGCCAATTACGAGAATGAAGTGCAACGTCTGACCACAGCTTGCTCCGTCGAAGTGACCGGCACCGTGGTCGAGTCCCAGGGCAGCGGCCAGGCGTTCGAACTGCAGGCCACCGAGGTCAAGGTAGTGGGCTGGGTCGAAGATCCGGACACCTACCCCATGTCTGCCAAGCGCCACAGCATCGAGTACCTGCGCGAGCAGGGCCACCTGCGTGCCCGCACCAACATCGTCGGTGCCGTGACCCGGGTGCGCAACTGCCTCTCCCAGGCCATTCACCGCTTCTTCCACGAACAGGGCTACCTCTGGATCGCGGCGCCCCTCATCACCGCCTCCGACACCGAAGGGGCCGGCGAGATGTTCCGCGTCTCCACCCTGGACATGGAAAACCTGCCGCGCACCCCCGAAGGCAAGGTGGACTACGACAAGGACTTCTTCGGCAAGGAGACCTTCCTGACCGTGTCCGGCCAGCTGAACGTCGAAACCTACGCCTGCGCCCTGTCCAAGGTCTACACCTTCGGCCCGACCTTCCGCGCCGAAAACTCCAACACCAGCCGCCACCTGGCCGAGTTCTGGATGGTGGAGCCGGAAGTGGCCTTCGCCGATCTGGAAGACAACGCCGCCCTGGCCGAAGCCATGCTGAAGTACGTCTTCAACGCCGTGCTGACCGAGCGCCGCGACGATCTGGAGTTCTTCGCCCAGCACGTGGACAAGGACGCCATCGGCCGTCTGGAGCGCTTCGTCGCCTCCGACTTCGCCCAGATTGACTACACCGACGCCATCGACGTGCTGCAAAACTGCGGCAAGAGCTTCGAGTTCCCGGTCTCCTGGGGCATCGATCTCTCCTCCGAGCACGAGCGCTACCTGGCCGAGGAGCACTTCAAGTCCCCGGTGGTGGTGAAGAACTACCCGAAGGACATCAAGGCCTTCTACATGCGCCTCAACGACGACGGCAAGACCGTTGCCGCCATGGACGTACTGGCCCCGGGGATCGGCGAGATCATCGGCGGCTCCCAGCGTGAAGAGCGTCTCGAGGTGCTGGATGCCCGTCTGGCCGAGATGGGTCTGAACAAGGAAGACTACTGGTGGTACCGCGATCTGCGTCGCTACGGCACCGTGCCCCACTCCGGCTTCGGTCTGGGCTTCGAGCGCCTGGTGGTCTACGTGACCGGCATGGGCAACGTGCGCGACGTGATCCCCTTCCCCCGTACTCCCCGCACCGCCGAGTTCTAAGGCGACCCGCCCACTCGCACCGTGCAAAAGCCGACCCCCCGGGGTCGGCTTTTTTATGCCTGCCTCGCTCTTCCCGCCCCCGTTATTCCCGCCTTTTGCATGCCCAACCCTGTGCGCTCCCCCACCTTTCCCGTCATTTATCTGGTGTGCGCCAGGACGCGGCCCCCTGTTCAAGGGCTGAACCGTAGTTTTTATGCACTTAAATCGGAAAAAAGCCGGTTGTTGAAGCAACGCAATTTTTTACCCCTTTAGGGGTGACAAAATATCAATTAACCCTTCAGGGGTAATTAATGACAGCGGATCCCGGGCAGCTGGCCGATGGGGACATGGATAAAACACACGAGGTAATGGAATGATCTTGATGGAATTTTTGGTGGTACTCGGCTGCTTGCTGCTGGGTACCCGCTTCGGGGGCATGGGGCTGGGTCTTATCAGCGGCATTGGTCTGTTCCTGCTGACCTTCGTCTTCGGCCTGGTGCCGGGCGAGCCGCCGGTGCAAGTGATGCTGACCATACTGGCGGTCATTGGCTGCGCCGCCACCCTGCAGACCGCCGGCGGTCTCAACCTGATGATGCAGGTGGCCGAGCGTCTGCTGCGCCGCCACCCCCAGTACATCACCCTGCTGGCGCCGCTCACGACCTGGACCCTCACCTTCCTGTGCGGCACCGGCCACGTGGTCTACACCATGTTCCCCATCATCGCCGACATCGCGCTGCAGAAGAACATCCGCCCGGAGCGCCCCATGGCAGTGGCGTCCGTTGCCTCCCAGATGGCCATCTGCGCCTCGCCGGTCTCGGTGGCCGTGGTCTCCATGGTCTCCATCCTGGCGGCGGCTCACGGCGTGGGTCAGGCCTACGGTCTGCTCGACATCCTGATGGTCGCCATCCCCTCCTCTCTCACGGGGGTCATGATGGCGGCCCTGTGGAGCCTGCGCCGCGGCAAGGATCTGGACAAGGACGAGGAGTTCCAGGCCAAGATCAAGGACCCTGCCCAGCGGGACTTCATCTACGGCGGTGGTGAAACCCTGCTCAACACCAAGTTCCCGAAAGAGGCCTACTGGTCCACCTGGATCTTCTTCGCCGCCATCGCTGCCGTGGTGCTGCTGGGGGCCGATGAGGCGCTGCGCCCCGTCTTCACCATCAAGGAGAAGACAGGCCCCCTCTCCATGAACCTGGTGATCCAGATGATGATGCTGATCGCCGGCGCCATCATCCTGATGCGCTGCAAGGTCAAGCCGGGGGAGATCGCCAACGGCGCCGTCTTCAAGGCGGGCATGGTCGCCATCTTCTCCGTGTTCGGGGTCGCCTGGATGAGCGAAACCTTCTTCCAGGCCCACATGCCGCTGCTCAAGGAGACCCTGGCCCACGTGGTACAGGCCCAGCCCTGGACCTACGCCCTGGTGCTCTTCCTCATCTCCAAGCTGGTGAACAGCCAGGCCGCGGCGCTCACCGCCATCGCCCCCATGGGGCTGGCGCTGGGGGTCGAACCCAAGCTGCTCATCGCCTTCCTGCCGGCGAGCTACGGCTACTTCGTGCTGCCGACCTACCCGAGCGATCTCGCCTGCATCGGCTTCGACCGCTCCGGCACCACCCGCATCGGCAAGTTCATCATCAACCACAGTTTCATCATTCCGGGCCTCATCGGGGTGGTGACCTCCTGTACCCTGGGCTTCATCCTGACCAGCATCCTGCTGTAACAGGCATCCAGTGCGAGCGGCTCCCCCGTGGGAGCCGCTTTTTTATCCCCGCATCTCCGACCCGCGCTTTGCCATCGCCCCCCACTCTGGGTAGCATGAGCCCTCTTTTCTTTGCGGAAATCCCCCATGTCTCGCGTCATCCTGCTCTGGAGCGGCGGCAAAGATGCCATGCAGGCCCTCTGCCACGCCCGGGAGGCGGGCCATCAGGTGGTGGCCCTGATCACCTTTGCCCCGCCAGCGCCCCGCTTTCTCGCCCATCCCCTGTCACAGGTTCGCCGTCAGGCGGCGGCCCTCGCACTGCCCCATCGGCTGGTCACCATCGAAGCGCCCTTCGATCTCGGTTATGAGCGGGCCCTGGCGGCATTGAAAGAGGAGTGGCAACTCGATGGGGTCGTCACCGGCGACATCGACAGCGTGGGGGGCGCGCCGAACTGGATCCGCGAGCGCTGTCGCCCCCTGGGGCTCACCGTTCACACCCCGCTCTGGCAGCAACCCCGCGAGGCGTTGCTGGCGGACATGCTGGCCCGCGGCATCGTCGCCCACCTCTCCTGCGTCGATACCCGGGTACTGGCCCCCGAGTGGGTGGGGCGCAGGCTCGATGCTGGCACCCTCAGCGATCTGCAGCAACTGGCGGATCGGGATGGCTTCGATGCCTGCGGCGAGCGGGGGGAGTACCACACCATGGTGACCGACGGCCCCGGGTTTACGGCGCCGCTGACGCTCGGCCACTGGCAGGTGGCGCGCCAGGAGCACCTCGCCTATCTGCTGGAGGACGAGGAATGACCTCTCACGAGGGCGACACATAAAAAACGGGAGGCGCTGGCCTCCCGTTTTGCTTGTCCTTAACGTTGACCTATTTGGCCAGCTTGCCCAGCACCCGCTTCAGCAGGCGGATGCGCGGTTCGATGCTCTCCAGCAGCAGGAACTCCGCCTCCGAGTGGAAGCCGCCCCCCATGGGGCCGAAGCCATCGAGGGACGGCACCCCGGCCGCCGCGGTGAAGTTGGCATCGGAGCCGCCACCGGCCTCCAGCCAGGTGAAGGGGACTCCCTCCTCCCTGCCTGCCGCCTCCACCAGTGCCATCAGGGCCTCGGTGTCGCCGCTCGGGCGCATCGCGGGCTTGAAGCTCTGGCGCGCCACCTCAACCCGGCAACCGGCGAGGAAGGGGTTGTTGGCCATGAAGGTGAGCCGGTCGTGCACCGCCTGCGCCTCTTCGTTGCGCCAGAAGCGCAGATCCACGATCGCCTCGGCAAAGTCGGGCACCACGTTGACGCCGGTGCCCCCCTGCACCACCCCCACGTTCATGGTGGTGCCGGTCTCCATGTTGACCTGCTCGTTGATGGCAAGCACCCAGTGGGCCAGCTCCGTGATGGCGGAGATCCCTTGTGCCAGGGCCGAGCCCGCATGGGAGGCCTTGCCGTGGAAGGTGATGCGGTACTTGGCGTTGCCCTTGCGGGCGCTGATGAGATCCCCGCTCGGGCGCGCCGCTTCGGCCACCAGCACGCAGCCGCTCTGTCTGGCCCGCTCCACCAGCCAATCTTTGGACCAGGGAGAGCCAATCTCTTCGTCGCAGTTGCAGCAGACCAGCACCTTGAGCCTGGCCAGCACGGCCGGGTCCAGCTCTTTCAAGGCATACCAGGTAGAGAGCAGGCCGCTCTTCATGTCCGACACGCCGGGGCCAAACGCCTGATTGCCTTCGACTTTCAGCGGGCGTTTGGCCGCCGTCCCCTCGGGGAAGACGGTGTCCATGTGGCCCACCAGCATGACATCGTAGTGCTCCGCCCCCGGGGCATTGGTTGCCTCCAGGCAGGGGCCGCACTCGGCGGCGAACTGGTGGCGGGTCACCTGCCAGCCGATGGCCTCATATTTCTCCGTCATGATGTCGGCGACCCGGGCCACCCCGGCCGGGGTGCGGGTGCCGCAGTCGAGGTTGATGAGCGGGGCCAGATCCGCCAGATAGGTATCGAGGGAAAACGGGCGCTTGAGGTCGTTCATTGTCTTCTCCATGGAACAATCTGCGTAAAACACAGACTGTTTTTGCAACGATAAGAGTGGGCGGGCACTCGGCGCCGCCTCGTCAACGGCGGTCGGCCAGCGTGGATCAACTGGCCGCCGCCTCTACACCAGAGCCTTTACATGAACAGCAGATAGTTGAGGAGCAGCGCCGTCACCAGGGCCCCCGCCATGGGCACGCTGGTACGCTTGACCACCACGAAGGGAGAGACCTTGGCGATGCCCGCACAGGCGATGAGCACCGCCGCGATGGGGGAGACGGTGCGGCCGATACTGGAGGCGAGCTGCATCGGCAGCAGCATGGTCACCGCCGGCACGCCAAACTTGGCCGCCACCGCGGGGGCCAGGGAGGAGAAACTGAGGAAGGCCGCGTTGCCCGAGCCCATGATGACCGCCGCCACCATGATGAGCCCCACCATCACCAGGGTCATCAGGCCGCTGCCGATGCCGGCATTGCTGGCAGAGTGCAGCAGGGTGTCGATGGCGCCGATGGCCTTGAGGGATTCGGCGAAGAGCTCGGCACAGACGATCAGCGCCACCACGGGGCCGAACACCTTGCCCATGCCGTCGAGGAAGCTCGACAGCCCCGCGAAGGCGGTGCGCACCGAGCGGGTGCGCAGCAGCTCGCACAGCATGCCGATAAAGACCGACAGCAGCATGGCCACCTCCACACTGACGCTGATGGTGGTCACCAGCAGCTTGGAGAAGGTCATCATCAGCACGAAGGGGATGATGGGCAGCAGGCCGTACCAGGTCGGCGCAGCCACCTCGTCCGCCCCTTTTTCGTCAAGCTCCGCGTGTTCGCCGCGATGCAGGGCCGGATCCCAGCCCTCCTGGCGGTCACAGTGCCGCTGCCAGAAGAAGTGCAGCACCATGGTCACCAGCAGCATGGGGGCCACCAGCCAGATCTGGTAGTCGACGAAGTAGCTGGTGGGATCCATGCCGGATTGGCCGGCGGAGAAGATGGCGTTGGTCTGGGTCGGGCCGATTTCAAACGCCTGGGAGGTGGCGATGACGCCACAGGCGGAGGCCGGGCTGATACCGAGGTTGCGCATCACCGGATACATGGTGACCATCAACAGCAGGCCAAGGCCGGTGGCGGAGGTAACGAACAGGGAGACGAAGACCGCCACCAGGTAGCAGATGGCCAGCATCAGGTAGCTGGACTGGATGCCCGCCACCGGCTTGACCGCCACCCGCACCAGGGCCTGGGAGGCGCCGATATGGGACATGTAGGTGGCAAAGCCGGCCACCGCCATGATGGTGAGGCCGAGCCCGGCCGCCCGGTAGGAGAAGATCCCCTTGAACACCTCAAACAGATCGAACAGGGCGAAGCCGGTGCTCTTGTCGGCGGGCAGAATGGGGTGCAGTCCCAGCCAGTAGGCGACGGTGAAGAGGGCCATGCCCGCCAGCGCCAGCACCGCCTGCGGGTTGTAATCCTTGATGATGCCGTAGACCACGGCGATCAGCACGAGCAAGACGAAGACGAGTTCCAAGGTGCACTCCTGACAAGATTATCGAGAAGCGCAATCTAGTGGTGGATCTCCCCTTTCCTCTTGATCACCATCAATAAAGATGGAAAAAGCAAACGACTGTAGATTTTTATTCCAAAAATAAAACTAAAAACGACATTTAACATCACGAAACTGGATCTAGAATGCTCCCCAGGGTATCCCTGACCGACAACCGCCACTTTGTTTGCGTTGGATCAACATCCCGCCGGGGTGAACTGGCCAAGATGCCCGTCGACACAGAGCGACCATTTCGCACCGGAGAGAGTTATGACAAACCAAGCCACCGCAGGCACCCCGACCTGCGACTGCAAGCTGTGGGACATCCTCGTCGAGTCTGCAAAGGAACGCACCACCATTCGTTACTCCAAACTGGCCAGGCAGGCCGGGCTGGAGCAGTGCCAGGATGAACTGCGCACCCTGCTGCAACGCATCCGCATGTATTGCACCGAAAATCACCTGCCCATTCTCTCCGCCATCGTGATGGATGACGTGGGCAAATACGCCGGCCTCTCCTCCAGCCTGCCGGATGCCCCCTGGGAACGGGCACGGGTCTTCGATCACGAGTGGACCACCCTGCACTGAGTGCCGCCCCCTGAATCCGGAACGCGCCCAGACCAGCAGGCGCGTTCTGGTTTTTGGCCCCCACCGTTTCTTCCCCGGCCCCAGCGGCCCCATCCGGCCAGGTGTGCTTCCCAGTGAGGCGCCCTGCCCCCTGTCGTCCTATCCGGCCAGGCGTGCAGCATAAGGGCCTCCTGCCCCCGGTCTCCCCCTTTGATACCGCAGCGCACCCCGTCCCAGACCAGCGTGTGCTGGCGCGCGGCCCCCTCCCTTCTCCACTCGACCTGACTGGTAAAACCAGCCCATCCGGCCATGAGCGTTGCCATGGGGAGACCACAATGCCAGAATCGGGCCCTTGCACGATTTCAGGGCCGCCGGCCCGCAGACAAAGGATCCCCCATGGCCACCACCCTCTATGGCATCAAGAACTGCGACACCATCAAGAAGGCCCGCAAGTGGCTGGAGGAGGCGGGTATCGATTACCGCTTTCACGATCACCGCGCCGACGGTCTGAGCCCGGAGCAGCTCGATCTCTGGCTCGCCAAGCTGGGCTGGGAAGCCCTGCTCAACACCCGTGGCACCACCTTCCGCGCCCTGCCGGAAGCAGAAAAACAGGGGCTCGACACCGCCAAGGCCCGTGACCTGCTGCTGGCCCACCCGGCCATGATCAAGCGCCCGCTGCTGGACCAGGACGGCACCCTGACCCTGGGCTTCAAGGCAGACCTCTATCAATCCCTCTTCTCCCGTTAACTTTTTCTGTTAAGGAACACCGATGTCGGACGTCATCACACTGGCCAAGGATCTGATCAGCCGCCCCTCCGTGACCCCCCTGGATGAAGGGTGCCAGACCCTGATGGCGGAGCGCCTCGCACGCCTGGGGTTCGTCATCGAACCCATGGTCTTTGAGGACACCACCAACCTCTGGGCACGCCGTGGCAGCGAGGGTCCCCTCTTCTGCTTCGCCGGCCACACCGACGTGGTACCCGCCGGCCCCCTGGAGAAGTGGGACACCCCGCCATTCGAGCCGACCATCAAGGACGGCATGCTCCATGGCCGGGGCGCCGCCGACATGAAGGGGTCTCTGGCCGCCATGGTGGTGGCGACCGAGCGCTTCGTGGCCGAGCACCCGGACCACAAGGGCTCCATCGCGTTTCTCATCACCTCGGATGAAGAGGGGCCCTTCATCAACGGCACGGTACGCGTCATCGACACCCTGGAGGCACGCAACGAGAAGATCCGCTGGTGCATCGTCGGCGAGCCCTCCTCCACCGCCCAGGTCGGGGACGTGGTGAAGAACGGCCGTCGCGGCTCCATCACCGGCGATCTGCTGGTGCGCGGGGTGCAGGGCCACGTCGCCTACCCCCATCTGGCGGACAACCCCATCCACAAGGCGGCCCCGGCGCTGGCGGAGCTCGCCGCCATCGAGTGGGACAAGGGCAACGCCTACTTCCCCCCCACCAGCTTCCAGATCGCCAACATCCAGGGCGGCACCGGCGCCTCCAACGTCATTCCGGGGGAGTTGCAGGTCCAGTTCAACTTCCGCTTCAGCACCGAGCTCACCGATGCGGCTATCCGCGAGCGGGTCGAGGCGCTGCTGACCCGTCACGGCCTGGACTTCGAGCTGAAGTGGACCCTCTCCGGCCAGCCCTTCCTGACGGACACCGGCGCCCTGCTGGACGCCACCGTCGCCGCCGTGGCGGCAGTGAACGGCCAGCAGCCGGCCCTGCTCACCACGGGGGGCACGTCCGATGGGCGCTTCATCGCTCCCACCGGGGCGGAAGTCATCGAGCTCGGCCCGGTCAACGCCACCATCCACAAGGTGAACGAGTGCGTGAAGGCGGACGATCTGGATCTGCTGGCGGACATGTACCAAGGGGTGCTGGCACGACTGCTGGCATGAGCGGTGCTCCGGACAAGAGAGACCAGACCATGAATCAGGATCAACTGCTTGGGCTGGATGAGAGCCACCTCATCCTGGTGGGGCGCGGCCCCCATCGTCTGACCGCCGCCACCGCGGCGGCCTTCAACGACATGCAGGTGGCTGCCGCCCATGCCGGTTTCAACCTGCAGGCGGCCTCCAGCTGGCGCGGCTTCGAGCGCCAGCTCGCCATCTGGAACGGCAAATGGCGCGGGGAGCGCCCTCTGCTGGATGCGCACAACCAGCCCCTCGATGCCCTGCAACTGGGCGAGACCGAACGACTGCACGCCATCCTGCACTGGAGCGCCCTGCCCGGCACCAGCCGCCATCACTGGGGCACGGATCTCGACATCTACGATCCGGACTGCCTCCCCGCCGGCACCCGGCTCGCGCTGGAACCCTGGGAGTACGAGGCGGGCGGCTGGTTTGCCGATTTGCGCGAATGGCTGGACGATCACATGAACGACTTCGGCTTCTTCCTGCCCTATGCAAAAGGGGAGCAACCGGATCAGGGGGTGGCCTACGAGCCCTGGCACCTGAGCTTCGCGCCCGAATCCGACGGGCTGGCCCTGGATCCGGCGGCGCTGGCGCTTTGTCTGGAACGGGCGGATATTGAAGGCAAGGAGTGCATCCTGGCTCATCTCGACGAGATCCTGGCCCGCTATGTCACCCCGGCACACCACGAAAGGAGATTCTGATGAGCTTGTGGTTATGGATAGGCTTGCCGCTGCTGTTTCTGCTCGGCCTGTTTCTCAACGCCATCAAGGACATGAAGCAGCTCGAGAAACAGCTGCCCAAGTACAAGGACAAGATCCGGGAGGTCAAGGACGACGAGGACGACTGACCCCCTCGCAGGAGCCCGTCGGCGCTCCTGCCCCCTTCCCGTCCACGGCATTTTTTCGCCCTCTGCCGCCCCCCTCTGCCTGCACTGAAAGCCCCATCCATTGCCCCCTTTCCCTGCACTTTCCCGCGCGGGCACGCCACCCTCGCCCTGCTTGAAAACTGCGCAACAAACGTAAAAAACTGCAAAACAATGCACAATTAAGCCACACAAAGGGGGTCAATCTGCATATAATGTGCCTGTTTTGCAGCCCGCCATAAGGAGTTCGCCATTGGATGCCACCACCGTCAACAGTTTCTTCTTCATCGGTGCCCTGTTGGTGGGTGCCAGTGTCCTGTTGAGCGCACTCTCCTCCAGAGTCGGCATCCCCATTCTGGTCATCTTCCTCGCCGTCGGCATGCTGGCGGGTGAGGATGGTCCCGGCGGCATCCACTTCGCCGACTACTCGGTCGCCTACCTGGTGGGCAACCTGGCACTGGCCATCATTCTGCTGGACGGCGGCATGCGCACCCGGGTCTCCTCCTTTCGGGTCGCGCTCTGGCCCGCGCTCTCGCTGGCCACGGTCGGGGTGGCCATCACAACCGGCCTCACGGGCCTCGCCGCCGCCTGGCTGTTCGACCTCAACCTGATGCAGGGGATGCTCATCGGTGCCATCGTCGGATCCACCGATGCGGCGGCAGTCTTCTCCCTGCTCGGCGGGCGCAGCCTCAACGAGCGGGTCAGCGCCACCCTGGAGATAGAATCGGGCAGCAACGATCCCATGGCGGTCTTTCTCACCGTCACCCTGATCGAGGTACTGGCCACCGCCCAGCAGGGGCTGGATGCCGGCTTCCTGCTGCTGCAACTCGTCAAGCAGTTTGGTCTGGGCGCTGGCATCGGCCTTGCGGGGGGCTGGCTGCTGTGGAAGCTCATCAACAGTGCCAAACTCGCCCCCGGTCTCTATCCCCTGCTCACCGTGAGCGGCGGCCTGCTCATCTTCGCCCTCACCACGGCGGTGGGGGGCAGCGGCATCCTCGCCATCTACCTCACCGGCCTGCTGCTTGGCAACCTCTCCCTGCGCAGCCGCAGCACCACCCTCTCCGTGCTGGACGGCCTGACCTGGCTCAGCCAGATCGGCATGTTCCTGGTGCTGGGGCTGCTCGCCTCGCCCCACAAGCTGCTGCCCATCGCCCTGCCGGCGCTGGCCCTGGCCATGTGGATGATCCTGTTTGCCCGTCCGGTGTCGGTCTGGATTGGACTGCTGCCGTTCAAGAACTTCGCGCCGCGCGAGCGCTGGTTCATCTCCTGGGTGGGGCTGCGCGGCGCCGTGCCCATCATCCTGGCGGTCTTCCCCATGATGGCAGGGCTGCCCAATGCCCAGCTCTACTTCAATGTCGCCTTCTTCGTGGTGCTGGTTTCGCTGATCCTGCAGGGCAGCTCGCTGCCGCTGGCATCAAAGCTGGCGCGAGTGGAGGTGCCCGCACCGCCCTCTCCCATCAACCGCTCTGGGCTGGAGATCGATCTCGACAGCCAGTGGGAGACCTTCGTCTATCGCCTGAGCGCCGAGAAGTGGTGCATCGGCTCCCCCTTGCGGGAGCTGCGCATGCCTCAGGGCACCCGCATCTGCGCCCTGTTCCGCGGCCAGGAGCTGCTCCACCCCTCGGGCAGTACCTGCCTGCAATCCGATGACATCCTGTGCGTCATCGGCCACGAGCACGACCTGCCCGCCCTCGGTCAGCTCTTCAGCCAGGCGCCGGAGCAGGATCTGGGCCCGCGCTTCTTCGGTGACTTCCTGCTGGAGGCCAACGCCAGGCTGGTGGATCTCGCCCCGCTCTACGGGCTGGATGTGAGCGAGGTGGCGGATCAGAGCCTCGGCGATTTTATTGCCCATCAGTTGGGCGATAATCTGGTGGTCGGTGACCATGTCGCCTGGCAGGGACTGCTCTGGACGGTGGCGGAAATGGAAGAGGGTGAACCCCGCAAGATAGGGGTACGCTTCCTGGAAGAAGACCCCGTCTAGGCGCCGGCCATCGTAGCCCGCATTTGTGTGAGAAGGGAGTGAACCATGCCTTATCAAACCCTGTTGTCCGGTCTGTATCCTCCCTCGCCCAAGCTGGGCCTCATCGAGGGTTTCTTTGGCAAGGGCTGGAGCTGGGAAGCCCGTGCCCGCTACGCCCAGTGGCTGCCCCGCCACGGCTATGGCTTCTACCTCTACGCCCCCAAGGAAGACGGCTACCTGCGCAAGCACTGGGCCACACCCTGGCCCGCCGACCAGCTTGAAGCCCTGTGCCAGCTCGCCCGCCAGTGCCGGGAGAACGGTCTGGCCTTCGGGGTGGGCCTGAGCCCCATGGGGGCCCATCACGACTATGCCCGCCAGCGACCCGCCCTGCTGGAGAAGGTGAGGCTCATCGAGGAGGCGCTCAAGCCCGATATCCTGGCGATCCTGTTTGACGACATGAAGGGGGACACCCCGGATCTCGCCCACTGGCAGCTCACCATCGCCCACGACATCGCGGCCCACACCGGCGCAGGCCGCCTGCTGTTCTGCCCCAGCTACTACAGCACGGATCCCGTGCTGGAGAAGGTGTTCGGTGCCATGCCCCCCCACTATCTGCAGGATCTGGGTCAGGGGCTCGACAAGCGCATCGATGTCTTCTGGACCGGCCCCAAAGTCTGCTCCACCGAGTATCCGGCTGCCCACCTCAAACAGGCCGCAGACTGGCTCCATCGCAAACCCTTCCTGTGGGACAACTATCCGGTCAATGACGGCAGCAAGGCGAGCAGCTTCCTGCACCTGCGCGCCTTCGAAAACCGTCCGGCAGAGCTGGCGGATCTCGTGAGCGGCCATGCGGTCAATCCCATGAAGCAGGCGGCCCTCTCGGCCCTGCCGCTCGCCACCCTGCCCATGAGCTACAAGCTCGGCAAGCAGTACGATCCTGACAAGGCGCTGCACGCCTCCCTCAACGCCACCTGCGGGCCGCAGATCTCCGCCATGATCCAGGCCGACCTGCCGCTCTTCCAGGATATCGGTCTGGCCCAGCTCCCCCCCGAGCAGGTCATCCACCTCAAGAGCCGCTACCTGCCGTTCCAGGATCAGGCCTGCGTGAACGAGATCCTGCGCTGGCTGGCCGGGGAATACGTGTTCGATCCGGACTGCCTGACCGACTGACCTCATGAGTCCATGAAAAGTGGGTTCATGAATAAACGGGCCCATGTAAAAGGCCACCTCCCGGGCAGGGAGGTGGCCTTTTTGCATCATCTCTCTTCAGGTGCCCCATGGCGTCACATAGGGCGGCAGATTGAGCGGGTGTTTAACCGAAGGCCAGCCAGACCCCGACAAACAGCATCAGAGAGCCCGCGATCCGGTTCATCAGAGTGACATTGCCGCTCTTGGCAAGGAAATGGCGCAAGGTGCGGCCACCGCTGGCATAGAGCATCAGGCAGGAGAACTCGATGACCAGGATGAGCGCGACCAGGGCCCCTATCTGGGGTGCCATCGGCTTGGCCGCATTGATGAAGGGGGGCAGCAGGGAGACCATGAAGGCCCACCCCTTGGGGTTGGCGATGGCGGTCACGAAACCCTGCACGGCCAGTCCCATGGGGCTGGTCTGCTGACCCGCCGAGAGATCCGCCGGGATGGCCATCTTGCCCTTGGCCTGCCACATCTGGATGCCAAGCCAGACCAGGTAGGCGCCACCTACATATTTGAATGCAGAGAACAGGGCCGGGTAGTTGAGCATGACTGCCGCCACCCCGACCACCGACAGCACGGAGACCAGGCCGACGCCGACAAGCTCCCCCCACATCATGTGCAGGGTACGGCGCACCCCCAGACTCATGCCCAGGGTCATCGCCAGGGTCATGCACATACCGGGGGTTACTGAGACAAAAAAGAACGTGGGAATAAAGAGCGCCAAGATGGCGGGATCAATCCAGTCGGACACACTACACCTCCAGGGTAACAAGCAGACGATCTTGCCTATCACACTCTTTTAACACAAGAAAAACCTTTTCATTCAGCAAGAATTCAGCATTAAAAACCCTGTGACAAGGATTGTCGCGCCTGTGTAAGATGCCGCCTCACTCCTCTTTCGGGTTAGGATCTTTCATGTCATTGAATAATCTGTCTATTCGTCTTCAAGTGCTTATCCCTCTCCTGCTCGCCAGCCTGTTGATGCTGCTGATGGCCGTGATCAGCAAACAGGAAATCGACGGTGCCATTCAGGACATGAATGAAACCACCGCCAGCGTCACCCGCCACAAGGACGACATTGCGGCCCTGATCCACGCCACCTACCGGCTGCGCACCAACGCCATCTACGGCCTGTACGATGAGGCCCTCTTCGCCCAGTTGCCGGCCCAGCTCTCCGCCGCCGAACAGGAGATTGGCGCCATCCTGACCAGACTGGTTGTCACCGGTGCCGAGCAGGACAACCGTCAGGTCGCGGCCGCCCTGCAGGCCTACCTCGGCCATACCCGCAGCAGCATGCTGCCCCTGCTGACCGCCAAGTACCAAGGCAGTGGCGATCCCGCCGCCTATGAGCAGGCCCGCCTGCACTTTCGCGAGCTGGGGGAGGCGCTCATCAAGCAGATCGATGCCATGTCCCTCCACATCAATCAGCTGACCCAGACTGAGATTGCCGAGGAGCAGGCCCACTACCGCGCGACCCTGCTGCGCACCCTGCTGCTGATGGGGGGCACCCTGATCGCGGCCCTGCTGGGTGGCTGGTGGATCTCCGGGCGCATCGTGCAGCCCATCGGCCAGTTGCAGGAGGTGATGCACGCCGTCGCCCTCGGCCGCTTCAACGTGCGTGCCAATGCCGAAGGCAACAACGAGCTGGGCCAGCTCGCCAGGGATATCAACCGGACCCTGAGCCAGCTTGCCAACACCATCCAGACCCTGACCGGCATCAGCGGCAATGTGGCCTCCGCCGCCACCGAGCTTGCCGCTGTGATGACCCAGGCAGAGGTCAACGCCCAGCAGCAGCGCGGTGAGACCGAACAGGTGGCCTCCGCCGTCACCGAGCTGGCCAGCACCGCCGACAACGTCAACCACAACGCCGCCCTGGCCGACGAGCTGGCCCGGGATGCCAACAGTCGGGTCGAGCAGGGGCTGGCCCTGTTTGCCGAAAGCATCGAGGCCAACGGCCGCATGGCGGGCAGTCTGGAGAACGCCGCGACTGTGGTGGCCAGGCTCAAGTCCCAGTCCGAGCAGATCGGCAAGGTGATCGAAGTCATTCAGAGCATTTCGGAGCAGACCAACCTGCTGGCCCTCAACGCCGCCATCGAGGCGGCCCGCGCCGGTGAAAGCGGCCGCGGCTTTGCGGTGGTGGCCGACGAAGTGCGCCTGCTGGCCGCCCGTACCCAAGACTCCACCAAGGAGATCCAGGCCATCATCGAGCAGTTGCAGAGCCAGTCCCTCTCCGCCAACAGCGGCGTGCAGCAGACCCTGGAGATCCTTGGCCACAACCAGCAGCTCTCCGCCGAGGTACAGGCCTTGCTGGGGGGCATCACGGACGCGGTCAACCAGATCAACGGTGCCAACGCCCAGGTGGCGACCGCGGCAGAACAACAATCCTGCGTCACCGCCGACATCAGCCGCAACCTCACCAACATCCACGAGATCGTGAACCAGAACGCCGCCGGCATCAGCCAGAGTGCCGCCGCCAGTCACGAACTGTCACAGCTCGCCGAGCAGCAGCGCAGGCAGCTCGCCCAGTTCCAGCTCTGATCCCGAGAGGGTCTCTTCGATACCGCGGGGCCCGGCGCTGGCCCCGCACTTGCCCCTCCCCCTTCACGCCTCCTGTTTAAAACGGGTTTTTGCCATCAAGGTGTCATTGGGGGCTGGGCTGCATTCGCAAATGTGGGTATGGTAGAGGCACGTCACTCCCCCTCATCGAGAGATCATCATGAGCCTGAAGTTCAAGAAACCCGCTTTTATCACGCTCGGCCTCATCGCCCTGCTCTCCGCACTCTGGCTCGATTTCTATCTGCCGGAACACACCATCGCCACCATCACCGGGGTGGAGGTGAAGCGCACCGACAAGGATGGCCCCATCAGCCAGAAGAACCCGGCTGACGGCCCCACCACCGACGTCTATTACATCTACACCGAGCGCCCCGGCGAGAAGATCCGGGTGTTTCGCAATGAAGACACCGAATGGGGCTGGCCCTTCTACTTCAAATTCAACGCCGCCGACGTCCAGGCCAAGGCCAAGTCCATGGAGTTCGAAAAACGCCTGGCCATCATTACCTCCTACGGCTGGCGCGTGAACATGTTCTCCATGTTCCCCAACGTCACCAAGATCGCGAGCACCGAGCCCGATGCCTCCACCTGGAGCTTCTTCCGCTGGTTCTGGTTCGGTGTCTGGGCCCTGGTGATGGGCAAGGCGGCCATCGCCACCTGGCGCTACTTCGATCGCCTCGAGGACGAGATATGAGCGAGCCGAGCAAGACCCGCACCAGCTTCTATCGCCGGCTCTACGTGGCTCACCTCATCAGTCAGGGCACGGACACCGTGCCCGCCATCATGGAGGCGACCGGCATGCCGCGCCGCACCGCCCAGGACACCCTCAGCGCCCTGGCGGAGCTCGACATCCAGTGCGCCTTCGAGCAGACCGAGGGGGCTCGCCATCTGCAGGGGCACTACCGCATCAGCGACTGGGGGCCCATCAATCCGGCCTGGATTGCTGCGCAGCTTCCCGTTATCAGGCAGACCCTCGGGTATCCCTGACACCCCGGGCCCTGCTCTGCCTCCCATAGAGAAAGGGGCCAGCCTTGCGGCTGGCCCCTTTCTTGTCTGGCCTGATATCCCGTTGCCCTCCCCCGGACTCACTCCCCTTCGCCGAAAGACGCTTCCGGCAGCGGCTCCGCCGACTCACCCCGGGTGCAGTCGATGATGGAGCGCTTGGGATTGTTGGGGTCGCGCAGCAACAGGGGGGCCATCCCCTCGTCATGCAGCCTCTCGTCGGAAAATTCGCTGCCATAGGCGTTATGTGTCAGCCTGCGGGCATTGGCGATGGGGGTATCCACGAAGAGGGCATGTACCTCGAAGGTGGAGGCCGGCACCAGGAAACCGACGATGGGCAGGCCGTGCAGCTCCTGATGGACCTTGTACCAGGCAAAGCCCTCGCTCACCTTGTCAGGGGTATACATGGCGAGCTGCGGATTGGCCGGGCGCCCGGTCTCGATGTCGAGATGAAGGGTATCCAGCTCGCAGGTCGCCAGCCCCTGCCACATCTTCTCGAACGGGGTCGCGCAACCCGTCAGTTGCATGCATGTCAGCAGCGCCAACGTCCCTTTCCACATTCCCAACCCCTTATCCGATGTCCAGGATGTCAACCAAATGAGCGCAGTCGCTGCACCAGCAACTCGATGAAACCGACCCTGTCGAGCCCCAGCAGCACCAGGGCATTGGCCGGTTTGCCGGTCAGGTCGTAGCGATCCACCACCGTCATGCCCAGGGTATGGGTCCCGCCGGTTTCGATATCGACCCGGCACTCCACCCCGTGAAACAGGGAGGGCGCCAGCAGCCAGGCGATGGTACAGGGGTCATGGAGCGGCGCGCCAGCAAATCCCCACTTGGGATCCCGATGATAGATCATGAAAAAGTCGAGCAGCTGTGCCACGCACTGCGCCACCGGGTTGGGAATGGCGCGTACCCGCTCGATATCCTCGTCCATCACCTGGGCCTCGTGGGTCACGTCCAGCCCGCACATGGTGATGGGCAGCCCCGACTTGAAGACCATATCGGCCGCTTCGGGATCCACATAAATATTGAATTCCGCCGCGGGGGTCCAGTTGCCCGCACCGGCGGCGCCCCCCATCAGCACGATGCGGGCGATCTTCTGCTTGAGCTCGGGGTGGGCCGCCAGCAAGAGGGCAATGTTGGTGAGCGGCCCGGTCGGCACCAGGGTGACCGGCTCCGGGCTCTCGCGCAGACATCTTGCCATCAGTTCAAGGGCGCTCATCGCCCGGGGAGCAAAGGCGGGCTCCGGCAGTTCTGGGCCGTCCAGCCCCGATTCGCCGTGGACGTTGTCGGCGATGATGAGCTCACGGGCCAGAGGCTTGGCAGCCCCCGCCGCCACCGGGATGTCGTCGCGGCCGAGCAGGGTCAGGATGCGCAGGGCATTGTTGAGGGTCTTGTCCGGGGTCTGGTTGCCCGCGCTGGTGGTGACCGCCAGCACCTTCAGCTCGGGGCTCGCCAACGCCAGAATGAGGGCGATGGCATCATCGTGGCCGGGATCGCAATCGAGAATAACGGGCAACGCCATGGACAGACTCCTTACAACATGACAGGGAGCCATACCTTAGCAAGAGATGGCCAGATGAACTCAGGAGGGAGTCACAAAACGCCTCAACCAACGAGATCAAGTACTTGGCGACAGGCCTTGGGAGCGGACATCCAGATTCGCCGCGCCGCCATCGTTCGGGTATGATCCCTCCCCCTTCATCGTCCGGCTGCCCCATGTCCGTCATCGTCGACACCTTCATCGCCCCGCCCTGTGCGGCCACCATCGAGATCCTGTTCGAGGATGCGCATCTGCTGCTCATCAACAAGCCGAGCGGCCTGCTGAGCCTCTCGGGCAAGAACCCGCAGAACCTCGATTCGGTCCATTACCGGCTGGTACAGGATTACCCCGGCTGTACCCTGGTGCACCGCCTCGACTTTGGCACCTCGGGCGTCATGGTGGTGGCCAAAAACAAGAGCATCAACGCCCTGCTCTGCCACCAGTTCAGCCAGCGCACCGTGAGCAAGGCTTACGAGGCACTGCTCTGCGGCCATCTGGCGGTGGATGAGGGCGTCATCGACGCATCCATCGCCAAGGATCCGGCGCTGTTCCCGCTGATGAGCATCTGCGCCGCCAGCGGCAAACCCGCCCGCTCACGCTATCGGGTGATGGAGCGGCTCACCCTGGAGGGGGCAGGCCAGCCGGTGCCATTGACCCGGGTCAGGCTGGTACCGGAAACCGGGCGTACCCACCAGCTGCGCATCCACAGCCAGTGGCTGGGCCATCCCATCCTGGGATGCGATCTCTATGGCGGCCTGCTCCCGCCCGGCTGCGAACGGGCCCCCAGACTGATGCTGCACGCCAGTGAACTCGGTTTTGTGCACCCGGTGAGCGGCGAAGCGGTACAAATCCGCTGTGAAGCGCCCTTTGCGCAGGCACTGGCGGCCATGACGGAGCAACAGGGGTAATGAAGAAGGGGGAAAGCAGGGCCAAGGGGCAAACGGCGGATAAAGATAGGGGCCGCGCTTTCGCAACGGCCCCCACCCCCCACTCGGTGTGGTGCTATCAGATCAGCTTGCGGGCGGCGCCCAGCACGATCTTGATGGCATCAGATTCGGTTTTCGCCATGGTTTCGGCGTTCGGGATTTCCTGCTGGGTACGGTTCACGATGACACCGGCCACCATGCCCGCACGCAGGCC
Source organism: Aeromonas sp. S19(2024) (assembly GCF_041402625.1). NCBI lineage: Bacteria > Pseudomonadati > Pseudomonadota > Gammaproteobacteria > Aeromonadales > Aeromonadaceae > Aeromonas > Aeromonas sp. S19(2024). The sequence continues at coordinate 380,454 of NZ_JBGLQU010000001.1, forward strand.
CTGGCTGGTACACATGGTCAGCAGGGTCGCGGACTCCATCTCGTAGTTCAGCACGCCCATGGCTTGCCACTCTTTCATGGAACCCTGGAAACGTTGTACCACGCGGCCGGATACGGTGTCGTAACGCTCCTGACCCGGGTAGAAGGTGTCAGAAGAAGCAGTGACGCCCACATGCAGCCTGGAGCCCAGCTCTTTGGCGGTGTTGACCAGCGCAGTGGTGCAGTCAAAGTCGGCCACTGCCGGGAACTCCATCGGCGCGAAGTGCAGGCTGGCACCGTCGAGGCGCACGGAGCCGGTGGTGACGATCACGTCGCCCACGTTCAGGTGCGGCTGGATGGCGCCGGTGGTGCCGATGCGCAGGAAGGTACGGATACCCAGCTGGGCCAGCTCTTCCACCGCGATGGAGGTGGACGGGCCACCAATACCGGTGGAGCAGATGATCACGGCCTTGCCGTCCATCTCGCCGCGCCAGGTGGTGAATTCACGATGGCTGGCCAGGTGCACCGGGTTGTCCAACAGCTCTGCGATGCGCTTCACGCGCTCGGGGTCACCGGGGACGATCGCCAGGGTGGCGCCTTGCAGATCCGCTTTTTTCAAACCCAAGTGAAATACATCAGACATAGTGGACTCCTGGTTGCGCCCCGCCGCATGGCAGCCGAGTGCAGTTAAGGTGATTCTTTACGGTACTTTCAAGCCGGTGTCCCCTCATCCGGGGAGGCGCCAACTATGGTCGAAAGCGCTTTCCAATTCCTTGATGCGCCTCACATTTCTGCGCTTCAAAGCTGACAAAAATGGCGCGAAACGTTTGCTAAGATGATGAATTTCTTGAAAAACGTTTTTACGTTCCTTTTGCACTCCCGTCCCTTGTCAAGCCTTGATCGACCGTCCATTTAAAGAGCGCGATCGAGTCCACAAAGTTGCAAACGAGATACCATTGACCCCTTCTCATCCCCTCCGACGCTGTTATGTTGGCGCCCGCATACCACTTAATGGCTAATCATACGGAGTCCATCATGGCGACATTCAAGTTCTACATTCCCGCAATCAACCTGATGGGGGCGGGCTGCCTGCAGGAGGCGACAGCGGATATCCAGGGACATGGCTATCGCAAGGCGCTCATCGTCACCGACAAGATCCTGGGCCAGATTGGCGTGGTGGGCCAGCTCGCCGCCCTCCTGGCCGAGCACGGCATCGACGCAGTGGTGTTCGATGAGACCAGACCCAATCCCACCGTGGTGTAGCCCGCCGCGAAAAATGAAAAAATCTTCTGGGTAAAACGACAAACAAAGTTGAGCCGCATTTATCAAACTCGGTGAATCAGGAATCACCCAGTTTGAAAGACGCTTAACAGGGGTTTAAACCTCGATTTCATAGGTTGGTAAATCAGGTGCGGGCCCAATGATGGCGCCTCCCTGATAAAACGCCTTCTGGCCGATGGCCACCCCTCCCCCTCGCACGATCACCACGCCCCCGCCTGGCGTCTCCAGCGTGGTACTGGTACCCGTCGTTGCGGTGACGGTACCGACCAGTAACGGGTCGGCACCGGGTATCAGCTCCCGGAACTGCTTGAACAGGTTCATACAAATCGCTCCACACTCAGTTGCTGGCGCACCGTCATGGCCTTGTTCTGTAGCTCAGCAGAGACCCTGACGCCCCGGTTGTATCCCTTCCAGCCATCCACCGCGAGCAACGCCCCGGGCAGAATAAGCCCCGTATCGGCAGACAACGGCAGCTGGATGGTCTGGGTGCGCTTCGGCATAGTCTTGGCCAGCCCCACCACACCTTGGGCGCGAGCTGCCACCACATCGCACACCAGCGGGTGGGTGATGGCCGGAGCTTGCCGCTCCCCTACCGTGCCTTGGCGCAGCACCCGCGCGTTGATGCCCTGATGGCCACCGCTGACATAGATGCCGTTCGCCGGCTGCCCCGGCTGGAAGTCGCTGCCCAGCGTCGTGATGATGGCTCGGGGGATGGCCACGTCGGCCAGCGCTCCATCGAGCTGCCAGGGCACGCTCGGATAGCGCGGCTTGATGACCAGGTGCCGATCGCGCTGGTGCGGCAACACGAACCCACCTGCCGCCTCGGCCAGGTACTTGATCGCCTCGATGGGTGTCTGACTGTCCAGGCTGAAAAACCCGCCTGGTACCAGCCAATCCGGCGCCTGCCAGTCCAGGGTCCACCCGAACGGTAGCAGCGCCTCTGCGAGCTGGGCCATGGTCGCTGCACCGATCTCGCTCACTGCCTGGGGTAAGACATGGGTCGGTGACAAATAGGCGGTGCGAGATCGCCCGGTGAGGGTCGCCGACTCACGGGCAAAGCTCTGACTTGACTGCCAACCATCGCACACGCAATCCCACTGCTGGCCGTTGACGAAGATGCTTACCTCCTCCTCGTCCGTCATCTCGGCTGCCGCGATGCGGGGGATCTGGGCCGTGAACTGCCAGGCCCAGGAGTCGGTGTCGAGCTCGATGCTCAGCGAGGTGGCGGGAATGTCAAGCCCGTCCCTGACCCGCACAATGCTTGCTGCGTTGCTCACCAGGTAAACCCTCCGGGTTGGAATAACGATGTGGGCTTGTCCGAACCAGACAAACTCAAGAGAGGCATCCCCCCGGGGGCGGCCGAACGCCAGCTTGCGGCTGCGCTTGTCCGGGCGCTCCGGGGTGATGGGGGGCTTGGGGGGCGGCGTGATGCCCCAGGGGGGCTGTATCGCCTCGTCCCACCCATCCCGCCAGCTTTTGCGAAGGGGCAGACCCCACTGCCAGCGCTGGCCGGTCAGGGTGAACCCCAGCCCGATACCCTGGGACCAGCCGCCCTGCCACTCGTTGTCCAGGCGCGGCAGGTCACGATAACCGCTCACCTGCCAGCCCCCCGCCCTGGTGGCCTCACGCCACGGCGAGCGCGGAGTGACATCGCAGCGCGGCAGGCTGGTAAAGCCGGTGCCGTGGGTCGTGCCCAGTGCCGGGCCTTCTTCAAAGCGATCCTGCACCAGGTTATCGCAGCGCGGCATCTGGGCCACGACACCTACCAGAGTGCTCTCCAGCGCCGTGCCCTTTTGCCAGGACTGCTGATGGTGCGCCTGGGCCACCCCGGGGCGCTCCCAGTGGCTGATGACGCTGGCCACTACATCCTGGGCTTGCTGCCACTGAACCTGGCTGGTGTGGCTCGGCCCCCGAAACACGTTGATGTCATAGCCCGCCTCAATCTGGTAGAGCGCGGCCCGCGCCGTCACGGTCAGCGTTGCATCGATCACCACGCTGGCGGTGATGTCCGTGACCGTGGCAGGGGCCGTGCTGGCCAGGGTAGCCGGATGGATGGGCGTGATCGTGACATCTGTCAGCGGTGCCTGCCCCTGCCCCTGCAAGACGGTAGGCAGCACCAGCCCGGGGGAGCTGGCGAAGGTGGGCGGCAGACAGGTGCCCTGCAGCACGGCCACATAGCGCACCACCATGGCCGGGTTCAGCTCCAGGGCAGCGGACGACTTGCGGGCCTTCTGCAGCGCCAGGCGGGCGTCGGTTCTGGCCATGCTGACCTCTTGGCTCACGCAGAGCGGTTAGGGTTCGGTGAAGGTGGCATTGTTGATGCGCACCATGGCGCCCGCATACAGCTCGTTCGCCGGGATCTCGATGTCGGCCCCGCTGCCCGGTGGCCCCACATCCAGGTCTGCGATAAAGACCCCATCGCGGTTGGCCAACCGCCCCCACGTCTGGACTCCGTTACCGGTGACCATCTTCTCGGCAAGCGGCTTGAGGGTCAGCACCCCGCCCGTCACGCTCTGGGCGCAGGGGTGGGTAAACTGCATGGCGACCAGCAGCACCTGACTGGTGACGGCGGCCCCCGGGGCGGGCCGTGGCCCGGTGTAAATGGTGAGGGTCGCCGGCCCAGCACTGCCTGAGTCGATGGCCGTGGCCAGCAGATTGGCGCGAGCGGTGCGCAACGTATCGGAGTAGGTGAACATATCAACCTCCTGACAGGCCGACCCCCTCCCCGGGGGCGTAGGGGGTGGGGAGCTGGTAGTCGGCCGCCACGGCGTTGTAATCGGCCGGGCCGAACGCCGGATCGTCCTGGGCGACCAGCATGTAACGGCGGTTCAGCCACAGCAGATCGAACCGGTACTTGCCATCGCTTTCCCGGCTGTAGGTCTCGCCGATGAGGTTCCCCGCCTGTTCAAAGCACAGCACCCGGCGTCTCACCCCCTCCCCGTTGATGGTGACGGTGCTCTCGATGTAACCCTGCTCGGCGCCTTGTTCGCCATCCCTGATCCAGTTCTGATCCCGCCCCTGGCAAAGCGGCGCCGCCGTCACCGACACGGCAGACATGGGGCCGGCATAGACTGCCCCTGGACTGCCACGCCACTCTACATCCTGCGGCTCGAACTGGCTGCGGGGCTCCTGGTTGGCGGGAACGGCATTGAGCGCGGCGGTCTTGATCATCGGGTCACCCAACCGAAAGGGCTGGCGAGCGGTGATCTCCTCTTGTGTCAGGGGCCGACCATAGATGGCGACATCACAGGTCTGGCAAGAGCCGTTATTTACGGCGTTGTAGTAATAGGCCCCCACCGTCAGGTATTTGCCGGCTGTTTGAGAGAACACATCGAACGGCACCGTCATTGCCGAGTCTTTCACGCCGTCGATGTAAACATCGGTCGCCGTGCCCGCCTCATTGAGCTGCACGACATAGTGATGATTGCCGACTGATAGGTTTTCCCAGAAGTTGGTCAGCGAGGGGTAACTGACAGGCACCGATGGGTTGGTCATATTCTGGTAACTGCACACACCCAGGTTGTCTTGATAGAGCAGCATGTATCGGCCCGCGTTCCCTGTAAGGGGCTGATTCACACCGATGGCGGTGCTGTATGTGCCATTTCCTTTTTCGCCATCCAGTCTGAATATCCCCTCAACGGCCTTGATCTTCGGCAAGCTGTCCTGGGCAATCCGCAGTGACCCACTAAATGGGGGCGTCAGAACCGATGGCACCAGTTGTGTCGTCATCGGTGGGGCTAAAAAACTCACCGAACCGACCGGGGTGAGATGACGGTTATTACCACTGAGATCATTGCCGTTACTGTTCAACGGCCAGTAAGCAAGCAAACCAGCGGTGGCCTGAATGAGATCAGAGAGTGTGGCCATGCTTACCTCCACGGTCCGGTCAGATCAAACGCCACCAATGTGACCAGCCCGGCGGTGGATTGTGTCTCCGAATAGCACGGCTGAATAAAGCGCACAATTTTCCCGGGCACGGCGGGCAAGTCAGCGAAATTCTTGCGATCCCAGCCCGCGATGGTGCCATAGGGCACAATCAGGCCCGGCATGAAGCCACGCAGGTTAGACCCTGTTTCAAAGAGCATGATGGGATCGGTGCTCATGTAAAAACCGTTATCCGGGCCGTTGGGGGTATTCATGCCGGTGCCAAACCGGGAAAAGATGCCTTTCAGCCACCAGTCAGCAGAGCCAAACAGTTGGCTATATGGCCGCGCCATTTTGCGATAGAGAGACACATCAAAGTTGAGGAACTGGTTGCCATAGTTGCTGTTGGATGCCCCCGCGCCTTGAGCCCAGTTTCTGGCCGTTTCTGTCGCCAGCAGGCTGGGATAATGGGCTATGACAGCATGATAGCGATCCCCTGGCCTGACCGACTTCAAATAGCCGAAGAGGTAGAAATGCTGGTAGTTCGAGGCGCCATAGGCGGGCAGAAAATAGAACAGCTGGGGATCACCGATAAGATCCCAACGCTTGTCGCTATAGCGCCCCGTGGCAGGCCAGCGGTGCTCGTAAATGGTGGTGAAGGTGTTGATGTCCACCACATCCTCGACCATGGCCACCTTCGCCAAATAGGCGTTGGCTGCACCGGTCCAGCCGCTGAATGCGGTGTTGTCGATGCGCAAGGAAACGTTGCCCGACTCGCTGACATTGGTGGGGCGATAGATGGCCACCTGGCCGTCACCACTCTCATGGGTCAGGGTCCAGCCGAGGGGTGCCACCTTCATCGACATGGTGCCGCTGCCGGCACTGCCCGGGTTGCCGCCGTCCAGCTCGAACCAGACTTCGGTGCTGCTCACCTTCTTCACTCGATGCTCGCCGTTGTAGGCGGCCGGGCTCGCCCCGCTCACCTCGATCACCGAGTCTTTGAGGTAGGCGTGCCCGCTGGAAAACGTGGCCTTGGCGGCCCCTTCGGCGGCATCCCACACCAGGGCATTGATCGTGAGGTTGCCGAACCCGGTCACCAGCACCGCCTTGAGCAGGGCCGTCAGGGCCCCGGCGGTGGTGTCCCCCAGGCTCGGGGCTCCCTGCATCTGACTCGCAAACCATTTCACCGGAAACGCCATGATGATCTCCTATGGGGTGGGGCAGATTGCCCCACCTGGTTGGTCCCTTATGGGGTGTTGATGTTGCCGCGCAGGGCCAGCTCAAACTTGTCGGTATCCTGTGACGCCACCGACTGCAACACGGTACGGATCGGCCAGAAGGGGGCGCCGGCTGCCTGGGTGGTGAAACGCAGCACGTTGCCACTCGCCCAGCCTGACCCCCAGCCCCGCTTGTCCAGCAGGAAATAGGGCTGGCCGTTGTTGGGGTTGATGGGGGCCAAGTCGGTGTTTACATCCCCCGCCGCGATCTGGCCCACATGCTCCCCGACCAGCACAAAGGTGGTGCTGGAGGTGAAGATCACCGCCCAGCGCTCCTGCAGGGCGCCTCGGTTGGTGACCAGGATCGGGTAAACCGTGTCGTTGTATTGCGCCGTAGACTGATCGCCGATGAGGTAATCAGACCAGACATTGGTCCACGCCTTTTGATCGAACAGGTTGGTATACCTGGCCCACAGGTCGCCGATGATGAGGGCGCTGGAGACATAGGTATCTGCCGGGTCATAGGCATGGGACAGTGCCTTGGTCAGCAGCAGGCGCCCCGAGATCTCCACGTCGCTGACCAGGCTCATGTCCTCAATGCGATGCACGGCATAGAGGGGTTCGACATAGCCGGTCAGGTCTAATGGGGTGCCGAGGGTCACCACGCCGCTATCCAGGTTGACGCTGTAGAGGGTGGTCGCCAGCGCCTTGCCATTCTTGTCCTCCACATGGGCATGCGCCAGGCGGGTGCGGCCGGTGCTGAGCTGCTGCCCTGCACTGACCCCCAGCGGGAACGCCGACTTGCGGGTGCTGTGAACCACCACCGTGGTCCCCTTGCGGATGAAGGGCACCCGGCCATCGGACGGCAACCGCACCGGATCCAGCCCGATGATGTCGGCATCGAGGGGTAGATAGCTGAACACCACACAGTTGAACAGGATGGTGTCGGCCACCACGCTAGTGGGGCGCCAGATCTTGCCGTCCAGCCCCACCTGGTCAACGTCATACCAGGGCTGGCTCTCGTTGCCCGCAGCGGTGACGAACCGACCAAAGCGCACCGTCACCACCCCGGTCTGGTAGTTCACCCGGCCATCCATGTCGGTGGTGGTGAAATAGCCGTCCCCGTCCGCCGTGGCCTCAATGCGCCGCCCGCTCGCGGTGTTGGCGCTGATGTAGAGGCTACCCGGCGCCACCGGCGCCCCCGGGGTGCGGAAGGTCACCTCATCCACCGACTGGGCACTGAACGAGGTGGCCAGGGACTGCAGCGACGGCTGCGCCGTCTGCCCGGCCGCCCAGTCAGACAGCACCGCCAACCCGTTCGAGTAGTCGATGGTCCCTGCCTGGATACCGGATCCCGTCTCCGGGTCCGGGTTGCGGTAGAGCAGTCCCTGCCGATCCACGTAGGTGCTCCCCCCCAGGGTGAAGCGCAGCGACCCTTCCAGAATGGCCTCCGCAAACCCGGGGGTGACATCAATGCGCAGCGCCTGGGCGGTCAGGGTGGCGTTTTGCGCCAGCGCACTGTTGTTGTTGCGGTAGGTCACCTCGACCCAGCCCCCCTCGCCATCGGGGAAGGTGTACGCCGTGTTGTGGTACTCGATGCCGGTCATGGTCCAGCGCTGCACCGCCACCTGGTTGTTGCCCACCCATTTGGTGCCCACGGTCACCCAGGCATAGGTCGGCTTGGGCAAGGGGGCACTGCCATCCGGCATGAAATGCAGGGTGCCGGCGGCGTAGTTAATGGCCCCCAGGGTGTTGCCGCTGGCGTCCTTGAGGTTGCCCTGGCCGTCATCCAGCAGGGTGATCACCGGGTCGCGGGTCTGGATCACCAGCTCCTGATCGTCCACATCGAACTTGTGATAGAGCGCGTTGAATTTGACATGCACCGACCCGGGGGTCAGGTTGGTGGCCCCGCCACCTGCCCCGTCCAGGGTGATAGAGAGGTGCCCCACCTGGCCGGGGGTACTCAGGCGCCCCGGTTCAACGTGGCGCTCGGTCACCGGCTCACCGTACTGGTACTGGGCGATGTACTCCTGGCCCAGCGCCGGCAGGGTGATGTGATCGAGGATGACCACCCCCTCGGCATAGTTGATGGTGCCGGTGATGTCGCCGCGCAGGCGCCCGTCCCCCACCGCATCGTTGGCCGTTTGGCCGCTGCCCCAAGTCAGGATCACGCTCTTGGGGGTGATCCCGGTGTGGGGCAGTTGCCATGCCGATTTGCTGATGCTGATGGGCTGGTTGCTGCGGTTGGTGTAGTTGACCGGGGTCGCCCAGCTGAACAGGATCGCGGTGTCCACGTCCGGCAGGGCCCCCAGGGTCAGCATGACCGACCCGGTGGCCAGGTTGACGATCCCGGTGCCGAACGAGCGATCCGCGCCGAACAGCTCGCCGCGCCCGTTGTCCTTCAAGTCGTACCATTTCCCCTGCGCCATAAACGACACCGTGAGGGTGCCCGGTGCCGGAGTCGGCAGCAGGGTGATGGTGTAGGCATAGCCCCGGTTGTTGGCCTTGATGTCGATCCTGGCCGTGTCAGCGATACGGGACGGGCGAGACGCTGGCCAGAAGCTGATGGTTTTGCTGGCGGCCCCGTAGTTCGGGCACTGGGCGTTGAACTCCAGCTGACCACGGCCATAGTCGATAGCACCCACCACGGACCCGGCCACAACCAGCTCGCCCCCCTTGTCAGTGATGACGGCCGCACCGATGGTGATGGTCAGGGTGCCGGGTTTCACACCCGTGCCGAGGAACAGGCCCCGGCTGGGGGCAATGCTGACCACGGTCGAGAAGCTGACCAGCCCCTTGCCAGAGTCCACCAGGCTGGCCATCTCGCCAGCCGCTGTCAGATCCACCGCTGGGGTCTCGGTGCGGGCAGACGGCACGATCTGGGTAAAGATCGTCTTGGCCCGCACCTGCATGGCGCCCAGGTTCACCGCCTCCGCCAGCTTGGTGGTGGCGAAGTAGTTGGCGGCATCGGCCACCACGGTTTCCCGCAGGGCGGTTTTGACGTTGGTCACCACATCATAGGGGGTCGGCTGCTCCCCCTCGAAGGTGTAACGCAGCGGGTCCGCCAGCTTGCAGGTCACCACGTTGCGCGTGAACTCGGGCACGTTGGGCACCTGGAACTTGGCCAGCTGCTGGGTGACTTCCAGCACCCGCACGTACTGCTCGAACTCCCCCGCCTTGCCCTCGTTGCCGACCAGCACCAGGGTCTCCCCCACTTCCGGCAGGCGCACCTCGACGCGCTGGAAGAAGCGGATCGCCCGCTGGCCTTCGAGCTGGGTGTCGTACAGGAAGCCGCGCCACTTGGGCCCACGGGCCAGATAACGCTCCAGCACGTCGCGGGCATTGGCGCGGGTGTCGTGATGATCCCGGGTGTTGATGAGGCATAGCCCCACGTTCGGGTCAGCCGGGGGCACCTGCACGATGATATGGGCACCCCGATAGGTGTCCGTGTCATCCGTCTGCACCGCCAGAAACGCCTTGCGCATGCTGACCACCCCATAAGTGCGGTCGAGATCGCTGATGTCCTGAAACAGGCCATTGTGCTCGCCGCTCACGATTTCATGACCGGTGATGCGGCCGCCGCCGTCCGTGGTGTCAGTCAACCGCTGACTGGCCATCAGTTTGATGTCGCCGGAATGAATGGTCATCGGATCACCTCGGTGAAGTTAAGAGTCAGGGCATAGGGCTCACCCGCCTCGGGGTCAGCCATCTCGATCACGGGGATGGCCACAACACCAGGCCGCCGCCAGACCACCTCCCGCTGCTGCCCATCGAGCAAAGTGAGGGTCATCAGCTGGGCCACCTGCGCCTCCAGCGCTTTAAGCAAGAGCACCGTGGCGCGGGGGGCATGGCCCACCAGGGTGATGGGGCGTCCCTCCGGCGTGGCCGTTTCCTCGACCAGGAGAGCGCCAGAGAGCGTCGGCGTGACAACCTGCTCGACGGGCGACCAATCGAACTCGTCGCGCCAAACGAGATCATCGGGCAGGAGCAGCCCGTTTAAGGTGACGTTCATGAGCGCAATCCTTGCTGCTTAAGGAGGTTGATAAAGGCGGCAGCATTGGCCTCATCGGCCTGAACTTCGGCTCGGGCGGTGCCTGATCTCAGCTCGATGATGATCCGCTGGGGCTGCCCCTGGGTGAACGAGGTTTGGGAAGATGGCCCGGCTTGACTGGCAGCCGAGGTGGTGGTCTGCGCCTTCTCTGCTTCCTTGGCCTGGGCTTTGCTCAGTTCCTGCTGGAGCTTGGTGCGCATGGCCTCCATCTCCTTCTGGAACTTCTCTGCGTACCACTTGCTCCACTCGCTATAGGCCGGGATGTCCCTGACCTTCTGGCTGTAGCGGGCCAGCTCCTCTTCCACGCCTGCGAGGGTGTTGGCCAGGGCATCGGCATTGCCCCGCAGGTTGTTGATGTCCACTGTCTTGTAGAAGAACGAGCCGGCGCCCACGGTGCGGGTGACGTCCCCTCGGCCCCCACCGGCACCGCCCCCACCACCTGCAGAGGCCACAGCATTACCGGTCTGCTCTGCCTCTTTCTGTACGCCGCGAAGATTGGATCGCATGGCATCGGTGGCACTCTTGGCCTTGGCGGCGGCCGTGTCGAAGCCATCGCCGATCGCCGCCACCGCCTGTTTGGCATCGCCGCTGCCCCCCTTCACCTTGCTCATGGCGTCGGCGGCAATGGCCATGGAGCGGGTGATGCCATCCCCGGTGAGCTGGCCCTGCTTGGCCATCGCCTGCATGCGCTCGATCACCGCATCGATCTCGGCCTTGTTCTTCGCTTGGTTGAACGCCGCCGCCAGGGCTTCTTCACAGGCTGCCGAACTAGATCCGGTGTATTGCACCAGGGTATCCAAGGCGCCAAGCGTATTCTGGAAACTGGCGCCGATACGACCATTAGCCCGCTCGAAGTCCAGCCCCAGCTCATCAAATGCCTTGGCCAGCTTTGCCGGACCATCCGCCGCCGTCTGCTTGGCCACCGTGTTGATTTCGGCAAGATAGTCGCGGGTCTGCTTGGCTTCATCGCCCAACGCCTTAACGGCGGCGGCCCCTGCTCGCCAGCTGCCGGTGGCCTCGTCGTAATGCACCTTGCCTCCGGCGACCAGGCGATCGAGGTCTGCCACGCTGGTGATGGCCAACCCCAGCTCGGCAGAGAGGGCTGCCAGTTGGCCATTGAGCTGGGCCTGGGTTTGCGAGCGCTGGACCTGCGCCTCTCGCAACGCCAGCTCGGCCTGCACCAGCTGGCGCAGTGCGTTGGCGAACTGGGTGATCTGGATGATGGATTCCACCGTCACGGCAGCCAGCACAGCCCTGATGGCCATGCCCAGCGCCCGCACCCCGATCGCCGCCCCGGCCGCTGCCGTGCCTGCCGTGGTCATGCCTCCTGCTGCCGTGGCCGTCGCCGCAGGTAGGGCGATGAACTGGCCGTAGAGGCCGCGCAGATCGGCAATCCAGCCCGCGATTTTCAGGCCATACCAGGCCTGAGCCATCACCAGCAGGGCATCGCGCCAGGCATAGACGGTCTGGATGAAGCTCTTGATGGACTCCCCAAGCCCGACGATGCCGTCGGAGAGGCGCTGAGCCCACGCCTGCAGGCGGCCATCCTGGGCCATCTGGTCGAATTCACGGTTCAGGCTGGCCAGTTGATTCTTGAGCCAAGTCAGCGCCCCGTTCTCCGCCACCATGCGGTAGAACTTGGCCAGGTTGTCCTGGGCGTTGGAGATCAGCCCCGAGAGCAGGCTCATGTTGTTGGCGGCCGCCCCGCTCGACTGGGCGGCGATCTCGTTCATCAGGGCCTGGATGGTGTCCCGGCCGAGCTTGCCCGCTTCCGAGAGCTTCTGCAGCTCGGCGGTGTTCTTGCCGGTGACCTGCTCCAGCAGCTGCCACACCGGCACCCCGCGCTCGATCAGTTGCAGGATCTCTTCGCCCTGCAGCTTCTGCTTGGCCCAGGCCTGGCCCAGCGCTAGGGAGATGCCCTGCACCTCCTCGAAGCCGCCGCCGAGCTTGTAGGCCTGATCGACGATGCCCTGCATGGCGCCGTTCATGGGGTCGATGCCAAAGGCTTTCAGGCGCACGAAGACCTGGGTCACCTCGTCGAGCTGCAGCGGGGTGTTCTTGGCGAAGTCCTGGATCCAGGCGGAGGCCTCTTTGCCGCCGGCAATCGACCCCATCACCGCCTTGAGCTGGACGCCAAGGCGTTCGGCCTGATCGCCGGTCTGGAACATGGCCATCAGCTGGGTGGTGAGGGTCTGGATCCCGAACCAGGTTCCGGCCAGGGCTACGAGGCGCCCGGTCAGACTGCCGATAGCCCCCTGGAATCCGCCAGCGCCTTGGCCCCCCTGCACCAGGGAGCGCCCCAGCCGTTCGGTCTGGGCCACGCTCTCGCGCAGCTCGCGCTGCAGTCTGGCTTGATCCTGGGCAAGGTTGCGGGTATCGATCCCCGCTTGGGATAGGCTCCCACGCAGGCGGCCAACTTCGCGGTGCTGGGCAATCAGCTGGCGCTCCAGCTGCTTGACTTCGGAAGCCAGCAGTCGCTCCTGGTCGGTGAGCTGGCGAGCGCTACCCGCCGCCCCCTGCTGCTCGCGGCGCAGTTCGGCCAAGCGGTCCCGGGAGAGCACGGTGGCCAATTCGAGCTGGGTCAGGGCGCGGCCGCTCGCCTCGAACTGGGTGATGAGGTCACGCTGTTGGCTTAACTCTTCCAGAGTGGTGGCGAGGCGCTCTGTCTCGGCGGCCGTCTCGTCTGAGATAGGACCCAGCTCCTGCACTTCACCCGCCAAGGCGGCCAAGTCTTCCCGGCCGGTGACCTTGGCCGCCAGCTCTAGGGCAAGTTTGAGGGTGGAAGAGGTGGACATGGGCTATCTCGTTAAAGTGCGATAGCTCTCATTTTGAGGATTTGATGAAGAATTCAGGGTTTATGGCGGATTAAAGAGTGTTGTGCTCCAAACGGTACATCCGTATGATTCGGCGGTCACTCGACGTTAGGCCACTTGGGCTCTCCAGGGGGCAGAGCGATCCACTTGTCACGTTGTGATGCCTTGCGACTCGCCACGTGGCCCACTAGTCCCAATGGTTCCATGGGGTCTATGGGGTCCACGAGTTGCCGGTTAGTTTAAGCCATGCGCCTTGCGCTAGGACCCGTCGAGTGCGTGTGTGGAGGGTGTGTTATGAGTAAAAAACATAACCGCCTAGTTAAGGAGCACACTGAGAATACAGCAGCAAAGTATAGCTATCGCACTGCTGTGATCATCTTGATCACAGAAATTGTGAAGCTGTTCAATGAGCACTTCTCAGAACTCGTTAACATGGCTTTTAACTACCTTATAAGAACCCTAAGCCCTCGTGAACGAACCAAGATGGACTGTAAAGTTTGAAGTCAAACCAGGTTCTTGGGTCTATGTCCCCACCAAGCAGGTTGCTGACTTCGGGCGGCAGGTGCACGATGAGTTACTAAAACGTTATTCTTGCCCAAGCTACTATTTTCACCTTCAGTCAGGCGGACATTTAGCGGCATTACACCATCACATTAATGATCATTTTTTCGCCCATCTCGATATCAAAAATTTTTTTGGAAGCATCAGTCGTACACGTATAACTAGGAGCTTAAAAGACATACTCAGCTATCAGATTGCTCGCGACGTAGCCAAACAATCAACCGTTCCCGTATCCAATGGACAACGCCATAGCCACTGCCTACCGTATGGATTTGTTCAATCTCCACTACTAGCTTCCATTTGTTTACATCGTAGTCGTTTCGGTAAAGTGATAGAAAAGTTGCATCAAACTGGTTATGTACGCATCAGCTTATATATGGATGATTTGATCGTATCTGGAATGAATGAATCTATAACAAAAACAGCCTTCGAATTGCTCAAAAAAACCGCATCAAAATCTCACTTCGAATTAAATTCAACGAAGGAAGCGAAACCGCAACCATTGATTGAGTGTTTCAACATCAATCTTTCGCATAGATTATTAGAAATTACACATCGCCGGTTAATTGAATTCTCAGAACGATATAATGAAAATGACAATCGATTCGTTCGAGAGGGAATTATTGCTTACATCAAATCGGTCAATCCAACCCAGCTTTCAGTTTTTAATCATCTCACTTCAATATGAAAAATTGCACATTAACAACATGCCCATCCAACAGATGGATTGACAAACACCTCAATCTGTGAGATGGTATTAGCCGGTGCTTTTAGGCCAGTATTGGGGAAAGTATCTACAAGAAGCTACAGACGTTTTCTACTAGTATCTATGTTTTTGTTTTTGATTTGTATCTACATCAAATATCTTATTTTATCCCCTTACAACTTTATTTATATGATTGCATACATATATCACGGGGGGTTTATTATGAGTGAGACTACGATTGAATTAATTTCCAAAATGTTAGGTTCTATTTCTGACGGTACTATAGGTGTTGTTGTTTCTTGTGTACTGACCTAAGAGCATCCTCTTTTCCTTTTCGTTACGGCGGGTTTCCCCGCCGTTTCTTATTCCACAGCCCTTACACCGTCTCCGGCCGATCCACATAGAAAGGCGCATCCTCGCCGTCCAGGGCCAACAGCTCCCCCTCCAGCTCGATCTCAATAGGCTTGTCGCTCAGGAAATCCACCGCCTTCTTGGGGGACAAGCTGGCGCGGGGTACCGTCAGCAGGATGGATTCCCCACTGATGACACTGCGCCCATCCAGGGTCAGCTTCGCCTTCACCTCCGGCTGCACGTTGCCGGCGATGCGGGTGCCGGTGATGGCGTTATAGCTGGCACTGACGGTCACGGGCCCACCGTCTGCCACCGCCCCCGCCTTGGTGGCCCGCAGCAACCCCAGTGCATAGTTGATCTCAAAATCGGTACCGAGCACCAAAGAGGTGGCCCCCTCCTTCACCACCAGGCCGGTGGCCGAGAGGTTGGCCTTGCCCAGGCTCACCCACTTGGGGTGCGCCAGCAGGGTCACCGGCACCTCGGTCAGCGTCCCCGCCCCCTGGTTGATGGGGCTCTCCAGTCCCATAAAGGCGGCGGCCAGCAGCACTGGCGGGATCTCGCTGGTCTTGATATTGACCGTGGCAGGCTTGGCCACGAAGTAGCTTTCCCGCGCCTGACCCAGCTTGTGCTTGCGCTTACTCGGGATACTGATTTTCTCGCTGTCCGGTTTGACTTCCAGGCTGTTGACGTCCACCGGGCCGATCACCCCGTTCGAGACGTTGTTGGTGAAGGTCTCGATGTAGAGATCCCCTTCCAGGTGCAGTGTTTCGCTCATGACCGTTCTCCCTTGAATTTCACTGTCGTCTTGAAGGCAAGGGGCAGATAGACCACCCCACCCTTGTAACTCGGCTTGACCGGTGCGCTTTCACGCCGAAAGGTGCTGTCACCGCAGGCCCGACCGGCCACGGCCTGCAACATGCGCCCCAGCCACACCCCGGCGCTGGCCTCCTTGGGGGTGGCTCGATGCACCAACACCAGCAGCCAAACCTGATCGAACGTGCTTTGCCGCCCGCTTTGGCTGGTCTCGTTCTCTCGCTCTCCCTGGTAGACGATGTGGATGGCTGGGGTGTGCTGCCCCAGGTTGGCCACCGCCTCCAGGTCGGTGGCCACAAACACCTCCTTGAGCCCTTGCTCTTTCAAGGGCAGCAGCAGCTCGCGCAGCCGCTCCCCCGCCGCCAGGTAGTCGAGTTCAGGCGTGGGGGCACTCATAGGAAGCCCCCAGTTCCCCGGCCAAAGACCCGGCCATCGGACTGCAACTGGGCCAGGTTCTGGCTTTCCACCTGCTCGCCGTCGGCCGCCAGCCCCAGCGCCAGCTCCCCCTTGCCCACCGACTTGAGGAAGGCCAGGGCCGCCTCATTGCGCTTGGCTATCTGCTCCGGCGCCTGCTCGCCATAGAGGCGGTGGCGGGCAATGTCGGCACAGATGGGGACCAGGGCGCTCGGGACATGGGCCAGCGGCAACGGGTAGCGCCCCGCCAGGTAGCCGTCGATCAGGGCGCCGGCGTCCTGCAGGGCGACGGTGATGGCCGCACTGTCCAGCTCGCCGGCCGGGGTCATGGCGAGGCGCAACAGCTCCGCCTCGCCAAAGCGGGTCACCATGTCGTTGACGCTGGCGTACATATCAGGCGCCCTCGGCCACGGGGTCGGCAGGCGGTTCAGTGGTGGCGCCATCCTCGTCCTTGACCGGGTATTGCACCTCGGTCGCCGCAATGGCAGCCACCAGCTCGGCCTTCTTCATGCTGGCGGCGCCCGGAATCGCCATCTCCACGGCCAGTTCGCGCAGCTCATCGACCTTCATCTCGGCCAACGGGGTGACCTTACCATCCAGCGTGGCGACGCCCGCCAGATAGCCCGAGCCAGTCAGGCCGCCCACTGCTGCGTCCAGATCCCCGTTCGTCTGCGGTGCATCAGCCGTCGCAGGGGCGACGTCTTGACCCAGGCGGGTGACCACCAGGCGCGGATCGGCCTCCAGGGCCTCGCACTGCACAGGCGACACAGCCAGCTCAGACTTGCCAGGTGCAATCGCCAGGCCAGCGCGAAAATATACCTGACGAATCGTTGATGTGATGCCAACGCGAATAGCCTGTTCCATCTCGTGTTCCATCTCATGATTCCCTCTGTCTCGTTCAATCCAGGATCCGGTTTAAACGGGGGTTAAACGCCCACACTGCGCTCGCTTCACCCCGCGGTTAAACAGCTCGGTGTCGCTTACAGGTAGTCAGCCACCACCAGTTCCAGCTTGCCCTTGAGCTCGTTGCTGGAGCTGCTTTCCAGCTCGCGCTCCAGCATCTGGGTCGCCAACTTCTCAAGCGACGCCGGCACCACCAGCAGGGTCGGCTTGATGCCGAGCTTGCGGCCACCGTCCGCCTGGAACTCCCGCATCCGGCTGTAGGCATCCCACAGGTTGTCGGGGGTCAGTGCCCGCTTGTTGGCGAACGCCAGTTGCCAGAAGCCAAAGCCAGCGGCATCGCGGCAGTCCACCCCGTAACGGAACTCCTTGCGGGTGAACACCGCCTCGTCGTCGATCTTGGTCATGGCGATGAGCTCGGGGGACTTGCGATCCTGGAAGATGATCGGCTTGAGGGCGCGGCTGGTATCGAGCAGGAACCAGGGCTCGCCGGTATAGGCGCCATCCACCACCAGGTTGGCAACCAGCGCCGGGGTGCCGGTGCCATCGACCTTGGGGTAGACCGGGTGATCGGTATCGAAGAAATACTGGGCGTCGTAGCAGGGGGTGGTGAAACCGGCTCCCAGCAAACCGAAACAGAGCTCGTCGGGATGTACCCCGGCCGAGCGCCCCATCTCGGCGAACAGCGGGGCATAGATGCCCAGCTCGTCGTCCGCGATATCGTTGCGATCGACGGCCACGGTGGCTTCGAAGTCTTCATTGACGATCTGGTAACCGTGGGTCTTCATCGACTCAATCACCCGATCCCCGACCCACTTGCGCAAGCTCGGGAACTTGCCGAGCCAGCCATAGGTGTTGGACTTGGTGGTCGATTTGATCACGGTGGCGATCTTGGTGTACTGGGTCGGCGCCTCGCTCTTGGCGTCTTCAAAGTTCTTCTTGAAGCCGGTGAAGAGGGACTGCAGCAGCGCGGGTGTAATCATGGCCATGGTTTATTCCTTCTCTGGTTAAACGGAACTGCCTTCGCGTGAAATGGGGGGGCTTGCTCAGGCCTTGGCCTTGGCAAAGTCCTCGTGGCTGATGCCGAGCTGGTCAGCGGCGTACTTGTCCTCGGCCGAGAGCACGGCCTCCCCCTTCTTCTCCGGCAGAGTGACGGCAGCAGTCTGGCTCGCCGTGAGCGCGGCGATGGCCGGGCGCGGCTCCAGCAGGGCCTTGAGGGCGGCCACCCCCTTCTGGGCGGCGAAGGCGGTCAGGTACTCCTCTTCGGCCGCCACCACCTTGCCGGCGAGGCGGGCCTCCTTGATGAGGGTGGCGGCATCGGTTGTGTCCACCTGGGCGGTCAGGGCCGCCACCTGGGTGACCAGGGCGTTGTAGGTCGCCACCGGCACGTATTGCGCCAGGTCAACCTGGGCTCCTTGTTGTTCTGACGTCGTCTGTGCCTTGAGGGCGGCCAGAGCGGTCTTCTCGGCCGAGAGCGCGGCCTCCAGCTCCGGTGCCTTCTTGGCACTGGCCTGCAGGCTGTCGAAGGCCGCCAAAGCGGCGGTACCCTGCTCGGCGGTAAGCTGACCATCGGCCCCCAGCTGAATGCCGAGTTTGCCGAGCAGCGCGATCAAGTGTTCATTCATGGTTTTCTCCTTTTGTGCCGCTTGGGCGGGGGTGGCCAACGGGCCGGTTTGGGTAGGCAACGCACTCAGGGCCGCCAGCGCCTGCATGCCCACCACCCCGGGATCGTTGGTGATAGCGGTCATGCGCAGCTCCAGGGGGCGGCCCTGGGCGTCATAGGGGAAGACGGCAGAGAGGAAGCGATACTCTCTGGCGGCGACCAGAGCGGCGGCCCGCTCGGTCCAGCGGGGTTTGATAAAGAGACCCTGGCCCTCGCGCCACTCGATTTCGTCGGCGTTGTACCAACCGGCCGCTGGGGCTGGCTGGCCGTTCTGATCCACCTTGAGGGTCTGGTGGTCGTAGTCGATAAGGATGTCTTGGCCGAGCGCCTTGGCCCGGTTGATCAGGGTGGTGGCGATCGTTTTGTCGAGCAGCCAGTGGCCGCCAGGCACGTCAAAGGGGCGGCCGTCACGGGCCTTGAAGGGGCCGACCGGCAGCAGCTGGTGCCAGCCATCGCCTTGAGGGCTTAATTGCGCATCGAGCACCGCCAGCCGTTCCCCGTTGACGGGGTTGGCATGGAGGATGGCCACGAGGGGCGCTGCGTATGGGGTCTTGGATATGTTCATGCCGCCATAGTGCGGCGGCATGAGAAGAGAGGGGGTTTATGGTGGGTTAGTCAATCACGTTTGACATTGTTTTAAAGAAGAGACGGTGTTGATAAAGAAAAAAATGAATCCCGCTGATTCAGATTCTCCTTCGAAATCAATAACGTTTTAACCAGCCCATCATAATCATCCTTTGTACGTAGTGGAGTGGCATCACCTTTATCCACCAAAGACTGTGTGCCCTCACAGTTCAAATGCAGCGGGTTATCTACTCTATGCGGAACGACAGCAAATAAAGGTCTTTTTTCTTTAATGCAAAACTCTGCCTGGGTCATTGTTCCACTATCTAAGGACGCTTCTATCAGCACCGAACCAGAAGACAACCCAACTTGAATTCTATTCCGCTGGACAAAAGACTGCTTCATAGCTCTTCTACCCATTGGATATTCGGAAACCCATATTCCACCGCGTTCAAGAATTTCAAGGCCAAGTCGAGTGTTTTGTTTAGGCTTTGCCTCTTCTAAGCCATGAGCCAAAACAGCGATGGTCTTACCTCTAGCCTGTAAAGCAGCTCTATGTGCTGTCGCATCGACGCCTATTGCCAGCCCACTAACAATTACAAAGCTATGCTCACATAGCTGAGTTGTAATCCGTCTTGTAATTTCAGTACCAGCTGAGGAAATTTCTCTCGACCCAACGACTGCCACACCAGGAACACTGCGTAAACAATCCAACTCGCCCTTGACGTACAATATTGCAGGCGGTCTAGAAGTGATTTCCAAGCAAATAGGATAATTTTCCTCTCCAATGGGGAGCAATTTTATTCCATCTAATTCGTGTTTATAGATTAACTCCCGTGATACATCAAAAACGTTTCTTTCTAGTTTCCCTTTCAGGAAGTGAGATGCATTAACTGCCTCCAAAAGGTCAATCTCATCGCGGAAGTTTTCAAAAGTAAGATGTTGAAAAAGCTTCAAAAGGGTCGTGTCAGAAGAGAGCCCTTCCGTTTGAACCACAACACCTAACAACTTTTTCATATCTATCGGTTTCACAGTAAACCTCGCTAGTAACTTGCTGTCTCCAAAATGCTCAATGGCACCACAGCATCGGCCCCAACATCTTTGAGCAGATAGTAACATGCACTGAGGCTACTTCCTGTCGTTGTGACGTCATCTAAGACAAGTATGTGTCTTTCCCTATGAGGGTCGTACCCCTGTACTTGGATACTTTGCATGTGAGTGTAAATTGAGCGATCACCATTCTCCTTATGAGCACTCGGTACAGAACGAGTACGGTGAAGTAATGGGTTTACGTGAGCGTTAGGGTAGGCTTCAGCAATCATAGCGGCTATACGCAACAACCCTTCTGAGTGAACTCCTGCTTTTGAAGAAGGTACGACAGCGATCGTGAACGGCAAGCTGACCAGATAGACACTCCGGTTATGTATCGTGACAGTAATTGATGGGAGCTTACGCAACACCATTGCGCCCAATTCCTTCACCGCTTGAGCATGTCTACGGTCAGTGGGTTCTTTGAAGTTCATCATGGTTCTAGTTGTGGCATCCCTATGCGGATTGTGTTCACCACGATAACGCCAAGGGTGGTAGACGCCACAGTTCAACACCTTCACTGGTAACAACAAGTACATACGTAAATCCTATCAGCCGGTCACAGGTTTGATATGAGGCCTATAAGGCTGTATGCAACCCGGAAATGTCGAAAAATGACTCAGCAATTCCCATTTAGTGATGAGCATCACAATAAACTCAAACCAAGAGAGTGAAGCACAACAGCGTTTATGGAGGGACTGATGCACAAAGCTTCAGTGATGTTTAACGCTGTTTAAAGCTGCCTAGGACGCATACAACCTTATGAGGCTTACTATCCTCATAGGCTGAAGGTAGGCGCTGGACCAAGAGCGTTACAAGCGGTCTGGATTCAGATACCCCTCCAGCGTCTCCAACACGCTCTGCTGGTCTGTTTCCGACAGCCCCAGATAGGGGCGCTCAGGCAGGTTGATCTCGGGGCGGCCGAACTGGTGAGCGGCGCCGTATTCCAGCGGGGTGCCGAAGTAGAGGGCCTGGGGATCGGCCTGATAGTTGAGGGTGTCGCGCAGATCGTCGTTGAGGCGCAGCACCTCGTCTGCATGGCGTGGCTTGCGGGCGCGGTACTTGTCCGAGAGGGGGGCCCAGGGCTCCCCTTCCGGGGTCTCCTGCACATCCCAGCGATCCCGGTGGGAGAGCGCCAGCCCCTCGCCGATATCCGCCAGGGGCTCGCTCAAGTTGCCGGTGCGCTGATAGAGCCGGGCCAGCAGCTCATGGGCATCGGCCACCCCGTGGTGGCTGATGGCGATAAAGCTGCCCGCCATCAGACGTCATCCTCAAAGGTGGTCATAAAGTGCAGGGCCTCCTCATCGGCCGCAGCCATGGCGGCGGCCCAGAGATCCCCCAGCAGGTCGGCCTCTTCGCCTTCGGCTTGTTCGCACAAGGCATCCAGCGCCTTGGCCTGTGCCAGGGTAAAGGGGCCATCTTCTGACAGCAGGGCGCTGGCTTGCTCCAACAGGGTCATCCTTTCTCTCCTTTGCGGCTGGCGGTCGTGGCCTGGGCCAGCATGGCCTCCACCCGTTTGGCCAGTTCGGGGAAGTGCGCCACCATGGCATCCCTCGCCAAGACCCAGGCGGCAAACGCCTCGGCGGCAGCTTCCATCCTGGTCTTGCCAGCATACTCCGTCAGCAGCCCCACTCCCGTCAGGTCAGGCTCCCCGGCCCAGAAGTGAACCTGGTGACCGAGTTCATGCAACCAGGTAGAGAGCCGCTGGGCTGATTCTCCCTGCTTGCCGCCGACGTTGGCGGAGATGCTCCAGTGACGGCGCAGGGTCTCCCCGCTGGTACCCCTTGGCTGCCACTGACGGGGCCCGGTGTTGGCATGGGCATCGGTCACCACCTCGGCCGCCGCCGCTTGCACCGCCTGCATGTCCACTGCTTTGAGTGTATCACCCGCCTTCACTTTGATAACCAGATGGCCCCAGCTTTTGGCCGTAAAACCGTTGGTCGCGCTGGCCCGGCGCGTGTAATAGAGGGAGCGAACCAGGTAAGGGTCTGTGCTCAGGTACTCGGCAATAGCCGGCGCAACCTTGAGCCCTGCCGCCCCCTTGCCCATCTCGGTCTGCTTGATAAATAGGGTCTTGATTGGGTGCGCTTTGAGGAAGGCCGCCAAGGACTCGCGCTGGGGGGCGGGTAGCTGGGCCAGCAGATCGCTGACCCCCTGCGCCGTCACCCCCTTGGCCGTCGAAAACGCGCTCTCCACCATCCGCTGCGGCAAGCGCTCGGCCAGCGCGGATTTCGCCGCCTCCCGCTTGGCCATGGCCTCGGTCAAGGCGGCGGGCGTCTTCGGCCGGTAGTCAAATCCCGGGTCGATGCCACGAGGGATCCTGTGTATCTCCCCGGTCCCCTTGTCCACCCACTCATAATTGCCGTCATCCGGTGCCTGGCCCACCGTCAACCCCCGACGCTTGAGATCCGCCTCGGAGAGCAGGAACTTCTTGCACTTGCAGCCGTAGCCGTTGCTGGGGCTGTGGGTATCCCACCAGGGATGGTCCACCGGCAGCACCAGGTTGTTCCACTTGAGGTGCAGATCCCTGGGGAGCTCGGAGTCGCCGTGACGATAGAGCGCATAGGGGCGC
Source organism: Aeromonas sp. S19(2024) (assembly GCF_041402625.1). NCBI lineage: Bacteria > Pseudomonadati > Pseudomonadota > Gammaproteobacteria > Aeromonadales > Aeromonadaceae > Aeromonas > Aeromonas sp. S19(2024). The sequence continues at coordinate 403,291 of NZ_JBGLQU010000001.1, forward strand.
TTGTGCTTGATGCGCTCAATCTGCTCATCACGCCCGGCGTTGTAGCTCTGGCGCAGGTTGGTCTCGAAAATGACGCGAGAGCGCCAGGACGCCGGGCCGGTATGCTCCCAACCGTGGCGAGCCACGACCTCCTTGAACGCCTTCTGAAAGGCCCCGATGGATTGCCCTTCGCTTATCGCCTTGTCCACCGCCCCGCGCAGGTCCGCCAGCAGGTCTGTCTTGGTCGCCCCCGCCACCATAAAGGCGCGGTTATGGGCATCCCGCCACACATCGGCCCAACGCTCGCTCGGCATATTCAGCTTCTGGCGAAAGAAGGCGATCGCCTCCTCAAACGGCAGACTGCCGTAACGAACGGGCATCAGTTGCCCTCCTCCATCTCCAGCATGCCGAGCAGTTCGCTGGCTGCAATGGCCTGGGCCAACAGCGCCCCCAGTTCGTCATGACTGAGGTTGGGCTCCAGCGCCAGCAAGCCATCCCGGATCTCCTCCAGAGTAGTGGCCTGCATCACCAGTGCCTGGACGGCATCGGTCATGCTGGCAAGCAAGGGGGCGACCTCCGCCTGCAGCCTCGCCAGTTGGGCGTCGTTGTTATCACCCTGAACAGGATTCTTTGCCGCCAAGGCCGCCAACCCTTGCGCCCTGAGAGCCGCCTCCCCGGCCCCTGCCTGCTTATCGACGATGACCAGCACCTCTTCCCCTTCCTTGGGGGCCGGGATCTGCAGCTTGTCCCGCACCCACTGGGCTGGGATCTGCATCCCCATGCCCACCAGGGCCCGCAGCGGATAGGCCAGATCGCGCATGTCCTCGGGCTCGGTCACGTCAAACTCCAGGCGCGGGCAGCGGCGCGGCCCCTGGAAGCTCTTGCCGTTCAGGGCAAACAGCGGATAGACCAGATCCCGGGTCAGGGTCGCGGCGAGCTGGCGAAGGTCTGCATCCCGTACCTCCTGGCGCACCTCGTTGTGGACGTTGCCGAGCGCATGGGTCGAGCTCTTGCCGTCGGCCTGGCTGGTCAAGGTTCCCCCCAGGATGGCCTTGCTCATGGAGCGTTCGCACCAGTCCATCATCACCACGAAGGGATCGGCCTGACCGTTGGCCGCATTCTGGAACTCGATCTCCATCCCCCGGGGGATGATGCCGCCAGCGTTATGGCCGATGGAGAGCACCGCCTGCAGCAGGGTCGCCTTCTCCTTCTCGGTCGCCCCTTCCGGGTATTTGCCTAGGCGCACCGGCAGGCCATAGATCTCCAGAAACTCGGCGAGATCCCGCACGCTGTAGTTCTTGAACAGGAAGGGCCAGACCAGGGTGCGGATAAGGCCGGTGCGGGCGAGATACCCCGACTTCGACTTGGCCTTGTGCATGACCCAGCCGAACGGATTGAGGGCCGCCCCCTCCTTGCTGCCGTCCCGCAGTCGCAACTGGTTCCAGTCATCCGGGTGGGTCTGGAACCAGGCGGGATCGCGCCAGACGATGCCCTTGGGGAGCTGCAATCCCTCCACCATTTCCCAGCCACTGAACTCCTGGGCACTGAACCCCTTGAGCACCGCATCGGTGGCGTCAAAGATGGCATCATCCAACCAGGTGAAGTCCTCCAGCAGCTCGCGGATCATGTCGCAGTCGCGCTGTTCGGCGAGGGTCGCATTGCGGGGCGGCTCTATGGTCCAGCTCACCCCGAGCAGGGACCGGCGCCGCTTGCCAAGCTCGCTCTGCAGATGGGCGTCCTTCTCTTCCATGTCTTCGGCCAGCTCGCACTGGGCGATGAGGCTCCCCTCCTCCGCCTCTTTGAGCGCAGCGGCCGCCTTGCCCGGGGTGAGCCCCACTGTGGGGTGCTCGCTGTAGTGGCGGCGCAGTTGGGCCAGCTTGGCGTCGTTTTCGGTTTGCGGCTCTTTCTGCAGGCGCAGCGAGTTGCCATGAATGTCGATGAGTCCGGCCATTACCAACCCCCTCTCTCACTTTTGATCAGATCCCTCGTCCCGAGGGATGGGTGATAGTCGTCGTTGCTGTCGCGCCCGTGTTTACCAGGTAAGGGGGTGAACTCGATGGCGCCCCCCTCCATCCAGCTGGCCCGCACGGCCATGGCCAGGGCCACCGCAAAGTCGCCGTGGCGCTGCTGGCCGCCCTGACCGGTGTTCTTGCCCTTGTCGATCTTGGGAATGCCGTTGATGACCTGGATTTTGCCGAGGTCGTCCTGCACGTCTGCATGGCGCGGGATCACCAGGTTGTCGTCCTCGAACTCGGCCTTGAGCTTGGGCATCCACTCCCGGTACCAGGGGTCATTGAGCATCACGCACTCGATCATGCTGGCGCCCCAGCGCAGCCGAGCAGCTTCTGCCAGATAACCGCCGTTACCGGTGGCATCGAAGGCGGCCGCCGTGAAGCGGTGTAGCCCCTGCAGCAGGTAGAACAGGATTTGGCGCTGGGTCTCATAGGGAGCGTTGACCAGTTCCACCACGAAGGGCACGGTCTTGCGCAGGCTGGTCGCGATGGATAGCGGAACAAACACCGAGAGATCCCCCTTGCGGGCGAAGTCCTCCCCCAGTACATGACGGCAATTGCGATCGAGCGCTTCCAGGCAGGGCTTGAGGTTCTCCTCACACCAGATCTCCGCCACCGCCTTGCGGGTCTCCTCGCTTTGCAGCTCGAAGTCCGCAGGGGCGGTGAAGCGCAGGATGGGGATCTCCGGCTGCATGGCCCGCTCGATCAGGGTGCGCTTGATATAGACGCCGCTGCTCTGCTTGGGCACGCAGAAATACTCTTCCAGCGCGTCTTCCTCGGTGGCGGTGGCCTTGAGGAGGCCCGCCTTCCAGCTATCCTCAGCCTCCTGTGTCCAGGGCGTGCCTTTGACCTGGCAGATGCGGCGATAGAGCCCCTGGCGGCAGGCGTCGTCCAGGCTGATGGTGTGAATGGAATAGTCTTTACGACCCGCCCGGCTGTCGTTTATCAGCTGGTTAAACAGGTTATCGACGCCGTTGTGAGTGCTGATAAGGCGTACCTTGGCCCCCCACATGGTCAGCGCCATGGCAGCCTTGAGTACCTCGGCCAACCGGTCATGGAAGGCGGCCTCATCGATGGTCACATTGCCCTGCATCCCCCGCAGGTTGGAGGGGTTGCTGGAGAGCGCCTGCACCTTGAAGCCCGAGGCGAAATAGACCACGAAGGTGAGGATCGCCTTGTCCTCGTCGTCGGTGAACACCTCCTCCTGGATCTCACCGGCTGCCTTGTTGTACGCCTTGGCCCACATGGCCACGGCGTCGATAAACTCGCGGGCCATCTCCTTGTTGCTGCCTACATAGAAGTGGTGGCAACCGCCGGCCGTTTTAGTCTTGGAGGCCTTCAAGGCGGCGTCGGCCGCCTCCGCCCAGGTGATCCCGGTACGGCGGCTCTTCTCGGCGATTTTGAGTGGGCTCTCGTCGGCAATCCAAATCTTCTGATAGGGCAGCAACACCTCGTCGGGGTTGTATTCGGTACCGAGGGTCAGGGCCAACTGCTGGGCGAGAGGGGTCTGTGCGATCGTGGTCATCAGGCAATCCCCAGTATTTCGCGGCGAATGGCGGCGGCGGCTTCACCGCTCAGGCCCGCCTGGGTGACGATGGCCTCGGTCTTGGCAGCCACCTCCTCGGCAAAGGCCTGGCGGATCTCTTTCTCCCGCTTATGGCTCTGCATGGCGGTGGATTCGAGCCGCTGGGCAGCCAGCATGGCGTTTTTCAGCATGTCGATATCCACCGCCTCCTCCGGGTTCTGCACCTGGGCCAGCATCGCCTTGAACAGCTGGGAACGGCCGAGCTCCAGGATGAGCTTGGTGGTCTCCCCCATCGGCTTGTCACCGAGCTGGGAGGTGAGCGCCGCCGTGGTCTCCCGCAAGTCGCGCAGGTGCTGGCCCACCTGCTCCACCTGGCTGGCGTGGCGGCTGAGCCCTGAGCGGGAGAGCTTGAGATCATCGGGTAGCCCTGCGCCCTCAATGAGGCCATTGATCTCGTCCAGGATGGCGGCCTGGCTGTTGCCTTTGTCGCGCAGCATCTCGTTGAGGGCGTTCCGGATAGCTTCGGGCAGCAGCCACACCTTGCTGGCCCGGCCCCGGGTCGGTTTCTCGGCCATGGTCATCCTCCCTCAATCTTCGGCACGGGGCTTCTTGACGCCAGGCACGCTGGATCGCCCTTCGGCCACGTCCTGGCCCCGGCCGGTCAGATGGGCCACCTGCACCTGGGCCAATTTCTCGATGCGCACCAGCCCCTGCTCATCCAGCCAGGCCAGCAGGGTCTTGACCCGATCCCGGGACACCCGGCCGGTACCCAGCTGGTCGAGGCAGTCATTGAGGATCGACTCGTTGGCAGCCCCGCCGATATCGAGCAGAGAGCGCAAGATCACCAGGCGTTGCTGGGCGTCCAATATTCCTTGAATGCTCATGGTCTCTCCTTGAGTTCATTTTCCAGCAGCAGGTCTGCCAGGCGGCGAGCCTGGCGCAGCTCCGGCGCCAGTGCCCGCAGCTCGCCACGCAATTCGCTTATCTCCAGTTGCAGGGTGTGCAACTCCTTCTCGGTCGGCAGATCCGAAAGTTGCTGCTCGACCCTGGCCACCCTGGCGGCCAGGCCGGTGACATCCTCCCGTTTGGCATAGGTCTTGGAGAGCAGGATGATGACAATCAACCCCACCAGACTGGCCAGGGCGTACAGGGGCCCCCAGTTCTTAACGATGAAATCCCACACGGATTGCCTCCTTGCGCTCGAATAGGGTCTGGCACTCGATGCAGCGCGGCGCATCGGGTTCGGCATGCAGCCGCGCAATTGGGATGGGCTCATCACAATCGCAACAGATGCCATCGCCACGGGGTTTGGGCCTTGCCCGGTGGGCGTCAATAAGTCGCCCGGTCCGCTCGGCGTCGAGCTGCTGGGCGCGGTCTATGGGGTCGCTCAAGGGTGTCTCCTGCCCTACTTGATGGCTTATTTGATGACGTGGGTCGCCTTGAGGCGCCCCCAGATGGCCAGCAGGCCGCCGATAGTACTGGCCAGATCCACGGCGGTGGAGACCAAGCTGGCTTGGGTACCGGCATCGATCGCTACGCCGAACAGGCCGGCGATACCGGCCCCCACGGCAATCACACCGCCGATCACGGCGCGGCTTTGGATCGCAGGCTTTGCTTGGGGTAACAGGGAATCAGCCATGATGGGCTTCCTTATGTTGGGTTGGGGTAAGACGGGCACGGGCCCGCAGGCGATCCAACTCGCCCACCGACCGCCAGCCCTGGGCAAACAGGGATTGGCGAGTGGCGTGATGGCTGTAGAGCGGGATCGTCTCCAGGTCCATGGAGGCGGGTTCGGCCAGATAGGCCTTGAGATGGGCGCGGCGCCCATCCTTGAAGCAGGCGAGGTAACGGGGGTTCTTGAGTTCGGGGATGCCGAAATAGCCAGCGGCCTGGATCCCCTGTAACGCCTGGCGGCGCTTGTTGATGAGGCTAGGTTTGCTCATGCCGCCCCCTCCCCGAACCGGGTAGAGAGCAGGTAGCTCTGCAGGCGCAGCAGGCGGTTGCTCCAGCCGTGGGCATTGGCCCACTGGCTCGGGTCTTTGCGCACGATGCCGAGCATGAAGCCGGCGCGGATCTCAAGCAGCGTGAGCAGCAGGGCCCGACCACCGTCTCGGCCGGTCTTGGCGGCCAGCACCCGCAAGGTATGGGAGCCCAATAGCCCATCGGCCAAGACGCCGAGCGCCTGCTGCAACTGGCGCACCGAGCGACCAGGGCCGTGATGCACGGCTCCGTCGAACAGGGCGATGGCAATCAGCGGGCAGACGCTATCAACCCGGTCGCAACGGGCTGGCAGCCAGTAGTTCGCTCGGTAAAACAGCTGGGCGTGGGCAGGGGTCGCATCGCCGACGGCAATATCCGGCCTGCCATCGCGATCGAGATCGAGCATGCCGTCTTTCTTGCCGTCGGCGGCATCGGCCATGCCGAACTTGGTGTGGCCGCCACGGTCGGCCGGGTGGTTGACCTCGCCCCCTTCCACATCGGGACGGAGCAACCAGGCAAGCGCTATGGGATAGGTATCAGGCAACATAAAAGGCCCCTCGATTAACTGCGTTATCGCAGCGTACCGAGGGGCCTTAATGGGGCGGGTTTATGGTGGGTTACATTGTTAATGCTGAAGACTTACTGGCCCACTTCGTATATATTTTGTGCATGATGTATTAAGCATACTCCGCTGGGGGCAAATCTCCGGCAACTGTTTCCGGCGAAAAAGAAAAAATGCTAGTGAATCTTTTCTTGCCACGTAATCTATTTGGCAGTGACAAAAACCAGTTGAGGATTCCCGGTGGGGCATTGTACTCAATAGTGATGCTAAGGGACTCTGATTTAAATCTCCGCCGACCTCCAGCGTCCTCTGGGAACTCATATAGATCAGTGTCTCTAAAGCTAAACAGATGTTGGCTTTGTCCTGGCGCAAACTGGGCAATTGTTGACCTAAAAACACCACCAAAATCTTCCCGTGGGCTATTCCTCTTCAAATCACCTTGTACACGCAGAGTTACATTTTCAGCTCGAACACCACCTATATTAACTAAGGTAAACTGGATGAAGATATCTTGATGTCGAGTCCTGTGAGTCCGCACGTCTTTGCCATGCACGCCAACAGGCATATCGAACTCGTGCTCGGGTCCAAATCGGTTACGCAATTGGTAATACACCTCTAACACAGGCTTCTTATGTGAAGTAACTACCTGTAGCCCAACTCTGAGCGAGCCTGTTACGGCTGATGCTGGAATCTCAATCATCTGTAGCGCCTACACATAGTTGTCCGAAATAGTTAGATCTATATATAAGGCTACTCATAACACGATCATGTCGGCAACTTGATATCCTAAGTTTGTAATCTCAAATACTTCACCACGGTTGCCACGGCCAATCACAAGCTCATGCTCTTTGAGTTGTTGTAGCGCGTTTTCCCATTTCGCTATTTCCCGCCGGTCCATCGAAGGAATCAGATTCTTCCCGTTCGTCTGAATAGCAGTTCCATCAAGATATTGGACATGGAGAATTGCTCCCCCTCGATCTTGACTGGCTTCTTTCAACAAAACTCTCGCTTCCTGAGAAAGGGTTGGAATCTTAGTGCGAGATTCGACAACAACATCATCAAACGCCTCAGAGTCATCTACTTGAAAAATTTGATGTTCATTCACTTTCAATTGCAAATGCCGATAGAATTTTTCTTTAAACTCAGCATGGCTATCATACCCCTCATAAAGGCCACGGTTTTGGCAAGATTGCTTGAACTCTATTAAGCGTTGAACTTGGCCAAGGTCAACAGTATCCATAGCAACTGGTTGACTTGAAAAATACAGCATAACCGGCTTGTCAGACGAGATGTGCTCCTCAATTTCCTCTACTGTGCCACTCAAATGATTTTCAGTGGGTGTGCCAATCCGGGTCCAGAATACCCCCACAAGCAGGTCGCACTTTTTCAACACTTGGCTGTTGATTATTTTCTGTGCAGGAGCACCCATTTCCGGCGAGGAATGAGTTTCCCAACCAACTGGCAAAAGGACTATTTTCCGCACTCCAGAGTTAATAGCATTCCACTCGTAGATGACATCTCGAACGATCGCCCTTTCTGAAGCGACATCACCAGGTGAAGCAATCATAACGTTGAATGTCGTGGCTGTGTAACTCACCTTAAGTTCTCCTTGTGCAGATTGACCATTTACTAGACGGCAGAATATCTTCTACTTATAAAGATATGTTCAACACCGAATGAATCCTTGATTTTGTTTTAGCAATAAAACATAAATATATCAATGGGTTATTTTGTTAACTATTTACTGCTCTCCAAGTGAATGTTAACGAAAGGCTCCACCGAGATGGAGTCTTTCGTTACGACTGGAACCAGTCTGGCTGTATTCGCCGTCTGGTCAACTGCCTCTGCTCTGCCACCACCGCATAGGTCTGCGGCACTGACAGGCCATGCTTACGGGCAAGCTGGTCGATGTTGCGGCCGTTTGTCTCATCCCAGATGGCCCTATCCCACTGCACCAGCTTGCGTACATGAACACGAGCTGAAATCTCGTTGAAATATCCTGAGCATTCAATCTTGTTACTTGTTAAAGCACTGCAATATTTGCTCCCAATTGTCTTGGTATTTCTCTTTCTCTCTCGGCTGAATTTTGAACAAGGGTACTTTGGCATTCCAATCCACTGCGCGGCTGACGTGCTCACTAGGCACCACTAGCATCTCAGGCTCACGATGGAGATCTTCCCAAATATTGCAAAAAACATAAAAGAAATTTGCTGAAGGGCTAGGCTGGTGCTTGCCCACCATCCACTGCCCCGGCTGGCTTTTACCTTGAGATGATTTCACCTGAATGCTGACCACGCTTTTACCATCATCTGTCACCAACATATCCACCCCCTTAGTGCCAGCATTCATTAGCGCCGTAGACAGGCCACGTCGGCTGAGATGAAATGCAACCAAGTATTCCCCAGCATCACCAATCGTTCGGTTATCCATCTTTCACTCTCATCTCATAGATATACCTGACGTTAAATGAGTCCCCCCTAAATGAAAACCCCGCCAGGGCGGGGTTTGTTCGTTACGTGAGGGCCATCGCTATTGATACCCGAACAAGTCAGGCTGGTGGCGGCGCCGTGTCAGCTCTCGCTGCTCTGCCACCACCGCATAGGTCTGGGGCACAGAGAGCCCGTGCTTGCGGGCAAGCTGGTCGATGTTGCGGCCATTGAACTCATCCCAGATGGCTCGGTCCCGCAGCGCCGCCTTGAGATGATCGCCGGTGGGGATGTAATAAGCGCGGCCCCCCATATAGTGGGCCTGCACCAATGCCAGCTTGCGGGCCTGGGCCAAGGCCTTATCTGCCGCCATCCCGCCGCGCCCCAGCTCACAGGCCAGCACATCGACCAGCTCGGCTAGTGCCTTGGGCCACTTGGCGGTCAGCTCGGCCGCCGGGATCTGATCCAGTCGGTCCACCAACTGCCCCAAGGATTCATGGTCATCGGCGAACAGGTCCAGATTCTCTTGGCTGCTATCCATGTTGCACCTCCGCTTGCATCTGCTCGAAGGCCGCCATCACGGCTTGATAGCCTGCCACCCGTCCGGTTCTCTCATTGATGGGGATAGTTTTATTAGCCGCCTGCAATGCCTTGACCATCTCCCGCTTATGCCAGTGCTTGAGGGATTCCAGCACCGAGTAAGCCAACTCACCATCAAGCCAAGCCACCCTGGTCACCCCGACCCCCTTGTTGAGCCGTACCGTCTGGCGCTCCACATAGTGATCGAGTGCCGTCTCGCTGCCATCTCGCAGCAGGCCATTTTTGGCCATGGTGATCCAGATAGCCCGGATCACCCCTATCTCAGCCGTCCGAACCGGGGTACCGCTGACCGGGCTTAAACGCTTCTGCTTGCCTCCTTTTACGCCACGTTTAACAGTCGGTTTAAACCCTGCCCCCTTCATGGCCTGCAGCACCTTGTCCAGCTCATGGATCGACAGCGCTGCCGCAGAGCGCTTGCCACTCTGCTGGACCAGCAGCGCTCGATAGGTCTCCTCATCCAGCCCCAGAGAACGGCGGCCCACCTGCACCAGCCGGATCAAGCGGGTGCGTTCATTGCTTGCTGTCATGACTTCTCCCCACTTTTGCCACCCAGATTTGACCGGCGGGCACATCGTCTCCATTGCGCCACTCAGGGCAATAACTATCGAGCCACTGCTCGGCACCTTGCTGGCTCAATGGGCCGAACTTCATCACATAGGCCAGCAATACCTGCCAATTAGACACCGCCATGGCTGACCTCTGCTGCTCTGGTCTGCTGCAGTTCCGCTACCAGTTGCCAGCGCATCTGGCTGGCCTCCCCTGCCAGGGCAAACAGCCCTTGGGCACGAGCCTCTCTATCAAACTGCTTGAGCTGTCTGCACACAGCCCGTTTATCAGGGGTCGCCTGTGCAATGGCGGCCGCGCTGAAAATCTTGGTAAGCCGAATATCCATCTCTGTTTTGGTCATCGCCGTGCTCCTTGTTCGAGGCGGTGAAGACCTGGGCCCAGGTCGGCTGCTCATCAGTGCCCGGCCACCACGCCGGGCAGACAGGGCGGTGCGGTCGCCCTGTTTCGCATCGTTACTGCTCGAACTGCAGCGGCATCAGATCCTGGTACTCCTCTTCGCTCAGCGGAGCCGGGCCCAGCCCCAGCACCCATAACAACGCGGCCTTGATACCATCCTCATAGGTGTCGTCGGGGTAGCAGGTGCCCTCGGTCTCGCTGATCTGTTCACAGAGCTGCAGCTGCTCTTCGGCTTGTTCTACGTTGATATCCATCGCGCACTCCTCCCTTACAACTTCGCCAGATCCAGGCTCATCTGAACGTAACGGCCCTGGCCGTCCCGCTCGTAGAGGCGCAGATACTGGCTGGTACCGGTCACCTGGATGGCATCGGCGATCGCCTGCATGGCCTGCTCCCAGTCGGCGTCGTCGATGTTGAGCTGGCGCAGGGAGAGCACCTGGTTGACGTCGATATGACCGGCCTTGGAAACCCTAAAGGCGTGGTCCACCAGGGCGCGGATCTCGGGGCTGGCACCATCGCTCCAGCGGGCGATGCACTGGTCGATCAGTACCTTGGCCGCCTGGATCCGTTCATCAAATTTGCGGTGCTCCCCCACGGCCCGGATCAGCTTGTAGCGACCGTCGAAACTGAGCAGGTTCACATTGCCCTTGGTGCCACCCCAAGCCACCCCGTACCGCTCGGCCGAGAGGTCCACAAAATCGGCGATCTGCTGCATGGCGCCGATCTTGAAAGCAGCCAGGCGTGAGCGCTCTTCCTTGGCAGCAGCGATGATGCCCATCACCACCTCATCTCGCAGCTTGTCGGCCGGGGCGATAAGGTTCTCCGGTACCCAATGACCCTGGGCGTTCTGCCGCATCGGAGTCGTGTCTTTGGTCTGTGCTTCTTGCATAAGGCTCTCCTTGATAAATCCCGTTGGTTCTCTTACTGGCGCCAGTGCAGCAGGCAACCGCCAAAGCGCACGATGGCGACATCCCGCACCACACCCGCGAGGCACTCTCGCCCCCACACTGCTCGCTTGGTCATCGCTTCGGGCAAGGGGCCAGTCACCGCCAGCAAGGGGGTATGGCATACACGGCTGGTGCTCACCTTGCACCCTTTCGCTGTCAGCCAGACCCGCAACTGCTCGGCGGTCTTCTGCAGATTTCTGTTCATCCCGTTCTCCTTGTGATATCTCACTGGGCCCACTGCATACCCCGAGCCCGCAGCTTTACTGGCCGTGCTTCTCAACCTTGTCGAGCAGCCGGTTGTATTTGATGCCCAGGATCTTGAGCTCCTCGGCCAACAGCTCAGCCAAGATGCGCAAGCTGCTGCTGGCGTTCTCGCCATCGCTTTTCGCTTGGCGGCGTAACCTGGAGAGAGTCACCTCGGCGTCATAGCGAGCACCCTTCTCCACGCCTCTGCCAACCTGTTCGACGGCCAGACGCATCGGCCGACGCAGTTGCTGATCTTCACTGAGCTGGCTATGGGGGCAGCCACTGTGGCAGGCCTTCCAGAGCTTGATGTCCATCGGTCTGGTCCCAACCTCGTCCGCCCGCCGCCGCTGATGGGCCAGGCATTGATGCACCGGAATCTCCCCCAAAATGGGGCAGGTCACCTTGTGTCCCATCAGGTTCCCCTCCACCAGCTTCTGCACCCGGGCCAGATCTCCTGGGTACTTCTCGTTGCAGACCTGGCTGATCGTGGTGCGGGACAGACCCAGTTTTTCAGCCACCACGGACAACGAACTGGCCCCGACTTCGGCTTGCAGAACCTCAAGCCACGTGTCCATGTTTCTCCTCCTCAACCAGGAACGGATAGAGCCGCTGTTGGTTTTGATCCCAGCAGCCGTTTTTGCGAACAATGGGGGCAAAGCGACCGGTATCTCTCAGCAACTGGTACTTGGCGACCTCTCCACGATGTGGCATGGCTTTGGCCTGAACTTTTACGTAACCAGCCTTGGCCAACGCCTTTGCATAAACGCCGGCATGGTTACTGGTTGAATTCGAGGTCATCGCCAATTCCGTCAACGTGAACACCCGACTGATTTTCATGGTGTTCCACATCTTTTGTTGGCTGGTCTTGCGCCTGCTTTTCCGCTTTTTCCGAGAGATGCAATTTCCTTGATTGGTGCCAAATTTGGGTGGTTCATTCACATTCGAAACTTGATACCGGTTGCAGCCAAACACCTCTCTCTGACGCAATGCCCCTTCAACAACACAACTGAGGTGGCCGCTCGCTAACCAACGACGCATCAGGGCATATAAATTTGCTTGCCTAACGTCTGTCGCTGCGAGTAACTCACTCATATCGAACGAGTCCTGTTTGCACATCCACAACCAAGCCTCTTCCGTCTTGGACTTATCGTTGATATCAACCACTGGTATCCCTCCCGTGCTTTGTTGTTATTTGCTGGTCCTCGGGCTACCGGCTGCGGCGCACGTCATGCAGCAGTTCGCTGGCGTCCACGTCCTCCAGCCGGATAATCCGGGCATCAGAGGCCATGGCCATCTTCTCGATCTTGTCCAGGGCCGAGACGATGGTGCGCACCACCCCGTTCGAGCGTTTGCGGATAAGGTCCAGCAGGGCGTCGTCAATCTCCACGTCAACCTCCAGCATCTCGTTGGCGATGAGGGAGACGTCTTCCAGGTCGGCGGGTTTGAATTCGATCCACTGAGAGATGCGGTTAAACAGCTGCTTGCGCTGGCTGATGCGACGGGCAATCTCCTCCATCCCCACCAGGATCAGCGGCTGTTCGGTGGCATCATAGATATCGCGCAGGGTCTCCATGATGCGGGCATTGCCGACCACGTAATCCGCCTCATCCACGAAGATGGCCAACTCCTCCGCACGTACCGCTTCGACGATGCCATCGACCTGGGCCCGCAGATTGTGGCGCTGGGGAATGCCGATCTCCTTGGCGATCTGCTCCAGCAAACTCGTCACCGTGTCGGCCTTGTAACAGCGCACATAGATGCCGTTCACCTCGTCCTGGTTGAACAGCCACTCCACGGCGGTGGTCTTACCAAAACCCGATGGGCCGTGGATCAAACCGATGCCCGGCACGATGCTGGAACGGTTGAGCAGGTTGTCGAGCAACTGCTCGGTCTTGATCATGTTTTTGACTTCGACGATCTTGTGTTTCATAGTCTTCTTGTCCTTATGTTCATGGTTCTACAGGGCCGCTCGTTAACCTTTTGCCTGGGTGTTACGAGTGGCCCTGATACTTTCCAGATGGCGGATAATCCGTTTCGCCATCAGCTTGTGGCTGTAGAGGTACTTGGTCAGCCACTCCTTCTCCCGCTCGGTCAGCGGGGCATCCAACTCCTTCTCAGCCAGATAGATGGCCTGTTCGTACTCGGTTTTGAGCGCCCTGGATTCCTGCCCGGCCGTCGCCTGGGCACGGGCCGCTTTTTCTTCGCGGCGAGCTTCTATCGCAGCCAGCTCTGCCGCGCTGAATTGGGCCGGTTCACTGGGTGAGGCAATGCCTGAAAGCGCCGCCAATGCCGGGTTATCGAGCCCAAGATCACTGCGCTGGAACTGAGCCACATCACGCGCTTGGTTGACGAAGTGGCGCACCACATCCTGATGCAATTCGTTGATGCCGAAGGTCTTGGCGAGGCTGCGCATCTCACGGCGGAAACTCGCCAGCGCCTTGGCATCGGCACGCTTGGCGGCGCGGAAGGCATCCGGGCTCACCCCGTTCCCCAACAAATCGAGGTTCACGGCCTCGATCCGCTCGTTCCAGTCGCCGGTGCGGTACAAAATGGCCCGGCCCACATCGCTCGGGTCGAGGAACACGCTGACCCGCTGGCTCTTCCAACTGTTCTCCAGCAGCTCCGGGGCGCTGTACTTGAGGCCACCGGCCTTGATGAAGCCCTTGGAGACAGTGGCCTCACCGATATGGTTGAGCAGCAGATCCAGCGCCGACTCATCGACGATCGCGCGGCGCTGATAGCGGGTGCTTTGGTACTTCTCGTTGGGGGTCATCCCGAGCGAACTGTGTTTGCGGTTGTGATAACGGGCATCGAGCCAGTCATCGAGCAGGGTCTGTAACTGGCCGGCTGTCATGGCAAGTTCGTAGATCTCTTTTTCCGCATCCGGCTTGCGCTTCTCCTCCAGCCGCTGGGCAAAGCTCTTGCGAGCCTCTATCACTTGGCGATCGGCCACGCAGTGCCCGATATAGGCAGGCAGCAACTCGATCAGACCGTGGGAAAGAGTGCGGAAGAAGCGCTCGATATGCGGCTTCTCCCATCCCGAATAGGCGTTGGATCGGCTGACGTTCATGCCGAGCAGGGTGCAGATGGACATGACCCGCTGGCTCACGTAATCGGAACCGTTGTCAGTACGCATCACCCCGTTGTCGTTGAGGGTGCCCCAGGTCAGCAGGGTCTTGCGCAGCAGCAGGCAGATCCCCTCGCTCGATGAGGTCTTGGCCACCAGCAACCGCACCCGACGGGTGAACACATCGATCACCGCGATAATGCTGTGGCGGCCTTCCACCAACATGGCATCGACCGGGGTACTGTCGAACTCCCAGACGTCGTTGGGCTGGCCCATCCAGGGGTACATCTCTTCGATGGCTGTGCGGTATTTGTTGTTGTAGGCGTCGGGGTTGGTGGCATAGGTAAAGGCCACCTTGTTCTCTGCCAGCCACTTGACCAGCCAGCGGCGCAAGGAGGACTGGCTCGGGATCTGCCAGCCAAGCTGGTTCATCTCGCTGTACTGGGTCGCCAGCTCATGCAGCGCCCCCCACTTGTTGGCCAAGTGCGGTTTGGCGGTGATTAATGCCGTGAGGAACCGGGCCAGATCGGGGCTTTGCTCGACGCTGGATGGCCGCTCCCGCTGGTAGTTGCCTGCCAGTGCTGCCGGGCCAGCATCGGCCAGGGTGCCTTGCCAGCGCCGCAATGTGATCAGGCTAAACGGCTTTTGTTGCTCATAGACACTTGCTGGCAGTTGCAGGGCTCGGGTGCGGTATGCCTCGATAAAGGCGCGGCGCCCCACCTCCCCTTGCTGACAGGCTTGATAAGGAGCCAAGAAGACATCGGCGGCCTGCAGGATCAACAGCCGGGCATCTACCTTCTTGCGGGCTGCAGCGCCCAGGGTCAGCAATTTTCGGCCCGCATCCGGCTTCACTGGCACTTCACGAGCAAGCAGCTTGGCCATCGCCTTGCCACCGGCCGCATGATCGGTCACCGTTTGTCCCTGCAAGGCAACAGCCTGCTCTGCCAGGTAGCGCCGGGTTTCTGCGGGCAGGGAGCTGATGTGGTACTCGCTGCCTTTGCCATCCGAACATTTGCGCGAATTGAACTGCTCAGATCTTGCGCGGTATCGAACTCCCTGTACCGTAGTAGGCATGCCCGGCAAACTGACAAGTTCCATAGATGTGAACCACTCTTTCATTTGCCATCTCCATACAGAGCTACGCCAAGGGTTTCACTCAATCCCGCCATGATCCTCGATGAGACAGTGCCATCGGCTGGCTGCCGGTGCTTGCAAGGGGCATAAGTGTGAATACACTCCTGTACGGTGCGGGGGCTGAAACCACGTTCAATGGCCCAGTTCCTGACGGAGTAACCACGCTTCCTAAGCTCTCCGTAGATGTGGTTGGCTGTACTTATGCTCATGGGGTCACCGTGATACAATTTGAGAAATCTTTCGCGCATTGCGCGAACAATTGAGAGTATTGATCAACTCAAAAACTCTTGCAATGGAAAGATTCACTCTTTTCTTTTCATGCATTCACTCATTTGAGGTTTCTTGTTCTTTTCCTCATGAATCAATGAGTTAAACAATGGAAAGTGCTCGCGCCAAAAGAAAGCACGCTTTCCTTCTTGAGGGCTTTTATGGAAAGTGAATTCAAGAACAGACTTGAATCGATTATCGGGACGGAAAGCGCGCGCTCATTTGCGTTGAGGGCAGGGATGGCTGATACCACTTTGCGCCAGTATCTGAATGGTCGTTCTGAGCCAAACATGAGCCAGCTCATCAAGATCGCAGACACCGCAGGGGTTAGAATTGACTGGCTCGCAACTGGCCGTGGCCCAAAGGAAGACGTACAAGATGAGAGCCTCAACCCTGATGGGTTGGATAAGGCTCTGTTTGAAGAGGAATATGCGCTGATCGATGGCTACCACATCGCAGTCAGTGCCGGGCACGGAACGTTCAATGACCAGCATGAGGTTAAACGCAAGCTGGCCTTTCGACGCAAGTGGCTCAAGTTCCGCCAGCTGAACCCGGACAACCTGGCAGTCGTCTTCGCCAAGGGCGACAGCATGGAGCCAACGATTCATTCCGGCGATTCCATCCTGGTAGACCTAAGCCGCAACCAGATCCAGGATGGTGGTCTGTTCGTGCTGCGCTTGGGGGATGAGCTCTATGCCAAGCGGCTGCAGAAGCGGGTCGATGGTGGGGTAAACATCATCAGCGATAACAAGGCCGGGTATGAGACGCTTTCCGTGCTCCCTAATGAACTGGAGTCATTGAGCATCATCGGCAAGGTAGTCTGGCTAGGACACGATTTTTTTTAACCTGGGCCGCTTCAAAATGGGGTTTAAACGCCGAGTTAAACCCCAAACTGCATTGCCGACCACCCGCCCTGGGTTTTCATTTTTGGCGCAACGCCCCCGAAGACCGTCCATGAACTTTCATTTTGGGGCCGCTCGCGCCTAGAACCTCCCGATCCCCCTCTAAGCCTTATCAGCCTTGAGTTTGTCCCGCGAGATCCCACTTGCTTTCGGCTGCTCCCGGTTTTTTCATTCTCTGTGGTCGGTTACACGTGGCCAACGTCGAGGCGGGTCTGGCGATGATCCGGGCCCACGGCTGCGACTGCGTCATTTCGCTCGGCGGCGGCTCACCCCACGACTGCGCCAAGGGCATCGCCCTGGTGGCCGCCAATGGGGGCAGCATCAAGGATTACGAGGGGGTGGATCGCTCCGCCAAGCCGCAGTTGCCGCTCATCGCCATCAATACCACCGCCGGCACCGCCTCCGAGATGACCCGTTTTTGCATCATTACCGACGAATCCCGTCAGGTGAAAATGGCCATCATCGACAAGCACGTCACGCCGCTGATGTCGGTCAACGACCCGGAACTGATGCTGGCCAAGCCCGCCGGCCTCACCGCCGCCACCGGCATGGATGCCCTGACCCACGCCATCGAAGCCTATGTCTCCACCGCCGCCACCCCGGTCACCGACGCCAGCGCCGTGATGGCCATCGCACTGATTGCCGAACACCTTCGCACCGCCGTGCATCAGGGGGAGGATCTCCATGCCCGTGAGCAGATGGCCTATGCCCAGTTCCTGGCCGGCATGGCCTTCAACAACGCAAGCCTGGGCTATGTGCACGCCATGGCTCACCAGCTCGGCGGCTTCTACGACCTGCCCCACGGGGTGTGCAATGCGGTGCTGCTGCCCCATGTCCAGGCCTACAACGCCCGGGTGTGCGCCGGCCGGCTCAAGGATGTAGCCCGTCATATGGGGGTGGATGTGAGCGCCATGAGCGATGAGCAGGGTGCGGCGGCAGCCATTGACGCCATCCGGCAACTGGCTCGCGACGTCAAGATCCCCGCCGGTCTGGAGCAGCTCGGGGTCAGGGCCGACGACCTCGACGTGCTGGCCACCAATGCGCTCAAGGATGCCTGTGGTCTCACCAACCCCAGGCAGGCGACTCACGCGGAGATCGTCGCCATCTTCCGCGCCGCCATGTAAGGGGGCAAGATCTGCCAGGGCCGCCACGCGGCCCTTTTTATTGGCTGATGGATCAATGGCTTTTTACTTCCGCACGGGGAGTGGGTATGATTTGCCGAGCTAAAAAGACTGTATGGATGATCTGAACCCGATATGCGGATGAAACACCTGATTGCCGCGGCCCTGACCGCCCTCACCCTGTCCGGTTGCAGCCTGGTCTATCGCATCGATATTCCCCAGGGCAACTATGTGGAACAAAAGCAGGTCGACAAACTGCGCCAGGGCATGACCCGCGAACAGGTCGAGTTCGTGCTGGGTTCTCCCATGTTGCGCGACAGCTTTGACCCCAACACCTGGTACTACCTCTATGAGTTCCAGCCCGGTCGGGGCGACAAGGAGCGCAAGGAGCTGACCCTCAACTTCGTGGGTGACAGGCTGGCCACCGTGACCGGTGATTTCCCTCTCCCTGCCGCCTTCACCACACCGCTCTAGATGACATTACAAAACCGGCTTCTGCCGGTTTTGTTCTCTCTGGCCCCGGTGATGTCGCCGGGCCACACTCTGGATGCCTCATTGCCCCGAGGAGATCATCATGAGTCGATTCCTGATTGCCGGCGCCACCGGTCTGATTGGCAAAGCCTTGCTGCGCGAGCTGGGGACGGAACACGACCTCCTCCTGCTCTGCCGCAAACCGGGCGATCCCGCTCCGGGACGCACCTGGCTGCCCACCTCGTTCGACGCGCTGGACAGATTGACGCTGCCCTCCCCTGTGGACATTGCCTTCTGCTGCCTTGGCACCACCCGCAAGGATGCCGGCTCGGCCGAGGCATTTCGCCGGGTCGATCTCGACTATGTGCTGGCCTTTGCCGCGCTCGCCCGTCGCCACGGCTGCCGCCGCCTGCTGGTGGTCTCCAGTCTGCGCGCCAACCCGGGTTCCCCTGCCCTCTATCCCCGCACCAAGGGCGAGATGGAGCAGGCCCTGCTGGCCCAGGAGTGGCAGCGGCTCGTCATCCTGCGCCCGGCCATGCTGCTCGGCCATCGAGAACCTGCGCGCCGTTCGGAGCAGATCATCCAGGCCATCTATACGCTGGTCAAGCCCCTGCTGCGCGGGTCGCTGCGCCGCTGGCGTGCCATCGAGGCCAGTCAGGTGGCGCACGCCATGGCGCGCCTTGCCATCCAGGAGAGCGGGATAGAGACGGTGGAAAACGAGCGCCTGCTCACCCTGTGATGCCCCGTGCCGGGCGAGACGATCACAAAGAGGCGCCACGGCGCCCCTTGTCACAACCCATCACCCGTCAGGTGCCGGCATCGTCTCGCTTGCGGTGCACATCGGGCCGCCCGCCGGTGACCACATCGGCACGCCCCTCTTCCTTGGCTTTTTCCGCACGCTTCTTGCGCATCTCCTTGGGATCGGCGATGAGAGGGCGGTAGATCTCGATGCGATCCCCCTCCTGCACCGACTCTGTGCCCTTCACCGGACGGCTGTAGATACCGAACTTGTTGACCGACAGGTCGATCTCCGGGTGCTTTTGCAGGATGCCGGACTGTTCGATGGCCGCCAGCACGCTGGTCTCGGGCGCGACCCGGATGCACAGCACCGTCTGCCGCTCGGGCAGGGCATAGGCCACTTCGATATTGAGGAGCTCAGACACCGTAAACCACCTTGGCACGATTGGAGAAGGCAAGCACCATGGAGCTCACCAGCTCGCGGAAGATCTGGCCAAAGGCCAGCTCAATGAGCTTGGAGGTGAACTCGAAGTCGAGATCAAACTCCACCTTGCAGGCATCCACATCCAGGGGCGTGAAGGTCCACCATCCCGCCAGCTTGCTGAAAGGCCCCTCCACCAGCTCCATCTTGATGGTGCGATTGGCATCGAGCTGGTTGCGCGTGGTAAAGGTCTTGGCGATACCCGCCTTGGCCACATCGACCGAGGCCATCATGTAGTCTTCACCCGACTCGTGAACACGGCTGCCGACACAGCCGGGCAGGAACTCAGGATAGGCATCAACATCATTGACCAGCCGGAACATCTGTTCCGCGCTGAACATCACCAGGGCACTGCGAGTAATACGGGGCATGGGTTTTCCTCATCCAATCGGCCCGATTTTATCACCTTGTCAGCCAAAATCACCGCCGAAACTGTTCGCGGGTCACCAAGCAGGGCAATCGCACACTTTCCGGCCAGTGTGGTCCGCTCTCGCCCCGCCCTTCCCTCAAAATCGTCATCGAACTGCTCACAAAGCCGCCACTCGGAGCGCTGTGCGTTTTACAGCCGCCGCCACCCACGTATAATGCGCCTTCCTAAACATTGCCTAAGGCCCCCGTCATGAGCAAAAAGAACAGTAAAAACAAAGCCGGGTCCAGCACCATTGCACTCAACAGAACCGCCCGTCACGAGTACTTCATCGAAGAGCGCGTGGAAGCCGGCCTGTCCCTGCAAGGGTGGGAAGTGAAGTCCCTGCGGGCGGGCAAGGCCAACATCAGCGAAGCCTATGTCATCTTCATGCAGGGGGAAGCCTTCCTGTTCGGCTCCAGCTTCCTGCCGCTGAACGCCGCCTCCAGCCACGTGGTATGCGATCCGACCCGCACCCGCAAATTGCTGCTCAGTCGCCGTGAACTCGACAAGCTCGAGAGCCTGACCGCTCGTCAGGGCTACACCATAGTGCCGCTGGCCCTCTACTGGAAAGCGTGCTGGGTCAAGGTCGAGATCGGCCTGGTGAAGGGCAAGAAAGAACACGACAAGCGGGAAGACACCAAGGCCCGTGAATGGGATCGGGAAAAAGCCCGCATCATGAAAAACAAACACCGCGGTTGATTGTGCGCCACCCGCCATGGCAAGGCGTCCAATAAACCAGCAATCGACCGGCCAAGGCCGGTCGATTGCCATCAACGCCTTGCCATGACAGGATTTTTGCGTACAATCCCTTTTGACAACTTGGGGCTGATTCTGGATTCGACAAGATTCACGAAACCCAAGGTGCATGCCGAGGTGCGGTAGGCCTCGTTAATAAACCGCAAAAAAATAGTCGCAAACGACGAAAACTACGCACTCGCAGCTTAATAACCTGCGCTGAGCCCTTCTCCCCTAGCTTGCCTGTGTCCTAGGGAAATTGAAGGTCATCCTTCACAGGATCGTGTGGAAGTCCTGCTCGGGGCGGAAGCATTAAAACCAATCGAGCTAGTCAATGCGTGGCGTGTCTCTCCGCAGCGTGTTGGCGAATGTAAAGAGTGACTAAGCATGTAGTACCGAGGATGTAGTAATTTTGGACGGGGGTTCAAATCCCCCCAGCTCCACCAAACGTTTGGAAAGGGCCACTTCGCAAGAAGTGGCCCTTTTTGTATCCATTTACTCACCTTCAGAGGTTGTATCCGCCCCGCGAGTGCTGTGCATCTCCAGACCAAGGGCCAAAGGCTCTGCGGGTCGTGACTGCATTTGACATGGGCCAGCATCCAGGTGATGCGGCCAGCAAAAACCGGCGAGTGGAACGGCAATTTGCCCGGGAGCTCTGGGCTACGCCATCAGCCCAGCGCCTCCATGGGGTTGAAACAGCCTCGAGGATTCGCCCCCGAGAACCTTCCACTAGCCGTTGGCAGTGGAATGCTGGGTCAGATGAACGACGGGATTTTCGGAGAAGAGGTAGCGGTCATCCTCCATTTCGTCATCGAAGATGGTGGCCTGGAAGAGCATCTGCTTGGTGTTCTCCAGGTGCTGCCACATGGCCAGCTTGGCCGCCTGCGGATCCTTGCGCATCAGGGCCTTGAGGATCTGGTCGTGATCGTCGCACCAGCTGGAGATAGCCTTGTCGTCGATATGCTCGTGGAGCTTGCGCCAGTAGGGGTTGCGCTCGCGATGCAGCCAGAGCTGCTCGGTCAGGATCACCAGCACGGAGTTCTGGGTCGCCTTGGCCACCTGGATATGGAACTGCTTGTCCCACTCCGAATCGCGGGCACGATCCTCCTTGCGGGCCAGGGCCTGGATCTTCAGCAGCTCCATGATGTCCTGCTTGGTCACCTGGGTCGCGGCAAACTCGGCGATATTGCTCTCCAGCAGTTGCCTGGCTTGCAGCAGCTCGAAGGGGCCCGCCGTCAACAGGGCGTCATCCAGGGTGGGAGTCGCTTCGGCATACTGGCTCTCCCGGGCGATCACGTGGATCCCGGACCCTTTCTGCACCGCCACCAGCCCTTCCACTTCCAGCATGATGATGGCTTCGCGCACCACGGTGCGACTCACGTCCATCTCCTC
Organism: Aeromonas sp. S19(2024); assembly: GCF_041402625.1. NCBI lineage: Bacteria > Pseudomonadati > Pseudomonadota > Gammaproteobacteria > Aeromonadales > Aeromonadaceae > Aeromonas > Aeromonas sp. S19(2024). The sequence continues at coordinate 425,248 of NZ_JBGLQU010000001.1, forward strand.
GGCAATCAGCCGCTCGGCCGGCAGACGCTCGCCAACTTGATAACGCTGGCTGGCAATGCGTTGTTTCAGCTCGGCGGCGACTTTCTGATAGAGACGCTTTGATTCAACCAAGTCCATATTCATCTCACTCACACCCCAGCCTCATACTATTCAAGTGCCGGGACTGTCCCCCGGATACGGTAACTTGTTATACCAATTTACATGAAAATGAACAAGTGAGCCCTGGGCTCACTTGCTCTCTCATGACTCAATGCATGCCAAACAGTCCCGGCAGGAAGAGGCTGAGTGACGGTATGTAGGTCACCGCCATCAGGCTCAGCAGCAAGACGAAGAAGAAGGGCAGCATGGGCCGGATCAGGGCCTGCAGCTTGACCCCCGAGACCGAACACCCCACAAACAACGCACTGCCCACCGGTGGTGTACAGAGCCCGATGCAGAGGTTGAAGATCATCATGATGCCGAAGTGGACCGGATCCATTCCGAGCTCGGTGACGATGGGCAGGAAGATCGGGGTGAAGATCAGCACCGCCGGAGTCATGTCCATGAAGACGCCCACGATGAGCAGGATCACGTTGATGATGAGCAGGATGACCAGAGGGTTATCGGAGACATTCATCAAGGCGTCACTGATGGTGTAGGGGATGTCCGCATTGGTCATGGCCCAGGACATGCCCACCGAGATGCCGATCAGCAGCAGCACGATGGCGGTGGTGATGACCGAGTCCAGCATGATGGCCGGCAGATCCTTGAACTTCACTTCGCGGTAGATGAGCACCGAGAGTACGAAGGTGTAGACCACGGCAATGGCGGAGGCTTCGGTGGCGGTGAAGATGCCCCCCAGGATCCCGCCCATGACCACCACCACCAGCAGCAGGCTGGGGATTGCATCCCAGAAGGCGCGCATCACCATGGCAAAGGAGGGCCGCTCCGCAACCGGGTAGCCACGGCGCTTGGCGATGATGGCTCCCACGGCCATGATGCTGAACCCCATCAGGATGCCGGGGACGTAACCGGCCATGAACAGGGTGGCCACCGAGATGCCGCCGGCGGTCAGGGCATAGATGATGAGCACGTTGGAGGGCGGGATCAGCAGACCCGTGATGCAGGAGGTCACGTTGATGGCCGCCGAATAGGCCGGATCATAGCCGGACTTCTTCTGCATGGGGGCCATGGTGCCACCCACCGCGGCCGCGGCTGCCACCGCCGACCCCGAGATGGAGCCGAACAGCATGTTGGCCATGACATTCACGTGGCCGAGCGAGCCCGGCATGCGGCCCACCAGCACCTGGGAGAAGTTGATGAGCCGCTGGGCGATGCCGCCGCAGTTCATCAGGGTCCCCGCCAGGATGAAGAAGGGGATCGCCAGCAGGGAGAAGCTGTCGAGGCCGGTGGCCATCTTCTGGCCGACCACCGCAAGGATGGTTTCCATCGGCAGCATCATCATGCCGGAGGCCAGGGTCGCCAGGCCGATGGAGAAAGAGATGGGCACGCCCGCGAACACCAACACGAAGAAGGAGCCGAACATGACCAGGGCTATGGTCCAATCCATCAGATGTTCTCCTCTGAGGGGGCAAGATCGGGGGTGGGCGCCAGACTGTCGAGCAGGGTCTCCAGCATGAAGAGCACACAGTAATAACTGATGATGAGGCCGCTCAGGGGCAGCACGGCGTAGACATAGGCCATCGGCAACTGCATGGCCGGGGAGACCTGGCCGGTGCTGTAGACCTTGGTCACCAGGGTCAGGCCGCCCCACACCATGGCGCCGCTGGAAAACAGCAGCACGCAGAGATCCACGAACAGCTGGTTGGCGAGCTTGCGCCCTCCCTTGAGGTCGGAAACGAACAGGTCGATGCTGAGGTGGCGACGCTTGCCGGTGGCGTAGGCCGCTCCCAGCAATCCCACCCAGATCATGCTGAAGCGGGCTATCTCGTCGGTCATGGTGCTCGGCTGTGCCAGCACGTAGCGGCTGAACACCTGCCAGACCACGCAGACTACCAGCATGGCCATCACGGCGACGGTAAACCCGGCGAGCAACCTGTCGATGGGTTGCTTGAACTTTTCAAGACGCATTGCGGTTCTCCCGGGAGGGCGATCTCGTCGCCCTCCCCTCATGATTACTGACCGGCTTCATTCTCGATCTTGGTGAGCCACTCACCGCGTACCGGATCCTTGCGGAAATCGTCATACAGGGGGGCCAGCGCAGTGCGGAAAGCCTCCTTGTCGACCTGGATGAAGGTGGCCCCCGCGTCGGTCGCCTGCTTGCGAGATGCCGCGACCTCCTTGTCCCACAGCTCCTGTTCGTAGGTTTCCGAGTGCTTGGCGGCAGTGGTGAGGATGGCCTTCTGTTCGTCGGAAAGCTTGTCCAGCACCTTGCTCGAGATCACCAGGAAATCGGGCACAGACGTGTGCTGATCTTCGGCGTAGAACTTGGCCACCTCGACATGACGAGTCTGCACGTAGGAGGGCTCGTTGTTCTCGGCGCCGTCGATGACCCCTTGCTGCAGTGCGGTGTAGACCTCACCGAAGGGGATCGGGGCCGGGGCCGCACCCAGCAGTTCGATCAGCTTGATGGTGGTGGGGGTGGCGACCACCCGGATCTTCATCCCCTTCATGTCGGCCGGGGTGTGAATAGGCTTGTTGGCGTAGAAGCTGCGGGTCCCCGCCACGTAGGCGGCGATGGAGACGAAGCCCTTGTCACGGGTCTGGGCCATCATGGATTCGCCCACGGGGCCGTAAATGACCTTGTTGAAGTGGGCCTGATCCTTGAACAGGTAAGGCAGGCTGAAGATGGAGAAGGCGGGCGAGAAGGGTTCCATCTCGCTGGCACTGGCCTTGGTCATGTCCAGGGCGCCGTTTTGCAGCAACTCCAGGGTCTCACGGGGACCGCCCATCTGGCCACCCGGGTAGATGCGCAGCTTCATCTTGCCGTCGGAGGCGGTGCTGATCTCCTTGGCCATCTGGGCCAGCGCCTGGTGTACCACATGGTTGGTGTCCAGGTTATGGGCCAGCTTCAGCGTCACTCTCTCCATGGCATGGGAAGAGAAGGCTGTCAGGGCCAGGGGGGCGGCCATCAGGATAGCGGCGGCGATGGTTTTCATTTTCATTGGAGCGGGACCTCAAGTGTGTGCGTTTATCTGCTAGACCTCTTCCCTGAGGAGTCAGTCTTAATGTCCTACATCTTTGTGATGCACACTGTAATTGGTAGAACATCTATGAATGTTGAGAACCATCACAAAAACGGCATACCCCCACAAATGGGCTGTGATAAACCCAACGCAGGTCACATTTTCCCCATCCACAAGAGTAAAAAGGTGTCATACAAACCTCTCACCCAGCCTCTTCATCCTCTTTCCCGCTCTTTCTCACCCTGTTAGGCACCATTGAAGGCCCTCTTTGAGACTCAAAATGGTTTAATTCGACGATTTTGTGAGCCGACCGGTGTTTTTTCAATATGGTGACTGGACGAGATGTCTGGCAATGAGAATAATTGGTCCAACAACTATCTCCACTTCACCGAGCACTCTCGTAGGGAGCAAGCGAATGACCGCCTTCATGACCGATGACTTTCTGCTGGATACCGAATTCTCGCGCCAGCTTTATCAAGGCTTCGCCGCCGGACAGCCCATCTTCGACTATCACTGCCACCTGCCGCCCCAGCTGATTGCCGAGGATCACCGCTTCACCAACCTGTATGAGATCTGGCTCAAGGGGGATCACTACAAGTGGCGCGCCATGCGCTCAAACGGAGTGGATGAACGCTTCTGCACCGGGGATGCCGACGACTACGCCAAGTTCGAGGCCTGGGCCCGCACCGTGCCCCACACCATCGGCAACCCCCTCTATCACTGGACCCATCTCGAGCTCAAGCGGCCCTTTGGCATCACGGGCCAGCTGCTGGGGCCGCAGACCGCACAGGCCATCTGGCACCAGTGCAACGACAAGCTGGCCCAGCCCGACTTTTCGGCCCGCGGCATCATGAAACAGATGAACGTCAAGATGGTGGGCACCACGGACGATCCCGTCGACGATCTGCGCCACCACGCCGCCATCGCGGCCGACGGCGGCTTCGACATCAAGGTGCTGCCGAGCTGGCGTCCGGACAAGGCGTTCAACATCGACGCCCATGGCTTTGCTGACTATCTGGCCGAACTCGGCCGGGTCAGCGACATCCAGATCCGCACCTTTGCCGATCTGACCCGGGCCCTCGGCGTGCGGCTGGATCACTTCGCCGCCCACGGCTGCAAGATTGCCGACCATGCCCTGGACGAAGTGCCCTTCGGCCAGGCCGGCGAACAGGCGCTCGACGCCATGCTGACTCGACGTCTGGGGGGCGCCGTACTGGAGAGCGCCGATGTGGCCGCCTTCAAGACCGCCGTGCTGCTCTATCTGGCGGGCGAATACCACCGGCGCGGCTGGGTGCAGCAGTACCACATCGGGGCGCTGCGCAACAACAACAGCCGCCGCCTGCTGACCCTGGGGCCGGACACCGGCTTTGACTCCATCCACGACGCTCCCGTGGCCAAGGCGCTCTCCCGCCTGCTCGACGCCCAGGACGCGCAAGGGACGCTGCCCAAGACCATCCTCTACTGCCTGAACCCGAGGGACAACGAGGTGCTCGGCACCATGATCGGCAACTTCCAGGGGGACAACCTTCCCGGCAAGATGCAGTTCGGCTCGGGCTGGTGGTTCAACGATCAGAAGGATGGCATGGAGCGCCAGATGACCCAGCTCGCCCAGCTCGGCCTGCTCAGTCGCTTCGTCGGCATGCTGACCGACAGCCGCAGCTTCCTCTCCTACACCCGTCACGAATACTTCCGCCGCATCCTGTGCCGCATGATCGGGCACTGGGTCGCGGACGGTGAGGCCCCGGCCGATCTCGCGCTGCTGGGCCAGATGGTGGAGAACATCTGCTTCCACAACGCCCGCGACTACTTCGCCATCGAGCTGAACTGACCAGAAATAAAAAATGAGGCGGCGGGCATGTCCCGCCGCCGGAGCGGACCATTCCATGGGTCAAACCGCGCCCATCATCCATATCCGCCACAGGGGCACAGCCCCATGAGGACCACAACAAGATGCAACGCCTGAATCGTGATGCCTTCCCGGGGGCCCAATATCCGGACCGCGTGATCCAGTTTGGCGAGGGGAATTTCCTGCGCGCCTTCATCGACTGGCAGCTGGACCTGCTCAACGAGCACACCCGCCTCGACGCCGGCGTGGTCATAGTGCGCCCCATCGACAGCGACTTTCCCCCCAGCCTGAGCACTCAGGACGGCCTCTACACCACCGTCATCCGCGGGCTGGACGAGTCCGGCAAGGCCATCAGCACCCAGCGCCTGATCCGCAGCGTCAACCGCGAACTGAGCTGCTATCGCCAGTTCGACGAGGTGCTGGCACTGGCGCGCAACCCGGATATCCGCTTCCTCTTCTCCAACACCACGGAAGCCGGGATCAGCTATCACGCCGACGACCAGTTCGACGACACTCCGCCCGCGAGCTTCCCGGCCAAGCTGACCCGCTTGCTGTTCGAGCGCTTCAGTCACTTTGACGGCGCCGCCGACAAGGGCTGGGTGCTGCTGCCGTGCGAGCTCATCGACTACAACGGCGACGCCCTGCGCGAGCTGGTGCTGCGCTACGCCGCCCAGTGGCAGTTGCCAAAGGCCTTCCAGACCTGGCTGCGCGAACACAACACCTTCTGCTCCACCCTGGTGGATCGCATCGTCACCGGCTTCCCCCGGGACGAGCACGCCGAGCTGCAGGCGCAATTTGGCTATCAGGATCAGTTCGTGGTCACCGCCGAGCACTTCTACCTGCTGGTGATCCAGGGGCCTGCATGGCTGGCGAGCGCCCTCTGCCTCGATCAGCTGCCCGCCGGGCAGGCACTCAACATCCTCATCGTCGACGACATCAAGCCCTACAAGGAGCGCAAGGTCGCCATCCTCAACGGCGCCCACACCGCCCTGGTACCGGTCGCCTTCCTGGCCGGGCTCGATACGGTGGGCGAGGCCATGGCCGACGAGGAGATTGGCGAGTTCGTCGAGCGCATCATGCGCGATGAGATAGTGCCGACCTTGAGCCTGCCGCAAGAAGAGCTGCTCTCCTTCGCCCGCGACGTGCAGGGGCGCTTTCGCAACCCCTTCATCAAGCACCAGTTGCTCTCCATCGCCCTGAACGGCATGACCAAGTTCCGCACCCGTTTGCTGCCGCAGTTGCTGACCTATCAACAGCAGCAGGGCACCCTGGCGCCGCGCCTGAGCTTTGCCCTCGCCGCCCTGCTCGCCTTCTATCGCGGGGAGCGCAACGGACACGCCTATCCGCTGCAGGACGATCAACCCTGGCTCGACGCCTACGCCCGCCTCTGGCCTGCGGTGGAGCGCGGCGAGATCCCCCAGCGCGCCCTGGTGCAAGAGGTGCTCGGGCAGGAGGCCCACTGGGGCCAGTCCCTGTGCGAGGTGCCCGGCTTGGTCGAGCGGGTCGATTGTTGCCTGACCCGGATCCGCGAGCAGGGCCTGCGCGCGGCGCTGGCCGCCTGCTGCTAAGGAGTGACCATGCAAGCCGTGATTCGCATCCACCCCGCCGACAATGTGCTGGTGACCCTGAGAGAGCTCGCCGCTGGCGAGCAGATAGCGCACGAAGGTGTTGCCTTCACCCTGAGCGACCCCCTCCCCCGCGGCCACAAGCTGGCGCTGGTGGCCCTCTTTGAAGGTGATCAGATCATCAAGTACGGTCTGCCCATCGGCCACGCCACCCGCGCCATCGCGGCGGGAGAACATATCCATCACCACAACCTGGCCACCAACCTCAGCGATCTCGACGAGTACAGCTACCAGCCGGAGCTCATCGACGTCAGCACCGCGCTGCCGGACCGGGAGATCCAGGTCTACCGCCGCCACGACGGCCAGGTCGGCATTCGCAACGAGCTGTGGATCCTGCCCACCGTGGGCTGCGTCAACGCCCTCGCCAAACAGATGAAGCAACAGCTCGAGCGCGACACCGATCTCGGCGCCATCGACGGGGTGCACCTGTTCAGCCACCAGTACGGCTGCTCCCAACTCGGTCAGGATCACCTCAACACCCGCACCCTGCTGCAAAACCTGGTGCACCACCCCAACTCGGGGGGGGTTCTGGTGGTGGGGCTGGGCTGCGAGAACAACCAGATCGCCGCCTTCAGGGAGACCCTGGGCCCGATCGATGCCGCCCGGGTGCGCTTCATGGTGTGCCAGCAGCACGATGACGAGGTGGAGCACGGGCTGGGGCTGCTGCGCGAGCTGCTCGCGCAGATGCAGCAAGACAGGCGCCAACCCGGTCGGCTCGGCGAGCTCAAATTCGGGCTGGAATGCGGCGGCTCGGACGGCCTCTCCGGGATCACCGCCAACCCGCTGCTCGGCTGCTTCTCCGACTACGTGATCCAGCACGGGGGCAGCTCGGTGCTGACCGAGGTGCCGGAGATGTTTGGCGCCGAGCGCATCCTGATGTCCCGCTGCCAGGACGAGCAGACCTTCGACAAGACAGTGCAGATGGTCAACGACTTCAAGCAGTACTTCATCGACCACCAGCAACCCATCTACGAGAACCCCTCCCCCGGCAACAAGGCGGGCGGCATCTCGACCCTGGAGGAGAAGTCCCTCGGCTGCACCCAGAAGGCGGGGCACAGCCAGGTGGTGGACGTGCTGCCCTACGGCGCCCGCTTGCAGCGCCCCGGGCTGAACCTGCTGAGCGCCCCGGGCAACGACGCCGTCGCCACAAGCGCCCTGGCCGGCGCAGGCTGCCACATGGTGCTGTTCAGTACCGGGCGCGGCACCCCTTACGGTGGCCCGGCCCCCACGGTCAAGCTCGCCACCAACAGCGATCTGGCCAGGCGCAAGCCGCACTGGATCGACTTCAATGCCGGCACCCTGATTGAGGGCACCCCCATGAGCAGCCTGCTCGCCCAGTTCATCGACCTCATCGTCGACATCGCCAACGGCAAGCCGACCTGTAACGAGCGCAACGACTTCCGGGAGCTGGCCATCTTCAAGAGTGGTGTCACCCTGTGAGTCTCGAGCTTGGCTGGCTGCAACCGGTCTGGACCCTGATTGAACAGCAGCCCCTGGCGCAAGGCATCGGCCTTGCCGCCATGCTGGTCGGGGTGAGCGCCTTCCTGCAACGGGACGACAGCCGCTTTCGCTGGCGGCTGTGTCTCTACCAGGGAGCCATCGCGGTCCACTTCCTGCTGATGGGTGCCAGCACGGCGGCTCTCAGCGCCGCCCTCAGCTGTGGTCGCACCATCGCCTCGGGGCGCACCCGCAGCCCCTGGGTGATGCTCTTCTTCCTCGTGCTGGTGTGGGTGCTGGGCATCCCCGGGATCACCAGTGCGGTGCAGTGGCTCCCCACCATCGGCACCACCATCGGCACCTGGGGCCTGTTCCGGGCCCGCGGGCTGGCGCTGCGGCTGTGCATGCTGGCGGGCGGCCTGTGCTGGACCAGCCACAACATACTGATCGGCTCCATCGGCGGCAGCCTGATTGAGACCACCTTCCTGTTCGTCAACTGCCACACCATGTATCGCATGTGGCGTCATCCCCTGGCGAACCCCCTGTAACGATTGCAAGGAGTCGAAACCATGACCCGACAGATAGCCGTCATCGGCGAATGCATGGTGGAGCTGCGCCGAGCCGGGCAAGGCCTGCTGGCACAAGGTTTCGGGGGCGACACCCTCAACACCGCCCTCTATCTCGCCCGCCTGGGGAGCCAGGCGTTCGCGGTGCACTATGTCACAGCCCTCGGCCAGGACGGGTTCAGCAGCCAGATGCTGGCCGCCTGGCAGCAAGAGGGCATCCACACCGACTGGGTGCAGCGCCTGGCAGACAAGGCCCCTGGTCTCTATCTCATCGACACCGCGGCCGACGGCGAGCGCTCGTTCACCTACTGGCGCAGCGACGCCGCCGCTCGCTACTGGCTGGCGCAACCCGAGGGCGAGGCCATTCTCGCCGCCCTGAGCCAGTGCGATCTTATCTACGTGAGCGGCATCAGCCTGGCCATACTGCCGCCCGCCTCGCGCCAGCGCCTGCTGAAAGGACTCGCCGCAGCGCGCGCCCGGGGGGCCAGAATTGCCTTTGACAACAACTACCGCCCCCGCCTCTGGCAAGACAAGGAGACCGCCAAAGAGGCCTACACCGCCATCCTGCGCCTGGCGGACATCGCCCTGCTGACCCTGGATGACGAGCAGGCACTCTGGGGCGACGCGGAGGTCGAAACCTGCCTCGCCCGCAGCCAGGGCTTCGGGGTGGGCGAGATCGTCGTCAAGCGCGGCTCTGAGCCTTGCCTGGTGGTCACGGCAGCGCAGCGGATCGAAATAGCCGCCCTGCGGTTGTCCGCCGAACAGGTGATCGACACCACGGCGGCGGGCGACTCCTTCAGCGCCGGTTATCTCGCCGCACGCCTGCAAGGGGCCGACGTCACCGACGCCGCCCGGGCAGGCCACCGCCTGGCGGCGGCCGTTATCCAGTATCCGGGGGCCATCATTCCCCCCTCCCACATGCCATCACTCAAGGAAACGCACCATGTCTGATCTCATCGCCCGCCTCGAAGCCCTCAAGGTGATCCCCGTCATCGCGCTGAAAGATGCTGCCCAGGCCGTCCCTCTCGCCCGGGTGCTGGTGGAAAATGGCCTGCCCGCCGCCGAGGTGACCTTCCGCACCCCAGCCGCCGCCGAGGCCATCCGCCAGATGCGCGCGGCCTACCCGGATCTGCTGATCGGGGCCGGCACCGTGCTCAACCGCGAGCAGGTGGATGCGGCCGTTGCGGCGGGCGCCGACTTCATCGTCAGCCCCGGCTTCAACCCGACCACGGTGCAGTACTGCCTGGACAAGAACGTCACCATCATCCCCGGGGTCAACAACCCCAGCCTGGTGGAGCAGGCCATGGAGATGGGGCTGCGCCACCTCAAGTTCTTCCCGGCCGAGCAATCTGGCGGCACCGCCATGCTCAAGGCCCTGGGCGCCGTCTATCCGGTGCGCTTCATGCCCACCGGCGGCGTGACGCCGGCCAATCTGAAGGAGTATCTGGGGCTGAATGCCGTGATCGCCTGCGGCGGCACCTGGATGGTGCCGGCCAAGCTCATCGACGAGGGCAGATGGGAAGAGCTGGCCGCCCTGGTAAGAGAGGCCGTGGCGGCCCTGTGATCATCGGTTGAGCGTGGGAAGGTCTGCCCTCCCCCGGATGTGTTGAAGAGCCACTTCCCGCGAAGTGGCTTTTTTATGCCCTGCAAGGGCTGGAGATCAATGTGCGGTGCGGTTGCAGCAGTCTGCCAGCGGCTTATTCCCCTGCGTCATCGGGCGTCAACACCAGCCTGCGCCAGGGCCCCGTGATGTCGCAATGACCCGTCTCTTCGGTGTTCTCCCAGCCCAGGCGATGATAGAAAGCCATCGCCGTGGTGTTGCGCATGGCCACCTTGAGGGAGGCCGGGGAGGGGTATCCGGCCAAGCCGGCGGCAAGCAAGGCCCGCCCCATGCCCTGCCCATGCCAGTCCGCCACCACGTAGAGATGATGCACGAAGCTCTCGGCCCCCCAGATGGAGACGAATCCGCACGGGCTGCCCCCTTTCTCCGCCACCCAGATCTCCTCGCCCCGGGTCTGCTCGGCAAAATCCTCGAGCCGGAACAGGGCGGGATCAACCCAATGGAAGGCCTGGCGCCTTCCCTTGAGGAAGAGCTGCGCCAGCATGGGCTCGTCAGCTTCCGTCATCATTCTGATCATGACACCATCCTTGCGTTGCGTGCTTGTCGCTTCCCACTCTCGATGGATCCCGCCGTGCTGTCAAATCGGCAATGTGGACCCTCTTGAATACGTAACCGTGTGACACAGGGCTGCCTATTTTATCGCCTCAGGGGCTATACTGCCGAGGTCCCGTCCATGACTGGTTTGAGGTTCACTGATTTATGGATAACAAGCAAATTGAAGGCAGTATTCTGGTACCCGCCCACATTGACGATGTCTGGCGGGCCTGGACCACGGAGAGCGGGCTGCGCAGTTTTCTGGCGCCGGAGTGCCTCATGGTCCCGGAACCCAACGGACCGTTCGAGATCTATTTCAGACCCGATGCTCCCCTCGGCGAGCGTGGCAGCGAAGGGTGCCGGGTGATGGCGGTCATGCCCCATGATCTGCTCAGCTTCAGCTGGAATTTCCCTCCCCAGTTTCCCCACATTCGTCAGCAGAAGACCCAGGTCAGCCTGCGCTTCGTGCCGGAGGGCCAGGGCACCCGGCTCCACTTCCTGCAGACCGGCTGGGCGCAGGATCCAGACTGGGACCAGGGCTATGCCTACTTCCGGGAGGAGTGGCTGGAACTGAGTCTGCCGAGGCTTCAGTACCGTTTCACCCACGGCCCCATCGACTGGAACAACCCGCCGGGCAAGCAGCAGCTGAAATCACTGGCCCAGTGACGTCCGTTCAAGCGATGGGCATGGCACGAAAAAGGACCCGCTCAGGGTCCTTTTTCATGGATGGGCAGGCGGTCACTCCACCGGCTCTTCATCGAACAGGGGGTGATAGAGCACCTCGCCCCTTACCCCGTCGAGCCCGCCGGGTTGCAACTCCATCGCCATGAAACACTCCGTCGGCACCTCGTAGATGCAGTGCAGGCCGAAGTCGCTGGCAGGCCGAAAGCCGAAACGGGCGTAGTAGGCGGGATCCCCGAGCACCACCACCGCCTTCCAGTCCATCTCCAGTGCCGTGTCCAGCCCTTCCCGCACCAGATCCGAGCCAATGCCCTGCCCCTGCCAGTCGGGATGCACGGCCACGGGTGCCAGTCCCAGCCAGGGCCCTTCCTGTCCCTCAATGGTGATCGGGCTCAGCATCAGGTGCCCCATGAACTCGTACTCTTCCTCCTCGACCATGGTGACCACGGCGGCCCCACATTCTCGCAGGCGGTTGACCAGTTCGGCCTCGTCGGGACGACCAAAGGCGGCACTCACCAGCTCATAGACTGGCAGCATGTCGCCGGGACGCTCGGTTCTCAACATACAGCGTTACTCCTCGTACAGCAGGGCGGCCATTATTCCACAGAAGTGGGGCGCCTCTTCACTGCCTTTGTCTGAAAATGGGAGGACGGACTCAGGAAAACGCCTGACAGACCCCGCACCAGGCTTCGCGATGACCGCCCTTGCGCAAGCCATCAGCGTCCGTCGTCAGGCTGTCGCAATCGCCGCAGATAGGCGAGGCCCAGCTCCCCACACTCCTTGAGCAGGGCGCCACCACCATGGGCCTGCACCCCGGGTGCCTCTGGCGCCAGCATGGCCAGGGGATAGCGCCGCACCGTCAGCCCGCTGAGTGTCTGCTCGCCCTCTGTCGCCTCCCCCGCCATGAAGAGCGCCACCCCCTCACCGTGCAGTATGGCCACGACCACCTCCTCGTCATCCAGCCAGGGGGCCAGCGCCTCTTTGCGTGCATCCGTCAGGCGCGCCGGGCGATCCAGCCGCCAGTGATCGAGCTCGAGGGTGCCATCGGCCGGATCTGGCCGACGCCCGTCATGGTGCATGCCAGTCTTTTCCATCACCCGGCCTGAGGCGAGGTTGCCCGGCATGTGGCGGGCGGTGAGGGCAGGCAGGTGCCACTGTTCGAAGGCAAACGCCCTGACCAGGCTCGCGGCCCGGGTGGCCAGCCCCCTGTTCTGCCAGGGCACGCCGACCCACCATGCCAGCTCCCCGTGCCAGTGCAGGGAGAGGGTGCCGACCAGGGGAGCGGGCTCGTCTTCACGCCCCTGGGGCAGAGTCAGGGCCCAGGTGCATCCCAGCCCGAGGGCAGCCTTGCGCCCGCTCAGGGCAAGCCACTCCCGCGCCGCCTCCGGCGAATAGGGGTGAGGGATGTTGAGGGTATAGCGGGCGAGCGCCGCATCCGAACAATAACGCAGGATGGCGCTCTCATCGCTGGGCAGCAGAGGGCGCAGCACCAGCGCGTCCTGCCCGCCAGGCTCGAGCAGCACCGGGATCATCAGGCGGCGGGCAAGCAGGCGTTGCAGGGCAACCCCGAGGTCGTCATCGGCACCGAGGCGGTGATCCGCCCCCGCGGGCCCCAGGGTGAGCAGGCCGCTCTCTCTGGCCAGGGTCAGCAGGGAGCCGGAGGCAGCGATCAGGATCTGCCGGTCCGGCTGTGTCACCATCAGCGGGGAGGCGGCCTCCCCCAGCCAGGCGGCAAGCAGGTCGCGGGCAAGGAGAATGCCATCTGGCGGGCTGACCGACCAGGGTGCCATTTCCCTCGCCTCCCCTTTGCCAAGTAGCAGCCACCAGCGGTTTCCCTGGTGCTGCCAGGCCTGCAACGCCGCTTGCCAGGAGGGGCGCCAGAGCGCCCCCTCGATCAACAGATCCATTCCTTCCCCCACATCCGCCCCCCGGATCAGGCACCGGGTGCCCGGGCGGCACCACACTCCTGTCTGAGGCAGCATAAGCCGCTGCCAATGAGTTGTTAAACCATATGTTTACCATGGTTAAACGGCATACCCCATGAAAAAATGCCATATGGCTGACTTGATGGCGGTCACATTCCTTCCCCTCCTCGCTTCCTATCATGCCCCCATCATGGCGCGACCAAAGACGCCCATGAAGGACAACGGATAACAAGAGAACACACTATGCAGCCAACCAGCCCACTCAAAACGGTAGTAGTCAGTACCCTGGCGACCGCCCTGCTGATCTTCGTGGCCCAATCCCTCATCGGGAAGCAGGAGATCAGACTCGGCATCGCCATCATCCCCATCCTGCCCATGCTCTTTGCCGTCATCATCGGCATGATCGTCTCCGCCAAGCCCGTCAAGGATCGCATTCCCGGCTGGAAGAGGCTCTTCACCGAGCGAGAAGAGGGCTTCTGCGGCAAGATGGTGGGTTTCAGCCTGCTGATCCTCGGGACCCAGTATGCGGGGATGATCATCCCCAACCTCAAGATGATCCTGAGCGTCGGCGTACCGCTCTTCCTGCAGGAGATAGGCAACCTCCTGCCCATCCTCATCGCCATTCCGCTGGCGGTGAAGTTCGGCTTTGGCCGCCGCGCCATCGGGGCCTGCTCCTCCATCAGCCGTGAACCCTCGGTCGCGGTGATCCAGGGCAAGTTCGGCACCGGCTCCCAGGAGTACATCGGCGTGCTCGCCATCTACCTGTGCGGCTCCGTCATCGGCACCCTCTGGTTCAGCGTGCTCGGCAGCATCGCCCCCCTCACCGGGCTGCATCCCCTGGCCCTGGCCGCCGGTTCCGGCGTGGGATCCGGCTCCATGCTGAGCGCCGCCTCCGGTGCCCTCATCAACGGTCTCGATGAGGCGATGGCCCAGCAGGTGCTCAGCATCGCCGCCGCCTCGAACCTGCTCTCGTCGGCCCTGGGAGCGCTCTCCCTCACCTATCTGGGTCTGCCGCTCGCTGAAAAAATCTATGCCCTGACCGCCAAAGGAGAGAAAGCATGAAAAGCATCGTGATGGATATGCGCTTCGTCTTCCTGGCGATCCTGCTGGCCATGTTCACCCAGACCCTGACCTCGGGCCTGCCGCTGTGGCAGATGGGGGACAGCTTCATCGCCATGTCCCTGGTGGTGTTCGCCTCCCTGGTGACCAAGCGCTATCTGCCCTCCTCCCTGCCGGCCTTTGCCTATGCCACCATCATCGGCATTCTCATCTGCCTGCCCGAGACCCCGGTGCGCGGCCTCTTCATCGATGCCGTGGCCAAGATCTCCTTCCTCTCCTGCTGCGTGCCGCTCCTGGCCTTCGCCGGCCTCTCGGTGGGCGGTCAGCTGGAGGAGCTCAAGAAGATGTCGTGGAAGGTGATCCTCATCTTCATGATCGTCTCCACCTGCTGCTTCTTTGGCGCCTCCCTGGTTGCCCAGCTCGGTTTCTCCATTCAAGGGATCATCTAATGAACCACTACCATATCGAACCTGACCTGTTGGCCCTGCGCGACTTCAGCTACGAAGTGCGCCACCACCTGCACCGCATCCCGGAGTACTCCGGGGCCGAGTTCAAGACCTCTGCCTACTGCCGTGGGTTGATGGAAGAGTTCGGCTACAGGATCACCCTGTACCCCGGTTTCACCGGTTTTCACGGGGATCTGGCGGTCGACCCCACCCTGCCCACCATTGCCTTTCGTGCCGACATGGATGGCCTGGAGATGCACGACATGAGCGAGGTGGCGTTCAAATCCACCCATGAGGGGATGGCCCACAACTGCGGCCACGACTCCCACATGGCGATCGCTCTGACCGCCGCCAATTTTCTGGCCGCCAACCGCGAGCGCCTGCGGTACAACGTCCGCTTCATCTTCCAGATGGCGGAAGAGGACATGCGTGTCCCCGGGGCCGAAAAGATGGTGGAGCTTGGCTGCATGAAGGGGGTGGACGAGGTCTATGCCCTGCACAACGACGGCGCCATGGAGACGGGTACCATCAAGTTCAACCAGGGGGTCATGTCCTCCTGGGGATCTGCCTGGACGCTCGATGTGCACGGCATCTCCGCCCACGGCTCCACCCCCCACAAGGGGCTGGATGCCATCCGGGAGGCGGTGCGGATCATCGAGGACATGGACTACATCGTCGCCAAGCGCACCAGCCCGTTCAGTCCGGCGGTCTTTGGTTGCGGCATGATCAACGGCGGCACCATTCCCAACGCCATCGCCGATCATGTGCAGGCCCGTGGCACCATCCGCGCCATGGACGCCGAAACCGACCAGATCCTGAAAAACAGCTTCAGGGACATCATCGCCCAGAGCGAACTGCGCGGCTTCAAGACCACCATGGTCCATGCCGGCTACCCGGCGGTGGAGAACCACGGCGCCGCCTGCGCCCGCCTGCTGCAGGCCGCCGCCGACGTGCTGCCAGCCGAGGGTATCAACGCCCGGGGCCAGCCCATGACCGGCAGCGAGGACTTCAGCTACATGATCAACGCCACGCCAAGCCGCATGGGGGCCATGTTCTTCCTCGGCAGCGGCAATCAGGCCAAGGGGATCTGCAACTACCTGCACGCGAACCCCTATTACCTGGACGACGACTGCCTGCTGATCGGTGCCCAGATCTTCGTCAATCTGGCGACCCGAGCCGCCTGAGGGGTCAGTACAAGGGGATAGCAATGCAAAGAGAGGCCAACGGCCTCTCTTTTTTATGTCTCGGCGTCAGAGCCAGGGCAGGGTCGCAGACGGGGCGGGCGTTCCCTGGTTGAGCAGCGCCAGCTGCACCGTCTCCCGGCTCACATGGGGGGCATAGAGGTGGATGAAGTCGTACATGTAGTCCCGCAGGTGGGCGTGCCTGCGCAGGCACACATGGGCCACGCTCGAGGCGATCAGATGATCGATGTTGAGGCAGACCAGGCTCTCCCTGTCCCCTTCGTCGAACGCCGAGGTGGCGATCACCCCGACACCCATCCCCAGGCGCACATAGTGCTTGATGATGTCGCTGTCAGTGGCCGTCAGCACGATGCGGGGGCTGAGGCCATGGCGACCGAACGCCTTGTCCATCTTGGAGCGGCCGGTGAAACCGAACACATAGGTGATGAGGGGATACCGGGCCAGATCCGCCATGGCCAGCGGCTGGCAGTCCAGCAGCGGATGGCCGTGGGGCACCACCACGCTGCGCCCCCAGCGATAGCAGGGCACGGTCGCCAGCTCGTCGAACAGGTGCATGGACTCGGTGGCGATGGCCATCTCCACATCCCCGTTTTGCGCCATCTGCGCCAGTTGGGCAGGGGCTCCCTGATGCAGCTGGATGCTCACCTCAGGGTAGCGGCAGGAGAATTCGGTAATGACCGCCGGCAGCTTGTAGCGGGCCATGGTGTGGGTGGTGGCGATGCGCAGCACCCCGCTGGTGGCCAGCTGATCCCCGAGGGAAAGCTGACCAATCTGCTCCACCTGGGCCACCACTCCCCTGGCCAGCTCCATCACCTGCTCCCCCATGGGGGTCAGGCCCGACAGGTTCTTGCCCTTGCGGGTAAACAGCGCCAGCCCCAGCTCCTCTTCCAGCATCTTCATCTGCTTGCTGAGGGTCGGCTGGGAGGTATAGAGCTTCTCCGCCGTCGCCGAGATGTTGAAGTTGTTCTTCACTATCTCGGTGAAATTCTTGAGCCGGGCGATGTTCATCAGGGCGCCAGGCGCTCAATGTGCCAGCCGTCTCCCTCGCGGGTGTAATAGAAGCGATCGTGCAGACGGTGCTCCCCGCCCTGCCAGAACTCGACGGTGTCGATGCGCACCCGGAAACCACCCCAGAAGCTCGGCAGCGGCACCTCGCCATTGGCAAACTTCTGTTTGAGTTCGAGGAACTTGGCCTCCAGCACGCCACGGGCCGAGATGCGGGTCGACTGTTTGGAGACCCAGGCGGCGATCTGGCTGTCCTTGGGACGGCTGTGGAAATACTTCATCACCTCGAAGGTGCTCATCTTCTCCACCCGACCGGTCACGTGTACCTGTCTGTCCAGGGTGTGCCAGGGGAAGAGCAAGCTGATGCGGGGGTTGCCCTCCAGCTGATGCGCCTTGCGGCTGCCCATGTTGGTGTAGAACACCATGCCTTCGGCATCGTAGTGCTTGAGCAGCACGGTGCGCTGCCAGGGCTGACCATCAGCATCCACGGTGCCCACCACCATGGCGGTGGGATCGGTCAGTTTGGCCTCGCACGCCTGGGCCAGCCACTTCTCGAACAGGGCGAGGGGCTCGGCCGGCAGATCGGCCCGGTGCAGTCCACCCCTGGTGTATTCGCGACGCAGATCAGCCACATCCATCATCTTGATTTTCCTTCTCTCTTTCTCTGCCGCCCGTGCGGCGATGGGTGCAGGCATTGTGCGACGAGCGCGCCATGGGTACAAGCCTCGGGGCGGCCAAATGGCGGAGCAAAAAGAGAGGGAGGCTCATGCCTCCCTCTTTATGCCGATGACCGTCAGCCTACTGCTTGCCGTCAACCGGCAGGCAATGGGCCAGCATGCGCCGGTTGTAGTCCGCCGCATAGGCGCTCAGCCTGGCGTGGGCCTCCTTCTGATCCGGCTTGATGACATCCCCGAATCCGTCGAGATAGCGCACGCCGCAGCGCGCCTTGGCCGCCGCCTGCTGATCCGCCGCGATCCCGGGCGCCACCTCGCCGCGCCCTGCCCGCACGATCAGCCGGTAATCCTGCCTGGCGAGGCTGGCGCTGACCGCCTGCTCCAGGGTGTCTGCATCGACCTGACAACCGCCGAGCAGGGTGAGCAGCAGCACCCCGGCAAGTCTCATGCCCGCCTCCGCTGCCAGCCCAACAACGCCAGGGCCAGGGTCCATAAGCCGAGGGCCCCGCCGCCACCGTTTCCTCCCTCTTCACCGCGCTGGGTGACCGAGAGCTTGAGGGGACTGATGGCGAAGAAGATGTTGTCGCTGCACGCCACCTTCAAGCGGGCAGTGCCGTCCTGGCCCGCCGGGATGGTGACGCTCGCCGAGCCCGAGTTGGGTTTGCCGCTGGCAAGGGAAGTCCAGTTTGCCCCCTCGTCCCGGGTCATGAAGAGATCCACCTTGCTGCAGTTGATGGGGGCGGCATTGGTGCCGGCCACTTCCCAACTGATGGTCTGCGTCTTGCCCGCCCCCAGGGGGGTGACCACCGGGCTGGTCAGGGCAAAGGCCTTGCCGGTGTTGACCACCTGGATCTTCATGTCATCGCTGGCGACACCGCCCTTGCCGTCCCGCGCCGTGAGGCGGAAGTTCAGGTCCCGGTTGGTGGCAGGCCAGGCCTCCCCTATCGCCAGGGTGTTGGTGAGCAGGGAGGTGAGACTCGGCAGGGTGCGCTCCGGCACGCTGGTCGGCGCCACGAAACGGAACAGCGGACGGCTGCCGTCGTCCACCATGGTGGCCGGGCTGCTCGACTCCGTCCCCAGATCGATCTGCTCCCAGGTGTAATTCAGCGGATCGCTGTCAAGATCGGCCCCCGCCCCCTGGAGCACGAAGGGGGTGTTCGCAGGGATGACGTAGTCATTGCCTGCCGCCACCTGGGGCGCATTGTTGACCAGCGCCAACGGGGTGCCGCAATTTGGCACCGTGGCCATGTGGGCCCGCATCTGCTCGATGGACTTGCTGTGGAAATAGGGCTCGCTGTGGGGCTGCAGATCTTCGTCTCCGCAGATCCCCGCATAGGCCATGATGGAGCTGCCGCTGCCCGGCTCCCAGGCCTGGCTTGGTTCCCGGTTGCCGCCGCCACAGCTGCCTGTGGTGCCGTTGAAGGTGTGGTCTGCCCCGAACTGGTGACCAATCTCGTGGGCCACGTAGTCGATGAAGAAGGCATCCCCCACCGGCTCGGAGGAGCCCGTCATCCCCGCCGATTTGTCAGGGGTGCAGAGTACGCCCAGTCCCGCCAGGCCGCCGCCACCGGTGTTGACCACATGGCCGATGTCGAAGGCCCCCAGACCCTTGGTCAGGGCATCGGCCTGCACCTGCATGTTGGCATCCACATCGCCGTCATCATTGTTGAAGGGATCGTTCGCCACGTCGGTGAAGATGATGGTGTCGTTGCCGCTGGCCAGCTGGAATTCGGCCGCCACGTCACGCTGGTAGACCTCGTTGACCCGGTTGAGCAGGGTGGTGATGGCGCCAAGACCCGCCTCCACGGTACCGCCGTGATACTGGGTATACTCCCCCGCCGCCGAGATGGCGATGACATAACGCTTGCGCTCGTTGCCATCCACCAGCACCTGGCGGGCCAGCTTTTTGGCCTCGCCCCCGATCACCTTGTCCGCCTCTTCTTCCAGCCGGCTGTGGGCATCCTGCTGGTAATAGACGGCATAGCCTTCCCCATTGCGAAGGGGATCGACGAACACAATCTTCCCTTCATGGCTGAACATGGCGTGGAATCCCTGGGGACCGAGATCGAAGCGCCCGGTCTCGCCCGGCGCCGCTTCGTTGTACCCCTTGAAGGCCAGGATATCGGGATATTTGGCGGCCAGATCCGCCGGCAGCAGATCATAGGGTTGCAGGCTGAAGGTCACCTCCTTGCCATCCGGCAGAGGCAAGGTCAGGCGGCGCTCGCCCCCCTTCAGGGCAGCCAGGTAATCGGTGGAGACGGTGACGATGCGATACTGGCTGGCCCTCACCTCGTACCCATCGGCGGCGGTGGCCCGCGCCGTGACCGTATGCCACTCGCCGGCCATCAGGTTGCCGGACGTCATCAGACCCGCCACCAGCACCGCCAGCGGAGAATATTTCATCAACTGCATCTTTTTAATTCCTTTTTAAACGGATTCACCTGAACTGCCACGGCATCATTTGCCCGCTGGTCCGATTAGTCCAGCAACATCCTCTGTACATTCCCCGAATGGGGAAGGTTGCACCAATGCAGACTAGCCCCTATCATGGCGCGGATTTGTCCGTTCCAGAACCCCTCTTCGACGGGGCCGGTTCACTCTTTCTTTGGCCAAGGTTAATCTCATGCTCAAGTCCCCACTGTTGCCCCGTTTCGGGGATCTGGTCGTTGCCATCGTTGACGATGTGCTGGGTCAGGGTCTTACCCTCGACCGCGCCTATGCACGTCACTTCTCCGGCATCGAACTCAAACCGCAAGAACAGGCAAGGATTGCCCTGGTCACCGGCGATCTGCTGCGCCGCCTCAGCCTCTACTGCTTCCTCACCGGCATCCAGGTCCGTCAGGCGGAGAAGAATGTCTGGCCGCTGCTGCACAGCTGGCACGCCTTCCACAAGATAGATCAGCCTAACCACCCGACCCTGGATCGCTTCAACGAGGAGGCGTTCCGCCGCCGCCTGACCGAAGCCAAGAAGAACCCGGTGCTGATGGACGGCTGCCCTGCCTGGCTGGAAAAACTCGGCAGCGAGCAACTGGGCGACGCCTGGCCGGCCGAGCGTGCCGCCCTGGCCTGGATGCCCAAGCGTTACCTGCGGGTCAACACCCTCAAGTGCACCCGGGACGAGCTGCAAGCCATGCTGGCCAAAGAGCATGTCACCACAGTGCCCGTCGACGGAGTGGAGACCGCCCTGCAAGTGACCTCGGACGCCGCCCTGTTCCGTACCCAGGCCTTTGCCGATGGCTGCTTCGAGCAGCAGGATGCCGGCTCCCAGCTGGTGGCCGCGGCCCTCGACGTCAAGCCCGGCATGCGGGTCATCGACGCCTGTGCCGGTGCCGGCGGCAAGACCCTGCACCTGGCCGCCATGATGCAGGGCAAGGGCCGTCTGCTGGCCATGGACGTGGAAGAGTGGAAACTGGAGAACCTCAAGCAGCGCGCCCGCCGCGCCGGTGCCCACAACGTGGAGACCCGGGTCATCACCAGCAGCAAGACCGTCAAGCGCCTGAAAGAAAGCGCCGATCGCGTGCTGCTGGACGTCCCCTGCTCCGGCCTTGGCGTGCTCAAGCGCAACCCGGATGCCAAGTGGCGCGACACCGCCGAGCGCCTGCCGGTGCTGGTCGCCCTGCAAGAGGAGATCCTGCAGCGCTACAGCCAGATGGTGAAGGTGGGCGGCCTGCTGGTCTACGCCACCTGCTCCATCCTGCCCGAGGAGAACCGCCAGCAGGTGGACAAGTTCCTCGCCGCCAACGAGCACTTCCGCCTGATCGGCGATCACAACGTCAGCCCGGCCGAGACCGGCTTCGACGGCTTCTACATGGCGCGCCTCGAACGCATCGC
Source organism: Aeromonas sp. S19(2024) (assembly GCF_041402625.1). NCBI lineage: Bacteria > Pseudomonadati > Pseudomonadota > Gammaproteobacteria > Aeromonadales > Aeromonadaceae > Aeromonas > Aeromonas sp. S19(2024). The sequence goes on from NZ_JBGLQU010000001.1 coordinate 446,825, forward strand.
CTGATGTCTGTCGTGGGCACAAAGAAAAGGGGAGCCAGTGGCTCCCCTTTTTGCATGGTATGGATGCGGCCTTATTCGGCGGCAGCGTCATCCTGCTTGTGCTTGGCGGCAGTTTCCTTGATCAGGGTCTGCAGCTCGCCGGCCTGGAACATCTCGATCATGATGTCGCAACCACCGACCAGCTCGCCCTCGACCCACAGTTGCGGGAAGGTGGGCCAGTTGGCGAATTTCGGCAGCTCGGCGCGGATGTCCGGGTTCTGCAGGATGTCGACATAGGCGAAAGGCTCGCCGCAGGACATCAGGGCCTGGGAGGCCTGGGCAGAGAAACCGCAGCTGGGCAGCTTGGGGGATCCCTTCATGTAGAGGATGATGGGATTCTCAGCCAACTGCTGTTTGATCTTTTCAATAGTTTCCATAAATGCCTCACTGGAGCGATTTCGGCGGCCATTCTACTGCAATCCGGGCAGACCACAAACTGGCAAACCGTTGCGAATGAAAGAAGTCATGCATCAATACGCCGCAGCTTGATCCGGATCATGGCAAGAATCAAGGGTTGTTCGCCCATCTTTGATACTGCTACAATCGACGGGCTTTGGGCCGTCTGGCCCCCTCATTTCAAGAACAATTCTTTTCAAGATAGAAAAGAGTACGCAATGTCTTGCAACCGTCGCCTTCGCACGGACCAGCCAATGGAGAGTAGAAAATGGCTTTCGAACTTCCCGCTCTGCCCTATGCAATCAATGCTCTGGAACCGCACATCTCCCAGGAAACCCTGGAATACCACCATGGCAAGCACCACAACACCTACGTGGTCAACCTGAACAACCTGGTGCCGGGTACCGAGTTTGAAGGCAAGTCTCTGGAAGAGATCATCAAGACCTCCACTGGTGGCGTCTTCAACAACGCTGCCCAGATCTGGAACCACACCTTCTACTGGCACTGCCTCTCCCCGAACGGCGGTGGCGAGCCCACTGGCGCCCTGGCCGATGCCATCACCAAGGCCTTCGGCTCCTTCGCCGAGTTCAAGGATGCGTTCACCAAGTCTGCCATCGGCAACTTCGGTTCCAGCTGGACCTGGCTGGTGAAAAAGGCTGACGGCTCCCTGGCCATCGTCAACACCTCCAACGCCGGTTGCCCGCTGACCGAAGCCGGTACCACCCCGCTGCTGACCGTCGACCTGTGGGAACACGCCTACTACATCGATTTCCGCAACCTGCGTCCGAAGTACATGGAAACCTTCTGGGCCCTGGTCAACTGGGAATTCGTGGCCAAGAACCTGGCTGCCTGATAAGCCTTTCTTGCCAAAACGCCCCGCACTTGCGGGGCGTTTTTTTATGGTCGAACACCTGCCATCGACAACAAAGGCGCCCGCAGGCGCCTTGTGGAAGATGACCGTGCTTACTGGTCTATCTCGTCCATGTAATCGTCGAGGTTGCCATCATCAGCCGCCTCTGGCTTCTGCTCCTGGAGCTCGGGTTTGCGGCCCGTCACCTTGCCATCGTTGTACTGCAAGTAGAAGTCCTTGGTCAGGGCGTAAGGATCCAGCGCGTTGTCGATGATGCGCTCCTGATCGATCAGCTTGGAGCGGGTACCGAGGCCATCCAGCGCCCAGTGCACCACCTTCAGCGGGAAGGTCAGCAGGGCATAGGGGAAGTAGATGGTATCGATGGTATCCCCCACCAGTTGCCGGGTGGTGGTGGGACCGTAGACCGGCACCATCAGATAGGCGCCATCCCCGATGTCGGCCTTGCCGAGCACGGTGTCCATCTCCAGCGTGTTGCGAGCCAGGCCCGCATGCTTGGCCACATCGAACAGACCGAGCAGGCCCACAGTGGTGTTGAGGGTGAAGCGGCCCAGGTTGGTACCGGCCCCTTTCAGATCACCCACCAGCAGGTGGTTTACCATGCTGCTCGGCTCGTCGAAGTTGTCCACGAAATTCTCGATGCTGTCCCTCACTCCTTGCGGGACATAGCGGGCATAGCCGTGTACCACGGGGCGCGCTACATAGGGCTCCAGCACGTCATAGTTGACGGCCCACATGGCACGGTTGGGCCCCTGGAAGGGGTCGCGAGGATCGCTGGCCGTGCTGGATGCCCCGGGGCGACTCGGGGTCTCGCCGAGATCCAGGCTCTCCGGGCCCGGCTTGGGAGGGCCGCCCGCACAGCCCGCGAGCAGCAATGCCACCGCCAATGCTCCTGAACGCAGATACATATGAAAGTCCTAAGATTTTTTTGGGTATTGATATGAATTATACAGGGGGCCCACCCCAAGGGGTGGGCCAAAAGCGTATTAGAGGGCGTGATCGATGCGGATGTCAATCGGCGCTGTGGGGATGGTGCTGGTCGGCACGGTGACCGAAACCCCTTCAAAGGCGCCTTCCTTGTTCATGACGTTGCCACCTCGGGAGAGGCGCGCCTTGAACTGCAGCTCGGCATGGGCCGCCAGCTTGCTCCCCTCCATCATGGCATCCCCGTCCCCCAGGGAGAGGGTGAGCGGGAGATGCGGGCCAGCAATGCGCTTGACCGCGATGGGCATGGGCGGACCGTTGGGGATCACCGCAAAGACGAACAGATGGGCATCTTCCGGCATCTTGATGCCCGGTGCCAGGGTGATGTGCAGGGGGAACTCCCCCTCTTTCACCGTCAGCACCTCGGCTTGTGCCTGGCCTTCGGCAGACGGGGTGGTCACGGCGATGCCACGCTGGCCAAGCTGCTGCCTGGCGTACTCCATGGAGCGCTCCACCATGGTGTAGCGGGCCGAGCCCGGCTCCAGCAGCGGCAACATCCCCTGCCAGCGGTCGAGGGCGGTCTGGAAATCCTCTTTTTGCAGGGCCATGAAGGCGTGGACGGAGCGGGCCTCAATGTTGGCCGGGTCCTCGGCAATGACCGCCTGCAACAGCTGATCCGCACGGGCTTCCTCCCCCGTCATCATCAGGGCCTGGGCATAGGGCACCGCTACCATGGCCTTCTCGGGAGCGAGGGCATAGGCACGCTCCAGCGCCTCGCGGGCCATCTCGGGATCATTGCCATCCAGGGTCAGGCGCCCCAGCAGCAGCCAGCCACGATAGTCGTTCGGTTCTTCTTTCAGCCGGGTTCGCAGGGCCAGGGTGAAGTCCAGCAGATCCTGCTCGGTCACCCGGGTGTCGCGCTCCACCAGGATGCGATTGCTGAGCTCCCCCAACCGGCTGCTGGCATCCTGCCAGCGGCTCACCTCCTGCCAGGCGCCGAGCTTGGCGTAGAGGCCGATGCTCACCACCGCCAGCACCAGCACACCGGGGATCCAGATCAGGCTCTTGCCGCCACGGGCGGTCTGCTCTACGTCGGGAATGTCGTCCAGGAGGCTGCGCTGCAGCTCCACCAGGGATTCCGGCTCCTCCGCCAGTATCCCCTGCTCCCGCTCTTCCCCTATCTCCAGCAGGCGCTGGCGATAGAGCTGTTTGTTGAGGGCCGAGCGACTGATGCTCTGCCTGCCCTCGCCGCGCCACAGCGGCACGATCAGCGCCAGGCTCGCCAGCACCAGCAGGGCCGCACCCAATATCCAGAATGGGGTCATGGTTTATCTTCCTCTTTGAGCAGGGCGGACAGCCTGGCCTGCTCTTCTGCACTCAGGGTGCCTTCAGGCTGTTGCAAGGGAGCAGGGGCATGGCGGCGGCTTCGCACCACCACGGTGACGACGCCAATCACGATGACCAGCAAGGGGCCAAGCCAGAGGATCAGGGTCGAGGCCATCAGGGGGGGATCATAGAGAATGAAGTTGCCGTAGCGGGCCACCATGTAGTCCACCACTTCCTGCTTCTCCTTGCCCTCGCGCACCATCTGGTAGGTCTTGTCCCGCAGATCCTTGGCGAGCCCGGCGTTGGAATCCGCGATGTCCTGGTTCTGGCACTTGGGGCAGCGCAGCTCCTTAGTCAGCTCGCGAAAGGTCTGCTCCTGGGCGTCGCTCTCGAAGGTGTAGACATCGATGGCGGCGCGGGCCTGTCCGGCGCAGACGAAACCGGCCAGCAGCAACAGGGATGCAATCAGTGTTTTCATCGGGGAGGCCTCACTTCATGGCATCGAAGATGGGTTTGAGGGTACTGGCCCAGACGTCTGGGTTGATGTCCCCCACGTGGCGATAGCGGATGATGCCCTGGCTGTCGATGAAGAAGGTCTCGGGCGCGCCATAGACACCGAGATCCAGCCCCAGCATGCCGTCCGGATCGTAGAGGTTGACCTGGTAGGGATTGCCAAGCTCCGCCAGCCACTTGATGGCCTTGTCACGCTCGTCCTTGTAGTTCATGCCGACGATGTAGATCCCCTGCCCCGCCAGCTCCTTGAGGTAGGTGTGTTCCCCGTAACAGGTCGGGCACCAGGTGGCCCAGACGTTGAGCAGCATGGGGCGCCCCTTGAGGATGCTCCTGTCGTGCTGCTTGCCCAGGTCATAGATGTCCTGCAGGGTGAACACGGGCACCTCCTTGTCCACCATCACGGATTCGAGCTTGGTGGGATCGGAGTAGAGCCCCTTGAACAGAAACACGGCCCCCATCAGGAAGATGATGAAGGGCAGCAGATAGAGCCAGGTCTTCTTGTTCATGCCTTGGCCTCCTCGTCACGACGTCCGAAGCGGTAGCGCTTGTCCAGCATGGCCAGCACGCCGCCGAGGGCCATGAAGACGCCGCCAAACCAGATCCAGCGCACGAAGGGCTTGTAGTAGATCCGTACCGCCCAGGCGCCGTTGTCGAGTTGCTCGCCGAGCGCCGCATAGAGATCCCGGGTAACCCCCGCATCGATGGCCGCCTCGGTCATCGGCATGCGGCTCACGGTGTACATCCGCTTCTCGGGCTTGAGCAGGGCTACCTGCTTGCCATCCCGGTGCACTTCCAGCACGCCCTTGAAACCGTCGTAGTTGGGGCCGTTCTTCTCCTTGATGCCGGTGAAGACGAACTCGTAATCGGCGAACTGGACGCGATCGCCGGCCTGCATCCGCAGGTCCTTCTCGATGCTGTAGTTCTGGGTGCAGGCGATGCCGATGATGCTGACCGCGAGCCCCACGTGCCCCAGGATCATGGCCCAGTGGCTGTTGCCAAGCTTGCGCACGCCGGTGGCAAAACCGTGTTTGTGGGTGGCCCGCGCCCAGGTCTCCTGCACGCTGGTGACGATGATCCAGACGCCAAGCCCGATACCGAGCGCAGCCCAGGGTTTGAACGCCTCGGCAAAGAGTTTGGGCAACAGCAGAGCCGCGGCCAGGCTCAGCACCAGGGCGAGCATCACCTTGCCCTTGAGCTCACCGAGATCCTGGCGGCGCCAGCGGAACAGGGGGCCCACCCCCAGCAGCAGGGCGAAGGGGATGATGAGCCAGCTGTAGATGTGGTTGAAGAAGGGGGTGCCGATGGAGATGCTGCCAAGCCCCAGCTCCTTGTGCACCAGGGGCAACAGGGTGCCGAGCAGCACGGTGAGCAGGCCCGCCACCAGCAGGATGTTGTTGCCAAGGAGCAGGGTCTCCCGGCTCCACAGCTCATGCTTGCCGTGGCTCTTCACCTGGGAGCCCTTGAAGGCGAACAGCAATAGGGAGCTGCCTATCACCGCCAGCAGGAAGCCCAGGATGAACAGACCCCGGGTCGGGTCCGAGGCAAACGCATGGACCGACACCAGCACGCCGGAACGCACCAGGAAGGTGCCTAGCAGGCTCAGGGAGAAGGCCGAGAGCGCCAGCAGCACGGTCCAGGCCTTGAAGGTGGCGCGCTTCTCGCTCACCGCGAGGGAGTGGAGCAGGGCCGTGCCCGCCAGCCAGGGCATGAAGGAGGCGTTTTCCACCGGGTCCCAGAACCACCAGCCGCCCCAGCCGAGTTCATAATAGGCCCACCAGGAACCGAGCACGATGCCCAGCGTCAGGAAGACCCAGGCCGCCATGGTCCAGGGACGGGACCAGCGCGCCCAGGTGGCGTCCAGACGCCCCGTCATCAGGGAGGCGATGGCGAAGGCGAAGGCCACCGAGAAGCCCACGTAGCCCATGTAGAGCATGGGGGGGTGGAAGATGAGACCGGGATCCTGCAGCAGCGGATTGAGATCCCGCCCGTCCACCGGGAAATACGGCAGGGTGCGGGTGAAAGGATCCGAGGTGAACAGCACGAAGGCGGTGAAGCCCACCGAGATAAGGCCGAGCACCCCGAGTACCCGCGCCACTGCATCGAGCGGCAGGCGGCGGCTGAAGAGGGCTACCGCCGCCGTCCAGCCTCCCAGGGTCAGCACCCAGAGCAGCAGCGAGCCTTCATGGGCTCCCCACACCGCCGAGATGCGGTATTGCAGGGGCAGCAGGCTGTTGGAGTTGGTGGCCACGTACTGCACGGTGAAGTCGTTGTCGATAAAGGCCCAGGTGAGGCAGAGAAACGACAGCAGCAGCAGCAGGAACTGGCTGTAGGCGAGCGGGCGGGCCGCCGACATCATGCCAAGACGACCGAGATGGGCCCCGATCAGCGGGTAACTGCCCAGCAGCAGGGCGGTGGCGAAGGCCAGGATCAGTGAGAACTGCCCTAATTCCGGGATCATTGACTATTCCCTCTCGATTGCACGGAGAAACCTGCCGATTTGGCGGTATAAAGAAGTGAATTCTTGGCGCATACCGACATCATTGCTTGGCTCCCTGCAACTGCGCCTCTGTGTATTCGGGCTTGAAGTGCATGCCGTTGGTGGCGTCGGCCACTTCCGGCGGCATGTAGTTCTCGTCGTGCTTGGCCAGCACCTCGAAGGCGGCGACCGTGGTGGCATCCTTGAGGGTGCCCTGGGCGACGATCCCCTGCCCTTCCCGGAAGAGATCCGGCAGGATGCCGTCAAACTCCACCGTCACCAGATGGCCGCCGTTGTCCACCAGCTTGAAGGCTACCTTGAGGCTCTGGGGATCCCGCACCACAGACCCCGGCACCACCAGGCCACCGATGCGAAGGCGCTGCCCCTCCTCGGGCTTGATCTTCTCCGGCCCCTTCCCTTCCACCAGCTCGCTCGGGGTGTAGAAGAGGTCGATGTTCTGGCTCAGGGCATAGAGCACCAGGCCAGTCACGCTGGCAAGGCCCAGGCTGATGGCCAGGATGATGGTGAGGCGTTTCTTGCGGCGCGGGTTCATAGGGTGTTCTCCATCTGCTGGGCCGCCTTGCGGCGTGCCTCCCGAGCCTGCTTGTTGCGCAGTTCGCCGAGCAGGCTGCGGGTCTTCAACCGGGTGGAAATGACGATGCCGACCAGGCAGAGCAGGGTCAGACCGAAGGAGAGCCAGACGTAGAAGGCATAGCCTCCCATGGCCATGAAATCACTGAACGAGGCAAAGTGCATGCTTACTTCTCCTGCCTGGCGATGTCGGCGACCCAGGGGCGGTGCCACTCCCGCATCAGCAGCTCATTGCGAAAACGCATCAGGGTCAGGGCACCGAGAAACGCGGCGAACGCCAGGATCATGATGAGCAGCGGCCACAGCATCTCGGGGGAGATGGAGGGTTTGTCAAACTTGGTGATGGTGGCCCCCTGGTGCAGGGTGTTCCACCACTCCACCGAGTAGTGGATGATGGGCAGGTTGATCACCCCGACCAGCGCCAGGATGCCGGCGGCGCGGCCCGCCACCACCTTGTCGCTGAAGGCGTTGTAGAGGGCGATGACACCCAGATAGAGGAACAGCAGGATGAGCTCGGAGGTGAGCCGGGCATCCCACACCCACCAGGTGCCCCACATGGGTTTGCCCCAGGCGGCGCCGGTAAAGAGGGCAATGAAGGTGAAGACGGCCCCCACCGGGGCGATGGCCGCCACCGTCATGTCTGCCATGCGCAGTTGCCACACCAGGCCAATGAAGGCGGCCACCGCCATGGTGGAGTAGGCGCCCATGGAGAGGATGGCGGAGGGCACATGGATATAGATGATCCTGAAAGAGTCGCCCTGCTGGTAATCGGCGGGTGCGAAAGCCAGCCCCCAGACGGTGCCGATGATGAAGGCGAGCAGGCTTGTCACGGCAAACCAGGGCAGCAGGGTGCCGGCCAGCCCATAGGCGCGCTCGGGTTTGGCATAAGGGTGCAACCATTTCCACATAGCTCACGAAACCTTTCAGTTATTAATTTTTAAGTGGCGAGGGCTACCATACCCATGGGGGAAAAACATCATATCCCCCGAAAGCAATAAGCAGCCATCCCCTTGATCTATCTCAACTATCCCGCCCCTAACAAGGCTTCAAACGAAAATCTTTTCACCAAACCAATCAGTTGACACTCACCCGAAGCGCCGCCGAGATAGCCAGGGGCGTCAGGGTCAATGCCCCCACCAGCATGGCCCCCAGGATGGCGAGCTGACCGGCATAGGGCAGTCCCATGCTCGCCGCGTCGATGGCGGACGTGGCGAAGATAAGCACCGGAATATAGAGCGGCAGCAGCAGCAGGCTGAGCAGCACGCCCCCCTTGCGCAGCCCTGCGGTCAGCGCCACTCCGACCGCCCCGAGCAGGCTCAGCACTGGTGTACCGAGCGCCAGGGTAGCCACCACGGCCAGATAGGTCTTCAGCTCCAGGGAGAGCAGGATGGCGAGCAAGGGGGAGACCAGCAACAGCGGCAGACCGGTCAGCAACCAGTGAGCGATCACTTTGGCCAGGGCCAGCAACCCCAGGGGATGGGGCATCAGCATCATCTGCTCCAGGGCGCCGTCACTGAAGTCGTCACGAAACAGCCGCTCCAGGGAGAGCATGGCCGCCAGCAGGGCCGCCACCCAGATGATGCCGGGAGCGATGCGGGCCAGCAACTGGGGCTCGGGCCCGATCCCCAATGGAAACAGGGTGATGACGATGAGGAAGAACCAGAGCGGGTTGAAGATGTCGGCGCGCTGGCGCAGGGCCATCAGCAACTCGCGGTGAATAAGGTGTATGACGGCGCGCAGCATGGGCTACTCCTGCAACAGCGAGGTCAGGGAGAGGGTCTTGAGCCGCCCCTGCATCAGGGTCAGATCCTGGTGGGTCGTAAGGACCACCATACCCCCCCTGTCCGCGTGGGCGAGGAACAACTGCTCCAGCACCCTGACCCCCTGCTTGTCGATGGCGGTGAAGGGCTCGTCCAGGATCCAGAGCGCCGGTCGCTCGCTCAGCCACAACCTGGCCAGCGCCACCCGTCGCTGCTGCCCGGCGGAGAGCTGCCCCGCGGGATAGTCTTCGAAACCGGCGAGGCCGACCTGGGCCAGCACCCGCCAGAGATCCACACCGTCCCCGGCAGGGCCATGAAGCTTCTGGTAGAAGGAGAGATTCTCAAGGGGGGTCAGGGTCGCCTTGACGCCGGGCTGATGGCCCAGGTAAAGCAGGCTGGCGTGGTATTCATCCCGGCAATGGCGGATATTCTCCCCATTCCAGCACACCTCGCCAGCAAAGGGCTGGGAGAGGCCGGTGAGCAGGCGCAACAGGCTGGTCTTGCCCACCCCGTTGGGACCCTCAATCTGCATCAAATCCCCGGCACGCACCGCGAAGGAGAGATGTTCAAACAGGGTGCGATCTTCACGCACGCAGCTCAGATTGTTCGCTTGAAGCAGCATGGGGATGTAATCGTTGAAAATGAGGCGGCCTGCATCTTAACACAGGATCCGGAGGCGTCTTTTCAAAGATGCCAATAATCAACAGGATTTGTGGGGAAGATCGCGCCCCCACCAAAGAGATTGATGCCAAAGGATTATCCACCGTCCCGGCATCAAGAAAGAGGTGGCCACGGGCCGAACAGAAAGCGGGGAGGCACCGGCCTCCCCGCGACACATCCGTCAGCTGCGTCCCTTTCGCAGGGAAATAAGCAGCTCCGCTTCCGCCTGGGGCAACTCGCACTCGCTCATCACCTCGTCCAGATCGGCACCGAGCTCAACCATCTTGGCGGCGCGGCTGTAGAGGCGGCGCTCCGGATCCTGCAACGTCAGCTCCTGCTGGCTGTCGTGGATCTTCTGCATGGCCCCTTCTGCGGCTTGCAGACGCTGACCCATGCCGATGGCGCCCGTGTGCAACTCCATCATCTGCTTGCGCAGACTCTCGAGCTGCCCCTGCAGCGCTTCCACCCTGGCCTCGGACTCTCGCTGGCGACGACGGTGCCCCAGGATCCCGTAAAGGGCCAGCACCAGTGCGAGCAAGGACAACCCCAAGGCTGCAAATTCAATCATCAAACCATCACCTTACCGTCACAGGGAGGCGGACAGGTGCCATCGCCCCCGTCCGCACGTTCCCGTCCCTGTTACAGGGAACCAATGTCTTCCCACTCTTCGTCGGAGAGCAGCTTGTTGAGATCCACCAGGATCAGCAGTTGGCCGTCACGGTTGCTGACGCCCTGGATGAACTTGGCACTCTCCTCGGTGCCCACCGCCGGGGCGGCATCGATCTCGGAGGAGCGCAAATAGACCACCTCGGCCACGCTGTCCACCATGATGCCGATCACCTGCTTCTCCGCCTCGATGATGACGATGCGGGAGTTCTCGCTCACGTCCCCGGCCGGCAGGCCGAAACGGGAGCGGGTATCGATGACGGTCACCACGTTGCCACGCAGGTTGATGATGCCCAGCACGTAGTCAGGTGCACCCGGGACCGGAGCGATCTCGGTGTAGCGCAACACTTCCTGAACCTGCATCACGTTGATGCCATAGGTCTCGTTTTCCAACTGGAAGGTCACCCACTGCAGCACTTCGTCTTCGGCCAGATTCTGTGCAATATTGCGCTTCTCTGTCATCTTCTTGATCCTTGTATGAACACGTCAACGGGTAAAATTAGCAATAAAACCATGGCGATGCCGATGTTGTCAGCGGCCTTCGATGTTCACGCCCCGGCCAAGCAGCAGCAAGAGCTCCCTGACGTGCAGCAGGGCACACATCTTCTCCTTGACCATGCCGGCCAGCCAGGGGCGCTTGCCCTCCTGATGGCGCCACTTCACCTGGTCCCGGTGCAGCAGTTCTGTGCCCTTCAACTGGTGACAGGCCAATCCCCAGGGTGATTCTCCCAGCATAATCAGATATTTGTAATCGTCCATCTCCAGATGCTGGCCCGGCATGACCCACTGGGCCGTGTCCACCACGTTCATCTTCTGCTCGCGGGAGGTCATGATCCCCTTGTACCAGCCCGGTTGGCCGAAGAGAGAGGTCACCTCCCCCAGTTGATGGATGCCCCCCAACTCGGTCAGAGGCACCGCAAACGTCACCCCGGCCACATCGAAGAAGAGCGCCTGAAACTCGTTGCCGGTATCCAGGTTCTCCCAGGTCGACGGTGCGGGCGCCGCTTCGAGGGCGGGCGCAGGTTCCGCCACCGCGAGGGCGACGGGCTCGACCTCCTCCGCCACGGCTTCCACCACCGGCTCTGCCAGGGCGACCAGAGGCTCACTGTCAACTACCTCCGCCTCGAGCTGGAATGGCTCGACATGCACCTCTTCGTGGCTCAGGGCATCCATCTCGAACTGGACCTGTCCCACCTGGGCAAGCAGCTCGCTCAGCTGGGCCAGTCGGGTATCGGCTTCAAGATAGGGGGTGGCAGCCACCTCCGGCACGGCGACGGTCTGACGTTGCAACGCTGGGGCCGGTGCTTCGTCTTCGGGATCTTCCCGCAGCAGGGCATCGTCCAGCAGCAGGGAGTGGAAATAGTCGTCCATGGCCCGAACCTGGGTGGTCTCTCTCACGGCATCACCTCCTGGGTCCGTTGACGCTCCAGCGCGTCGAGATGGTTGAGCAGGGTCTCATAGGCATAGGTGCCCCGGCTGCCCGGTGCATAGATGGAGGGAGGAATGTGCACCAGACTGGCATCCCTGAATTTGGTGTCGATGGGAATGACCGCATTCCACACCGCCTCCCCATACTGCTCCTTGATGGACTGCAATGTCATCAGGGAGGCGCGGGTACGCTTGTCAAACATGGTCGGAATGATGGTGTAGCGGAACTTCTCCCGCTTGGAGCGCTGCATGATCTCGAAGGTCTTCATCATCCGCTCCAGCCCCTTGAGGGCCAGGAATTCGGTCTGCACCGGCACCAGGATGCGATCGCAGGCCGCCAGCGCGTTCACCATCATGACCCCCAGCACCGGCGGACAGTCGATGAGCACGTAGTCGAACTGATCCTGCACCCGCAGCAGAGCGCGCTTGAGCACCAGCCCCATCCCTTCCCGGTTGCCCATCACCCGATCCAGCGTGGCCAGGGTAATCGAGGCGGGCAGCAGGCTGATGTTCTCGAATCGGGTCTTGAGGGTCATCCGGTTGACCAGCTCGGCGCTGGGTTTGGCCGCCTGGAACAACTCGTACAGGGTGCCTTCCAGCCTGTCCGAGTCGAAATCGAGATAGGAGGTCAGGGAGGCGTGGGGGTCGGTGTCGATCAGCAGTACCCGCTGGCCACGCTGGGCCAGAATGCCCGCCAGGGAGACGACCGTGGTGGTTTTACCGACTCCACCTTTCTGATTGGCAACCGTCCAAACAATCACTGTATCAATCCTGCCTTGTTGTTATGCGTATGCCACCACCGGGCAGCGCGATCACCCTGATCTTTTCACTGTCGACACTCTGCGGTGCGTCCTGCACCGGTGCCCCCGTCAGCGGTTTGACGGGGGCTGGCGGCACCCAGGCGAACCTGGATATGGCGACCACCACCTTGCGATTCTGTAATCGTCCCTGCTCGGTGCCATTGTCGACGAAGGGGGAAAACTCTCCGTACGCCTCGTAGGCGAGCCGACCGGGAGCCACCCCCTTGCCCACCAGGGCATTGAGCACTGCCTCGGCGCGGGCCGCTGACAATGTCCAGTTGGAGCGGAAAATTTCGTTGTTTATCGGTTGGTTATCCGTGTAGCCCCGCACCCTGACATAGTTATCGACCGGTTTGAGAATACCTGAAAGCGTATCGAGCACAGGGGCGGCATTGTTACCCAGAAAAGCGCTGCCACTGTTGAACAGGAGACCTGAACTCAGCTCCACCGTCAGCCAGTTGTCATCCTGCGCAAGCTTCACCACCCCCGCATCGACCAGGGCGCCCATGGACTCCTGGATCTGCATGTCGATCTGCGCAAGAGCCGTGCCATCTTGCGAGACGGGCGTACCCGTGATGGGGGCACGCGAGGGGGACGCAGAGGCCTGGCTCTCCAGCAGGCTGGGGGCGGTCGAGACCGGGTTGTCCAGCAAGGAATTACCCCGCCCTTCCAGCAGGCCATCGCTGCGCGGCGCCTGGTTGAAGGCCTGGGTCATGCCCTCGATGACGGCGCGGTACTCCTCCTTGTTGACGATGGCAACGGAGTAGAGCACCACGAAAAGGGCGAAGATGAGCGTCATGTAATCGGCATAGGAGACCAGCCAGCGATCGAGATGCTCTCGCCCTTGCAGGTGCAAACGATAGCGCTTGCGCATGGCTACTCCCCTTTCAGATAAGCCCGTAACCGCCTTTCAACCTGCGGGCCGTTCTCCCCGTGGGCGATGGCCAGAAGCCCCTCCAGGGTCATCTCCTGATAGAGGCCGTAATGGTAGTGGAAGGCGCGCAGCCGATTCGCAATCGGCAGATAGAGCAAGTTGGCAAAGCCCACCCCGTAGATGGTGGCGACGAAGGCCACGGCAATGCCCGCCCCCAGAGTGCCTGGCTCCTCCAGATGAAACATGGCCTGGATGAGGCCAATCACGGCCCCGATGATGCCGATGGTGGGGCTGTACCCCCCCATGGACTCGAACACCCTGGCCGAGTGCTCGTTGCGCTCCTGCTCGATGTCGATGTCCGCCTCCAGCAGGCTGCGAATATCCTCGATGGAGACGCCATCCACAATCATGGAAAGCCCCTGGCGGGTGAAGGGATCGGGCTCGGCCTCGGCCTGGTTTTCCAGCGCCAGCAAGCCTTGCTGGCGGGCGAACTGGGCCCACGCCTTCAGGCGCTCGGCCTGCTCCGCAAGATCCAGCTGCGGCGGAAACAGCATCCAGGTTGCCTGCCTCAGGGCACTGAGCAGGTACCTGCGGGGAGTCTGCAAGATCACCGCCCCCCAGGTTCCCCCGACGACGATGACAAAGGCCGGGCCATCCAGCAGGGTCAGCAGGCTCCCGCCATGCCACCACTGGGCGATGGCGACGGCCCCCAGCGCCAGCACCAGGCCGAGCATGCCCATGGTCAGCGACCCAACTCGACCAGAATGCGCTGGGCCACCCGATCCAGCGGCAGGGATTCGCTTGCTATGCCCGCCTTGGCAACGGCCTGGGGCATGCCATAGACCACGCAGGAGGCTTCATCCTGCGCCCAGATGGTCGCCCCCTGCTCCTTGAGCAGACGGGCACCGTCGCGGCCATCCGCACCCATGCCGGTCAGGACGATGGCCAGCACCTTGTCGCCATAGGTCTTGGCAGCGGAGGCGAAGGTGATGTCCACGCAGGGTTTGTAGTTGACCTTGTCATTGCCATCGATAATGCGAAGACGGGCACCGGGCCCGCGCCCTTCCAGCAGCATCTGCTTGCCACCGGGGGCAAGATAGGCCTGACCCGGCTTGAGCACGTCGCCGTCCTGCGCCTCCTTGACGCCTATCTGGCACAGCCCGTTGAGGCGGGCGGCAAAGGCAGCGGTGAAGGTGGCCGGCATGTGCTGGATCAGCAGGATGGGATGAGGGAAATCCCCCGGCAGCTTGGTCAGCACGTTCTGCAGTGCCACCGGTCCGCCGGTGGAGGTACCGATGGCAACCAGCTGGTAACTCTTGCCACTGCGCTTGAACGCGGCGGGAGCCGCCGCTGCCCGCGCAGGCTCGGGCTGGCGTTCGGCCAAGGGACGATTCAGGTTCCCCGTGACGGCGGGCCGGACGGCAGGCTCGGGGACACGGGGCCGGGTGGCCATCAGGAAGCGTTTGCGAGCGATCTCCTTGACCCGCTGCTGCAGCAGGTTGACGGCTTCGTCCTTGTCCCGGGCGATGTCTTCAAACTTCTTGGGCAGAAAATCGAGGGCGCCCGCATCCAGCGCATCCAGTGTTGCCTTGGCTCCCTCGTGGGTCAGGGAGGAGAACATCAGGATGGGGGTCGGACACTTGGCCATGATCTCGCGCACGGCGCTGATGCCGTCGAGCACCGGCATTTCAATGTCCATGGTAATGACGTCGGGCCGCAACTGCTGCGCCTTGTCTACCGCCTCCCGCCCGTTCTGGGCCGTGTCGATCACCGTCATCAGGGGATCCTGATTGATGATTTCGCTGACCCGACGGCGGAAGAAACTCGAATCGTCGACCACTAATACCTTGACTGCCATTGTTATTCTTTTAACTCCTTGAGCCTGGCGCTCAGTGGCGACGGGCATAGGCCTTGAGCAGGCTGGGCACATCCAGAATGAGGGCGATGCCGCCGTCGCTGGTAATCGTGGCGCCGGCCATGCCGGGGGTACCTTGCAGCAGGTTGTCCAGGGGCTTTATCACCACCTCTTCCTGACCGATGAGGTTGTCTACCACGAAGCCCACCTGCTGGGTCCCTATCTGGACGATGACCACGTGACCCTGGTCCTGGCGGGCCGTCTTGCCGGCACCGCGTACCAGCCACTTGTGCAGGTAGAACAGCGGAATCGCCTTGTCACGGACGATGATGGTGAGCTGGCCATCCACCACGTTGGCCTTTTTCAGATCCAGGTGGAAAATTTCATTCACGCAACCGAGGGGAAGAGCGAAGGTCTGTTGACCCACCTCCACCATCAGGGTCGGCAGAATGGCCAGGGTCAGGGGAACCTTGATCTCGAGACGGGTGCCCTTGCCCCAGGTGGAATCGATGTGCACCGAGCCATTGAGGCTGACGATGCTGGTCTTCACCACGTCCATGCCCACTCCACGGCCGGAGATGTCGGAGATCTCCGACTTGGTGGAGAAGCCGGGGGCGAAGATCAGGTTGTAGGCATCGTTGTCGCTCATGCGCGCCGCGCTGTCAGCATCGAGCACGCCACGGCTGATGGCGATGGACTTGAGCTTCTCCGGGTCCATCCCTGCGCCGTCATCCTCGATGCAGAGCAGAATGTGGTCCCCTTGCTGGGAGGCGCTCAGGGTGATGGTGCCCTGGCGGGGCTTGCCCGCCTTCTCGCGCACGTCCGGCATCTCGACGCCATGGTCGCAGGAGTTGCGCACCAGGTGAACCAGGGGGTCGGCCAGGGCCTCCACCAGGTTCTTGTCCAGATCCGTGTCCTCACCCACCATCACCAGCTCGATCTCCTTCTTGAGGGTACGAGCCAGATCGCGCACCACGCGCGGGAAGCGGCCGAATACTTTCTTGATAGGCTGCATGCGGGTCTTCATGACCGCGCCCTGCAGATCGGCGGTCACGACGTCGAGGTTCGCGACAGCCTTGGACATCTCTTCGTCATTGCTGGCGATGCCGAGGCTCACCAGGCGGTTTCTCACCAGCACCAGTTCGCCCACCATGTTCATGATGACGTCCAGGGTCTTGGTATCCACCCGCACCGTGGTATCGCTCTGTACCGCGCTGCTCTCGGCGGGAGCGGCCTGCTTGGCAGGGGCGGCCCTGGCTGGCGCTGGGGGCTCTGCCGGCGCGGGTTTGGCGGCCACTGGCGCCTTGGGCGGCGTCACCGGGGCTGCGGGGGCAGCGGGTGCCGGGGCCTTGGGTTCGGGAGCGGGCGCAGGAGCAGGTGCCAGACTGTGCTGGGGCGCCTGGCCACGGCCGTGCAGTTCATCCAGCAGGCGCTCGAACTCATCGTCGTCGATGAGCTCGTCCACCTCTTTCTGGACCGACTGCAAAGGTGCCAGATCGGGGGCACCACCGTGCTGACCCTGACCATGGAGCTGGTCGAGCAGGGCTTCGAATTCGTCGTCTGTGATGTCACCTGAACCGCTCAGCACGGGGGCGGCAGAGACCGTCGGCGCTTTGCCGACACCGTGCAGCTCATCGAGCAGGCGTTCAAATTCGTCGGCGGAGATCTCGTCGATGGAGCCACCGCCATTGACGGCGACAGGCGCCACCTCGGCGATGACCTCGGGTTCTGGTGCGGGTTCGGGCTCAGGCTCGGGTTCTGGCTGGGCCGCCACGCTGGCGGTACGCAGCTGCTCCTGCCCTTCCGGCTTGCACAGCTCGTGCAGATCGTGCAGCAGATCGGGAGAAGCGGGGCTTATCTCTTCGCGGTTCTGGACCTGGGCAAACATGACGTTGATGGCATCAAGCGCCTGCAAGATGACATCCATCAGCTCGGCACTGAGGGTCCGCTTGCCGTTGCGCAGCATGTCGAACAGGTTCTCGGCACCGTGACAGACATCCACCAGTTCGGTGAGGGAGAGGAAGCCCGCTCCCCCCTTGACGGTGTGGAAGCCGCGGAAGATGGCGTTCAACAGGTTCTTGTCATCGGGCCGCTTTTCCAAGTCGACCAGTTGTTCAGACAACTGTTCCAATATTTCTGATGCTTCGACCAAAAAGTCTTGCAGTATGTCTTCATCAACTTCGAAGGCCATGCGTCACTCCATTAGAATCCCAGGCTAGACAGCAGATCGTCCACATCATCTTGACCATTGACCACATCTGAGCGGGTCTGCGGGTTCATGATGGGGCCTTCCGCCTCGATGCCGCTCACTGGCAGGCTACGTGCCGAATTGTCACTAACGCCCTCACCGAACATGGTCAGCATCTCTATCAACTTCGTTTCAACTTCCTGCACCAGTTTGATCACCTTGCGGATCATCTGACCGGTCAGGTCCTGGAAATCCTGAGCCATCAGAATTTCCGTCAGCAGTTGTCGTAACTTATCGGCATCCGTCTCAGAAGCCTTAATAAAATCATTCAGTTGATGGCATAGCGCCTTGAATTGACCCAGCTCGAGATCCCGGCTCATCAGGGCATTCCAGTTGGGCATGACCAGCTGAATGTTGTCGTTGAGTCGATCGGCGATGGGAAGGCTTGCCTCGACCGCATCCATGGTGCGATTGGCCGCCTTGTCCGTCATGTCGATGACATAGCTCAGACGCTCCCGGGCATCCGGGATCTCATGGGTGGCCAGGTCGGGGATCCTGGGATCCAGGCGAAAATCCTGCAATGAGTTGTGCAATTGGCGGGTCAGCTGCCCCACCTTGTCAAACAGGGCCGCCGCATTGGGGGCGCACACATCGGCGAGGATGGTATCGGCCTGTTCAAACTCTTCCCGCTCCAGGTGGGCAACCAGCATCCTTGCCTGGTCAAGCGAGATCATGGCACTCGTTTTGGCCTTCATCCCTGCCGCTCCTTAGCCGATACGTTCAAAGATTTTGTCGAGCTTCTCTTTGAGGGTGGCAGCGGTGAACGGCTTGACGATATAGCCATTGACCCCGGCCTGGGCGGCTTCGATGATCTGCTCGCGTTTGGCTTCGGCAGTCACCATCAGAACCGGCAGGTGCTTGAGCTTGTCGTCGAGGCGAATCGCCTTGAGCAGGTCGATGCCCTGCATGCCGGGCATGTTCCAGTCGGTGACCACGAACTGGAAGTCGCCATTTTTCAGCATCGGCAACGCCGTGTTGCCATCGTCTGCTTCATGGGTATTGTTGTATCCCAGGTCACGCAGCAAGTTCTTGATAATCCGGCGCATCGTTGAAAAGTCATCGACGATGAGGATTTTCATGTTCTTGTCCAAAGTTCCTCCTAAATAGCCGCCAAGACGGCTCACTTACATGATGCAGATCGCAGGTTTTATGGTGCGGATTATGCCTTAGAGTTGTGCTCCAGTGTAGCCAGTACAACCACTTATAAATTCCAATCTCGCAAACGGGCGCGCAGCCTGTGCATGGCCTGACTATGAATCTGGCTCACCCGAGACTCACTCACACTCAATACTTCACCGATCTCGCGCAGATTCAGCTCTTCATCGTAATAAAGGGACAGCACCAGCGCCTCCCGCTCCGGCAGGCGGGCGATGTGCTCCGCCAGGGCCCCCTGGAAGCGCTCGGCCGCCAGATCGTCGAATCCTCCCTGACCGTTGCCGTCATCGGGATGACCGATGACATCTTCGCTGACCCCCAGATCCTCTATGCCGATGATCTTGCCGCAGGAAACATCCTGCAGCATGGCATGGTACTCCCCGAGGGACACCCCCATATTGGCGGCCACCTCGGTGTCTCTGGCATCCCGGCCATGGGCCTGCTCCACGTTCTCGATCGCTTCTGCGATGGCACGGCTGTTGCGGTGCACCGAGCGGGGCACCCAGTCTCCGCGGCGGATCTCGTCGAGCATGGCACCACGGATGCGGATGCCGGCATAGGTTTCAAAGCTGGCGCCCTTGCTGCCGTCAAAGTTGCGGGAAGCTTCGAGCAGCCCAATCATACCTGCCTGGATCAGGTCATCCAGCAAGACACTGCTTGGCAGGCGAGCCAATAAATGCTGGGCAATCCGCTTGACCAGCGGAGCGTGTCGCTCAACCAGCACGTAGGAATCCTGATGACGCAAGTATGCTTGGGCTTTATTCACGGGAGTCTTCCTGTGTTATGACCGGCTTTTGCAACAAGTTTTCCAGGAAAAATTCGAGGTGGCCGCCCGGCTGATTCGGGATGGGCCAGCTCGCCGCCTTGTTCGCCAGGGCACGAAATGCCAGGGCGGCAGGGGATTTTGGAAACGCCTCAACTATCAGTTTCTGCTTGCGCACCGCGGCCCGCAGGTTGGTGTCGTAAGGCACGCAGGCCACCAGCTCCAGGGAGGTATCCAGGAAGCGGTCGGTGACCCGGGTCAGCTTGGCGAACAGCTCCTGCCCCTCGCGCAGGGAGCGGACCATGTTGGCCACCACCTTGAAGCGGAACACACCGTGATCCTTGGAGAGGATCTTGATGAGCGCGTAGGCATCCGTGATGGAGGTGGGTTCATCGCACACCACCACCATGATGTCCTGGGCGGCACGGGTGAAACTCAGCACCATGTCGGAAATCCCCGCCGCCGTGTCCACCAGCAACACGTCCACCTGGGTCTTCATCTCGCTGAAGGCGCGGATGAGCTCGGCATGTTGTACCGGGGAGAGCTCGACCATGGACTGAGTGCCCGAGGTGGCCGGCACTATCATCATGCCGTAGGGCCCCTCGACGATGATGTCGTCTATGGTGCACTCCCCGGCCAGCACATGGGAGAGGTTGCGATGCACCCTCAGCCCCAGCATGACGTCGACGTTGGCCAGACCAAGGTCGGCGTCCAGCACCAACACCCGCTTGCCCTGGGCGGCCATGGCTCCCGCCACATTCAGGGTCACGTTGGTCTTGCCGACGCCCCCCTTGCCTCCGGACACGGCGATCACTTTCACTCGATTGTTTTGACGCATTTTGCGCAGACCACTCGCCTGATCCATATACATGTTACTCATAAAACTCCGAATCTTCGGATTCGCCAAAACCCGATCCCCAGAAATAGGGATCTTCTGCTTCCCGTTCCAGCGACCCCATGGCGGCACCGACCAGCAGCGCCGCGTTGGCAACTTGAATATCTTCCGGCACCCGTTGCCCGTCGGTGATGTAACTGATGGGCAGGGCGTTTTGAATGCACACGTTGATCACTTCACCCAGATTCAGGCTCTCATCTAGCTTGGTCAGAATGCAGCCGGAGAGCGGAATGCGCCGGAAGTGATCCACCGCCTCCTGCATCACCCGTCGCTGGGAGGTGGCCGACATGACCAGATAACTGCGGATGCGCACCTTGGCATTCTTCACCAGAGTGTCGAGCTGTTCGGTCAGGCGGATATCCCGCTGACCCACCCCGGCGGTGTCGATGAGCACCAGCCGGCGATGGCGGAACTGATAGAGGGCACTGGCCAGCTCTTCGGCGTCCCGCACCTGACGCACCGGGCAACCCATGATGCGACCATAGGTCTGTAGCTGTTCGTGGGCCCCGATCCGGTAGTTGTCCGTAGTAATGAGCGCCACCTGCTCGGCGCCATACTTCATGGCAAAGCGGGCCGCCAGCTTGGCGATGGTGGTAGTCTTGCCCACCCCGGTCGGTCCGAGCAGGGCCACCGCCCCCCCCTGACGCAGGATCTCGTCCTCGCTGATCTTGAGCTGGGCCGTCAGCACCTCGGCCAGCTGGGCCATGGCCTGATGGATCGGCATGTCTTCGGGGATGAGGCCCGCCAGCTGATCGGCGAAGGCATCGTCGAACCCCATCTTCTTGAGTTCCTTGATGAGCAGGGCGCGCATGGGTTCGCGGCGCTCCACCTCCTGCCACATCAGGCCGGAGATCTGGTGCTCCAGCAACTTGCGGATGCTGGCCATCTCCTTGCGCATCCCCTCCATCTCCTGATCCCGCTGGGCGGACTGAGCCTGGCGCGGGGCAGCGGCAGGACGGGCCTTGGGCTTGGCGGGCTCGGGAGCGGCGCCCCACTGGCCCTGTTCGGCCAGGGTTCTGGGAGCACTGGCCGCGCCCGCCAGTCCGGCGGACTGGGTGCCGGCAGCGCCATTGGCGGGCCAGGAGGCCGAGGCTGGCTGACCGTTGCCCGCTCCGCTGCCAGACCATGATCCCGGGGCGCCATTGCCACCCGCCGGGTTGGCCGGATTGAGCTTCTGCTGGCGTGCCAGCAGGGCCGCCAGGGTATCGGCGTAGTATTCGTTCTGTTCCTTGGGTGGCGCCGACCTCGTCATCTGTTTGCCCGCAGACGAGATATTGACGCTCTCTTCATTCAACTGACGGCGAACCGGCGCGTCTTTGGGCCCCGGTACCTGGGATTGATAATCGACGGCCGCGACTATCTCCACCCCACCGGTGACCTTTTTGTTGGACATGATGACGGCATCGGGTCCGAGAGTCTCCTTGACCTCGGCCAGCGCCGTGCGCATGTCTTTGGCAAAAAACCGCTTAATCTTCACCCGTCATCTCCGCTAACTAGCCCTGTCCCACCGCACTGACGATGCGGATCTGCTTGTCGTCAGGCACTTCCTGATAGGACAGCACGCGTAATCCAGGAATGGCATTCTTGACAAATTTCGCCAGGGTATTGCGCAATATCCCCGATGTCAGAAGCACGGCCGGCTGGCCTTCCAGTTCTTGTCGTTGAGTGGCTTCCACCAGGGAGCGTTGCATCCGCTCCGCCAGTCCCGGTTCGATACCGGCGCCATCTCCCCCACCTGCTTGCAGTGATTGATGCAATATACGTTCCAGTTCTGGTGACAAGGTGATCACCGGCAGCTCGGGCTCGGGGCCGGCAATCTCCTGCACAATCAATCTGCGCAGGGCTATCCGGCAGGCTGCGGTCAGCACTTCCGGGTCCGGGCTGCGGGGCGCATATTCCACGAGGGTCTGCAGGATAGTGCGCATATCGCGAATTGGCACGCCTTCATTGAGCAAATTCTGCAATACCTTCACCAGGTTGCCCATGCTGATCACCTCGGGAACCAGTCCTTCCACCAGCTTGCTCTGATGCTTCCCTATCATGTCGAGCAGTTGTTGCACCTCGTCATGACCCAGCAGCAGCGCCGCATGGTTGGAGAGGATCTGGCTCAGGTGGGTAGCCACCACGGTGGCCGCATCGACCACGGTGTAGCCAAGGGTCTGGGCCTGGGAGACCTGCTCCTTGGCGACCCAGACCGCCTCCAGCCCGAACGCCGGGTCCTGGGTGGCGATACCGTGGATCTGGCCGAACACCTGCCCCGGGTTGATGGCCATCTCCTTGTCGTGATAGACGGTGGCTTCCCCCGTGCTCACGCCCATCAGGGTGATGCGGTACTGGTTGGGGGCAAGATCCAGGTTGTCACGAATGTGGACGGCAGGCACCAGAAAGCCCAGCTCCTGGGAGAGCTTCTTGCGCACCCCCTTGATCCGGTTGAGCAGCTCGCCCCCCTGATTCTTGTCCACCAGAGGTATCAGCTGATAACCCACCTCCAGGCCGATGATGTCCACCGGCATGACGTCGTCCCAGCTGAGATCCTTCTGCTCCACCGGGGCATCCCCCTGGGCCGGCATGAGTTCGCCGCTCGCCGCCTTCGCCTTGTTCTGCTTCTCGCGGCGCAGCAGCCACCAGGCGCCCGCCGCCGCCACCGCCCCCAGGCTCAGGAAAGCCAGGTGCGGCATGCCGGGCACGCTGCCCATCATCAACAGGATGCCGGCGGAGATCACCAGCGCCTTGGGATTTTCGAACAGTTGGCCGAGTACCGCTGTCCCCATGTCCTGGTCGGTATTCTGACGGGTAACGATGATGGCCGCGGCAATGGAGAGCAGGAGCGAGGGGATCTGGGCGACCAGACCGTCACCGATGGCGAGCAGGGTATAGACCTGGGCCGCTTCGCCGAAGGTGAGCTGGTGCTGCATCATGCCGATGATGAAGCCGCCGATGATGTTGATGAAGAGGATCATGATGCCGGCGATGGCATCCCCCTTCACGAATTTGGAGGCACCGTCCATGGAGCCGTAGAAGTCCGCTTCCTGAGTCACGTCCTGACGGCGCTTCTTGGCCTCTTCCTGGTTGATGAGACCGGCGTTCAGGTCCGCATCGATGGCCATCTGCTTGCCGGGCATGGCGTCAAGGGTGAAGCGGGCGCTCACCTCGGAGATCCGGCCCGCACCCTTGGTGACCACCACGAAGTTGATGATCACCAGGATCATGAAGACGATGATGCCCACGGCATAGTTGCCGCCGATCACCACGTTGCCGAACGCCTCGATCACATGGCCTGCCGCCGCGCTGCCGTTGTGGCCTTCCAGCAACACCACCCGGGTGGAGGCAACGTTGAGGGCGAGCCGCAACAGGGTGGCGATCAGCAAGACGGTGGGGAAGGCGGCAAATTCCAGGGGGCGGCGGGTATAGACCGCCACCAGCAGCACCACGATGGAGAGGGCGATGTTGAAGGAGAAGAGGATATCCAGCATCAGGGGCGGAATGGGGAGTACCACCATCCCCAGAGAGGCCAATACCAGCAGCGGCGTCCCTACCCCTCTGCTGAGCAGCCACTTGTACTCTTTGAAACGGCCCAGTCCCGCTTTGAATCCCATCGTGCATCTCAATGATAAACTGCCAATAGTGGATTAAAGCAAATATCAAGCCAAGGATTCAATATATTGATTTATATGGTTTTTATTTTAACGCTGTCAGAAGTCCGTCGTTGGCGTCACGGGGAATGGTGAAAGGGGGGAAGCTGCCTTCACCAAGCAGGCCAAAGGCCAGCCCAGGCCATGGGGCGAGGCGACGCGCCTCGACAAGGAGATAGCGGCCTTGTTTGCGACACAAGGGAGAGACCGGATGGTGGGGCCATCCCACCGCTTTATTTGCGAAACGCGGGGGCGCAAGGGAGAGCACCCGGGATCAGGCTGCCTCCACTGCGTTATTTGCGAAACTCGGGTGGAATGGGCAGATCCTTGGCGATGGGGGTCGGGCGCCGGCCGCGGCCACGGCGGAACTTCTTGAGCTGATAGACATAGGCCAGCACCTGGGCGACGGCGGCGAAGAGCCCCTCCGGGATCTCCTGGCCAATCTCGGTGGCGTGGTAAAGGGCCCGGGTGAGCGGCGGGGAGGACATGACGGGGATGTCGTATTCGCGCCCGATCTCCCGGATCTTCATCGCCACCTCGTCGACCCCCTTGGCCAGTACCTTGGGCGCCGCCCCCGGCTTGCCCGCATCGTATTTGAGCGCCACCGAGTAGTGGGTCGGGTTGGTGATGATCACATCGGCCTTGGGGACATCCCCCATCATGCGGCGCATGGCCATCTGCATCTGCAACTGGCGTATCCGCCCCTTGACCTCGGGCTTGCCTTCGCTGTCCTTGAACTCGTCCTTGATCTCCTGCTTGGTCATCTTGAGCTGGCGATTGTGGTTCCAGCTCTGGAACGGCACATCGATGGCGACAATGGGGATCAGGGCGCAGCAGAGGATGATCAGCATCCAGAGCAGCAGGTCCAGGGCATCGACGATGCCGCCGGGAAAACCCTCAAGAGAGAGATTCAGCAGATGGTTGAACTGGCTCGACAGCATCCACCAGGCGAACAGACTAATAAACACCACTTTTGCGATGGATTTGACAAGTTCCACCAGAGATTGCACCCCGAACATCCTTTTGATGCCGCTCAGGGGGCTCAGCTTGCTCCACTTGGGCAGCATGGCTTCGGAGGAGAAGTTCATCCCGCCGAGCAGGGTGTTGCCGACGAAGGCGGCGATGATCACCAGCATGAACAGCAGTCCCAGAGGCTGGATCAGCTCCCCCAGCAGGGCGGGCACCATGGCCCCCATGGCATTGGGGTCGAACGCCTGATCCCGGTCCAGGGTAAAGCCCATGGTGAGTACCTTGATCATGGCCCCTGCCAGACTCTCCTTGATCATCAGGAGGCCGAACACGGTCGCCAGCAGGACGCTGGCGGTACCCAGCTCCTTGGAACGTGCAATCTGCCCTTTTTCCCGGGCTTGTTGCAGTCGTTTGCCCGTGGGTTGTTCTGTGCGTTCCTGATCGGTATCAGCCATGCTGGCCTCCTGCCGGCATCAGCCGACTGGCGGCCCGCCAGACTGGCAGCAAAAGGGCCGCAACCCGGAGGGCCTCAGTCATGCTGGCCCCCGAAGCACTGGACGTTGATGAGCTCGCAGCTGGTCTCCTGCACCCGCTCCCAGAGCGCGTCGAAGTGCCCCATGAAGCCACCTATGGTGAGCCAGAGGATGAACAGGCCCGACATCATGCTGACCGCAAAGCCGATGCTGAAGATGTTGAGCTGGGGGGCCGCACGGGTCATCACCCCGAACGCGAAGTTGATCAGCAGCAGGGCGATGATGGCCGAAAGCGCCATCACCAGAGAAGCCTGATACATGACCCCGAGAAAGCTCACCAGGCTGCGGATGGCAGGCAGGGTGAGCCCGCTGTCAGATACCGGCAGGGTTTCGAAACTCAGCACCACCATGCGCAGCATCAGCAGGTGGCCGTCCACCGCGAGAAACACCAGGGTCGCCAGCATCAGGTAGAACTGGCCCACCACGGGAGCCGACTGGCCATTCATGGGGTCCACCAGGGTGGCAAAGCCCAGGCTGGTCTGCATGGCGATGACCTGACCCGCCATCACGAAGGTCTCCAGCAGGAACTGGGTCATGAGGCCGAGCGCGATGCCGATGAGCAGTTGCTGCCCCAGCACCAGGAAGCTGCCGAGGGAAAAGAGCTCGATCTTCGGCATCGGGGGCAGCAGGGGGGCGATGATGAGGGTGATCGCCAGCGCCAGGCCGATGCGGATATGGGCCGGGGCGAGCCGGCTGCCAAAGACCGCCATCACCATCAGGAGACTGCTCACCCGGGCCAGGGGCCAGAGGATGGAGGAGAGCCACTCCATGATGAGCGCCGTGGTGTAGGTCATGACAGCAACACTCCCGGCACGGGCAGGCCAACGGGAGGACGCAGGCCCCGGTCTGCCTCGGCCAGAGCGAAAGGGTGGCCCTTGGCTGGCATCAGCCCACCACCTCGGGGATCTGGCTCACCATCAGCTGGAAGAAGTCCATCAGACTCTGCAATCCCCAGTGAGCCCCCGCCCCCAAGGCCAGCAGGGTGACCACCAGACGGGGCAGGAAGCTCAAAGTCTGTTCGTTGATGGAGGTGGCGGCCTGGAAGATGGCGACCACCAACCCCACCATCAGGCTCGGCAAAATCACGGCACACACCATGATGGTCACCAGCCAAAGCGCCTCGCGAAAGACGTCGACGAAGGTTTCAGGACTCATTGCTCGCTCCTTGTGATGGGTTTGCCCAGGGCCGCATCCTCCCGGCCTCCTCCTTCGAGAGGAAGAGAGGCCTCGCGCCCTCCCCGAGTGAAGGGGAGAGCCGGGGGGAGGGTCTGCCCTCCCCTAACCACCCGAGCCCAGCCCGAAGCTGGTGGCCAGGGAGCCCAGAATGAGGTTCCAGCCATCCACCATGACGAACAGCATCAGCTTGAACGGCAGGGAGACCAGCATGGGGGAGAGCATCATCATCCCCATGGCCATCAGGATACTGGCGACCACCAGATCGATGACCAGGAAAGGCAGAAACAGCATGAAGCCTATCTGGAAGGCGGTCTTGAGCTCGCTGGTGACAAAGGCCGGGATCAGCACCCGCAGCGGCACGTCCGCAGGCTCGGCCACCTGCACGTTCGCTATCTCCATGAAAGTATTGAGATCCTTGACCCGGGTCTGGGCCAGCATGAACTGGTGAATGGGCAGCTCCGCCTTCTCCAGGGCCTCCTTGGCCCCGATGGTCTCGGCCAGATAGGGCTGCAACGCCTCGTTGTTGATGCGATCCAGCACTGGCGACATGATGAAAAACGACATGAAGAGGGCGATGCCGATCAGCACCTGGTTGGAGGGGCTCTGCTGCAGACCGATGGCCTGGCGCAGGATGCCGAGCACCACGATGATCCGGGTGAAGGAGGTCATCATGATCACCATGGCCGGCAGGAAGGAGAGCGCGGTCATCAGCGCCAGCACCTGCAGGGTCAGGCTGTACTCCTGACTGCCATCCGCCATGGTCTTGACGGTGAGTGCAGACATGCCGTCCTGGGCCATCGCCAGGGGCGAGAGCACCAGGGAGAGCAGTGCCAGCCACCGGGTCCAGTTAACGTTTTTCATGCTTGCCCATCAGTTTGCCCAGTTGCTCGGAGAACGCCTGAGGCTGGCTCTCGTCCAGCGGCTCCTCCAGGCGATAGAGGAAGTTGACCTGCTGCGGCGTCACCCCGACCAGCAGTTGCTGGCCGCCCACCTTGACCACCATCAGCTTCTCCTTGTAGCCAAGGGGCAGGGTGGCGATGACCTTCATCTGGCCCCCTCCCATCACCTGGGAAAGCTTGCTCTTCTTGAGCAGGAAGCCGAGCACCAGGATGAGGCCGATCACCATCAGGCTGGAGAGCAGCCAGGAGGTGAGGCTGGGGGGATTCGCCCCTACCCCCGGGTTGGCCAGGGCTGGCAGGGAAAACAGCCACAACGGGAGCACACGGATCATTTGAGCTTCTTGATCCTTTCAATCTGGCTGATGACGTCGGTGAGACGGATACCGAACTTGTCGTTCACCACCACCACCTCGCCGTGGGCGATCAGGGTGCCGTTGACCAGCACGTCCAGGGGTTCACCCGCCACCCGATCCAGCTCCACCACCGAGCCCTGGTTCAG
Source organism: Aeromonas sp. S19(2024) (assembly GCF_041402625.1). Classification (NCBI taxonomy): domain Bacteria; kingdom Pseudomonadati; phylum Pseudomonadota; class Gammaproteobacteria; order Aeromonadales; family Aeromonadaceae; genus Aeromonas; species Aeromonas sp. S19(2024). The sequence goes on from NZ_JBGLQU010000001.1 coordinate 474,770, forward strand.
TTGCAGCAGGTTGCGAATGCTGATCTGGCTGCGGCCCACTTCCATGGCGATGGTCACCGGGATGTCCAGAATGGTGTCCAGCTTGCGCCGCTCTTCGGCGCTGATGGGGGCTTCGTCCTTCAACTCCTCCAGGGGGGCAGGCTTGGCTTCGGCCGTGACCTGCTCCTCCAGTGCGGCCGCCCAGGCGTCAGCCATCAAATCCTGCTCGTCATCGGTTCCGCTCATCTTCAATTCCTCAGTGTTGCAACACCTCCCCCGAGGGGAGGATCAATCAGGGTGTTTGTCAGAGATGCTTCGCTCGAGCTCTTCCAGCTCGGCTTCGCCATCAATGCGCACGCCCCCGCGGGTCACCAGATGCATCTCTGTCTTGACCCCGTCAGGGCGCTTGATTTTGTCGGTGATCTTGAGCGCCACGTTCTCCTTGGTGCGCCCCATCTTGGCGTGGAAGGTAGGCAGATCCTCCACAAAGACCAGCAGGTTCTCCGGCATCTCCACCGGGATGATGTCCCCGGGTCTGAGCTCCATCAGCTCACGCAAGGAGAGCTCGGTCTCCAGCAGCTTGGCCTTGAGCTCCACCTTGACGTCCATGATCTCGTCGCGCAGGGCCTTGCTCCAGCGCACGTCGGTATCCCCCTTGTCGCTCTGCACCCCCGCATCCAGCAGTTCGCGGATGGGTTCCAGCATGGAGTAGGGCATGGCCACGTGGAAGTCGCCGCCACCGCCGTCCAGCTCGATGTGGAAGGAGCTCACCACGATCACCTCGGTGGGGCTGACGATGTTCGCCATGGCCGGGTTCACTTCGGAGTCGAGGTATTCAAAGCCCACGTCCATCACCGGCGCCCAGGCATCCTTGTAGTCCTCGAACACCAGCTTGAGCAGCATCTGGATGATGCGCCGCTCGGTGGGGGTGAATTCCCGCCCCTCGATCTTGGCGTGGTAGCGGCCATCACCGCCAAAGAAGTTCTCCACCAGGATGAAGACGAGCCGCGCCTCCATGGTGATCAGCGCCGTCCCCTTGAGGGGGCGGAAACGCACCATGTTCAGGCTGGTGGGCACGAACAGGGTGTGGACATATTCGCCAAACTTGAGCATCTGCACGCCGTTGATGGAGACCTCGGCGGTGCGCCGCATCATGTTGAACAGGCTGATGCGCATGTGGCGGGCAAACCGTTCGTTCACCAGCTCCAGGGTCGGCATGCGGCCGCGGACGATGCGGTCCTGGGAGGAGAAGTCGAACTGGGCGATACCGGGATCCCCGGCAGCTCCCAGCTCCTCCTCCTCGACATCGTCGACGCCGTGCAGCAGGGCATCAATCTCGTCCTGACTTAACAGATCGCTCACGCTTCACCTTTCATTGCATGACAAAGCCGGTAAACAGCACTTGTTCGATTACGGGAGAAGAGACCAGGTCGTTCAGCACCCGGCGGCACTCTTCCAGCGAATCCTGACGCAGCTTCTCCTTGCCCTCGAAGGTCATCAGCTGTTCGGCGGTCGCCGAGCTGAAGACCCGCAGCAAGGTGCCTTCGATCAGGGGAATGTTCTGTTTGGCCAGGGTTTCGTCAGCGGTGCCGCGCACCATCAGCTGGATCTTGATCTGCACCAGCCGATCCCGCTGGCCTCCCGCCACGTTGAACACGAAGGGACGGGGCATGCCCACATAGAGCGAGGGCTGGGGCGTGTTCGCCTCCGGCTTGGCCTCGCTCTTTTCGGCGGCGGGCTCATCCCCACCGGCGAGCATGAACCAGGCGCCGGCGCCGCCCCCGCCAAGGAGCACGACGGCCAGGGCGACTATCATGATCAGCTTCTTTTTCTTGCCTGCCGCCGGATCCTTCAGCGTCAGTTCGTTATCGTCTGCCATCCCTTGTCCACCCTAGTCTCAAACTTGTTCGGTATCATAAACTTACTTAAGAATGCATCAAGCATAGAAATCGATTCCGGCATCGTTTGCCGATTCCACCAGCAGCGTGAGGTTGCGAGCGCTCCCCTCGGCCTCTCTGCCATCGCTGCCGCCGCCATTTCCCCCCTGTCGCCCCTGGTCACCGAAACTGGACTGACCCTGGGAGGATGACTGCCCCTGCTGCTGGAAGGCTTGCTGCTGCGCCTGTTGTTGCACAACGGTCTGGCCGAGCTGGATCCCCTGCCCTGCCAGCATGTCGCGCAGGCGCGGCATGGCCTGCTCCAGCATCTCACGGGTCTGGCCATGCTGCACCACGAAGTGCACGCTGGCCTGGCTGGAGGCATCCATCTGGATTTGGATCTTCATCTTGCCAAGCCCCAGGGGGTCTAGCTGGATCTCCGCCTGTTGCAGCTTGTCCGCCAGCATCAGGTTCACCTTGTGGTGCAGCTGCTCGGGGGCCTCAGGGGTCGCCAGCTTGAGGTGGGGCAGGCTCTGGGGCTCTCGTCTGACGGTCGCCTCGGCCAGCGGTCGGTTCTCGCCGACCTGGCTCTGTGCCTGATGCAAAGGCTGGCTCCCCTCGGCGGGTTCACTGCCCTTGACCTCCATCCCCGACTGTTTGCCCAGCTCATCGAGCCGGGACTTGTCCACCGCGGGCTTCACCGACACGGCAGCGCCGGCGGCCACCACGGGGGCGCTCTCCATCTGGTCCAGGCCCGCCGAGAGGGCCGTCAGGGGGGCCTGTGCCCCCTGGGATTCATGACGAGCCAGGATCTGCGGCGCCACCTGCACGGGGGCCGGGTCCTCCGTCGTCACGGGCTGGCTGCTCCCTGCATTCACCGCAGGCTCGGCCCCTGCACGGGCTCCCTGCCCGCTCGCGGCCTCGGCCTGTCTGGCCTCACCGGCGACAGGGGCGTCCTTCTCTGCCCCTGCCGCCGTCGCGGGCGGGGCGGACTCCGGTGTGGCTGCAGAGGCCGGCCCCTGCGCCACCGTCCGGATCACGCCATCGCCATAGGCGCTGGTGGCACGGGAAGCGATTGCCCCCTGTCCGGCCGACGTCAGGGGATTGGCCACCTGTGCCTCTTGCGATGAGTCAGCCCGGGTGACAGTGGGAGCCAGGGCGTTTTCTCCTGCCACCACTTTGGCGAGCAGGGCGGCACGCTCCTGACCCGAGAGAGGGGGTTCGACCCCCTTGGCATCCGGCTCCGCTCCCTTGCCTGCCATGGGCTGGCGGGTCGCCCCGCCCTGGTCGGTCACGGCAGTGTCATCGGCCAAGGCGGGCTCTTCGGCCCCCAGCGGCAGAGCACCCTGACCGCTCGGCACGGCGCTGGCGCCTTGGGCCGCACCGGGAGCTGCCTTCGTTTTGTTCTCTTCATGCTGACGCTCTGGCGTCATCTGCGGCAGGGAGGCGCTCCCCTCTGCCACCTCAACGCCCTCTGTCATTCCCACATCCTCTGCCACCCCAGGCGCAGCGGCGCCAGGCGGCAAGGGGTTGCCGTCCACAGGCGCCGCCGCCTCACCGGCCATGGCGAGCGATGTCGGGGGCATCACCAGGCTCACATCCTGGCGCAGGGAGGCTTGCAACTGTTGCAGGAAGTCGTCGGGAGGCAGCTCGCCCTCGTCGTCCGCCCCCTTCGAGGAAGACGCGGACTCGGTGGCGGGCTCGTCAGACGCCAAAGATTTGGCAGCCGGGGCAAGCCCCTCCCGGGCGCCCTCGGCGGGCCCCTGGAGCGCTGGATTTCCCTGACTGGCTGGCGCCTTGCCCATCAGCTGGGCCATGGCCATGGCTTGCGAGAAGGCGGCCTTGCCCTCGCCTGACGGCTGCACGCCTCCTTCGCCCCCAACGGTGGGAGCCAGCAGGGTGGCGCTGCCATCGGCAGAAGGCGCCTGGGAGAGAGTGCTAATCAAGGGGGTCTGTATCATGCTGGGATCCCTGACGACGATTCGGTGACGGCCGCACGTGCGGTCATGGCTTGGCCCATCGGCCTCGCATGACCGGAAGAAAGCAAATTACAGGCCAGATTGGTGATAACGACGCAGGATGGCGTAGTCATCCAGCATCTTCTGCTCCTGGCGCTGGGCCTTCTGGCGCACCTTGTCCGCCTTCTTCTCCAGCAGCAGCTCGACCGCCTTGCGCCGCTGCTGGGCTTCGAGCCACTGGGTGCGGCACTCGGCCAGCGCCTCGCGCACCTGCAACACCCCTTGGTACTGCTGGGTCGCCGCGTTTTCGAGCTTGTTGATGAAGGCGTGATACTGGCTGTTCTGCTGGGGGCTGATCCCCTGCAGACCGCGCTCCGTCCACTGCTGGTGGTAGATCTGGCGGTACTGGTTGAGGGCGTTTTGCTGATCCATGAACAGCTTGAGATCCTGCTGGGCCTTGGCCAGCGCCATGGCGGCCTGCTGTTCGGCCTCCTCCAGCCGACTCGCCAGCAACGTCAATCCTTTACTCATAAGGGCTCTCCACCGGTCAACGCATCAGGGGCATGGCCACCAGTTGCAGGGATTGCAGGCCTTCATCGTAGTGAATGACCTCGCGCATTTTCTGCTGCAAGAACTGATCCAGATAGGGTTTCTGGATGATGGCCCGGTCGATGCGCGGATCCGATCCCTGGCTGTAGGCGCCGATGGTGATGAGATCCCGGTTCTGCTGGTAGAGGGAGTAGAACTGCTTGAAGGTGCGCGCCAGCTCCATGTGCTCCGGTGAGGTCACCATGGGCATGACCCGGCTGATGGATTTTTCGATGTCGATGGCCGGATAGTGGCCCGCATCCGCCAGCTCCCGCGCCAGCACGATGTGGCCATCGAGGATGGCCCGGGCCGCGTCGGCGATGGGATCCTGCAGATCGTCCCCCTCCGTCAGCACGGTGAAAAAGGCGGTGATGGAGCCCTGGCCGTCGCTGCCGTTGCCGGCCCGCTCCACCAGCGCCGGCAATTTGGCAAACACCGAGGGGGGATAGCCCTTGGTGGCCGGCGGCTCCCCCACCGCCAGTGCAATTTCCCGCTGTGCCTGGGCGTAGCGGGTGAGGGAGTCCATCAGCAGCAGCACGTTGAGCCCCTGCTCGCGGAAATACTCGGCGATGGCGAGCGCCGTCTCGCACCCCTTGAGGCGCATCAGCGGCGAGGCATCGGCAGGGGCGGCCACCACCACGGCGCGCTCGCGCCCCTCGGCGCCGAGGATCTCCTCGATGAACTCCTTCACCTCCCGGCCCCGCTCGCCGATGAGGCCCACCACGACGACATCCGCCACCGAGCCCCGGGTCATCATGCCAAGCAGCACGGATTTACCGACACCGGAGCCGGCGAACAGCCCCATGCGCTGACCCCGGCCCACGGTGAGCACGGCATTGATGGCCCGTACCCCCACGTCCATGGGTTGATGGATGGGGCGACGGGCCAGGGGATTGATGCGGTGCTGGGCGAACTGCACCGTCTGGGACGAGAGGATGGGACCGAGCCCGTCCAGGGGCTGGCCGATGCCGTCGATGACCCGGCCAAGCAGACTCATGCCCACCGGAATGCCGTGATCTTCGGTGACGGGCACCACCCGGGCGCCGGGAATGACCCCCTTGAGCTGCTCGCTCGGCATCAAGAACAGGCGATCCCCGGCAAACCCCACCACCTCGGCCTCCAGGGCCCCATCCTGGGTATCGATGCGGCACAGGGAGCCGATGGCAGCGCGGCAGCCAATGGCTTCCAGGGTCAACCCCACCACCCGGGTGAGCTTGCCTGCCACCGGTGGTATGGGGGCCTGCTCGCGAACCCGGTAGCCTTTAAGCCGATCAAGAAGGGGTGCCGTCATGTCGCCTCCGACGATGGGTGCCTGATGATGCCGTCAGCAGGGCGCTGCACGACGGGTTCGAACCGGGCCATGGCTCAGCTCGCGTTGTCACGCAGGAAGTTGCGCAGCAGCTGTTCGATGCGCCCGGAGAGGGTAAGATCGATGCTGGAAAGCTCGGTGGCCAGTTGCAGATCGCCGGGGGAGAAGGTGGGCTCGCTTTGCAGCCGCCAGTGGCGCCTGGCGCACTCCTCGGCGCCAAAGGCGGCCTCCACCCGGGTCACGTCCTCCGGGTGCAGCATCAGGGTGACCCCCTGCTCGGCGGCAGGGAGCAGGGCCAACCCCTGCTTGAGGGCCTCCAGCAGCAGCGTGGGGGAGGTTTGCGCCTCATGGCGGATGAGGGCGCGGGCGAGCTGTTGCACCAGGGCGATGAGCTGCTGCTCCACCGCCTCGTCCATCTCGCCAAGGGGAGTGGCCAGACGTGAGACCAGGGCTTGCCAGCGGGCTATCTCCAGCTCCACCTGCTCCCGTCCCATGGCGAGGCCCTCTTCCCTGCCCTGCTCCAGCCCGGCCTGGTGGCCCTGCTGCAAGCCTTCGAGCTTGCCCTCTTCCAGCCCCTTGGCAAAACCGGCCTCGCGCCCATCGCGCATCCCCTCTTCCCAGGCGGCCTGACGAATCGCCTCCACCTCTTCGGCGGTGATGCTGGGGGCGGGCTCTTCGGGTTGTTCTTCCGGCAGGGCCGCATCGGCCTGCTCCTGACGATACCAGTCAGGAGCCAGCCCCAGGGCATTGGTCTCGACCTCGGCTTCGGTCTCCATCTCTGGCCAGCCCCAGGTCTCAATCTGCGCCGTGTCGGACTCGGGCCTCAGATAGCCGCGCAGTTTGCTGTTCTTGTCTTTCATGTGCCGAAGAGACTCCTATCGAGGGCCGGGTACAGGGGCCGACATCATCGCACATTCCATGGCCCATGGCTTAGAGGAACTCTTCGCCACCACCCGCCCCCAGCATGATCTCGCCCGCATCCGCCAGGCGGCGCGCCGTGGAGAGGATCTCCTTCTGGGCGGCTTCAACCTCGGAGACCCGGATCGGCCCCATGGCCTCGAGGTCGTCCGCCAGCATCTCGGCGGCCCGCTTGGACATGTTCTTGAATACTTTTTCCCGCATCTGGTCGTCCGACCCCTTGAGGGCCCGTTGCAGCAGATCCCCGGGCACTTCCCGCAGCAGGGTCTGGATGCCCCGATCGTCCACGTCGATGAGGTTTTCGAACACGAACATCAGATCCTGGATCTGCTGGCTCATCTCCTCGTCCGACTCGCGGATGGAGTCCATCAGCTGCCCTTCGATGTTGGTATCCAGGTAGTTCATGATGTTGGCCGCCGCCTTCAGGCCGCCCATCTTGGCCGCCTGGGCACCGGCCGCACCGGCGAACTGTTTCTCCATGATGTCGTTGAGCTCCTGCAGCGCCGCCGGTTGTACCTCTTCGAGGTTGGCGATGCGCATCACCAGATCCAGGCGCACCTGCTCCGGGAACTGGCTCAGGATCTCGGCGGACTGCTCCGGCTCCAGATAGGAGAGGACGATGGTCTGGATCTGCGGGTGCTCGTTCTGGATGATGCTGGCCACCTGGCGGGCATCCATCCACTTGAGGGAGTCGAGGCCACGGGCGCCTGAGCCCAGGATGATCTGATCCACCAGGTTGCTGGCCTTGTCCTCCCCGAGCGCCGCCACCAGGGCCTTGCGCACGAAGTCTTCACTGCCGATGCCGATGTTGGTGTACTTCTGGATGTCGTCGATAAATTGACGATGCACCGCCGCCACCCGATCGTGGCTGAAATCCGACATGGAGGCCATGGACATGCCGAGCCGCTGCACCTGCTTGGGCTCGAGGTGGCGGAAGATCTGGGCCGCGTCCTCCTCGTTGAGGCTCAGCATCAGCACCGCCGCCATCTCCATGCCGCCCATCTGATCCAGGATCAGGCGCTGGCTTTCGGTGATGTCGTTGCCGGTGACCTGGCTTTTATTCTCTTCAGGCATCTTTGGTTACCCATTCTTTGATGACCTGGGCGGCCAGGTCAGGTTCGTTCGCTACCAGGGCGCGCACGGCCTTGAGCAGATCCTCGTCACGGTGCAGGTCAGGCAGCTTGAGCTGACCATCCCGCAGACCGAATACCGGCTCCGCCTCGGCCTGGGCGGCCAGCAGGCTCAGTTCGTCGTCGCCACCCAGCACGGTGTGGTTGTCGAAGTCCAGCTCCCCTTCCGGCTTGGCGTCCGGGTAGAGCAGGCGCTTGAGCATGGGCCGCACCACGGTGACGATGAGCACTATGATGACCAGCACGGAGGCGGCGATGCGCACCGCGCGCCAGAACCAGGGCTGCTCGTAGAGGGGGATGTCGGCCACGGTCTCGAGTTCCGGGCGGTTGAACGGAATGGCGACCACCTCCAGGGTATCCCCCCGGGTCACGTCAAAGCCCAGACCGCCGCTCAGCAGACGGCGCAGGGTATCGAGTTCGGCCTGGCTGCGGGCTTCCCGGGTCACGGCACCGTCGGCGCCGGGGATGGCCTTGTAGTCCACCGCCACCGACACCGTCATGCGGCGAATGCCGCCCTGCTGGCGCCGGATGTGGCTGACGGTGGTGTCCAGTTCGAAGTTGCGGGTCGCTTCCTTGCGGGAACGGCCGGAAGAGGCGGTTCCTTCTGCGCCGGCAGCCTGCTCGGGAATGTTGGACGCGGCGGGCGGCTGGTTGGAGAGGGCGCCGGGCACCCCGCCGTTGCTGCCGCTGGCGCTGTTCTCTTCCATGGTCATTTCGGAGCGCACCGCCGGCAGGTCCGGGTTGTAGGTCTTGCGGGTCTGTTCCTGCTGGGAGAAGTCGAGGGAGAGATCCACCTCCGCCGTATAGTTGTCGGCCCCCAGCACCGGGATCAGGATGGCGTCAATTTTTTGTTTGTATTCGAGCTCCTGCTTCTGCTGCATCGCAAACTCCTTGCGGGTCTGGGCAGAGAGGGGATCCTGGGAGCCGGAGTTGAGCAGGCGACCGTTCTGGTCGGTCACGGTGACGCGGGTCGGCTCCAGACCGTGAACGGCGGAGGCGACCATGTCGACGATGGAGTCCACCTCACCCTGGCCCAGGGCGTTGCCCTTGAGGCTCAGGACCACGGTGGCGCTGGGCTTGCGTTCGTTGCGGGCGAACACGTTGTCTTTCGGGATGGCCAGCAGCACCTGGGCCTTGGCGACGTTCTGGAACTGCTCGATGGCGCTCGCCAGCTGACGCTCGCGGCTCAGTTTCAGGCGCTCGCTCTCCATGCGCTGGCTGACGCCGAAGCTGGAGTCCTTGAGCAGGATGGCTTCGCCGTCGTTGCTGGCGTCGCTGTTGTTGGCCAGACCGGCGCGGGTCAGGCGCAACCGGATGTCCGCATAGTTTTCGGCACTGACCAGCACGCTCTTGCCATCCACCTGATAGGGGATCTTCTGCTGATCCAGGTAATCCAGGGTGGAGACCAGCTCCTGGGTGGTGAAGGTGCCGAGGGGACGCATCTCCGGCTCCTTGCCCCACAAGAGGATGAAGACGGCGATGGCCAGACAGATGGTCAGCCCCAGGATCAGGGTGATCTGGCGCAACACATCGGTGTTGGACAGGAAGCCCAGCGCCGAGCTCTTCTGCTCGTGCTCGTCGAGGGCGGCCGCCCCCTCGTTGTTGATCAGCAGATCGCCGTTTTGATCAGTTGCCACGGTTTATGTCCTTGTTGCTGACATGTTCATGATGCTCGGTCGTCATGGGCCCGAGTTACACCGGCATGTTCATGATGGTCTTGTAGGCATCGACCATCTTGTTGCGCACCTGCACCGTCGCCTCGAAGGCGATGGAGGATTTCTGGCCGGCGATCATCACCTGGGAGAGATCCACCGACTTGTCGCCGAGATCGAAGCGGGTACGCAGATCGTTGGCGGTGCCCTGCAACTCGTTGACGTTGTCCAGGGCCTGTTGCAGCATCTGGCCGAAATCCGAGCTGACCGGACGACCGGGCTGGGTCAACGGCGTGGCACCGGCTTCCACCTTGAGGGCCTGCATCTCTTGCATCAGGCTGCTTGCGCTAATTTCCATCTTCCCTTCCCAGACAAATCATTGACACTGACTGGCTTGAAGCAATAAAGGTGCCAACCAGAGCGAGATCTCGAGATCAGGGATAAAAGCGGGGCGCGATCAGGCCGACGGGCACCGGCCATCCGGGGATCAGGTTGCCGATCCGAGGGGATCGCCCAGCAGCAGCCGCAGGTAGATGCTCTGCTTGTCCCACTCCCGGCGCTGGGCAGCCATCCGATCCTGCTCGGCCTCATGGGTCATCTTGCTCTCCTGGTCGCCGGACTCTGTGCGGCGCCCATGAAAAAGAGGGCCTTGGGCCCTCTTTTTACTGCAAATCCCGACAAGTAAACAGGGTGCATCTCTAGCCATCCATGAAATGCCGGGTCAGATTGGCAGGGATCACTTGTTCAGGTCATCATCCAGCCAGTACTTGGAGCCCGAGATGTTGGCGTCAAGCAACAGTCCCTTCTCGCCAATCTGGTAGATAGCCATGCCGCCATTGTATTTGGCGGTGAGCTCGGCGCTCTCCTTGCCCGCCACGGCGCCCACCTCGGAGGTGGCTTCCCACCCCTTGCTGACGAAGGCATCGAACCTCGCCTTGTCTTCGAACAGGATCACCTGCTGGTAGAACTTGCCGCCGATCCCGGCCGCAAGACCGGCACCGAACATCTTCATGTAGGTGTGCTTGCCACTGGTGCGATTGACGGCGACCCCGGCCCCCTGATTGGTGTGGATCATCAGGGAAAACTTGCGCGAGTCGAACACCGCATAGCCATAAGCCTTGTCAAACAGCAACTTGGCCGAGGGCTGCTCGTTGAACAGCCGCACCAGGGCGGTATCGGCCATGGTATCGAGGGCGGTTCTTGCCTCCTCCGGGGTCTTGGGCTCGAGCATGGTGTCGAGCTTCTTGTCGGCGGCGGTCAGCCACTCCTTGCCGGTGGCCGCGCTCTCTGCCGTCCAGGCCCCCGCCTTGTTGTAGGCCTCGGCCCCCCAGCTGGACACCGACTCCCAGGTCTCCTTGGAGAAATCGGTGATCCCCTTCCACGCCTCCTTGCTGGTATCGCTCACCGCGGTACCGAGTTCGGAGGCGGCCTCCTTCAGCTTTGCCCAGTCGGCCAGACCGGGGGTTGAGGCCAGCGCCAGTGCCGTGGCTATCACCAGGAATCGAATCTTCATTGTTTCCACCCTCTGTGATGAGTCGAAGGTCACAGTAGCAGATCTGGCGCCTGCCCGTTAAGGGCATCCCCCCGGCGCGGGTCAGACGCTGACGCGCAGGGGCTCAACGAAGCCGTTTGCCCTGGCCATCCACCACCTGCTCGCCATCCTCCTTGGCAAACTCCCCTTGCTGCGGGTCGGGCAGGATATCGAGCACCACCTCCGACGGGCGGCACAGCCGGGTGCCGAGGGGGGTGACCACGATGGGCCGGTTGATGAGGATGGGATGGGCCAGCATGGCGTCGATAAGCTCATCGTCGCTGAAACGCGCTTCCGCCAGCCCCAGCGCCTCGTAGGGGGGCACGTTCTTTCGCAGCAGATCGCGCACCGGCATGCCCATGGCGGCGATCAGGGCCACCAGCTCGTCGCGGGAGGGGGGCGTCTCCAGATAGTGAATGATGGTGGGCTCCACACCGCTGTTGCGAATCAGCGCGAGGGTGTTGCGGGAGGTGCCGCACTCCGGGTTGTGATAGAGGGTGATTGCACTCATTTGCCTGTCTCTCATGACTCAAGTGAATAGAAATGGGTTAGTGGCCATCCGTTAGCGCTTTAGTCCCGCCTCGTACCAGGGTTTGCTGGCGTTGACCACGCGCACCACCAGCAGCATGACCGGCACCTCGATGAGCACCCCGACCACGGTGGCGAGCGCCGCGCCGGAATGAAAGCCGAACAGGCTGATGGCGGCGGCCACCGCCAGCTCGAAGAAGTTGGAGGCCCCGATCAGGGCGGAAGGGCAGGCCACCGAGTGCTTCTCCCCCACCTTGCGGTTGAGCCAGTAGGCAAGCCCGGAGTTGAACAGCACCTGGATCAGGATGGGCACCGCCAGGAGGGCGATGACCAGCGGCTGCTCCATGATGGCGTTGCCCTGGAAGGCGAACAGCAGCACCAGGGTAAGCAGCAGGGCCGCCACCGACCAGGGCTGGATGCACGTCATGACGCCGTCAAAATGGGCCTGCCCCTTTCTCAGCAAGGCCTTGCGCAGCAGCTGGGCGAGGATGACGGGGATGACGATGTAGAGCACCACCGAGGTGAGCAGGGTATCCCAGGGCACGACTATGCTGGAGACCCCGAGCAGCAGCGCCACCAGCGGGGCAAAGGCAAACACCATGATGAGGTCGTTCACCGCCACCTGCGACAGGGTGAAGTAGGGATCGCCGTTGGTGAGGCGACTCCAGACAAACACCATGGCGGTGCAGGGGGCCGCCGCCAGCAGGATGAGGCCAGCCACGTAGCTGTCCAGCTGATCCGCCGGCAGCCAGTCGGCAAACAGCACGCGGATGAAGAGCCAGCCGAGGAAGGCCATGGAGAAGGGCTTGACCAGCCAGTTGATGAAGAGGGTGACCCCGATTCCCTTGAGGTGCCCCTTCACCTGGTGCAGGGCGCCAAAGTCGATCTTGAGCAGCATGGGGATGATCATCACCCAGATAAGCAGCCCCACCGGCAGGTTGACCCTGGCCACCTCCATGGCGCCGATGGCCTTGAAGAGACTCGGCAACCCCTGCCCCAGACCAATGCCCACCAGGATGCAGAGGGCGACCCAGGCGGTCAGATAACGTTCAAAAAAGCCGATGGCAGGGGCTGCCTTGGCCTCACAGCTTGCAGACATGATGACTCCCGGTGCGATCCACGCTCGCACCCCAGGTTGAATAGATGAATGACACGGCACATGGGCATCGACAGCCCGGCATGGCCTGTTACGACTCGCCGCAGCAGGGCGACGACCCCTCGGCGCGGGAAGCGCTGCCGGGCCCGGCGGGCAGCAGGCCGCACGCCTCGGGATGACCGGCGCAGCACTCCTCGGTGAGGTAGGCGATCACCCCCAGCATCAGGGGGATGTTGGCGCGATAGCGCAGAAAACGCCCCTCCTGCTCCACTGACAGCAACCCGGCGTTGAGCATCCCCTTGAGGTGAAACGAGAGGGTATTGGGGGCGATGTCGAGCTCGCCGGCCAGCTCCCCCGCGACCCGCCCCTCCAGCCCGGCCTTGACCAGCAGCCGCCACACCTCGAGCCGGATCCCGGATGCCAGCGATTCAAAGACCTTGGTGGCCGTCTCTTTGTTCATGGGTCTCCCCCCTTGGATGCTTCATTTCAACTATACAAGAATTATTGAAATGATCAAAGCGTCACCACCGAGCCGACATCGCGACGGGACGGGCCGCCAGAGGCGCCGCCCCGGCCATGTCGTGCCCACTAGCGGCCTCATGTCAGTCATACGGCTAATATCTGGCCTCTCTTTATAAGGCACTCTTATGACCTTACCCCGGATAATCCTCCCGTTGGCCGCCCCGCCCACCGCGGCGCCCTGCCCCGCCCAAAGCCGCAGAGCCCCCCGGCGCCGGATGCGCCTCAAGACGATGAAACGAGAAATGGCCCCAGGCCCCGCCATCAGATGACGGGGCCTGGGGAATCCGGGGGAATCCGGGGGAAGCCGGGGAGGAGAGAGAGGCGCAATCAGGTGATCACGGGATCCCGATATTGCCGATGGATGGCACAAAACGCCTCCCGGCTTTGCAGCGCCGCCGCGACGCAGACAGGGTCGAACTGGCTGCCGGCATGGGTCTTGAGGTATTCGAAGGCCGTTTCGAGGGGCCAGGCCTGCTTGTAGGGGCGCTCGCTGGTGAGGGCGTCAAACACATCTGCCACCGCAACGATGCGGGCCTCCAGGGGGATCGCCTCCCCCGCCAGTCCTTCCGGGTAGCCCTGACCGTCGAAACGCTCGTGGTGGTAGGCAATGATGTTCTTCAGCATGTCGGTGTGATGGATGCCGTCGAGGCCGAACTCGCGGATCATCAGGGCGATCATCTCCCTCCCCTTGAAGGGGTGGGTCTTCATCACCCCGTACTCCTCGGCCGTGAGCTTGCCCGGCTTGAGCAGGATGGCGTCGGGCACCGCAATCTTGCCGATATCGTGCAGCTCGGAAAAAAGGTGAATGAACTCCACCTCCTCGTCACTCAAGGGGTAATGGGCCGCCACCTCCCGGGCGATGAGCCGCGAATAGGCCGACATGCGGTGCAGGTGATTGGCGGTCTCCTCGTCCCGGTAGCGGCTGAACTCCCGCACCGTGGTCAGGGCCCCGTTCAGGGTCTGGATGGAGAAGAACTCCACCGCGATGATGGCCGCCAGGATCTGGGCATAGGCCGCCAGCTCACCGCAAATGGCGCCATCGAAGTAACCGGGCTCTTTGGCATCGCAAAACAGAAAGCCGAACAAGCGACTGTTGAGCAGCAGCGGCTCGGTATAGCTCGACGCGTACCCGGCCGCCAGCACTTTGCGGCTGTGCTCGGAGGGGGAGCCCAGCAGGGAATCCAGGGTGTCGAGCACCCTGGGCTGCTGGTGCTCGGCCAGGTAGCGCAGGGAAGGCACCTCGCTCAGCCTGACCTCGTACTGCAACAGCGGCGAGCCCCCGTCCGTGCTGTGGGCAAAGGTCTTGAGCTGGTCCGTCTGCGGGTCGTAGATGGCGATCGCCACCCGGCTCAACTTGTCAAACCGCTGCCTGAGGGTGGCGTGCACGTTCTGCACTTTCTCACCAAATGAACTCTCCATCCCGCACATCCTTCTGATAGGCCTGTTGGGAGTATAGTGACACCCGTTTTGCCCCTCCTGCCAAATGGTGACGGCGCACAGGGATCGTGATCCCGCCCGCACTGGCGACGGCCCCCTCCCTGCCCGTGGTCATGTCACGCCGCCCCACCCCGCTTCCCCGGGCAAAGAGATTGTTCGCTTCCGACGTGTCGGCTGTATAGTTTTTGGTTAGCCATTCCGGTAAAATCCGCGCCCTTGAATAAGAGCCACCTAAGAGTGATTGAGCGATGTCCAACACAAAACAGGCCCCCAAAGTAGGATTCGTCTCCTTGGGTTGCCCCAAAAACCTGGTCGATTCCGAACGCATCCTGACCCAGCTGCGTACCGAAGGGTACGACGTGGTGCCCAGCTATGACGATGCGGAGCTGGTGGTGGTCAACACCTGCGGCTTCATCGACAGCGCGGTGCAGGAGTCCCTGGAAGCCATCGGCGAGGCCCTGGCCGAGAACGGCAAGGTGATCGTCACCGGCTGTCTGGGTGCCAAAGAGAACCAGATCCGCGAGATCCACCCCAAGGTGCTCGAAATAACCGGTCCCCACGCCTATGAAGAGGTGCTGGGCCACGTCCACAAATACGTGGAAAAACCCACCCACAACCCCTTCACCAGCCTGGTGCCGGCCCACGGCGTCAAGCTGACCCCGCGCCACTACGCCTATCTCAAGATTTCCGAAGGCTGCAACCACCGCTGCACCTTCTGCATCATCCCCTCCATGCGCGGGGATCTGGTGAGCCGCCCCATCGGCGAAGTACTGGCCGAAGCCAAGCGCCTGAAAGAGGCTGGCGTGAAGGAGATCCTGGTGATCTCCCAGGACACCTCCGCCTACGGCGTGGACGTCAAGCACCGCACCGGTTTCTACGACGGCATGCCGGTCAAGACCAGCATGGTGGCCCTGTGCGAAGAGCTGGCCAAGCTCGGCATGTGGGTGCGCCTGCACTACGTTTACCCGTACCCGCACGTGGATGACGTCATTCCCCTGATGCGCGACGGCAAGATCCTCCCCTACCTGGACATCCCGCTGCAGCACGCCAGCCCGCGCATCCTCAAATTGATGAAGCGCCCCGGCTCCGTCGAGCGCACCCTGGAGCGCATCCAGAAGTGGCGCGAGATCTGCCCCGAGATCACCCTGCGCTCCACCTTCATCGTCGGCTTCCCCGGCGAGACCGAGGAAGAGTTCCAGATGCTGCTGGACTTCATCGACAAGGCGGAACTGGACAGGGTTGGCTGCTTCAAATACAGCCCGGTCGAGGGTGCCAAGGCCAACGAGCTGCCGGATCCGGTGCCGGCCGAGGTGCAGGAAGAGCGCTTCCAGCGCTTCATGGAGCTGCAACAGCAGGTCTCCATCCGCAAGCTGGCCCGTAAAGTGGGCAAAGAGATGCTGGTGCTGATCGACGAGGTGGACGAAGAGGGTGCCACCGGCCGCTCCGCCGCCGATGCCCCCGAGATCGACGGCCTGGTCTACCTGAACGGTGAAACCGGCCTCAAGCCCGGCGACATGGTCAAGGTCCGCATCGACGAAGCGGACGAGTACGACCTCTGGGCCAGCCTGGTGGAATAATCACGCCACTCCCCCTCAAAGCCAGTCGGTCTCACCGACTGGCTTTTTTAATGTCCGCCGCCCGTCAGGCTCTTGCATGCCCCCCTGTCATCCCCTGTCCCGCCCCTCGTCACCGATCTCCCTCTCCTTGCTCTTTTCGCACGCGCCCGTGAACCAGCGCACACTTCTCTCCGCCCACATGAGCCGCTTGTTTCCTGCGCAAAAATAAGCCGTGTCAACGGGGAAAAAACGAGCACGATCCAGCTCACATTATCGTTGTAACAGGGAGTGGCAAGGTGACTTTTTACTTTGTGAGAATTAATGCAACTTTATAATTTAAAAGGATTTAAAATGCATTTTGACGATAATGACGTGCGCCGTGCAATTTTTACGATATCGACGAAATGAAGAGTTGTTGTTTTCCTGTTAATTCTGCTTTTCTAAGGGCGTTGGACGACACAACTACAAGGGTGCAAAACCTGACCAACAGCGAGGGCCGGTATCCAAGCATGCGATGTCGGTGCTCCATTCCAAAACCATGGAAGACCAATAAGAAAGGAAAAAATATGCTTGCCAAAGTATCCAAAATCGCAACCTCAGTCATGCTGGGAACTCTGCTTGTCGGTGCCACCGGCACAGCCATGGCCGCCGACAACAAGACGGTGCTGACCCTGGTTGCCCAGCAGGAAACCGCATGGGTCAAGAACTTCAACCCCTTCCTGCAAGCGGGTCTGCTCCACACCACCCGTCACTTCATCTATGAGCCGCTGGTGATCTTCAACGATATGCAGGGTGGCAAACCCGTCTATCGTCTGGCCACCCACTACGCCTTCAGCGATGATCTGAAATCCGTCACCTTCGACCTGCGCGAAGGGGTCAAGTGGTCCGATGGTGAAGCCTTCACCGCCGACGACATCCTCTTCTCCTTCAACCTGGTCAAGGCCAACAAGGCGCTGGACGAGCGCTCCATCTGGACCCAGATCAAGGGTGTCGAGAAGCTGGGTGACCACAAGGTCAAATTCGACCTGGCCGAGATCAACACCAACGTGGTGAACGACCTGGTGCTGGTACCCATCGTGCCGGAGCATCAGTGGAAGTCGGTGAAAGACCCGGTGGCCTTCACCAACGACAAGCCGGTCGGGACCGGTCCCTTCACCGAAGTGGACAACTTCTCCGCCCAGCTCTACACCCAGTGCCGCAACCCGCACTACTGGGACAACGCCAGCCTCTCCATCGACTGCCTGCGCATGCCGCAGATGGCCACCAACGACCAGGTACTGGCCGCCGTGATGAAGGGGGACGTGGACTGGTTCGGCTCCTTCGTGCCGGACATCGAGCGCCTCTACGTCGGCAACGATCCCAAGAACAACAAGTACTGGTTCCCCGCCTCCGGCACAGTGGCGTTCAACGTCAACTTCCAGAGCAAGAACCCGGGCAACCACGAAGCCTTCAACGACATCAACTTCCGCCGCGCCTTCTCCATGGCCATGGACCGCCAGTCCATGGTGGACATCGCGGGCTACGGCTACCCCACCGTCAACGAGTACCCGTCAGGGCTTGGCAAGGCATTCGCCTCCTGGGACAACCCGGACGTCGAGAAGAAGTACGGCAAGTACAACAAGTTCGACCTGGAAGGGGCCAAGGCCCTGCTGAAACAGGCGGGCTACAAGGACTGTGACGGCGACAAGTTCCTCGACACCCCGAGCTGCAAGAAGATCGAGTTCAAGGTGCTGGTGCCAAACGGCTGGACCGACTGGGTCAACACCGTCCAGATCGGGGTCGAAGGCCTGCAGGCCCTGGGCCTGAACGCCAAGACCGCCACCCCGGAAGCCACCGTCTGGACCGAGTCCCTGATCACCGGTGACTTCGACGTCGCCCTGCAGGGTTACTTTGCCGGTGCCAACCCGCACAAGTACTTCGAGACCGCCTTCCACTCCCGCAACATGGGTGAGCGCGGCAACCGCTTCGCGGCGCCCCGCTACAAGGATCCCGAGCTCGACAAGCTGATCGACGACTTCACCCAGACCGCCGATGCGGCCAAGCAGAAGGAGATCATGTTCGCCATCCAGGAGCGTGTCGGGGCCAACCAGACCATCATCCCGGTGTTCAACAACCCGACCTGGTACGAATACAGCACCAAGCGCTTCAATGGCTGGTTCAGTGCCGACAACCCGGTCGCCAAGCCGCAGGTTCACCCGGACACCCCGGAGCGTCTGCTGCACGTGCTGTCACTCAAGCCAAACAGCTAATCACCCCGGCCCCCTGCGGGGGGCCCTCTTCCCCGCCATGTCTTCCATCCCCCGCACCTGCCGGGGTTGGGGGAGCTTTGCCCGGCGCGGGGCAGGCTTGCAGTAAAAGGTATCACCATGGGATTTATACTTAGACGCTTCTCCTTCTATCTGGTCGCCTTCCTGGTGGCCGCCACCATCAACTTCCTGCTACCCAGAGCCATGCCGGGGGACCCCGTCTCCGTCATGTTTGCCCGGGCCGGCGCCATGATGGAACCCGCCGCGCTGGAAGCCCTCAAAGCCACCTTCGGTTTCGTGGACGGCCCCATCGGCACCCAGTTTCTAACCTATGTGAAGAGCGTCTTCACCTGGGATCTCGGCACCTCGGTGCGCTACTACCCCCAACCGGTTGCCGACGTCCTCGGCCGCGCCATCGGCTGGACCCTGTTCCTGGTGGGCACCTCCACCATTCTGAGCTTCTCCATCGGCTCCATCGTCGGCATCTTCGCCGCCTGGTACCGGGGCGGACGCATGGACAGCATCCTCTCCCCGCTCACCCTGGTGATGCAGGCCATCCCCCCCGTGGTGGTCTCCCTGCTCGCCCTCTTCCTGTTCGGTGTGAGCCTCGGCTGGTTGCCCATCGGCTACGCCTACAGCCCCGAGATCCCCGCCGATTTTGGCTGGGAACACATCAAGAGCATCCTGCTGCACGCCATCATGCCGGTGGGCACCCTGGCCGCGGTGCAGGTAGGGGGCTTTCTCATCACCATGCGCAACAACATGATCAACCTCCTGGGCGAGGACTACATCACCATGGCCAAGGCCAAGGGGCTCTCCAGCAACCGGGTGATCTTCAACTACGGCGCCCGCAACGCCGTGCTGCCCAGCGTCACCGCCCTCTCCATGGCGCTCGGTTTCGTCATCGGCGGATCCCTCATCACCGAGGTGATCTTCAACTACCCCGGCCTGGGACTGACCCTCTATCAGGGCATCCTGGCCCGTGACTACCCCCTCATCCAGGGGCAACTGCTCATCATGACCATCACCATGCTCAGCTTCAATTTCCTGGCGGACGTGCTCTACGTCTTCCTGGATCCCCGTCTGCGTACAGGAGGCAAATAAGATGCGTATGCCGACTATCTTGAAAATCCTGCTGGGCAACAAGAAGGCCGCCTTCGGCCTCGCCATCGTGGTCACCTTCGTGCTGATGGCCCTGTTCGCCCCGCTGCTCGCCAGCAACGAACCCACCAAGCGGGTCGCCCGCCCCCACCAGCCCCCCAGCGTGGAGCTGGTGATGGGTTCCAACCGCATGGGCCACGATCTCTGGGCCCAGTTCACCAACGGCGCCCGCATCTCCCTGATGGTGGGCTTCGGTGCAGGCCTGCTGGTGTGCGCCCTGGCCATCACGGTGGGCATCACCGCCGGCTACTTCGGCGGCGTGGTGGACGAGTGCCTCACCTTCTTGATGAACGTGGTGCTGGTGATCCCGAACCTCCCCTTGTTGCTGGTGCTGGCAAGCTTCATCGGAGAGGCCTCCCCCATGGTGATCGCCCTTATCATAGGGTTGACCTCCTGGGCCTATGGCGCCCGGGTCATCCGCGCCCAGACCCTGGCCCTGCGGGAGAAGGAGTTCGTCATCGCCGCCGAGGTACTGGGTGAACCGGCCTGGCGCATCATCCTGGTGGAGATACTGCCGAACCTCATCTCCATCATCGGGGTGAGCTTCATCGGATCCATCATCTACGCCATCGTCACCGAGGCGACCCTGGAGTTCCTGGGCCTTGGCGACCCCACCGTCGTGAGCTGGGGCATCATGCTCTACAACGCCCAGACCTCGAGCGCCATCCTGGTGGGCGCCTGGTGGGAGATCCTGGCCCCCTGCTTCGCCATCGCCACCCTGGGGGCGGGCCTCGCCATGCTCAACTTCGCCATCGACGAAATCGCCAACCCGCAGCTTCGTTCCCACAAGGGCCTGCGTCGCTGGAAGCAGCTTGCCACTCCCATCACAGCTCAGGAGAAGACAGCATGAAGCCGCAACAACCCCTGCTGTCGGTGCGCCAGCTCTGCGTCGACTACATCACCGAGAGCGGCGACGTGCGCGCCGTCAATTCGGTCAGTTTTGACATCATGCCGGGTGAGGTGTTCGGCCTCGCCGGCGAGTCCGGCTGCGGCAAGTCCACGGTCGCCTTCTCGGTGGCCAGGCTGCACAAGCCGCCCGCCTACATCAGCGGCGGCGAGATCCTGTTCAAGGGAGAGAACATCCTCGGCTTCGATGACGAGCGACTGCGCAGCTACCGCTGGCGCCAGGCGAGCGTGGTGTTCCAGTCCGCCATGAATGCGCTCAACCCAGTGCTGCGCATGGAGGAGCAGTTCTGCGACGTGCTCTTGGCCCACAACCCTGGGCTGACCCGCTATGAGGCGATCAAGCGCGCCCAGGAGCTGCTGGAGATCGTCGACATCCACCCGAGCCGGCTCAAGGACTACCCGCACCAGTTCTCCGGCGGCATGCGCCAGCGGCTGGTGATCGCCATCGCCATGGCCCTCAACCCCGAGCTGCTCATCATGGACGAACCCACCACGGCGCTCGACGTGGTGGTGCAGCGGGAGATCCTGCAGAAGGTCTATGCACTGAAAGAGAAGTTCAACTTCTCCATCCTCTTCATCACCCATGACCTCTCGCTCATGGTCGAGTTCTGCGATCGCATCGGCATCATGTACGCGGGGGAACTGGTGGAGGTGGCGCCGGCCAAGGCGATCCTGACCGCGCCCCTGCACCCCTACACCCGGGGCCTTGGCAACTCCTTCCCCCCCCTGCACGGGCCCAAGACCGTGCTGGAGGGGATCCCTGGCAGCCCACTCAATCTGCTGGAGGTGCCGGTGGGCTGCCGCTTCCAGGCACGCTGCGCCAAGGTGCACGAGCGCTGCCGCCAGGAATACACCCGGCTGGCCGAGATCCGGCCCGGCCAA
Organism: Aeromonas sp. S19(2024); assembly: GCF_041402625.1. Lineage (NCBI taxonomy): Bacteria > Pseudomonadati > Pseudomonadota > Gammaproteobacteria > Aeromonadales > Aeromonadaceae > Aeromonas > Aeromonas sp. S19(2024). Next base: position 496,046 of record NZ_JBGLQU010000001.1, read on the forward strand.
CAGGCTGCCTGCCACCTTCATGAGGCAGCAGAGGAACAACCGGATCTTCCGATCCATCTGGACAAGGCCGCTGGCTGTTAAGGATGTCTGTCATGCAAATCGCCCAAACCGACGCGCCCATCATCGAGGTCCAGCACCTCTACAAGGACTTCGCCGTCAACTCCAACGCCATCAAGAGCGGCAAGATGCGGGCGCTGTCCGACATCACCTTCAACCTGCACCGGGGCCGCGCCCTGGCAGTGGTGGGGGAATCCGGCTCCGGCAAGAGCACCATCGCCAAGATCATCGCCAAGATGTACAAGCTCTCCAACGGCCGCATCCTCTACCGTGGCCGGGATCTGGAGGAGTTCAACAAGGGCACCGCCCTGCTGGACTATCGCCAGAGCGTGCAGATGGTGTGGCAGGATCCGTTCGGCTCACTGAATCCGACCCATACCATCTACCACCACATCGCCCGTCCCCTGCTGCTGCACAGCAAGGTGAGCGACAAGCGGGATCTGCCCGACATGGTCTATGGCCTCCTTGAAAAGGTGGGGCTGACCCCCGCCAAGGCGACCGCGGCCAAGTACCCGCACCAGCTCTCCGGCGGCCAGCGCCAGCGGGTCAACATCGCCCGCAACCTGGCGGTGGAGGCGGAAGTGGTGCTGGCGGACGAACCCACCTCCATGCTCGACGTCTCCATTCGCATCGGCATCCTCAACCTGATGGAGCAGATGAAGAACGAGCTCGGCGTCTCCATGCTCTACATCACCCACGACATCGCCACCGCCCGCTACGTGGCGGAAGATCTGGCGGTGATGTACGTGGGTCACATGGTGGAGTGGGGAGAGGTGGACGAGATCCTGCACCACCCCCAGCACCCCTACACCCAGTTGCTCATCTCGGCGGTGCCGGATCCCGAGAAGAGCATCCACGCCGAGCTGGAGGGAGGCCGCAAGGGGGAGATCCCGCTCTGGACCCCGGAATCCCGTGGCTGCCCCTTTGCCGGGCGCTGCCATCAGGCCATGCCCCGCTGCAAGGAGAGCCTGCCCCCGGTGACCCGGCTCGCCGACAACCACTTCGTGCGCTGCTACCTCCACGAACAGGGGTAAGCAGGCCCGCGGCCGGGCACCGTCGCCCGGCCATGCCTCGCGTCGGGGCCGCAAGGCCCCGCAATGAGCCTCGCCCGCCAGGGGCGAGCCTTCGGAGTAAGACCTTGATGGAACTTTTGATCAACCAGGTGGGTTACGAATGTGACGGGGAGAAGAGCGCTCTGCTGCAGTGCGGCGCCGACCTCGATATCCGCGGCCACGTCAGGTTGCTGCGCCAGGAGGACGACCACCTTTTGCTGGAGACGCCGCTGGTGGCGGCGGGATGCGTCCCCGGCTGGCAGGGGCGCCACTACTGGCGGGCCGATTTCTCCGCCTTCACCGAGCCCGGCCACTACCGGCTGGAGGCCGTCGTGACCACGGGAGCGCAGGAGCATCTGGTGCGCTCCACCCCCTTTGCCATCGGCCGGGGGCTGCTGGCACGCCGCTGCCTCTCCGATGTCATCCACTACTTCAAGGGACAACGCGCCAGCGGCACCTTCGACCGGGCGGACCGCAGGGCACGCCTCTTTGGCACCGATCAGCGCCGGGACGTACATGGCGGCTGGTTCGACGCCAGCGGCGACATGAGCAAGTACCTGAGTCACCTCTCCTACGCCAACTACCTCAATCCCCAGCAGACCCCCATGGTGGTCTGGTCCCTGCTCAAGTGCCGGGAACTCCTGGCGACACGTCGTGACATCGACGGGGTGAACCTGTGCAAACGGCTCAATGACGAGGGGTTGCACGGGGCGGATTTTCTCTGCCGGATGCAGGACGAGAGCGGCTTCTTCTACATGACCCTGTTCGACAAGTGGAGCAAGGATCCCGAACAGCGGGAGCTGTGCGCCTATGCGACCCAGCAGGGGATCAAGTCCACCCGCTGGCAGGCGGGTTTTCGCCAGGGGGGTGGCATGGCCATCGCCGCCCTGGCCCGCGCCGCCCGGGAACCGAGTGGCGGCGACCTTGACACAAGCCAGTACGCCGACGCGGCCAGACGCGGCTACCTGCACCTGCGCGAGCACAACCTCGCCTACCTGGACGACGGGGTCGAGAACATCATCGACGACTACTGCGCCCTGCTGGCGGCGGTCGAGCTCACCAGAACGCTGGGCGCCGAGTGGCTCGCCGAGGCGCGGGATCGGGCCGGCCGGCTGTGCGCCCGCCAGCGCGCCCACCCCGATCTCGGCCACCATTGGGCCGCCAACGACGATGGCTCTCGCCCCTACTACCACGCCGCCGAGGCCGGCCTGCCGGTACTGGCACTGCTGGAGTATCTCGCCATCGAGCCGGATCCGGCGCGCCAGTGGGCGGCCCGGACCGTCGCCGAGCAGGCCCTGGCGGCCGAGCTGGCCCTCGCGGCCCGGGCAGGCAATCCCTTCGCCCTCGCCCGCCAGTATGTGAAAGGGGTCGATGAGGCGCCTCGGGTGAGCTTTTTCATGCCCCACCACAACGAATCCGGTTACTGGTGGCAGGGGGAGAACGCCCGGCTGGCGTCGCTCGCCACCATGGCATTTGCTGCCGCACAGCACCTGCCCGGGCAGAGCGCACTGCTCTGCACCTTCGGCAAGCAGCAGCTCGACTGGATCCTGGGGAGAAACCCCTTCAACGCCTGCATGCTGGCGGGTCAGGGCATCAACAACCCGGAATACACCGCCGGCTACCCCAATGCGCAGGGGGGGATCTGCAACGGCATCACCGCCGGCTTCGATGACGAAAATGACGTGGCCTTTATTCCAGAGGCGTACAAGGATCGGCTGGATCAGAACTGGCGCTGGGGGGAGCAATGGATCCCGCACGCCGCCTGGTTCGCCCTGGCCATCACCTGGCAGAGCGCACAAGGAGGCCACCATGATTGAGAGCGGTTCACACATCACTGGCACCGGGGAGAGCCCTGGATCCTCCATACCGCCAGCCAGGTTTACCCTGGCCATCACCTGGCAGAGTGTGCAGGGAGGCTCCCATGATTGAATTCTGGGTCGGGGTGGACGGCGGCGGCACCCACACCCGGGCCCGCATTCGCAACAACGCAGGCAAGCTGCTCGGCGAGGGGCGCGCCGCCGGCTCCAATCTGGAGCTGGGCATCGCCCTCGCCCACGGCCATGTGCTGGCTGCCATCGATCAGGCCCGCATCGACGCGGGTCTGCCCAGGGAGAGCGAACAGCGGATGGGAGTCGGGCTCGCACTCGCCTCCGCCGAGCTCGCCGACTGCTACCACGCCATGCTGACCATGCCCTTCCCGTTTGCGCGGGTGAAGCTCACCTCCGATGCCTTTGGTGCCTGCCTCGGCGCCTTCGACGGCCAGGAGGGGGCCATCCTGATCGCGGGCACCGGCTCGGCGGGGCTCATCTACCGGGAGGGACGCCTTCGCACCTGCTCGGGTCGCGGATTCCCCGTCTCGGATCTCGGCAGCGGCGCCTGGCTCGGGCTGCGCGCCATCCAGCAATCCCTGCTCTGCCACGACGGCATCCTGCCCCCCAGCACCCTGGCGGTGCGCCTGATGGATCACTTCAAGCGGGATCAGGCCGAGGTGGTGCGCTGGGCTGCGCGCGCCATCCCGGCCGACTATGGCCGCTTCGCCCCCTGGGTGTTCGATGCCGCGAGCGACGGGGACGATCTCGCCACCGCCCTGCTGGATGAGACCTGTGCCCAGCTCGGCATGCTGCTGGAGGGCATGACCCAGCTCGGGGCAGACCGGATCGCCCTGCTGGGTGGCATCGGCACGCGCCTCGCCCCCCGTCTGGGCCACTTCCATCTGGTCGCCCCCAAGCGCGACGCGCTGGAGGGGGCCATCCTGTTTGCCAGGACGGAGGCGCTGCCATGTCTGCATCCCTGAGCCTGGTCGGGCCGACAACACCTGCGGGACAGGTTCCCGTTTCCTTCACCCCATCAGAGGAATTCCCATGTCCGCACCCCTGATCCACACCCGGGTCGATCACCGTGACGGTGACGATGTCTGGTTTCGCTTCACCCTGAGCCAACTGCCAGCAGCCCCCTGGAAACTCCACTTCTGCCTCGCCCGCCAGATCGATCCCCACTCGATCGAAGGGGGCGCCCTGGAGCGTCAGAGCGGCAGTTACAAGGTCATGGTGCCCCACGAGGGGGTGAGCGAGCTGCGCTTCTGCTGTCGCAACACCCCGCTCAAGCATGACTCCGATATGCCCAAGGGTTTCTTCCTGAGCCTGGAGAGCAAGGGACAGCTGCAACCCCTGGTGCTGGAGGGGGAAGACCTTGGCCTGACCAACCCGCCCTCCCCGGGACCCGACCTGCCACAGGTGGAGGCCGTCAACGGCCTCGTGCCCCAGCCCGCCCACCTGATTTATACAGAAGGCAACTTCCGGCTGGCCGAGCGGGCCCACGTCGACGGCCCCGTTCCCCTCGCCTCCCTGCTCGCCCATTTCAACGAGCTGACAGGCCTGGCCCTGACCCAGGATCACGATGCGGAGATCCACCTCGTCGAGGCGACACTTCCCCCCGAGGGGTATGAGCTCACCATCACCCCTGAGGAGATCGTCATCCGGGCCGCCGGCGAGGCGGGCTGGCGCCACGGGCTGGTGAGCCTGGCTCAGTGGGCGCTGCAACACGGAGAGAGCCTGCCCTGCCTGACGGTGCGGGATGCACCGCGCTTCGGTTTTCGCGGCATCTTCCTCGACTGTGCCCGCCACTTCCACTCCATCGCCACCCTCAAGCGCCTGCTCAAGCAGATGAGTCTCTACAAGTTCAACCGCTTCCACTGGCACCTGACCGATGACGAGGGGTGGCGCCTGGAGATCAAGGCCTTCCCCCAGCTGACCGCCGTGGGAGCCTGGCGCGGCCATGGCCTGGCGGTGGAGCCCCAGCTGAGCGGCGGCCCCGATCCCTACGGCGGCTACTACACCCAGAGCGAGGTGCGCGAGCTGGTCGCCTACGCCGCCGGGCTTGGCATCACCATCATTCCGGAAATAGACATCCCGGGGCACTGTCACGCCGCCATCAAGGCGCTGCCCGAGATGCTGGTGGAAGAGGCAGACCGCTCCCGCTACCTCTCGGTGCAATATTTCGACGACAACGTGCTTAACCCGGCACTGCCCGGCACCTACCGGTTCCTGGACGCCGTGATGGACGAGGTGTGCGATCTCTTCCCAGGGAGTCAGGTTCACATGGGGGGGGACGAAGTGCCCACCGGCGTCTGGACCGACAGTCCCGCCTGCCAGCAGCTGATGGCCGAGCAAGGGTATCAGGATTGCCGCGAGCTGCAGGGCCACCTGCTGCGCCACTGCCAGCACTACCTGGCTGGCAAGGGCAAGCAGATGCTGGGGTGGGAGGAGATACTTCACGGTGACAAGGTGAGCCGGGAGGCCACCGTCTTCGCCTGGACCAGCTTCCAGGCCGGCCTGGATGCCGCCGCATCCGGTTACCCCGTGGTGATGGCGCCTGCCCAGCACCTCTATCTGGATCTCGCCTGGAGTCAGGACATCCACGAGCCGGGACTCTACTGGGCGGGTACCCTCAACCTGGCGCAGGTGCATGCATGCGATCCTGCCCCGGCCGATTTCCATGCCAACGATAACATCCTGGGGGTGCTGAGCCCCTTGTGGTCGGAACTGATCACCTCTCGCGATCGTCTCGACTACATGTTGTTCCCGCGCATGCTGGCCACGGCAGAGGTGGCCTGGAGCACTCCCGCCCGCAAGGTGTGGGAGCACTTCGTCGCCCGTCTGCCCGGCCAGCTGCACATCCTCGACCAGTTGCAAGTGCGTTACCGGGTGCCACAGAGGTAGTGTTATCTTTTTCTTTTCGGCGACCTTTTGGTCGCCGTTTTTTTACCCGTCGACAACAAAAACCCAACCTAGCCCCTACTTTTCATCTGCCTTTGTTGGCAAAATAAGGCCCCCGATGAAACCAGACAGGGGATGCACCTCCCTGCGGTTCCGCCACAATAACAATCAGCAAACAGATCGGAGCTTACCCTTATGGCCCGCAAACACGCCCAGGTCGTGGACAGTGAAGTGGAATTTCCCGCCGACGTGCAACTCGTTTCCACCACGGATCTGCGCGGCGTCATTACCTACGCCAACCCCGCCTTCTGCCGCATCGCCGGTTACCAGGTCGATGAACTGGTCGGCCACAACCACAACCTGGTTCGCCACCCCGACATGCCCAAGGCCGCCTTCGCCGACCTCTGGGATCGCCTCAAGGAGGGCAACCCCTGGCGGGGAGTGGTGAAAAACCGCTGCAAGGATGGCCGCTATTACTGGGTCGACGCCTACGTCACCCCCATCTACGAGCACGGCAAGATAAGCGGCTACCAGTCGGTGCGCTGCAAGCCCGACCCCCAGCTCAAGCAGGCTGCCGCCCAGGCCTATCGGGCCCTGCTTTCGGCCGAGCAACGGGGCACCCCGGCCCGCCCCTCGCTGCGCCGTTTCAGGCCGCTGATGCTCGGCCTGCCGCTGCTGGCGCTGCTGGTCTGGGCCGCCCTCACCCAGGGCTCCCTCACCGCGCTGCTGATGCTGCTTCCCCCCCTCGCCATTGCGGGCGCCTACTGGCGCGAGCTCATCGCCCTGCCCCGCTATCTCAGGCAGCTCGGTCAGCAATATGACAGCCTGACCCGGCTGGTCTATTCGGGGGATGCCCCGGGTGCCATCGCCGATTTTCACCTGAAGATGCTGCAGGCCCGGATCCGCACCGTGCTGGGGCGGGTCGACGATGCCACCCATCCGCTTCAGGCCCTGGCAACCGATCTGCAGGACTCCTCACACCGCGCCTTCCTCGACATCAACGAGCAGGATGCCCAGACCCAGCAGATGGCGGCCGCCATGACCCAGATGGCCAGCACCGCCCACGAAATCGCCCGCAACATCCAGGACACCAACGGCCAGGTGACCGAGGCGCGCAGCAGTTGCCAGAGCACGGTGGAACAGCTGGACCAGACCCAGCAGCAGATGACCAGGCTGGCCAGCCAGGCGGAGCAGGCCTTCCACTCCGCGGTGGAGCTCGCCAGCGAGTCGGAGCGCATTGGCAGCGTGATGGGTGAAATCCAGGGCATCGCCGAGCAGACCAACCTGCTGGCCCTCAACGCCGCCATCGAAGCCGCCCGTGCCGGCGAGCAGGGGCGCGGCTTTGCGGTGGTGGCGGACGAGGTGCGCACTCTGTCGACCCGTACCCACAAGGCGACCGAGCAGATCCAGGGCAGCATCAGCCAGATCCAGCACACCCTGGAACGCTGGCAGGGCATGATGCAGGACAACCTGGCCCAGACACGGGAATGTGTCGAGATGACCCGCCAGGGATCAGGCAACCTGCACCTGGTGCTGGGGGAAATCGATCAGGTGACCGAATTCTCCACCCAGATCGCCGCCGCCGCGGAGCAGCAGCAGGTGGTGGTGGAGGAGATCAGCCGCAACATCCACCAGATCTCCGAATACTCCCGCGCCAACAGCCAGAAGATCCAGGCGGTGGACGACTCCAGCCAGGAGCTGCTCAGGCGGGCCCGCGAGCTCAGGGGACTGAGCCAGACCTTCGGCTGACAGATTGCAAACCCCATGACAGAAGCGCCACAATGGCGCTTCTGCTGTTTTTGACGAGCCATCATCATGAGAACGAACGCGCCCCCTCTGGACAAGACGGCCCGCATCGAGGCGATCCTCGCCCTGATCCCCCCCGGCCGCGTGGTGAGCTACGGCCAGGTGGCGGACCTCGCGGGCCTGCCCGGACGGGCACGACTGGTGGGAAAAGTCTTGCGGGAGACCGACAAGGTGCTGCCCTGGCACCGGGTGCTGGGGGCGGCAGGCACCATTTCGCTGCCAAAAGGATCCACAGGCTTTGACAAGCAAGCGGGGCTGCTGCAGGAGGAGGGGGTGCCCGTGATTGGCGGGCGGGTCAGGATGCGGGAGTGGCAGTGGCAGCCCGACCTGGCCGAGCTGCTCTTTCTGGTTCCCTTCTGACGGGGCTGGCACGTCCCGAAGGGATGGGGGCTCTTGCAACAAAGGGAGGGCCTCTGTGATCGCCCTCCGTCACGTTCTCTTCCCTAGTCGCTGGCAATGGGTCCCAGAATGTCATCGCTGCGCACCTGTACCGGGATGGTCTCATCTTCCCGTTGCAAGAGCACCAGCAGACTCTGTCTGTCCACCTCCAGCACATAGGCGGTTCCTTCACGGGTCAGGCAGGTCATGCCCGGCCGTATTTCATGTATCTCCATGACAACTCCCTGTCTTGCGCTGCCATCCATGCAGCCATTCCAGTATATCGCCATCCACCAACAAAGAAGCCCCTCGCAAGGGGCCTCTTTCATCATGCTGTGAGCGGCGTCGCCATCAGGCTTTCTTCGCCTTGGGCAGGCTCTCCTGCCATTTTCCGTTGTCGTAATGGGCTGTCCAGCCGGTCGCCTTGCCGTTGACCTCGGTCATCACGTACTGCTCCTTGGTCTTGCGGCTGAAGCGCACCACGGAGGCGTTTCCGTCAGGATCTGACGCCGGGGCGTCCGCCAGGTACTGGTGCTTGGGGGAGAGGCGATCGCGGAAGCGCTTGAGCTCCTCCACCAGGGGCGCACGGGTCTCGCGGGATTTGGGGAAGTTGCTGGCGGCCAGGAAGAGGCCGGCGGCGCCGTCCCGCAGCACGAAGTGGGCGTCGGACTGGGTGCATTTCAGCTCGGGCAGGGGTACCGGATCCTCTTTCGGCGGCGCAATGTCGCCATTTTTCAGGATCTTGCGGGTGTTCTTGCAGCTCTCGTTGGTGCAACCCATGTATTTGCCGAAACGGCCGTTCTTGAGCTGCATCTCGGAGCCGCAGCGATCGCACTCGATGCTCGGCCCTTCGTAGCCCTTGAGCTTGAACTGCCCCTGCTCCACCTCGTAGCCATCGCAATCCGGGTTGCGACCGCAGACGTGCAGCTTGCGGCTGTCGTCGATGATGTAGGCGTCCATGGCGGTGCCGCAGATCCCGCAGCGATGCTTGGCACGCAGGGCATCGGTTTCCGCCTCGTCCCCGTCGGTGGCGGAGACGAACTCGTCCGCACTGACCAGGTTGATGGTCTTCTTGCAGCGCTCCTTGGGCGGCAGGGCATAGCCGGAGCAGCCGAGGAAGACGCCGGTGGTGGCGGTACGGATACCCATCTTGCGGCCACAATCCGGGCAGTCGATGTCGGTCAGCACCATCTGGTTGGCACGCATGCCCCCCTCTTCATGGGGCTTGTCGGCCTGCTCCAGCTCCTGGGTGAACTCGGCGTAGAAGGCGTCGAGCACCTTCTTCCACTCCAGGCTCCCCTCGGCGATGCCGTCGAGCTTGTCTTCCATCTTGGCGGTGAACTCGTAGTTCATCAGCTCGACGAAGTTTTCCACCAGGCGGTCGGTGACGATCTCCCCCATCTTCTCGGCGAAGAAGCGGCGGCTCTCGACCCGCACATACCCACGGTCGACGATGGTGGAGATGATGGAGGCGTAAGTGGACGGACGGCCGATGCCGCGCTTTTCCAGCTCGCGTACCAGGGCCGCTTCGGTGAAGCGGGCGGGCGGCTTGGTGAAGTGCTGGCGCGGATCCAGCTTGACCAGTTTCAGCACCTCGCCGACGGTCACCGCCGGCAGCTGGCTGTCTTCACCCTTGCGGCCCATGGGCGGCAGGGCCTTGGTCCAGCCGGCGAAGCGCAGGGTGCGGCCACGGGCCTTGAGCTCGAACTCCCCTGCCTTGACGGTCAGGGTGGAGGAGTCGTACTGGGCCGGGGTCATCTGGCAGGCGACAAACTGGCGCCAGATGAGGTCATAGAGCCGCATGGCATCGGGCTCCATCCCTTCCAGCATCTCGGCGGTCACCTGGACGCTGGAGGGGCGGATCGCCTCGTGGGCCTCCTGGGCATTGGCCTTGGCGCCGTAGAGGTTCGGCTCGCTCGGCAGGTAGGCGGCACCATACTGCTCGCCGATGTATTCCCGCACCGCGTCCACCGCCTCTTTGCTGAGGTTGGTGGAGTCGGTACGCATATAGGTGATGTAACCCGCTTCATAGAGACGCTGGGCCATCATCATGGTCTTCTTGACCCCGAAGCTCAGACGGGTAGAAGCCGCCTGCTGCAGGGTGGACGTGATGAAGGGAGCGGACGGCTTGGAGCCGGTCGGCTTGTCTTCCCGGTTCACCACCTTGTAGTCGACCCCTTCCAGGGCCGCCACGGCGGCGAAGGTCTCGGCCTGGGTCACCGGCTTGAAGTCGGCTCCGTTGCGGCTGACCACCTCCATGCGCAGCTCGCTCTTCTCGGCGGTGAGCAGGTCGGCGTTGAGATCCCAGAACTCCACCGGCACGAACGCCTTGATCTCGCGCTCCTTGTCGACGATGAGGCGCACCGCGACGGATTGCACCCGACCGGCGGAGAGGCCGCGGGCCAGCTTCTTCCACAAGAGCGGGGAGACCATGTAGCCCACCACCCTGTCGAGGAAACGACGGGCCTGCTGGGCGTTGACGCGATGAATGTTCAGCTCGGACGGCTGGGCGAACGCCTCCTGGATGGCGCTCTTGGTGATCTCGTTGAACACCACGCGCTTGTAGCGGCTGTCGTCGCCACCGATGATCTCGCGCAGGTGCCAGGCGATCGCTTCCCCCTCTCTATCCAAGTCGGTTGCGAGATAGATGGTGTCGGCCTTGGCGGCCAGACTTTGCAACTCGCTGACCACTTTTTCCTTGCCGGGCAAAATCTGGTAGTTGGCCTGCCAGCCTGCGGTCGGGTTGATGCCCATCCTTGAGAACAGGGCGTTGCGATCCTTGGCCGCCTTCTCGGATTCGCTGAGCTTGATGCCGCGAATGACAGGTTTTTTGGGCTCGGTGCTGGCGCTGCCGCTGGTCGGCAGATCGCGCACGTGGCCTACGCTGGATTTCACCACGTAGTCCTTGCCCAAATATTTGTTGATGGTCTTGGCCTTGGCCGGAGACTCCACGATGACCAGTGATTTGCCCATGCTGTAACTATTATCCTCATTGCACCCGACGGGGTTGGCGTGCGGTTTTGTGGGGCTGTATAAGAGATTTGACGGGAAAAAGCAATCTTGCGGGTCAATTTGCCCGACAGCCCGAACCGCCCTGCTTCTTTATTTATTAATGCGAAGCCGGGGCGCGGGAAGCAACCGCTTTTTTGTTTTTATGCTATATCCCCCCCTTTTTTAGATTGGAAATGACATATCCAGCCACCCTTGTGACATAAAAACCCATTCTGGTTATCAGCTTGTTACAAAGGATGAAATCTCTTTATAATGGCCGCACACCGCAGCTTTGTGCGCGGAAGGAACCGCTCCCCATATAAAAATCGAAAGGATGTGATCATGAAGCACTTCGAGGTCAACTTCGACGGCCTGGTCGGCCCCACCCACAACTATGCCGGCCTCTCCTATGGCAACGTCGCCTCCCAGAGCAACGCCAAAGAGGCCTCCAACCCCAAGGAAGCGGCCAAGCAGGGGCTGCGCAAGATGAAGGCGCTGACCGACCTCGGCATGGTGCAGGGCGTGCTGGCCCCCCAGGAGAGGCCGGATCTCGCGACCCTGCGCCGCCTGGGCTTCACCGGCAACGACGCCAGCGTCCTGGCCCAGGCGGCCAGACAGGCCCCCGCCGTGCTGGCCGCCTGCTACTCCGCCTCCAGCATGTGGACCGCCAACGCCGCCACCGTCTCCCCGAGCGCCGACACCCAGGATGGCCGCATCCACTTCACCCCCGCCAACCTGACCAACAAGTTCCACCGCTCCCTGGAGCCCGAGGTGACCGGGCGCATCCTGCGGGCCGTGTTCAACAACGATCGCCACTTCTATCACCACCAGCATCTGCCGGAGAACGACCACTTCGGTGACGAAGGCGCCGCCAACCACACCCGGCTGTGCCGCGCCTATGGCGAAGCGGGGGTCGAGCTGTTCGTCTATGGCCGCAGCGCCTTCGACGTCTCCCAGCCCGCCCCCAAACGCTATCCGGCCCGCCAGACCCTGGAAGCGAGCCAGGCCATCGCCCGCCTGCATGGCCTGGGGGATGAGAGTGCGGTCTTCATTCAGCAGAACCCGGACGTGATCGATCAGGGGGTGTTCCACAACGACGTCATCGCGGTGGGCAACCAGAACGTGCTCTTCTTCCACCAGCAGGCGTTCCTCCATACCGAGGCGGCGCTGGCCGAGGTGCGTACCAAGTTCGGCGACGGGGAACTGCACTTCATCGAGGTGCCGACTGCAGAGGTGTCGGTGCAGGATGCGGTGAAGTCCTACCTGTTCAACACCCAGATCCTCACCCTGCCATCCGGCGAGATGGCGATCATCGCCCCCACCGAATGCCGCGACAACCCGGCGGTGTCCGCCTATCTGGCCAGGCTGGTGACACTGGGCACCCCCATCAAGGACGTCCACTACATGGACGTGAAGCAGAGCATGAGAAACGGCGGCGGCCCCGCCTGTCTGCGTCTGCGGGTTGCCATGAACGACACCGAGCTCGCCGCGGTCAACCCGGCCTGCCTCATCACCGACAGCCAGTTTGCCCGCCTGGATCAGTGGGTCGAGAAGCACTATCGCGACAGCCTGGCGCTGGACGATCTGCGCGACCCCTCCCTGGTGCTGGAGACCCGCACCGCCCTGGACGAGCTGACCCAGATCCTGAAACTGGGTTCCGTCTACCCCTTCCAACGCTGAGGTGCGCCATCGGCCTGCAGAGCCGACGCAATAAAAAAAGAGAGCCGGGCAATGCCCGGCTCTCTTTTTAGTCCTTTGCACTGAGCTATAAAACCTGTTCACGAGCTGTAGCGAGAGATCGTCAGCAAGGTGAAGAGCAGCGCAGGAACCGGAGTGTGTAGATACACATGAGGATTCCGAGCAGCACATGAGCCTTGATCACGACCTCGCAGTAAGCTCGAAACAGGTTCTCAGCGCCAGGGGCTCTGCTGCCACAGCCGGCCAAGGCCGGCCTCCAGCCCCAGTGCCGCCTGCTTGCCAAGCTTCTGGGTCAGGCTCCTGGGTTTGCTGTAGCGGATGCCGACCACCTTGTGATGGCTGGCCTGGGCCAGCAGGTAGTCATCGCTGGTGCAAAGCGCATCCACCAGTCCGAGCTGCTTGGCCTGGCTCGCCAGCCAATGCTCGCCGGTGGTCACCTTGTCGATGTCGAGACCGGGTCTGTGCTCGGCCACGAAGGCCTTGAACTGTTCGTGGATGGCCCCCAGCTCCTCGCGAAACTTCTCCCGCCCCTGATCGTCGTTCTCGCCGAACATGGTGATGGTGCGCTTGTACTGGCCTGCGGTGTGCATCTCGAATTCGATGTCGTGCTTCTTGAGCAGCTTGTTGAAGTTCGGCATCTGGGCAATCACCCCGATGGAGCCGACGATGGCGAACGGCGCCGCCAGGATCTTGTCCGCGACGCAGGCCATCATGTAGCCACCGCTCGCCGCCACCTTGTCGATGGCCACGGTCAGCGTGATGTCCTTGTCCCGCAGCCGCTGCAACTGGGAGGCGGCCAGGCCGTAACCATGCACCACGCCGCCGCCGGATTCGAGACGCAGCAGCACTTCGTCCCCGGGCCGGGCCACGCCTATCACGGCACTCACCTCTTCCCGCAGGGAGGCCACTTCCTTGGCATCCATGCTGCCGTTGAAGTCGATGACGAACAGCCGGCTGCGCTCATCCTCCCCCTTGGCTTTGGCCTTGTGCTCGGCCTTGCGGGTCTTCTCCATCTGCTTGCGCTCGGCCTTGCCCGCCAGGGCTGCCTGCAGTTGATGGCGCCCCTGCTCCAGCTCGCCGGAGAGATCGGTCACCACCAGCTCCCCCTTGCGGGATTTGGGCTGGCGGCTGCTCGCCACCATCAGGATGACGGCGCCGATGGCCAGCAGGAAGGTGAGGGTCTTGGCCAGAAACAGGCCGTATTCGGTCAAAAATGCCACTTGATGCTCCGCGCTATGTCCGGTTTTTTCACATAGTAAGGAGTTTGCCCCCCTCGCGCAAAAACTCTGCCATCTCCCGTGCCAAGGGCGGAGGGATCGACGCTATCGCCCTGTTTTATTCACATTTTTGCCGTCTCATACTGGTCAACTGCCGGGCCGGGTCAGTACACTTGCCCACTCGATTCGTTGCGCCAAGCCACCAGGCATTGTTAACAGGAGTCCACATGCTCGACTATCAGGCCCCCCGTGATCTGCTCAAGGACAAGGTCATTCTGGTGACGGGCGCCGGTGACGGCATCGGCCGCGAAGCGGCCCTCACCTATGCGGCCCACGGTGCCACCGTGATCCTGCTCGGGCGCACCAGTGCCAAGCTGGAGGCGGTCTACGACCAGATTGAAGCGGCCGGTCACCCCCTGCCCGCCATCGTGCCAGTGGACTTGAAAGGGGCTACTGCCGCCCACTACCGCGGCATGGCGGAGACCTTCGCCCAGCAGTTCGGCCGCCTCGACGGCGTGCTGTTCAACGCCGGGCTGCTCGGCACCCTGTCGCCGTTCGAACACATTCAGGAGCAGGAGTGGGACGAGGTGATGCAGGTCAACGTCAAATCCGAATTCCTGCTGACCCAGGCGCTGCTGCCCCTCATTCGCCAGACCGCCAAGGAGCACGGCGAGGCGTCCATCGTCTACACCTCCTCCAGCGTGGGCCGCAAAGGGCGCGCCTACTGGGGCACCTATGCCATTTCCAAGTTCGCCGTCGAAGGCATGATGGAGGTGCTGGCGGACGAGCTGGAGAACACCACGGTGCGGGTCAACACCCTGAACCCGGGCGGCACCCGCACCAGGATGCGGGCCAGCGCCTTCCCGGCGGAAGATCCGCAAACCCTCAAGACCCCGGCCGATCTGATGCCCCTCTATCTCTACCTGATGGGGCGTGACAGTCAGGGCCAGAGCGGCAAGACCTTCGTGGCCCAGCCCAAATAAATCAACAAATCAACCAGATGGGATTACAGTGAAGAGGGGGTGCCAAGGCGCGCCCTGTTGAATCCCATCGGCCCCAGACAGGTTGCACTATGTTTCGTCCCAAGAGCACGTTTGAGCAATGGCGGATCTTTCAGGCAGTGGTGGACTGCGGCGGTTATGCCCAGGCTGCCGAGGCGCTGAACAAGAGCCAATCCTCCCTCAATCATGCGGTTGCCAAGCTGCAACAGAGTCTGGGGGTGGCCCTGCTGGAGGTGCGGGGACGCAAGGCGGTGCTGACGCCGGCGGGGGAGATCTTCCTCAAACGGGCGCGCCAGCTCAGCCAGCAGGTGGAAGAGCTGGAGAACCTGGCCAACAACCTGGAGCGGCAGTGGGAGCCGCAGATCAACCTCTATGTGTCCGTGGTGCAGCCGCGGGAGCGCCTCTACCGGGCGCTGGCCCACTTCTACCCCCGCAGCCGCGGTTGCCGCATCAACCTGCACGAGCGGATCCACTGCCACTTCAATGCGCTGCAGGCGGGAGATCTGATGCTCTCCGAGCACCTGCCCCAGGATCGCACCGGCCTGCCGCTGGACGAAGTCTGTCTGCTTCCTCTGTGCGCAGCGGGCCACCCCCTTGCGGAGCAGGGAGAGCCCATCACCGCCGAGGTGCTGGCCAGCCACAACCAGATAAGCCTGCATCCCCCCATCCACCGCTCGGTGGACTGGAACGATGCGGACGACACCGGCTGGAAGGCGACCCACTATCATGAGGTGCTCAACATGGTGCGCCTTGGCATGGGTTACGCCTGGGTGCCCCGCCACCTGGTGCAGGAGGAGCTCGCCGAGGGCTCGCTGGTGCAGCTCGACCTCACCGGCGGCAGCGAGCGCTATCTCTACACCTACCTGCTCACCCCCTCGGTGGAGGCGCTGGGGCCGGCGGCCGAGCTGCTGCTGCGCTGCCTGCGCATCGAATACCAGGGAGACAACCCCAGGTAAGGCCGCTTCTTCCCCGCACGACCGGGGCACTGGTGCCGGCACATCCGGGCATCGGCTCCCCTTTGCATCCCCTATACGTTGGGGACCCGCCAGCAGGCGGCCAGCGCCATCAGCGCCAGGGCCGCCGCCACCATGAAGACCCCGTGGAAGCTCCAGAGCTCCGCCACCGTCCCCGCGATGGCCCCCGCCATGATGGAGCCGGTGCGGATGCTGTTGGAAAAGAGCGTGGTCGCCACCCCGGCGCGCCCCGGCATCAAGTCCTGGAAATAGGACATGCCGATGCCGGCCACGATGCCGATGAAGATGGCATTGAGCAGTTGCAGCGCAATGAGGGCATGCTGGCTCGACAGGGTCACGAGACCGCCATAGAAACCGACCCCGGCCAGCACTGCCAGCAGCATCATGGGCCGCTTGCCGAAGCGCCGGGTGTAGTAGCCCGCCAGCAGCATGAAGGGGATCTCCAGGGCCGCCGCCGTGCCCATCAGCAAACCGGCCAGCTTCTCCTCCAGCCCCAGCTCGCGAGTGATGTAGAGGGGCATGTTGATGAGGTACATGCTGTTGCAGGTCCACATCAGGGTGGAGGCGATGAAGAGCGCCCGCACCGACGGATCCCGCCAGCTGCTCACCCGCTCCACCTCGCTGTCCATCACCGGCAGCGGCAGGGAGGGAAGCCAGCGCCACACCACGAAGGCGCAGATGACATAGGCCAGCGCCGAGGCCAGATACATCACCTTGAAGCCGTAGCCGATGGCGAGCGCGAAGGCGATGGGTGGCCCTATCACCCAGGCCAGGGAGAACTGGGCCCGCAGCACCGAGCTGAACATGTCGGCCTGTTTGTTGCGGCTGTCGGCGTATTCCCGCGCCAGGGCGAACAGCTGCGGGCTGGCGGTGGCGGTCAGGCTCGCCAGCAGCACCCCCAGGCTCACCAGCAACCAGTACTGCCGGTTCCAGGCAAACAGCAGAGAGAGCACGATGCCGGCGAAGCAGCAGCGCAGGATCAGCTGCTTGCGATCCCCCTTGTTGTCGGAGCGGTGGCCGAGCCACTGGCTGATGAGGATGCCGATCACCGCGTTCACCGTGTAGAAGAGCCCCACCAGGAAGGGGCGCACCTGCACCTCCTCGGCCAGAAACAGGCTCAAGGTCGGCACCTGCAGCGCCACCGCCACCCCGGTCATGAAGGTCACGGCGAGAAACGAGAGAGAGACGGGATCCGGCCTCTTGCGGGCAACAGACAGCAAACTCATAGAGATACCATTGATATGGAAGAAAAAAAGGAGCCAGATGCGGGCGGGCTTGGCGTATGGCGGCGGCTATTTTATGTCATTATCAACAGCCACCTCAAGGGTTGCGGGGGGGCGTCCAAGTCCGTACATTGGAAGCCCATCCAGCGCCAGTACAAGGATTTAACATGTTTGATTTTGACCGGGAAATAGATCGCAGCGGTACCATGAGCCTGAAATGGGACAAATACAAGGGTCAGGATGTCCTGCCCATGTGGGTCGCAGACACCGACTTCGTCTCTCCCCCCGCCGTACTGGAGGCCCTCACCAAACGGGTCGCCCACGGCATCTTCGGCTATTCGCGCCCCTCTCCCCGGCTCATCGAACTGATCGTATCGCGTCTGGCCAGCCGCTATGGCTGGACCATCCAGCCCGAATGGCTCGTCTTCCTGCCCGGGGTGGTGCCGGGCCTCAACCTCGCCTGCAAGGCCTGGAGCCAGCACGGGCGCGGCATCATCACCCCCAAGCCGGTCTACTACCCCTTCCTGCAGGCGCCGGGCTTCAATGACCGCCCTCTGCTCACCGTCCCCGTGGTGGAGGAAGAAGGCCGCTGGGTGCTGGATCTCGAAGAGCTTGAGCGTCAGGCCCCCTCGGCGGATCTGCTGCTGCTGTGCAACCCCCACAACCCGGGTGGCACCGTCTTCACCCGGGAAGAGCTGCTGGCCATCGACGCCATCGCCGAGCGCCACAACCTGGTGATCTGCTCCGACGAAATCCACTGCGACCTGCTGCTGGACAAGGATGCCCGCCACATCCCCTATGGTGCCCTGAGCCCGGAGGCGGCCGAACGCTCCGCCGTCATGATGGCGCCGAGCAAGACCTTCAACATCGCGGGACTGTGCTGCTCCTTCGCCGTGATCCCCAATGCCCGCCTGCGGCTCAAGCTGCAACAGGCGATGCGCGGCATCAGCGCCGACGTCAATCTGCTGGGGTTCGTGGCGGCCGAGGCGGCCTATGAGGGGGGCGAGCAATGGCTGAATGAACAGCTCGACTACCTGGCCGGCAACCTGGCCCTGATCGAGCAGGCCGTGGCCCGCTGGCCCGGCGTCAAGCTGGCCCGCAACCAGGCCACCTACCTCGCCTGGATCGACATGAGCGCCCTGGGCCTGGACGATCCCGTCGCCTTCTTCGAACAGGCGGGCGTGGGTCTCTCCCCCGGTGCCCAGTTCGGCAACGGCCAGTTCGTGCGGCTCAACTTTGGCTGCACCCGGGCCCGTCTCACCGAGGCCCTGGCCCGCATGGAGAAAGCCATTCTCCAGACCCGCTAGCGAACCCTCCCGGGCGGCGGCCCCAGGCCGCCCGGTGCGCGCGAAAGCGGTAAAATCCGTTCAGCTTCCCGTCTGATACGGATAAGATGAGGCTCATCACCGGATGAGCCCGCCTCCTCCTCATGTTCAGCCACGGTTTCGGTCCACTATGCGCCCATTCGCCTTCTCTGCCCTGTTGCGTCTGTCACGTACCGCCCTGCCCTGGCTTGCGGCCGTGCTGGCGCCCTCCCTCTTCGCCTCCCCCGCCTATGTCACCATCGGCACGGGAGCCCTCAACGGCGTCTACTACCCCACAGGGGGGGCCATCTGCCGCCTGCTCAACGAGGAGAGTGCCCGCCACGGCCTGCACTGCACGGTGCAGAGTACCTCGGGCTCCATCGCCAATCTGGCGGCCCTCGCCAAGGGGGAGGTACAGCTCGCCCTGATGCAGTCGGATGTGCTCTACCATGCGGTGCACGGCAGCGGCCCCTTCGCGGGCCAGGCCCCGGACGATCAGCTGCGCAGCCTGTTGCGGCTCCACAAGGAGTCCCTGACCCTGATTGCCAGCGCCACCAGCAACATCACCACCCTGGCCGACATCAAGGGCAAGCGGGTCGATGTCGGCGCCCCCAACTCCGGGGACAGGGTCACCAGCCGGGCCCTGCTCGATGCCATGGGGTGGCGGGTCGCCGACTTCAGCCGCCCGCCCGTGATCTCCCCGGGCAACCGGCTGGAGGGGCTCTGTGACGGCACCCTGGATGCCGCCTTCGTGGTCGCCGGTCACCCCAATCAGGCCATCGGCGATCTCACCGGCCGCTGTCAGGCCCGCCTCATTCCCATCGAGGGGGAACAGGTGGACAAGCTGCTCAAGCAGCACCCCTACTATGATCGCAGCCGCATCGGCGCCAACCTCTATCCGGGGCAGACAAGCGGCGTCAATACCTTCGCCGTCACCGCCGAACTGGTGGCGCTGGCCAGTCTGCCCGAGAGCGAGGTGCGCACCCTGCGGGACGTGCTGAACGAGCGGCTCAAGCAGTTCACCCGGCTGCATCCGGCACTGACCACCCTCACCTGGGAAGGCATGCAGGCGGGCAGCATCGCCCTGCTCCATCCCGGCATGCTGGATGCCGTGCCCATCCTCCCGGCGGACACCCTCACGGCATCCGGGGCAGAGGCCACCTCGGGCGCCCTGCCGACCTTGTCCCCGGCGAGCAGCGCGGCCACACCGACCGATGGGACAGGCCCCCTGGAAGGCACCGCGCCACTGGAGGGGTCCGACACCTTGCCGGAGCAGCCGGCCGCCGCGACCCTCTCAACCAGTTCGGGGGCGGCCTCCACCAACCAGGCCCCGGCACTGACCGAGCCGCCCACACCGGGCAGCACAACCCTGGCACCAGGCCATCCCCTGACCCCGCCTGAGGCGCCCGCCTCGTCGGCAACGCCGCTGGAGGCGCCATCACCGGAGGCCATGCCGGCCAGCCCGCCCAGCCACGCGGTGGAGACCACAGCCCCCGCCGGGCAATGAACACCAACCAAGAGGCCACCCCAGGGGTGGCCTCTTGGTTATCGGGAACGGGCGCCTGGCCTGTCACGGCGCCAGCAGCAGCGCCGGATTCTGGATCTCCTCCTCCACCCAGTGCAGCAGTTGCTTGATGGCCCGGGACAGCACCTGGTTCTGGCGCACCACGTACCCCAGGCTGGTACCGGGAAAATCGGTGAGCCGGGTCACCGGGGCGGTCAGCTTGAGCCTGGGGTGAAGGGAGAAATCCGGCACGATGGCGACGCC
Organism: Aeromonas sp. S19(2024); assembly: GCF_041402625.1. Classification (NCBI taxonomy): domain Bacteria; kingdom Pseudomonadati; phylum Pseudomonadota; class Gammaproteobacteria; order Aeromonadales; family Aeromonadaceae; genus Aeromonas; species Aeromonas sp. S19(2024). The sequence continues at coordinate 516,230 of NZ_JBGLQU010000001.1, forward strand.
AAAGCCCGCCTCGGCCCAGTCGAGCTGGGCATCCACGCTCCCCACTTCCATGATGCGGCAGCTCGGCAGGCCGAGCAGGGGCAGGGAGGGGTCGATCAATGCCCGGGTCCGGGTGTCGTGCCCCAGCAGGATCAGGGTCGGCTCGTCCAGAGGATCGCTCTCCCCCGAGCTGGCCCGCGCCTGCCAGCGGGTCAGGCCGTGCCCCAGGGCACACCAGGTCACCTGCTGCAACTCGGTGTAGAAGAGCGGCTCGCTGCGCTTTTGTGCCATCACGAAGCCCAGATCCGCCTTGCCCGCCCGCACCAGATCCGCCGCCTGATCCGAGGTGGTGTTGAACAGGGTGAGGTCGATGCCGGGGAAGGCCTGCTTGAAGCGCTGGAACGGCTGGATGAGCAGCAGGCGCGAGATGATGTCGCTGGCGGCGATGGCGAGCGTCCCCTGGCTCAACTGGCTCAGGGCATTGAGATCGGACTGGCAGAGCTGCAACTCGTTGATGGCGCGCTCGGCGCTTTGCAGCAGCCGCTCCCCCGCCTGGGTCAGGCGAAACGGGCTGCGCTCCACCAGCTTGACCCGGGTCGCCTGCTCCAGGTTCTTGAGGTGCAGGCTCACATTGGGTTGCGTCATGTGCAGTTCGGTGGCCGTCTGGCCGAAGTGCTGCAACCGGGCCAGGGTGACGAAGGTGTGCAGCCAGTGAATGTCCAGCATGGGGTTCCTCTTCTCCCGGGTCGGTGGCAGGGCCAGCGCCGCTAGGGCACGGGCACCACGCAAGGGAGCGCGGTGTCGATAATTGCACCGGAATTATATGGCTTACTTATCGGAATTATAAAGATAATTAATTTTTCTAATCCTCACGGGGCTCCTAGGATGGACGCCTAACGTCTTAGGAGAAAGAGTCATGTCGTCTATCGTAGTCGTAGGTGCTAACTGGGGTGATGAAGGCAAAGGCCGCATCGTCGATTATCTGGCAGGCCAGGCTGGCGCCAGTATTCGTTTCCAGGGCGGCAACAACGCCGGCCACACCGTGGTCAACGATCTGGGCACCTTCAAGCTGCACCAGGTGCCGAGCGGCGTCTTCAACCCGGATTGCCTGGTCGTGCTGGGCCCCGGCATGGTGATCAGCCCCGAGAAGCTCACCGTCGAGCTGGAAGAGGTCAAGGCCTCCGGCGTCATGCCCAAGCTCGCCATCTCTGACCGTGCCACCCTCTGCCTGCCGCTGCATGCGCTGGAAGACACCCTGGAAGAGCAACGCCTGGGTGACGGCGCCTACGGCTCCACCCGTCAGGGCATCGCCCCGGCTTACGGTGATCGGGTCATGAAAAAGGCGATCCTGGTGGGCTGGCTGAAACAGCCGGACGTGCTGGTCGAGCGCATCCAGTTCATGCTGGACTGGAAACTGCCGCAGATGAAGGCTCTCTATCCGGACTTCGAATTCACCCAGACCGCCCAGGAGATGGCCGACTGGCTGCTGGAAGTGTCCGCTCCCTGGCTGGACGCCGTCTGCAACGTCAGCATGCCCCTCAAGGCACTGCAAGCCGAAGGCAAGACCCTGCTGTTCGAAGCCCAGCTGGGTGCCGGCCGTGATCTCATCTACGGCGAATACCCCTGGGTCACCTCCTCCCACGTTTCCGGCGCCTACGCCGGCATCGGTGGCGGTCTGCCGGGCCTGCGCCCGGAGCGCGTCATCGCCGTGGCCAAGGCCTTCAGCTCCTCCGTCGGTACCGGCACCCTGCTGACCGCCATGGAGAACCAGGACGAGTTCCGCAAGATCACCAACGAGTTCGGCGCCACCACCGGCCGTCCCCGTGACGTGGGTTACTTCGATGCCGTCGCCACCAAGAACGGCGTCGAGCTGCAGGCTGCCACCGAAGTGGCCCTGACCAAGCTGGACTGCCTGACCGGTCTGCCGGATCTGAAGATCTGCGTGGCCTACGAAGGTGCCCACACCGAGAACCCGATCTGGCCGCAGACCGCCGCCCTCACCCCCGTCTACGAGAAGATGGAGAGCTGGAGCGAAGACATCAGCGCCTGCCGCACCTTCGCCGAGCTGCCCAAGGCTGCCCAGGACTATGTGCTGCGCATCGAAGCCCTGCTGGGCGTGCCGGTGCCCATGGTCTCCGTCGGCCCGGGCCGTGACGAGATGATCCTGCGCTAAGGCCCCTCGCCTCTCCCAAAAACCGGCATCCCAGGATGCCGGTTTTTTTATGCCCCTCAAAAGCCCCGAACAGCTCACAAAAGCCACCTCCATGGCATAATTTGAGCCATATGGGCACTCTGTTTTGAGCCAGCCCCCTTAGAGTGAATGCCATATTCACACAAAGGAGTGCCCATCATGAGATCCCCCATTATCCCGCTGCTGCCCCTGTTCTGCCTCGCGGCTCTGCCCGCCGGCGCCATGACCCTCAAGAGTACCGACATCCGCGAGGGTGAACCCATGGACAAGGTCTTCAGCTTCAACGGCTTTGGTTGCAGCGGCGAGAACCGCTCCCCCCAGTTGAGCTGGCAGAGCCTGCCCGCCGGCACCCAGAGCGTCGCCATCACCGCCTATGACCCGGACGCCCCCACCGGCAGCGGCTGGTGGCACTGGCTGGTGGTGAACCTGCCGGCCAGCCAGAGCGAGCTGCCGAGCAATGCCTCCGGCAAGATCAAGCAGGGGCTGGAGCTTGGCACCGACTACGGTACCCAGGGTTATGGCGGCCCCTGCCCACCCGCCGGTCACGGCATGCACCGCTACCAGTTCACCGTCTGGGCCCTGCCCAAGGCGCTGGAGGTGAAGGCAAACACCCCGCCCGCCATGGTAGGCTACATGCTCAACAGCCTGGCCCTTGGCAAGGCCACCCTGACCGCCACTTTCAGCACCCCCTAGGAGCCCGCCCGATGAGCACGCCCCTGCTGCAACTGAATCACTACTTCGGGATCCGCCAGCAGCCCCTGCGCCGGGTGCTCATCTACGCGCCGACCCTCATCTGGGTGCAGCAGGGCCGCAAGCAGCTGTGGTGGCGGGAGCAGCGCCTCTCCTTTGACAAGGAGAGCTGGCTGCTGATCCCGGCGGGTCACCGGCTCACCTTCGTCAACCAGCCGGAGCAGGGCACGTTTCGCTCCCAGGCGCTCACCCTGCTGGCCCCGCCACCGGCCGAGTGGCTGGCAGAGAGCCCCCTCGATCTCCTCAAGCCACCGGCCATCAGGGTGACGTCGGCCCTCGCCTTCTGCTTCGATCTCGTCACCACCATGGCGCAGCGGCAGCTCTGCGAGACGGCCCAGACCCAGCTGCTGCAAGGGTTTTATGGCGAGCTCAGGGAAGCGGGGGGCCTTGGCCTGCTCTTTCCTGCCACCACCATGACCCTGGGGGAACGGCTGGCCCGTTACCTCAGCGTGGAGCCTGGTCTTGATCACCGGCTCGAGACGGTAGCGACCCACTTCGCCATGAGCCGCGCCTCTCTGGTCCGCAAGCTGGCCGCCGAGGGACGCAGCTTTCGCCAGGTGCTGACCCAGATACGCCTGGGGCACGCCCTCACCCTGCTGCAACAGGGGCTCACGCCGCTTCAGACCGCCCTCGCCTGTGGCTACGACTCCCCCGGCCGCTTTGCCGCGCGCTTCAAGGAGGAGTTCGGCCTGACCCCCCACCAATACCTGCGTACCTGCCCCTCCTCTCTCTCACTGACTGCCACCACAAAAGTAAATAATCACTAAAATATAAAGCTATGTAACCTCGTGTAACCGGGTGATCCGGCTCACACTCGCCCCTCCTGCACTGTGACACAGCGCCAATAATCCCGTCAAAATCGCCCTATAATGGCTCTCGCAAACGCTTTCACTAAAACAAATACTAAAAAACACCTTCCTTAACCTACAATACTGTCATTGGAGTGAGAGATGTTTCGTAAAAGTTTACTACCCATCACCCTGAGCGTCGCCCTGTTCGGCCTCACTGCCTGCAACAGCAATGACTCCAGCAGCCCGGCCGCCCCCAGCGCCACCCTGGCGAACCAGTATCAGAACGTGATCGACCGCAGCGGCACCCCGCTCCAGTTCCGTGACTTTGACAGCTACGCCAACCTCAAATACAACCCGCTGCTCGATCTCGGTGCCTGGCACGGCTTCCTGCTGCCCGCCAGCGACAGCGAGTGGGGCGGCTTTACCGGCCCCATGGTCATCGCCGAGGAGTACAGCCTGTTCTTCGCAAGGGAATTGGACAAGCTGACCCTGAGCGACGAGAGCGGCCGCGCCTTTCCGCTCACCAGCGCCAGCAAGCAGGCGCTGTACGCCATCCCAGGGGCGCTGGTGCAACGCTTCGAATTCGACCCCTTCACCCTGGAGCTGGAGCTGCGCTACGGCGATGCCCGTACTGCGCTGGTTCGCACCCGCCTCATCAACCACACTGACGCCCCGCTCACCCTCAAGCTCAACTGGCAGGGGGAGCTGCTCAACCAGTGGGATGCCAACAAGACGGTCGCCGAGCAGTACCCCGCCTGGACCCGCACCATCAGCCAGACCGAGCGCGGCGTAGCATTCCAGTTCGGCAAACTGCGCAGCACCTGGAACATCATGCAAAGCGGCAGCGCCAGCTACCGCATCGATCGCACCCTGCCCAGTCGCACCACCCTCGACGAACAGGGCCTCGGCTACGTGAGCGAGGCCAGCCTCACCCTGGCCGCCAAGGGCCAGCAGGATATCTACACCCTGCAGAGCTATGTCCACAGCAGTGCTGACGCGAGTCGCTTCGAGCAGAGCCGCCAGGCGCTGCTGGCCGACCCAGCCAGCCATTTCGACGACTCCATCCGCCGCTGGGAGGATTACCTGGCGCGCGGCCTCTCCAATCAGGGGATCCCGGAGTCGGAGCGGCGCATCGCGGTCAAGGCGATGGAGACCCTCAACGGCAACTGGCGTTCCCCCGCCGGTGCCATCCTGCACGACGGGGTGACCCCCTCCAACACCGCCCGCTGGTTCGACGGGGTCTGGGCCTGGGACAGCTGGAAGCACGCTTACGCCATGGCCCACTTCAACCCCGAGGTAGCCAAGAACAACGTGCGCGCCATGTATGACTACCAGATCCAGGCCGATGACCCGGTTCGGCCGCAGGATGCCGGCATGGTGATCGACGCCGTCTTCTACAACAAGCTCGCCGATCGCGGTGGCGACGGCGGCAACTGGAACGAGCGCGACACCAAGCCGCCCCTCTCCGCCTGGGCCATCTGGGAGATCTACAGCGCCACCCAGGACAAGGCCTTCATCGCCGAGATGTACCCGAAGATCCAGGCCTATCACGACTGGTGGTACCGGGCGCGGGACAACAACCGCAACGGCATCATCGAATATGGCGCCACCCGCCACGTCGAGCACAACGACGAGTTCGGCAACATCACCTTCAAGGTGCAGTACCCGACGGGGGCACCGGCCGGGCTGGATCTGTCGAGCTGTACCGATGAGGGAGATGGCTGGTATGGCTGCGCCGGCATGGCGCTCTATCAGCAGGTATTGAGCGTTGGCGGCTACGCCGACATGGATATCGGCGCCCAGCACGGCGCCGGCTGGGAGTCCGGCATGGACAACGCCGCCCGCTTCGGCTTTATCGAGCCGGATCAGCTCAAGCGCTATGCCGACAAGACCTATGGCGGCGACATGGCCAAGGCGCGCCAGGACTGGAACGTCTTCTTCTTTGAAAACCATCAGGACGACGGCAGCCTCATCGGCTTCTCCATCGATCAGGAGTCGGTGGAGCTCAACGCCTTCCTCGCCAAGGAGAAGCGCATCCTGGCCGACATGGCCGAGCTGCTCGGCAAGCCGGACGAGGCGAGCCGCTACCGCGAAGGGGCGACCCAGCTGGCCGATTACATCAACAGCTGCCTGTTCGATGAGGCCTCCGGCTTCTATTACGACCGCCAGATAGCCCAGGGGGATCTGCCCGACGCCAACGGCTGCGTCGGCAAGCTGTTGACCGCCCGCGGCCGTGGCCCGGAAGGGTGGAGCCCGCTCTGGGCCGAGGTGGCAGACAAAGATAAGGCGGCGCGGGTGCGCGAGGTGATGCTCAATGCCCAGGAGTTCAACACCAAGGTGCCGCTCGGCACGGCGGCGCTGACCAACCCGGCCTACGACCCCGACATCTACTGGCGCGGCCGGGTCTGGCTGGATCAGTTCTACTTCGGGGTGAAGGGGCTGGAGAACTACGGCTATCGCAGCGATGCCCAACAGCTCGTCAACAAGCTGTTTAGCAATGCCGAGGGGCTGGCGGGCAGCGGCCCCATCCGCGAAAACTACAACCCGGAGACCGGCGCCATGCAGGGGGCCAGCAACTTCAGCTGGAGCTCGGCCCACCTCTACATGCTCTATCGCAACTTCCTGAAAACCGAGGGCTGATCCCTCTTTGCAGGAATGAGCCAACAAAAAGGCCTCCGCAAGGGAGGCCTTTCTTATGGCAGCGCCACAGGTGGCGACTTACTTCACGGTCACCCGGGCAAACTTGCGCTTGCCGACCTGGTAGACGGCGGTACCGGCACCGATGAGGGCCTTGCCATCGTCCAGCTTCTCGCCATCGACCTTCACCGCGCCCTGCTTGATCATGCGCAGCGCTTCGGAGGTGGTGGCCACCAGATCGGCGTCTTTGAGCAGGTTGGCGATGGCCAGCCCTTCCCCTTCCAGTGCCAGTTCGACTTCCGGCATGTCGTCCGGAATGGCGTTCTTGGAGAAGCGCTGGGTGAAGTCTTCGTGGGCCGCTTCGGCCGCCGCTTCATCGTGATAACGGGCGATGATCTCTTTGGCCAGCCAGATCTTCACGTCGCGCGGGTTGAGGGTGCCGGCAGCAATGCCTGCCTTGAACTCTTCAATCTCGGCGAGCGGACGGAAGGAGAGCAGCTCGTAGTAGTTCCACATCAGATCGTCGGTGATGGACATGATCTTGCCGAACATCTCCCCCGGGGCATCGTGCACGCCGATGTAGTTGGCAGCGGACTTGGACATCTTCTTGACACCGTCCAGGCCTACCAGCAGCGGCATCATCAGCACGCACTGGGTCGCCATGCCCGCATCTTTTTGCAGCTCGCGACCCATCAGCAGGTTGAACTTCTGATCGGTACCGCCGAGCTCGACGTCCGCCTTCAGCGCGACCGAGTCATAGCCTTGCAGCAGCGGATAGAGGAATTCGTGAATGGCGATGGACTGGCCGTTGCTGTAGCGCTTCTTGAAGTCGTCGCGCTCCATCATGCGGGCCACGGTCTGCTTGGCCGCCAGCTTGATCATGCCGGTCGCGCCCAGCTCACTCAGCCAGGTGGAGTTGTACTCGATGCGGGTCTTGGCCGGGTCGAGGATCTTGAACGCCTGCTCGGCATAGGTGAGGGCGTTGTGCTTGATGGCCTCTTCGGAGAGCGGCGGACGGGTGGCGTTCTTGCCGGAGGGGTCACCCACCATGGCGGTGAAGTCACCGATCAGCAGGATCACTTCATGGCCCAGATCCTGGAAGGTCTTCAGCTTGTTGAGGATCACGGTATGACCCAGGTGGATGTCCGGCGCGGTCGGGTCCATCCCCAGCTTGATGCGCAGGGGGCGCCCTTCCTTCAACTTGGCGATCAGTTCTTCTTCAACCAGAATTTCTTCCGCTCCGCGCTTGATCTCGGCTAGCGCCACCTCGAGCTGGGACATTTTTTGACTCTCCAATCACGATTCCACAGGGCCAGACATATTACTGGAATGGCGGGCCAATTGGAAAGGCGGTAAACTCCGACCTTCTTCCGGGTTCAACTTTGTCTGCTTCTCATGGTCCTTTGGCACGCCTTCAACTCTCTCCCTCACTGGCACCGCAAGATGGTGCTGATCCTGAGCATCATGGTGATGATGCTGGCGGCCTGGCCGAGCGAACAGGCAGTCGCCACCCGGGTCGATGACAACGACAACGAACTGGCCGTCGAGCAGCAGGTCGACGAGGAGGCGCAGCTGGCACGGGCCGAGCCCGTCACCCCGCCCAAACCGCGCTATGTCACCAGACAGGTGAAGGTGCGCAGCGGCGACAACATGGGGGTCATCTTCCAGCGCCTGGGCCTCAGTACCACGGATCTTCACCTCATCGACCAGCTCGAGGGCACGGATACCCTGCGCCTGCTCAAACCCGGTCAGGAGCTCACCTTCAAGCTCACCAAGGGCGGCGAGCTGCACAGCCTCTATTACCCCCACAGCCTGGAGCAGGCGCTCAAGGTGAACCGCCGGGATGACGGCTTCGTGGCCAGGCCGGTGAAGATCGAGCTCGACACCCGCGAACAGGTGGCCCAAGGGGAAATCCGCTCCAGCTTCTGGGGCGCCGCCGTCGAAGCGGGCATGACGGAAGACCAGATCATGGATCTCGCCGCCATCTTCGGCTGGGACATCGACTTTGCCCAGGACCTGCAACCGGGGGACAGCTTCCGGGTGGTCTACCAGGACAAATACCAGGATGACGAGCGGGTTGCCTCCGGCGACATCTTGGCCGCCGAGTTCATCAACCAGGGGGCCATCTACCGCGCCGTGCTGAACACGGATGGCAACTACTACACCCCGGACGGCAAGGCGATGCGCAAGAGCTTCCTGCGCGCACCTGTCAACTTCAAATACATCAGCTCCAACTTCAATCCGCGCCGCCTTCACCCGGTCACCGGCAAGGTGCGGCCCCACAACGGCATCGACTACGTGGCGCCGGTGGGGACCCCCATCATGGCGGCGGGCGGCGGCAGCGTGGTGGCCGCTGGCTACAACCAGTTCAACGGCAACTACGTCTTCATCAAGCACGCGGGCAACTACGTGACCAAGTACCTGCACCTCTCCAAGCGCACCGTCAACAAGGGGCAGCGAGTGAAGCAGGGCCAGACCATCGGCCTGCTCGGCGGCACCGGCCGGGTCACAGGCCCGCACCTGCACTATGAGTTCGTGGTGGGCGGCGTGCACAAGAACCCGCGCACCCTCAACCTGCCCCAGGCGGAGTCTCTCAGCGGGCGGGCGCTGGCCAGCTTCAAGGCGCAGGCCATGCCCCAGCTGGCCAAGCTGGACAGCCCCGAGCTGCAACTGGCCAGAAACAAGGGCAACGGCGACGACAGCTGACCGCTGTCGACCAAGGCGGAACACGGTATCGGACGGTTCCCCCGCATCATTGAAAGGGGTTGTCATGACTGAACGCTATATAGGCTTGATGTCCGGTACCAGCATGGATGGTATCGACGCCGTGCTGGTGCAGATCGAGGGGGATGCACTGCGGGTCGAGGCGGCCCTCTGCCATCCCTGGCCTGCCGATACGGCTCGCACCCTGCATGCGCTTTGCACCCCGGGGGAGAACGAAATCGACCGCATGGGGGTCGCCGACAACCTGGTGGCCCGCGAATTTGCCGCCGCCACCCAGGCCCTGCTCGCCAAGGCGGCGCTGACTCCCAAGGAGATTCGCGCCATCGGCAGTCACGGCCAGACCATACGCCACCGCCCTGCCCTCGGCTTTACCCTGCAGATTGGCAACGCGGCCCTGCTGGCGGCCCTGACCGGCATCGACGTGGTGGCCGATTTTCGCACCATGGACATGGCCCTCGGCGGTCAAGGGGCCCCCCTGGTGCCCGCCTTCCATCAGGCGCTCTTTGCCCGCCCCGGCGCCCTGCGGGTGGTGCTGAACCTCGGCGGCATTGCCAATATCTCGGTGCTGCCCGGCCAGGCCGACGGGGGGGCGGGTTCAGGGGTATATGGCTTCGATACCGGCCCGGCCAACACCCTGCTCGACGGCTGGTATCGCCGCCACCATCCGCACGGTGACAGCTATGATGCCGGTGGCCAGTGGGCCGCCAGCGGCAAGCCTATCCCTGCGCTGCTGGAGCAGTTGCTGGCTCACCCCTACTTCGCCGCCCCCGCCCCCAAGAGCACGGGGCGTGAGATGTTCACCCTCGACTGGCTCGATGGCGAGCTGGACGGCTGCACATACGCCCCCGCAGATGTGCAGCGTACCCTGCAATCCCTTACCTGCCACAGCATCGCCCGCCAGTTGCCCGCCCACAGCGACACGCCAACCCGGCCCGAGCTGTTTGTCTGCGGCGGCGGCGCCCACAACGCCCCGCTGCTGGCGGAGCTGGCCAGCCTGCTGCCCGACTGGCATCTGACCAGCACTGCCCAGCTCGGCCTTGCACCGGACTGGGTGGAAGGGGCCGCCTTTGCCTGGCTGGCACAACGCTTTATCCAGCGAAAGCCGGGCAACCTGCCTGCGGTGACCGGCGCGAGCCGCCCGGCGGTACTGGGCGCCCTCTATCCCGCCTGAGCCGCTTACCGATCGCCCTCCCCCCTAATGGAACAAGCCCGAACAGGTGCACCTGATCGGGCTTGTTGTTATGCCTGGCGCCAGATGGCGCAGACCCGTCACTCTGTGCTCCCTACCCGAGCCGCTCTTTCAACCTGGCCGCCTGCGCCTTGAAGATCTCATAATCGGCGACATGCCGACTCCTGGCGGCGGTGATCCACTGCACGCCCGTCTCGTCGGCGTGGGAAAATTCGATGCAAAACTCATATTTCGCGCTGGAGAGCAGCCCCATCAGGGCGCCAGACAGAAAACCCACCAGGGGCAGGAAGAGCACGATGAGCCAGTTGCCCGCCTGCTCGTAGGAAGGGGTGAAGTAAAAGAGCACACTGGAGGTGACCATCCCCAGCAACAAGGTCTTCTTGAGCCGATCCATCCAGCCGAGTGCTTTTACCTGCACACCGACGATGCGGCCCAGATCGTAGCGATCCTTGTTGACCCTCAGTGTGTTGTCCGACTGTTCAATGGCAATGGCCATCCTGATACTCCGTCCTGTTGGCTATGGCGATAAGGGGTTGCCGTGGCGGCCCCGGATTGTGCATCCCATGATCATGACGGACCAGCAGCCAGCCACGGGGTGATGGGCGGCACCTCCCCCAACAGGAACACACGCTGCGCATGGTATCGTATGGCGCCAAACATCAAAAGACGTTCACATCAAAAGGCGAGGTGGATCACCTTCTGCCCGCCCCTTGTCCCCCGTGCAGCCGTTGGCTTTTCTGGCCATCCTCTCATGGGCAAGGTAGCCGGGGGATCAGGGGTCAGTGAGATTACAGCCCCGTGATGACCCTCAGGAGGGGCGGGCCGATGGGATGGCGCCATGGGCCCGCCCCTCGAAAGCACTCCCATGGCCCTAGAAGGCCCACTTCAGGAAGCGGTTTACCTGGCGCTTGACCGGTGCACAGAGCGGCGGTTTGGGAGGCTCCAGGTTGATCTGTCTGCGGCCCACCCTGGCTTCGCCCCGCAGCAGGATCTGGAGATAGTGGGGGTGCTGGCGCTGGATGAAACGGGAGATCTCATGGGCCCAGGGTTTGGGCACTCCCCACAGGATCGAGGCCAGTGCGCCGACGATACAGAAGAAGACGGGATCGCGCATGCCCATCCTGACGCCATTCTCCAGCGCCTCTTTGAGGGAGCCCGAATGGGCGATGCAGGTCATCACATTGACCATGAAGGCGGCATAGTCATCTTCCCCGCCGTGGCCCACCCTGGCCACCAACCCGGCCTGTGGCCTGTAGCCGAACTGGTGGCCGATGTGCTCAAGCACTGCATTGCGCTGGCGAATGACCTTGGCATAGAACATCAGCATGGCGGTGCAGTCGAGCGCCTGGCTCAAGGCCGCCTGATGGGGATGGGTCTGGGTGGGACGGGGGGTGGTCAGCAGCGCGATCTCCTCCGAGATGGCGAGCAGACCGATGGGCACCGCCGTGCTGATAAAGGCGAGATCAATGGCGATCGCCAGGTCCTGGCCCTCCTCCATCCGGCCGATGACCACCTGCTCGGCAAAGAGGCGACGCTGGCGCTCGATAAAGGCGCCATAGATCAGGGCCCTGAACTTCTTCTGGGGATAGGGGGTATCGAGCAGGGTCTCCATGGTCAGGATGGCGGCACCGGTGCGACCGCGCAGTTGATAGTCGGGGGCGAGGGGGAAGTGCTTGCCTAGGCGGGGGGGTGGCCGAAACCCGCTGGTGCGGCTGTACATGTCACCCAGAATGAATCCAAGCATAAAACCTCCGAAGTCAGATGACGGGAATCGCGATACGATCGCATGTGCCACTCCCGGGCAGATGAGTGCCGATCCGTACTGCTCGTCGGCAGGGTCCCTGATTTCATTATTAATCATACAGTTAATAATCCACCCAAACCCCGACCCAGGTCGTAATAACGGCAGTTGATGACAAAAAACACAAATAAGAGTGGTGCGGGGAAGATGAGCCGGCTGCATCGCAAGGAGTGCGGGATACGCCAGGGCGGCAAAGCAGGGCGGACTCCGGGGCCCCTCACAGGGAGGGTCATGACAGGAGTGATATGCATCGGGGGGCGGCAAGTCGGGGCAGGCAAGGGGAAGGCCCCCCTCCCCTTGCTTATGAGCCCTGCTGGCGGGCTGTGTTCGCGCCGCTGAAAAGATATGGCATAGGCGGTGTGGCGACCCGTCCATGTCAGCCTCCGCAGCAGGGGCTAAAAAGCGCCCTCTCTTTCTCCCGTATTTATGTCATGACCTGTTGCCATGCAAAGAGGGTGAATGTTATTTCAGTGTGCTCGCCGCAGCATATTTTGGCGGCGCTGAACAGTGCGTCGAGAGAGCGATAAATAGATAGCTATGCAAAACCGGGAGAATAAGCTGCAATTTCGCCAAAAATATTAACGGAGGATTCACAGACTGTAACCCTGTTGCGCGACAATATGGCGCTATCTGGTTCCACTTTCATGGTAAAGCGGGATCATCATCACCTTTATTTGCCATGCCCGTCATGAATTGAATCGCAAAATGAATATATTTCACTCTGTTGAGCCACCTCATAGAAACAGGATCCCGGTTTGCATCTCCGGATAACCGCCCCCTAGAATTCTCCCGTCTGAATCACTAGGCCAACTTCTCTCCCTTGTCTGTTGCACGCGCTGTCTGCATCGAAACAGGGCTCGACACTGTGATGATCGTTCTCCTTTTCTCCGTCGCCCTGCGGCGGGAACGAGCAACTGTTGCCGCAATATCACGAGTCATCAGCGTGCCGTATTCGGTCAGGGAAGAACAATGCGGCCCGGACCCTACATCAAAAACGAAAAAGGAGTATCGCCATGAGTGGTACCATCATCAAATCCGCCAGAAATACCCCCAATGCGCCTCAGGATCTGGGGCCCTATACCCAGAGCGTGGCCTTCTCCCACTACAACAATATTGCCGCCCAGCTCCCCGTCGATCCGAAAACGGGCGCGCTGGTCGCAGGGGATATCCAGGCCCAGGCCAGACAATGTCTCACCAATATCCAGGCCATCGTCCAGAGCATTGGCCACGGCATGGAGGACATGGTGAAGGTGACCCTGTTCCTCGCGGACATCGCCGACCTCGATGCCGTCAACGCCGTCTATCGGGCATTCTTCCCCCACTCGCTGCCGACCCGCACCGTGCTGGCGGTGGCCGGTCTGCCGCTCGGCGCCAGGGTGCAGATGGACGCCCTGCTCTCCAACGGCGAAGGTACCTTCCCCCAGGCTCCCTGCCCGCTGCTGAAGCTCTCCCGCAACAGCGACAAGGCGCCGCAGGATCCGCTCTCCAGCCAGAGCGTCGCCTTCTCCCATTACAACAATATCGGTGCCCAGCTGCCGGTCGATGCCGCATCGGGCCAGCTGGTCGCCGGTGGTATCCAGCAGCAGGCTGGCCAGTGCCTGCGCAACATCAAGCACGTGCTGGAAAGCATCGATGTGCCGTTTGACGATATCGTCAAGGTCACCGTCTATCTGACCAGCCTGGCCGATCTGGACGCCGTCAACGAGGTCTACACCACCTTCTTCCCGGACTCCGCCATTGCCCGTGCCGTCGCCTACCTGCCGGCTCGCAGCGTGATCGTGGCCTCCGCCCTGCCGCTGGGCGCCCGGGTGCAGATGGATGCGGTCATCTCCCACGGTGACGGCACCCCGCCACAGCTGGTGGAAGACAGACACAATCTGGTGATCAGCGCCCGCAACACCGACAAGGCGCCACGCAGCCCCCTGCATACCCAGACCGTCGCCTTCTCCCACTACAACCACATCGCCGGCCAGCTGCCGGTTGATCTCGCTACCGGCAAGATCCTGACCGGTTGTGTCAAGGAGCAGACCGCCCAATGTCTCGGCCATATCAAGACCATCGTCGAGAGCATCGGCCACGTGATGGACGATATCGTCAAGGTCAATATCCAGGTGAAGAACATCGAGGATCTGGCGGACGTGGATGCCATCTACACCCAATACTTCCCGGCCTATCTGCCCGCCCGCACCGTGATTGGTGTGAGCGAGCTGCCCGCCGGCGCCCTGGTGCAGATTGATGCGGTGATGTCCAATGCGGAAAGTACCCCGCCGCAGGTTTAAAGCTCGCTTTAAATAATGAAAAGACACCGGCTTAGGCCGGTGTCAGGTAATAGCTATATCTGTACAAGCTGTGATTACAACTTTCCGTTAACTTCATCCTTTATTGTAACGGGAATTGAACGCTTACCTTCAAAATGCTCCTTCATCAAGCAATGAAGCTCCTTTTGAGTTTTTAGAGCCTCATCATCACTAGGAAAATAAACAATCGACATTGGGATAGACTTCTTACCAAGAAATACATCCACCAATTGACTTCGGATGTATTTTTGCTCAGTCTCTTGATCAGCGTACGCCTTTGGAAAATATCCAGCTTTCTTGATATGAACCTTATCGAAATCAAAACCTAAGGACTCACCCATTTCATACAAGAGATCAGATAGCTGATCATTTCGCTTTTCCTCCCAAATTTTTTGCATGCTTTCATCATCATTTGGATATGAATTCAGATGATCTAAATATGTCTTCCATGCATTTACAACCTTCGAATAATTCCGCCCATTAAACTCTAATCCAACCATATTAAGAGCCGATACATGCTGAAATGCTAAAGTTGAGGCTCTGGTAGTCATAAGATCTCGAAACACCGCCATTTTTTTATTTCTATCTTCTGATCTACGATCAAGAAACTTTTGAATTTGGACAGCTAAGATAGGACCAAGAATTACTGCTAGCATAACAACCAGTCACTCATTGTTATCAGCATACTAAACCTCTGTTGATTACATAACTCATGATAAATTAAAAAACATATCACAATGCTGTTCAGCACCACACTATATTTAACTTTATATCAATTTATAAAATATGATCATACGTATGCTAAAACTTATATTTGATAAAATTACTTATACACTAACCCCATATAAATTACCTTATCAAATAAACAATGACGAACTAACAAAAAACGCCCCCCATCTTGCGATGGAGGGCGTTTTATTTTCCGGCTACTGGGCCAGAGTGGCCCAATGGTCAGCTATTACAGGGACTCTGCGGTCGCAACCACATTTTCCACGGTAAAGCCGAATTCCTTGAACAGCAGCTCGGCCGGCGCGGACTCACCGAAGGTGCGCATGCCGATGATCTTGCCGCCGAAACCGACGTACTTGTACCAGTAGTCGGCGATGCCCGCTTCGATGGCCACACGCTTGGTGACGGCGGCCGGCAGGACGGAGGCCTTGTACTCGGCGGACTGGGCATCGAACACGTCGGTAGACGGGATGGAGACCACGCGCACGGCACGGCCCTTCGCAGTCAGCTGCTCATAGGCGGCAACGGCCAGTTCCACTTCGGAACCGGTGGCGATCAGGATCAGTTCCGGGGTACCGGCGCAATCCTTCAGCACATAACCACCCTTGGCGGCATCGGCCAGTTGCTGGGCGGTGCGGTCCATCTGGGCCAGGTTCTGACGGGAGAAGATCAGGGAGGTCGGGCCGTCGGTACGCTCGATGGCGTGTTTCCAGGCGATGGCGGACTCTACCTGATCACACGGGCGCCAGGTGCTCATGTTCGGGGTCAGACGCAGGGAGGCGATCTGCTCGACCGGCTGGTGAGTCGGGCCATCTTCACCCAGACCGATGGAGTCGTGGGTGTAGACGAAGATGGCGCGCTGCTTCATCAGGGCGGCCATGCGCAGGGCGTTGCGGGCGTACTCCATGAACATCAGGAAGGTGGCGCCGTAGGGGATGAAACCACCGTGCAGGGCGATGCCGTTCATGATGGCGGACATGCCGAACTCGCGCACGCCGTAGTGGATGTAGTTGCCTGCGGCACTCTCGGGAGTCAGGGACTTGGAGCCGGACCACATGGTCAGGTTGGACGGCGCGAGATCCGCGGAGCCGCCCATGAATTCCGGCAGCAGCTTGCCGAAGGCTTCCAGGGAGTTCTGGGACGCTTTACGGGTCGCGATCTTGGCCGGGTTGGCCTGCAGGGTTTCGATGATCTTGGCGGATTCAGCAGCCCAGTTGGCCGGCAGCTCGCCAGTGGTGCGGCGCTTGAATTCGGCAGCCAGGGCCGGATGAGCGGCTTCATAGGCGGCGAACTTGGCAGCCCAGTCGGATTCGAGCTTGGCGCCCTTCTCCTGACCGTTCCACTCGGCGGCGATGTCGGACGGGATGACGAACGGCGCGTGGTCCCACTTCAGGAAGGCACGGGCGGCGGCGATCTCGTCATTGCCCAGCGGTGCGCCGTGGCAGTCGTGGGAGCCGGACTTGTTCGGGGAACCGTAACCGATGATGGTGCGGCAGCAGATCAGGGTCGGCTTGCCGGTCTCGGCCTTGGCGGCTTCGATGGCGGCGTTGATGGCTTCCGGATTGTGACCGTCAACGGCCGGGATGACGTGCCAGCCGTAGGCTTCGAAGCGCTTGGGAGTGTCGTCGGTGAACCAGCCTTCTACGTGACCGTCGATGGAGATGCCGTTGTCATCCCAGAACGCGATCAGCTTGCCCAGACCCAGGGTGCCGGCCAGGGAGCAGGCTTCGTGGGAGATACCTTCCATCAGGCAGCCATCGCCCATGAAGGCGTAGGTGTAGTGGTCAACGATGTCGTGACCCGGCTGGTTGAACTGCTCGGCCATGGCCTTCTCGGCGATCGCCATGCCCACGGCGTTGGTGATGCCCTGACCCAGCGGACCGGTGGTGGTTTCAACGCCCGGCGCATAACCGTACTCCGGGTGACCCGGGGTGCGAGAGTGCAGTTGGCGGAAATTTTTCAGATCGTCGATGGAGAGGTCATAACCGGAGAGGTGCAGCAGGGAGTACAGCAGCATGGAGCCGTGGCCGTTGGAGAGAATGAAACGGTCGCGGTCGGCCCACTTGGGGTTGTTCGGGTTGTGTTTGAGGTGGCTGCGCCACAGCACTTCAGCGATATCCGCCATTCCCATGGGGGCGCCCGGGTGACCGGAGTTGGCTTTTTGAACGGCATCCATACTCAATGCACGAATGGCATTGGCAAGCTCTTTACGAGAAGGCATCTGTATCTCCTGCGATTGCTTCATTTGATGGCCAAGATTAAGGCGCGTTATTGTCCCAGCAGGGGGCGCGGCGTGCAAATATTATCTGGGCGAATAAAGTGGCTTTGGGAGCACAATCGCTTTTCTGGGCGGGGAAAACGATTCAATCCGCCCCCTGCCTTACCTCCATGGAGGTGGATCCCTTCCCCATCCCGCCCCGGGCGGCTCCACCCCCAAATAGTGCTGGCAATCACCGGATGACCTATTTAAAATAGACGTCCAGATGTAGATACCTCTACAGTCATCCTGTCATTATCCGGTTATGGCCAAGGCGATAACCCTTACGAATCGAGAACCAAACATGGCAAAGCTGTTTACTTCCGAGTCGGTCTCCGAAGGCCATCCCGATAAAATCGCCGACCAGATCTCCGATGCGGTGCTGGACGCCATCCTGCAGCAGGACACCAAGGCGCGCGTCGCCTGCGAAACCCTGGTCAAGACCGGCATGGTGATGGTAGCCGGCGAAGTGACCACCTCTGCCTGGGTCGACATCGAACAGATCGTGCGCGACACCGTGCGCGAGATTGGTTACACCCACTCCGACATGGGCTTCGACGCCGACTCCTGCGCCGTGCTGAACGCCATCGGCAAACAGTCTCCGGACATCAACCAGGGCGTCGACCGTACCGACCCGCTGGAGCAAGGTGCCGGTGACCAGGGCCTGATGTTCGGCTACGCCACCAACGAAACCGACGTGCTGATGCCCGCGCCCATCACCTACTCCCACCTGCTGGTGAAGCGTCAGGCAGAAGTGCGCAAGAACGGCACCCTGCCGTGGCTGCGTCCGGACGCCAAGAGCCAGCTGACCTTCGCCTACGACGACGCAGGCAAGATCCTGGGTGTCGATGCCGTGGTGCTCTCCACCCAGCATTGCGACTCCATCAGCCACAGCGATCTGGTGGAAGCGGTGCGCGAAGAGATCATCAAGCCGGTGCTGCCCGCCGAGTGGATCAACAAGGACACCAAGTACTTCATCAACCCGACCGGTCGTTTCGTCATCGGCGGCCCCATGGGTGACTGCGGTCTGACCGGTCGCAAGATCATCGTCGACACCTACGGCGGCATGGCCCGTCACGGTGGTGGCGCCTTCTCCGGCAAGGATCCGTCCAAGGTGGACCGCTCTGCCGCCTATGCCGCCCGCTACGTGGCCAAGAACATCGTGGCCGCAGGTCTCGCGGATCGCTGTGAAGTGCAGGTCTCCTACGCCATCGGCGTGGCCGAGCCCACCTCCATCAGCGTCGAAACTTTCGGCACCGGCAAGGTGGCCGAAGCCCTGCTGGTCAAGCTGGTGCGCGAGTTCTTCGAGCTGCGCCCCTATGGCCTCATCGAGATGCTGGATCTGAAGCGCCCGATCTACCAGGCAACCGCCGCTTACGGCCACTTCGGCCGCGACGAGTTCCCCTGGGAGAAGACCGACAAGGCCGAGCTGCTGCGCGCTGCCGCTGGCCTGTAAGGCTCGAGGTTGTGATAAAAGGGGAGCCTGGCTCCCCTTTTGCTTTTGTGTCCTGTCCCGAGGATCCCATGCCTGCCACTGCCACCCGGTTTGACCCCGCCCTCATCGAGACGCTGCTCGCACGCGTCGATGCCTGCTTTGTGCAGGCCGAAACGCGTCTTGGCCGCACCTTCCCCCGCCCGCAAGTCCATTGCAACATGCGGAGCCGGGCGGCAGGGTCGGCGCGGCTGCAAACCTGGGAGCTGCGTTTCAATCCGGCGCTCTATCAGGCCAATCAGCAGGCGTTTTTAAGGGAAGTGGTGCCCCACGAGGTGGCGCACCTGCTGGTCTATGCGCTCTGGGGAGAGGGGCGCGGCAAGAGCCGGGTACTGCCCCATGGCCGCCAGTGGCAGTCGGTGATGCGGGAGCTGTTCGGCCTCGAACCCAGCACCACCCACAGCTTTGATCTGGGGGTGCTGGCCCAGCGCACCTTCGTGTATGCCTGCGCCTGCCAGCAGCATCCCCTCTCCGTGCGCCGCCACAACAAGGTGATACGCGGCGAGGCCCGCTATCACTGCCGCCGCTGTCGCCAGCCCCTGGTGTGGCAGCGCGACACGACGGCGGATTGAGTCACCCCGTGTCGCGCTCCTGTGATAGGGTGCGCGCTTACTTCATTCAACTGTCTCATTGCCAAGGATATTCATGTTTCGCCCTCTGCTCTCCCTCTGCCTGGCCCTGCTGGTCAGCGCCCCGGCCCATGCCGACAACATCCAGACCTTTCGCGCCGCCAAGCAGGATCTGAACAAGCTCTACCAGAGCCACCCCGTCACCTTCTACTGCGGCTGCAACATCAAGTTCAGCGGCAAGAAGATGGCCCCCGACTGGGAGAGCTGCGGCTACCTGCCGCGCAAGCAGGCCGAGCGGGCCTCCCGCATCGAATGGGAGCACGTGGTGCCCGCCTGGGAGTTCGGCCACCAGCTCCAGTGCTGGCAGGACGGGGGTCGCAAGAATTGCGGCAAGAGCGACGAGTTCAACAGGATGGAGGGAGACATGCACAACCTCTTCCCCGCCATCGGCGAGGTGAACGGCGATCGGGCGAACTTCCGCTTCAGCGACTGGAACGGCAAACCGAACCAGTACGGCAAGTGCCAGATGCTGGTGGACTTCAAGGAGCGCCAGGTGCAGCCGCCCAAGGGGCCGGTGCGTGGCCAGATCGCCCGCGCCTACCTCTACATGAGCCAGCAGTACGGACTGCGTCTGGCGGCACAGCAGCGCAAGCTTTACGAAGCCTGGGACAGGCAGTATCCGGCTGATCGCTGGGAGTGCGAGCGCAACCGCCGTATCGGCAAGCTGCAGGGCAATACCAATCCCTTCATTGAAAAGCAGTGCCAATAACCCCATTTGACCAGGGAGGGGGAGCGTCCCCCTCCTCCTGAATCCCTTCACTCTCTGTCTCGCGAGCCTTGCTCGCCGCCGTGCAGTAGGGTATTGAAGGGTTTCCAAGCAAGAGACTGACTATCAGCCATGCGCATTCCACGTATCTATGAACCGGCCAGCCTGCAGGTTGGCCAGACCCTCGCCCTGTCGGAAGACGGCGCCAATCACATCGGCCGCGTGCTGCGCATGCAGCCGGGCCAGCAGCTCGAGCTGTTCAACGGCGACGGCCACCAGTACCCCGCCACCATCACCAGTGTGGGCAAGAAGTCCGTTGAGGTGACCATCGACAGTTGCGAGACCCGCTCTGTGGAGTCCCCCCTTGCCATCCACCTGGGTCAGGTGATCAGCCGCGGCGACAAGATGGACTTCACCATCCAGAAATCGGTGGAGCTCGGCGTCACCTGCATCACGCCCCTCTTCTCCGAGCGCTGCGGCGTCAAGCTGCCCGCTGATCGGCTGGAGAAAAAGCGCGAACAGTGGCAAAAAGTGGTGATCAGCGCCTGCGAGCAGTGCGGCCGCAATACCGTGCCCGAGGTGCGCATGCCGATGGAGCTCGACGCCTGGCTGGCGGAAGAGACCCAGGAGCTCAAGCTCAACCTGCATCCGCGCGCCCCTTACAGCATCAACACCCTGCCCATCCCCGAGCACGGCGTGCGCCTGCTGATCGGCCCGGAAGGGGGCTTGTCCGGCGACGAGATCGCCCGTACCGTGCAGGAAGATTTCAAGGAGATGCTGCTGGGGCCGCGGGTGCTGCGCACCGAAACCGCCGCCCTGACGGCGATTACTGCGCTTCAGTGCCGCTTTGGCGATCTGGCCTGACAGCCGACCCCACCCCGGCCCTCCCCTTCGCAGGGGAGGGAGCAACAGGCCCCTCCCCCTTGTGAAGGGGGAGGCAGGGAGGGGGTCATCACATCCCATCGAGCCATTAGGAAGGAAACTCGGATGACCATTAAACTCGGCATCGTGATGGACCCCATCTCGGCCATCAACATCAAGAAGGACTCCAGCTTCGCCATGCTCGAAGAGGCGCAAAAGCGCGGCTACGAGCTGTTCTATCTGGAGATGAAGGATCTCTACATGGAGGCCGGTCGCGCCTTCGGTACCATGCGTCCGCTCACCGTCAAATATGACTATGCCGACTGGTACACGCTGGGCGAGGTGGTGGATCAGCCGCTCTCCAGCCTGGATGTGATCCTGATGCGCAAGGATCCCCCCTTCGACACCGAGTTCATCTACGCCACCTACATGCTGGAGCGGGCCGAGGATGAGGGCTGCCTCATCGTCAACAAGCCCCAGAGCCTGCGCGACGCCAACGAGAAGCTCTACACCGCCTGGTTTGCCGAGCACACCCCGACCACACTCGTCACTCGCAGAGCAAACAAGCTGCGTGCCTTCCACGCCAAGCACAAGGACGTCATCCTCAAGCCGCTGGACGGCATGGGCGGCGCCTCCATCTTCCGCATGAAGGAGGATGACGCCAACGTCGGTGTCATCATCGAGACATTAACCTCTCACGGCAGCCAGTACTGCATGGCGCAGACCTATCTGCCCGCCATCAAGGATGGCGACAAGCGGGTGCTGGTGGTGGACGGCGAACCGGTACCTTACTGCCTGGCCCGGATCCCGGCCCAGGGTGAGACCCGTGGCAACCTGGCGGCCGGTGGCCGTGGTGAGGCCCGCCCCCTGAGCGAAGCGGACTGGGCCATCGCCCGCGCGGTGGGCCCGACCCTGAAAGAGAAGGGGCTCATCTTCGTCGGCCTCGACATCATCGGCGATCGCCTGACCGAGATTAACGTCACCAGCCCGACCTGCATCCGCGAGATTGAGGCGGCCTTCGACGTCTCCATTACCGGCATGCTGATGGACGCCATCGAGCGCCGACTGGGCCGCTGACCCCTTCCCCAGCGACCCGTTGCCGCAGCGAGGAAACACACACAAGGGGCCGTGAAGGCCCCTTTGACTGCTGGCAAAAAGCGGTTTTGCCCGCCGCCATCAACTGCCATAATCACCCCAAATACCTTTGCACGCTAAGAGATACATACGCTCCATGCAAACACTGCAAAATCACTTTCTGCTCGCCATGCCGAGCCTCACGGACGCCTATTTCCAGCGCTCCCTGGTCTATCTGTGCGAACACAGCAGCGAAGGCGCCATGGGACTGGTGGTCAACATTCCGGTTGACATGTCCCTGGACGCCATGCTGACCAAGCTCAACCTCAATCCCCCCGCCACCGCCGAGATGAAACAGCCGGTGTTGCAGGGGGGCCCGGTGCACGGGGATCGCGGCTTCGTGCTGCACAGCTTCCGCCCGGGCTTCAACTCCACCCTGCAGGTGAGCGACGAGATGATGGTCACCACCTCCAAGGACATCCTGGAGACCCTGGGCACCGACGAGGCGCCGGACCACTGGCTGGTGGCGCTCGGTTACGCCGGCTGGAGTGCAGGTCAGCTCGAGCAGGAGCTGGTGGATGGCGCCTGGCTGGTGATCCCCCCCAATCCCAAGCTGGTCTTCGATACCCCCATCCACCTGCGCTGGCAGCAAGCCGCCGCGAGCATTGGGGTCAACCCCCTGCACCTCTCCAGCCAGGTGGGCCATAGCTGACACCCCGGACCTCCCCTCCGGGGGAGGCAGGGAGGGGTCTTCCCCCTTCATTTATCCATCCATTTCGAGGAGACCCCATGTCATCACGCAGCATCATGGGCTTTGACTACGGCACCAAGAGCATCGGTGTCGCCATCGGCCAGGAGCTCACGGGCAGCGCCCGCCCCCTTCGCTCCCTCAAGGCCAACGACGGCATCCCCAACTGGGACGAGATAGAGAAGTTAATCAAGGAGTGGCAACCGGATCTGCTGATCGTCGGTCTGCCGCTCAACATGGATGGCACGGACCAGGAGATCACGGTGCGGGCCCGCAAGTTCGGCAATCGCCTGCACGGTCGCTTCGGCAAGCCGGTGGAGTTCAAGGACGAGCGGCTCACCACCACGGATGCCCGCGCCCGCCTGTTTGAACGTGGCGGCTACAAGGCGCTGGACAAGGGGAGCGTGGACGGCGTCTCCGCCCAGCTCATCGTCGAAGCCTGGATGGAAGAGCAGTACGACTAAACCGGGGAGCCTCCTCCCCCTTGCTTCTCTTTCACCGCCCCGCTCCCCATGGGCCCGCCCCAGGCAAAACGCGTCATCCCCGCTGCGGCCAGGCCATAGAGCCGCCGGATCTCCCCCCGCAACCACATCACCTTGGCATCCTGATTGTGGCGCTTGTGCCACAGCAGGATGAAGGCGATCTCCAGCTGGGCATAGAGAGACTCTTCCAGCGGCAACGGCATGGGGATGAGGTCGGGGTGGTGTCTGGCGGCATAGTCCGCGCAATATGAAGGCACCACGGCGATCAGCTCGTGGCTCTTTTGGGCGGCGATATGCAGCGCCTGCTCGAAGCTCGCCACCATGATGGGCACCTGCCGCCTGTGGCCTTCGTCCTCCAGCAGATCGTCCAGTGCCCAGCTGTCGCTGGCCTCCCACACCACGCTCACCTGGGGGCAGGCCAGAAAGCGGGTCAGCGACCACGTCTGCCCGAGCAAGGGGTGATCCTTGCGCAGGAACACCACGGGACGATCGCAGAACAGCACCTCGTGATCGATGTAATAGGGCAGCCGGTTGACCCTGGCATGGGAGCGGCCGTGGGTCTCCCGGGCACAGAAGCCGAGATCCGCCTCCCCGTTGACGATGTCGTTGAGAGAGTGGTGATCCCAGCCCAGCATCCTGACCACGGAGTGGGGGTACTTCTGGTAGATGGTCGTGGGCAGCTCGCTCAGGAAGCTGATGCCGAAGGGGGACTCCATCACCAGACTGAAGCGGGCCCCCTCGGGGATCGCCTCGCTGTTGAGGGTGCTGATGCTCTCGGTGAGCTGGAACCAGGTCTTGAGCTCCTCCGCCAGGGTCAGGGAGAGATTGGTCGGCTGCAAGCCCTGACGCACGCGCACGAAGAGGGGGTCCCCGAACCAGTCCCGCAGCTTGCCGAGCGCCTTGCTCACCGCCGACGGGGTGACACACAGCTTCTTGGCCGCCCCCGCCACGCTGCGCTCCTGCATCAGGTGCCTGAAGACCACCAGCAGGTTCAAATCGAGTTCACCCAGATTGCGCATCGCTTCTCTCCTATCCCCGAGCCCGGACTCGCCGGATCGCACGCCATGGTAGCAGCACCTTCACCACCAGGTAACCGAGCAGCGCCAGCAGGAGTGCCAGGATCAGCATCCAGAGCGCAGGCATCCCCAGATGGCCCATCCCCCAGATGAAGAGCCCGGACAACCCTATCTGCATGATGCAGAGCAGGGCACTGGCCGATGCCACCTGATCCCCGCACATATCCAGCGCCTCCCCCATCGCCACTCCGAACCCGCAGGAAAACCCGATGCAGACCAGGGCAAACCCCGCCAGGAGCCAGGACAGGCCGCCTTCGGGCCCGCTGCTGCACAACAGGGCGAGCAAGGCCAGCAGGTAGGCGAGGTGGGAGAGCGCCAGCACCCTTGCCTTGCCGAGCCAGCGCAGCAGCAAGGGGGTCAGGAAGGAAGCGGACATGCTCACCCCGGCCATCGCCATCATCAGCCGGGTGTACTGCTCGGGAGGCAGGCCGAACGTGGTCATCAGGACGAGGGGCGAGACGCTCACATAGACCAGGATGGCGGTCACGCTGGCGCTGGTCAGCAAGGCGCGCAGCATGAAGGGGGCCGTGCCCAGCAGGGCCAGCGGCGATGCCACTGCAGGCTGGCGGGTGGGGCGGGTCTCCTTGAGCAGTCGCAGGTTGACCAGGGCACTGATGGCGGCCACCAGCGCCATGCCCACGAAGATGCCGCGCCACTCGAAGTGCGACAGGATGAGATAACCGAGTACGGGAGCCAGCACCGGAATGACGCAGATCACGCCGTTGATGAGGGAGAGGGCCATCGCGAGGCGCGCCTGGCTCAGCACATCCCGCAGCACGGTGAAGGTCATGATGTAGAGCGCTCCAGCGCCCACCCCTTGCCAGAAACGCCCCAGATAAAACTGGGCGATGCCGGTCGCCTCCGCCGCCACCAGGGAGGCGACCACGAAGATGAGGGCGCCCCCCAGCACCACGGGGCGCCTGCCATGGCGATCCGCCAGCATGCCCCCCGGCAGCACGGTAGCCGCCATGCCCAGCAGATAGATGGAAAAAGCGGTGTGGATCTGCGCCTCGCTCCCCTGCAGGGTTTGCGCAATGCGGGGGACGGCCACCAGATAGAGATCGATCCCGAGGGGATAGAGGATGATCATCAGAAAAGTACACAGCAGAAACATACCCATGAAGGCTCCATAGCAGCAGGTTTCACCATCACAGGTGCGCTGTCAGCGAGATTGACAACTCAATCCTGCAAAAGCAGAGGAAGATGCCGGGCACTATAGAGCGGGCGGCCTGCCGGGGCCTAGTGACGAGATGGCACTCGGTGGATGCCAATCCGGACATCTCCCGCAGGAGAGGTCCGGACTAGCATGCTCATCGACCCGCCCCCTGCCAGGTCGCCCTTGAGGGGTCGGGTCCGAGGTAACGGGCACGCCGCGATGCGGCGTGCCCTCAAGGCTCAGCGAAGGCGCTCCATTACCTGGCCAGTTGCGTCAGGATGGCGTGGGCCACCTTGATGCGCGCCTCGTTGGGGTAGTTGCGATTGGCCAGCATGACGACGCCGATCCCTTTGGCCGGCACGAAGGCCACATAGGCCCCGAAGCCGTTGGTCGAGCCGGTCTTGTTGAAGAGCACAGGGTGCCCTGTTGCAGCGGGCGCGGGCGCCGCCGGGTTGGCATTGTAAATCATCGCCGGGGAGTTGCCCGCCAGCAGCGTCTGCTCGCTGACGGGATAGGGGTAACGCTCCCAGCCCAGTCCCTGGGTCATCTCCCCCACCGCATACTGGCCCTGGTGAGTCAGATCGATGGCCTGCTGCATGGCCGCATTATCCACCCCGCTGATGTTGGCCTTCACAAAGCGCAGCAGATCCGCCGAGCTGGTCTTGATGCCGTAGGCCTCGTCCGCCAGCATGCCGGGAGTGACGCGGATGGGCTTGTCCTCCTTCGAGTAGCCGTAGGCGTAGTGCCCCATGGCCTGCTCGGGCACAGTGAGGTAGGTATGGTACAGGCCAAGCCCCGGCAGGATCGTCTGCTCCATCAGGCGATCGAACGGCTGCTTCATGCTGCTCGCCGCCAGATAGCCAAAGAGCCCGATGCTGGGGTTGGCGTACTGGCGATGGGAACCCGGCGAGTAGGCTGGGGTCCACTGGCGGTAGTAGGCCTGCATCTTCTCGAGCGAATCCACCTCCTCGGGGAATTGCAGCGGCAAGCCGCCCGCGCTGTAGGTAGCCAGCTCCCCCATGGTGATGTTGTCAAAGGCGGATCCCTTGAGCCAGGGGGCGAACAGACTCGCCTTGTCATCGAGCTCGAAGCCCCCCTGCACCACGGCGTAGGCCCCCAGCGTCGCGGTCAGGGTCTTGCTCACGGAGCCTATCTCGAACAGGGTCTGCTCGCTGACACCGACTGCGCGCTCCCGATCGGCCACACCGTAGTTGAAATAGTGGGCCTTGCCATCCTTGAGCACGGCCACCGCCATGCCCGGGATCCTGTGCTCCTTGAGCAGCGGCCGGATGCTGGCATCCACCACGGGGCGCAGGGGATCGGTCGCCGCCTTGTCACCGGCATGAGCCAGGCCGGCCCACATCAGGGTGGCCAGAGCGCCCCACAGGATGGATTGTCGTTGTTGCATTGCATGTCTCCTGACTGTCGTTAGCAAGGTATCGCCATGGCGGCGAGTGATGAACCCAGCATAGTCCCGCGAGGTGTGCTGCCGATGAGGCTCTGTGAAGTCAGTGTGAAGCCGCCCCCTCTTTTTACCCATGAAAAAGGGGAGCCATGGCTCCCCTTCAATCACCTTGCAACGCAGGCTTATTTCTTGCCCGGGTTGTCCCAGATCCCCTCTTCCAGCTGGCTGCGCAGCTCGGGGTATTTGTTGGCATCGAAGGTCGGCACGCGGCCCACCTTGAGCTGGTCGTTGTAGTCCTTGGCCAGCTTGATGGCGACGCCGGAGAGCAGCAGGATGGCCACCAGGTTGACGATGGCCATCAGCCCCATGGAGACATCCGCCAGAGCCCACACGGTCGGCAGTTCGCCCACGGATCCGAACATCACCATGCCCAGCACGAACATCCGGAACAGCATCAGGCCGCCCTTGTGGTTGTGCTCGAGGAACACCAGGTTGGTCTCCGCATAGGAGTAGTTCGCCACGATGGAGGTGAAGGCGAAGAAGAAGATGGCCGCTGCGATGAAGATGTTGCCACCGCCGCCCACCTGGGAGGAGAGAGCGCGCTGGGTCAGCTCGACACCGGTCACGCCGGAACCCGGCTCGAACTGGCCGGACATCAGGATGATGGCGGCAGTACAGGTACAGATGACGATGGTATCGAGGAAGACACCCAGCATCTGCACATAACCCTGGGAGGCCGGGTGCGGCGGATAGGGGGTGGCGGTGGCGGCAGCGTTGGGAGCAGAGCCCATGCCCGCCTCGTTGGAGAAGAGGCCGCGCTTGATGCCGTTGATCATCGCCTGGGAGATGGCATAGCCCATGGCGCCGGAACCTGCCTGCTCGATGCCGAACGCAGACTTGATGATGAGGGCGAAGATACCCGGCAGCTCGCTGATGTTCATGAACACCACGAACAGCGCCATCAGGATATAGGCGATTGCCATGAAGGGCACCACCAGCTCGGCAAAGCGGGCGATGCCGCGAATGCCGCCGAAGATGATGAGACCGGAGAGCACCACCAGGGCCAGACCGCTCACCCAGTCAGGGATGCCGAAGGCGACGTTCATGGCCAAGCTGATGGAGTTGGCCTGCACCGCGTTGAACACCAGACCGAAGGCCAGCAGCAGGCAGAGGGAGAAGACCACCCCCATCCAGCGCATGCCGAGGCCGCGCTCCATGTAGTAGGCGGGGCCACCCCGATAGTTGCCATCCTCATCCTTGACCTTGTAGAGCTGGGCCAGGGTGCTTTCCACGAAGGCGGTGGCCATGCCGATGAAGGCGATCAGCCACATCCAGAAGACGGCGCCAGGGCCACCCAGATAGATGGCGACGGCCACACCGGCCAGATTGCCCGTCCCGACGCGAGCCGCCAGGCTGGTACACAGAGCCTGGAAGGAGGAGATGCCAGCGCTGTCGGATTTGCGACTGTTGCGCAGGACCGAGAACATGTGGCCGAAGTGGCGGATCTGGATAAAGCCCAGGCGGAAGGTAAAGAAGATACCGACCCCGATCAGCAGGTAAATGAGCACGGCTCCCCACATCAGGTCGTTAATCATTGCAATCAAGGTGTCCATAATTCTCTCGTTGTTATCACATCCATGGCCAGTCTGCGCTGACCGCTCTCTGTCAATTTCCGAACCAGCATTGCGCCGAAGGGGCGGAATCTAGCATAGCGAGGGAATTCAGAATAGTGACAGGGCTCACTGGGGAGACAAAAAACGAGCAATTTGATGCAAAAAAGCTTCATTTAGCACGCAATAAATCAACAAAAATTGATGTGCAACCCAGCCCCTCACAAATTAGAGCCAATAGAGAACCATTTTACAACTCATCCCATGGGGGTAAAAACCGCTGAGTGAAACGACATCAGGGAGACAAGCGTTTGCCTCTCATGCCTCATCGGCAAGGGGTTGTAACGCAAAACGTTTTACACGTAATTAAATTTCAAGTAGCTGACAGAACTATTTATGTGACCTCCCGCACAAAATCATGAATCCACCAAAATAATTGCGCTTTTCCATGTCGGAGCCAGCCGCCACACCATGAATAAAACTCGTTTTTTATCAAACACTTTCACTCGACAGCCGGTACCGCTTTCACC
The DNA here is from genome assembly GCF_041402625.1 of Aeromonas sp. S19(2024). NCBI lineage: Bacteria > Pseudomonadati > Pseudomonadota > Gammaproteobacteria > Aeromonadales > Aeromonadaceae > Aeromonas > Aeromonas sp. S19(2024). The sequence continues at coordinate 545,344 of NZ_JBGLQU010000001.1, forward strand.
ACCTGGCTGATTCGCATACAAGCCCCCCTATTGCAGGATGCGCCACATCCGTATTAATTAGGCAGGCAATGACGATGGGGCCTGCCCATCGCCCCTTTCTGAGCCTGAGCCGCCGGGATCTTGTAATTTAATTTCAGAACTGCCGTCTCATGCCCACCACCCTGGGATTGCTCCCTCATAAAGAGATGATATTTGCCATGGCCGATAAATTGACCCAGCTGAAAGCCCTGACCACAGTGGTTGCCGACACCGGCGACATCGAAGCCATCAAGCGCTACCAGCCCATCGATGCCACCACCAACCCCTCTCTGGTACTCAAGGCCTCCGAGATCCCCGAGTACGCAGCCCTGATCCAGGACGCCATTGCCTGGGCCAAATCCCAGAGCCAGGACAAGGCACAGCAAATCATCGACGCAGGCGACAAGCTGGCGGTCAACATCGGCCTCGAAGTGCTGAAAATCGTTCCGGGCCGCATCTCCACCGAAGTGGACGCCCGCCTCTCCTTCGACACCGACGCCAGCATCGCCAAGGCCCGCAAGCTGATCCGCCTCTACAACGAAGCCGGCATCAGCAATGATCGCATCCTGATCAAGCTGGCCTCCACCTGGGAAGGGATCCGTGCCGCCGAGGTGCTGGAGAAAGAGGGTATCCAGTGCAACCTGACCCTGCTGTTCTCCTTCGCCCAGGCCCGTGCCTGTGCCGAAGCCGGCGCCTTCCTCATCTCCCCCTTCGTGGGCCGCATCCTCGACTGGTACAAGGCCAAGAACGGCCGTGACTACACCGCCAGTGAAGATCCGGGCGTGGTCTCCGTCACCGCCATCTACAACTACTACAAGCAGCACGACTACCCGACCGTGGTCATGGGCGCGAGCTTCCGCAACACCGGCGAAATCCTGGAACTGGCCGGCTGCGACCGCCTGACCATTGGCCCCGCTTTGCTGGAAGAGCTGAGCAAGGCCGAAGGCACCGTGGTGCGCAAGCTGGACTACACCGGCGAGCACACAGCCAAACCGGCCCCGATGACCGAAGCCGAGTTCCGCTGGGAGCTGAACCAGGACGCCATGGCCGTCGAGAAACTGGGGGAAGGCATCCGCCTGTTCGCCATCGACCAGGGCAAGCTGGAAACCATGCTGGCAAGCCACCTGTAAGGCCGCTCGCCACTCGGCTCTCACAGAGCGAAGTGGCGCCGCAAAAACCGGGCTCCCGAAAGGGCAGCCCGGTTTTTTTGTGCCTGTTTCCGGTTGTCACAACTTCGTCATAAAAACGTTTTATTTTCAAAGGCGTCGTGTTATACGGATGGTGAAAACCATAAAACCAAGGAGGGAGCCATGGACATGTTCAACTTCGATTTTGACGAGGTCGTTGAGCTGGGTTCACGTAGCCGCGGGACAACGGGAAAAAAACGCAAATGGCGTGAGATTGAGGCGCTTAAAGACAAGCACCGCCTGCAAAAGGAGCTGCAGGCCATCGACATCGCCTATGAAGGATCGGACGACCTGGAGCTCTGATACGCCCACATCGCCCATATTTCACTCCAACGAGTGGAGCCATAAAAACAGCGCCCCGGATTGACCGGGGCGCTGTTTTTATGGGTGAACCTCCTGTCAGGCTGCAGGCAGCGAGAGCTGTTTGGCCAGCGCCTGGAAGTGCTGGCTTACCTCCGCTCCGAACAGGGGATCATTGATGGCCCGGTTCTGCCAGAGCTGTTCGAGATGACGCCAGTCATCCTCGGTCAGGGAGTCGCGCAGATGGGGGAAGATGACCCCTTCCTCATAGTTCATGTGCGCCTCCTGCTGCTCGATGAACTGCTCCAGACGGGCCACGAACTGATCCAGCGGGATGACCGCATCCATCAGGATCATCTCCACCATCTCCTTGAGCTCGGTCCCTGCATCCAGCAGACGGGCGTGCTCCTCGTGCAGCCGGTTGGCCACCTCTCCCTCCACCACCCTGTATTTCAGGTAGTAGTCATAAATCATGTCTTCCTTCGGGTGGTGGTACTTGTCGGATACCTCGCGCAGATAATCCACCACATCCCGCAGCAGGAAGTAGCTTACCGGCTGCTCATTGCGAATGGCCGCCAGCTTTTGCTTGAGCAGCGTCAGCAACCGGGTGATGTTGAGGTGGTCCTTATGCAGACTGGATAACATGGGCACTCCTTGCACTGAAATGAGAAAACGTCTGTCTCGAGTATACGGTCATTTATTGCCTGAACTTTGCACTCAATCAAGTCGGATGCAGACAGCGGCTGCACCAGCCTCTCACCACAGGAGGCACAGGGGACACCATTTCCCCTGTGCATGCACGGCGTCAGGCCGCCGGATCGGCGCAGACCGAGAGCCAGTCGATGGGACTGCGTCCTTGCTGGACCAGCAGGCGATTGGCCTCGGAGAAGTGGCCGCAACCGATGAAACCGCGATGGGCAGAGAGCGGGCTGGGATGGGGGGCGCTCAGCACATGGTGGCGCGACCGGTCGATGAAGCGCCCTTTCTTCTGGGCATGAGCGCCCCACAGCAGGAAGACAACTCCCTGGCAATGGGCATTGATCCGCTCGATGACCCGATCGGTAAAGGTCTCCCACCCCAGGTGGGCGTGAGAGTGCGCCATGCCCGCCTGTACCGTCAGCACCGTATTGAGCAGCAGCACTCCCTGTCTGGCCCAGGATTCCAGGAATCCGTGATTGGGTGTGACAAAACCCGGCAGATCCCGCTGCATCTCCTTGTAGATGTTGACGAGGGACGGCGGCGTGCGCACTCCGGGCAAGACGGAGAAACAGAGGCCGTGCGCCTGGTCCGGGCCGTGATAGGGATCCTGCCCCAGGATCACCACCTTGACGTCATCCAGCTCGGTCAGTTTGAAGGCATTGAAGACCTCGGTCGCCGGGGGATAGATCACCTTGCCCGCCTCCCGCTCGGCCCTGACGGTGGCCAGGGTGTCCATGAAATACGCCTGCTCTTTCTCCGAACCAATCACATCTTTCCAGGTCAGCACACCCGTCTCCTCTCGTTGCGAATCCACTCCTTCCATCCTGGCTGGCATGCCAACCTCTCCCTCTCCCCATTCCCCGCCTTCTGTCCAGCTTGGCACCGCTATCTCCTCGGTCAATAGAGCAAGGGGCTCAGGATAGGGTCCTCGCCCCCAAGACGCAACCGCATGGAGGTCAGGCTCAGCCTGGCCAGCCTGGGAAGTGGCGGCGTTCACGGGCAATGACCGGGGCTGCGTCGACACAGGAATAACAGGACGTCCTTCGGACAAGCCTCATGGGCAGGCCGGTTTTCGCTGACGCCAGAAATAAACCCTAAAGGTGTAGTTAAATTACTAGATATGAATAATAAAAAATGCATAATTTATATATCTTACAAAAACAGAAAAATGATCTGTTTTTGATTCAACTCAATGATTTAATCCCTTTCAATGCACGCAAAATGGGATTTTATTGATTTAGATCAATTTTCGTAATATTACTGTCGTGGTATATATGGCCCCAACGAAGTAAAGGTGTAAGGCAAGGCCCCGTTAAATCATTCCTTCCAAGAGGTGGTTTAAAAACATCAGGGTAATGTGCTTACCGTTGAATCCGCTTTCCTATGAGGAGTCATACCATGATCAAGGGCATCCAAATCACCCAGTCCGCCAACGCCGCTCTGCTGAACTCTTTCTGGCTGCTGGACGAAGAGAAACAACAGGCTCGCTGCATCTGCGCCAAGGGCGACAGCTTTGCCGCCGATCAGGAAGTCAGCCTCTCCGACCTGGGTCAATTCGAATACCGTGAACTGCCGGTTCAGCAAGAGCCTGTGGTCGAAGGGGGTCAGCACTTGAACGTCAACGTACTGCGCCGCGAAACCCTGGAAGACGCCATCGCCAACCCGGAAAAATACCCGCAGCTCACCATCCGCGTCTCCGGTTACGCTGTGCGTTTCAACGCCCTGACCCCGGAGCAGCAGCGTGACGTGGTAACCCGCACCTTCACCCAGAGCCTGTAAGGCGCCCTGCGTAAAGAGATTAAAAAAACGGCCCCCTCGGGCCGTTTTTTCATGGGTGATGATCGCCGCCGGAACCTGGGTCAGCTTCGCAGGTCCACCGGCATGACCGCCACAGGTTTCGCCAGGGCGTCCTGCATGGTGGCCTCGTCGAGCTGATCGCAGTAACGGGCCACCACCAGGGTCGCCACCCCGTTGCCGATGAGGTTGGTCAGGGCGCGCGCCTCCGACATGAAGCGATCAATCCCGAGGATCAGCGCCAGCCCGGCCAGCGGCAGATGCCCTACCGCCGAGATGGTGGCTGCCAGCACGATGAAGCCACTCCCCGTGACTCCGGCCGCCCCCTTGGAGGAGATAAGCAGCACCACCAGCAGGGTGAGCTGATGGAACAGGTCCAGCGGGGTGTTGGTCGCCTGGGCGATGAAGACGGCAGCCATGGTCAGATAGATGGAGGTGCCGTCCAGGTTGAATGAGTAACCGGTCGGGATCACCAGACCCACCACCGATTTCTTGCAGCCCAGCGCCTCCATTTTCACCAGCATGCGCGGCAATACGGATTCCGACGAGGATGTTCCGAGCACGATCAACAGCTCTTCCCGGATATAGGCAATAAAGCGCACAATGCTGAAGCCATTGGCTTTGGCGATACTGCCGAGCACCAGGAAAATAAACAGCAGGCAGGTCAGATAGAAGCTAGCAATTAATTGCCCCAGCTGAACCAAAGAACCAATACCGTATTTCCCTATGGTGAATGCCATGGCGCCAAATGCCCCGATCGGCGCCAGTTTCATGATCATGTTGATGATGCCGAAAATAACCTGGGAGAAACCATCGATGATATTGAAGATGGGTTTTCCCTTCTCCCCGATATGATGCAGGGAAAATCCGAACAGGACGGCAAACAGCAACACCTGGAGTATATTGCCGCCGGCAAAGGCACCGATGACGCTGGCCGGTATCACATCCAGCAGGAAGGGAATTATCCCCTGGGACTGGGCCTGATCCGCATAGACGGAGATGGCGCTGGCGTCGAGTGAGGAGGGATCCACATTCATACCGGCCCCCGGCTGCAGCACGTTGACCACGCACAGACCGATGATCAGGGCCAGGGTGCTCACCACTTCAAAATAGATCAGCGCAATGGCACCGGTTTTGCCCACCGCCTTCATGCTTTCCATGCCGGCAATGCCGGTGACCACGGTACAGAAAATGACGGGGGCGATGATCATCTTGATTAATTTAACGAAGCCATCACCAAGGGGTTTCATATCTGCGCCCAGACTCGGATAGACATGTCCCAGACATATTCCGATGGTGATTGCCAATATCACCTGAAAATAGAGGCTACTGACAATTTTCTTGTGCATGCTCAACGTCCTGTTAATAAGTGTGACTCCACTGACAGCAAATAACGCATGCAGCAGTCTGCGGCGAGAAATAGGGTTATCTCACCCGCTTCATACCTTTTTGCCATCCTGACGGTCGCTACTTTTGCATGTCATAAGAAGCAAATAAGAGACATCAATCACACAATATATTTAACATCATTAACACCACGGAAACATGGTCGCAATGGACGCCGAAGAGCACCAAATGAAAATGACGGAAATAAAAATGCCCCGCATGGCGGGGCATTTTTGATAGTAAAAATCGCGATCAGGCGGAGGTATCGAGGGGCTCGAAGCCCTTGACGAGATCGTCGATGGCCTTCATCTGCTTGAGGAAGCCTTCCAGCTTCTCCAGCGGCAGAGCGCTCGGGCCGTCGCAGCGGGCAATTTTCGGATCCGGGTGGGATTCGATAAAGAGACCGGCGAGGCCCACCGCCATGCCGGCACGGGCCAGCTCGGTCACCTGCTCGCGGCGACCACCGGAGGCCGCTCCCAGGGGATCACGGCACTGCAGGGAGTGGGTGACGTCAAAGATGACCGGATAGCCGCCGGTGCTCTTCTTCATGACGCCCAGGCCCAGCATGTCCACCACCAGGTTGTCATAGCCGAAGTTGGCACCGCGCTCGCAGAGGATCAGGCGATCGTTGCCACACTCCTCGAACTTGTCGGTGATGTTCTTCATCTGGCTTGGGCTCAGGAATTGCGGCTTCTTGATGTTGATGACGTTGCCGGTGCGGGCCATGGCCTCCACCAGATCGGTCTGGCGCGCCAGGAAGGCGGGCAGCTGGATGACGTCGACCACCTCGGCGACCGGTTTGGCCTGATGGGGCTCATGCAGATCGGAGATCACCGGCATGCCGAAGGTCGCTTTCAGCTCCTGGAAGATCTTCATCCCCTCTTCCAGACCCGGGCCGCGATAGGAGTGGATGGAGGAGCGGTTGGCCTTGTCCCAGCTCGCCTTGAACACGAACGGGATGCCGAGCTTGCTGGTCACTTCCACGTACTTCTCGCACACCGCCATCGCCATGTCGCGGGATTCCAGCACGTTCATGCCGCCGAACAGCACGAAAGGTTTGTCGTTGGCGACGTCGATCTGGTTGACCTTGATATTCTTCTGTTCCATCTCAGGGATCCTTAATGGAGGGGCTTGGGACTGAGGTCCAGGGTGGCCAGCTGGGTTTTCAGCACATCGGCCACGGGATCATCAGGGCATTGTTCAATAAAGTATTCGAAATCGTCGGCGGCAAAGCGCGGGCAATCGAGTTGCTCATAGATGAAGCCCCGATCCCGCGTCTCCAGCGGATCGCCGGGCTTCATGCGCAGCAGCAGCTCGCTGCAGCGCAGCGCCTCCGTCATGCGCTCCTCGCGCAGCAGGGCGCCCTTACTGACATTGAGCAAGCGCTCGATGATCTCCCACTGCCCCGATGGCTGCAGATGATCATCGCTCAGACTCGCCAGGTTGCCGAGGGCACCGCGCAGCAGCAGTTCGATGCGGTGCCGGCTCAGTTCATCACCGTTGAAGGGGTCTACATAGACCTCCCCGTCCAGACCAGCAAAACTCAGAAGGAAATGGCCGGGGAAGCAGATCCCCTCCACATCCAGCCCTATCTTGCGACCCAGCTGGATGAGGAGGATGCCGAGACTGACCGGGATCCCCTTGCGCCTTGCCAGCACCTGGTCCAGATCGCAGTTGGCGGACGAGAAGTAATCCTGCCAGTCGCCACGAAAGCCCAGGGTCTGGTAGAAACCCTGCAACAGCTGACGGCGCACCTCGTCGCAGTCTCCCTCGGCAATCGTCTCGTCCAGCCAGGCATCGAGGCGGGCAAGCTCGGCCTCTCCCGTGCCGCCATGACCCCGGATCTCGTCGCTCACCGACAGCGCCAGCTCGGCCAGATCGTGAGCCTCGAAGTCGGTCCACTCATCCACACGTATCATCGTCATCCTTCCTAGCCGAACAGGCTGGCCTGCTTTTGCACCGCAAGCTTGGCGATAAAGAAGATCCACCCCAGTGCGCCCAGGAAGGCAAACCAGCGGATGCCGTTGCTGCGGGCCAGACGCAGCGCCATCATGGCCAGAAACGCCACCACCAGGATGGCGGTCAGCTTCTCGGCCAGCCAGGGGATGGCGTTGTTGAGGGGGTTGAGACCCAGCACCATGCAGAGCAGCGCACCGGAGAGCACCACCAGGCCGTTGAGCCAGCCGCTGATCTTGAGGGTGCGGGCGCCCCCTGCCAGCGCGGAGCCGGTCTGCAACCAGTAAAAGCGCAGGATAAACATCAGCACGGCACCGGCAATCAGGGTGAGGTGCAGATGCTTGAGAACAACATACATAAGATTTCCTTGAACAGGGGCAGACCGGGCCCGCCCGTCATATCACTGAGCCAGGCGCCCCAGGGTCACCCGCTCGTTATCGCCGTAATCGCGCACGGTTTCCACCTGGACGTAGCCTTGTTGCAGCAGGAGTTGACGCACCGCCTCCCCCTGATCCCAGCCGTGTTCCAGCAACAGCCAACCACCTGGCACCAGATGGGCGGGCGCCTGGGTGACGATGAGGCGGATATCCGCCAGCCCCTGCTCCTCCGCCACCAGGGCGGAGCGCGGCTCGAAGCGCACGTCCCCCTCGTGAAGATGGGGATCCGTCCCGTCGATGTAAGGCGGGTTGGAGACGATCATCGCAAAGCGCGGTGCATCCGAGAGCGGCGCAAACCAGCTACCGTCGCGCACCTCGATGGGCAACCTCAGGGCTGCGCTGTTGGTGCGGGCCAACGCGGCCGCGGCCGGCATCCTGTCCACCGCCCATACATCGGCATCCGGTCGCTCAGACTTGAGCGCAAGGGCGATGGCACCGGTGCCCGTGCCCAGATCCAGCAGGGCGCAGGGGCCACCCGGCAGGCGGGCCAGCGCCTGTTCCACCAGCACCTCGGTATCGGGGCGCGGGATCAGGGTGGCCGGGCTCACTTTCAGCGGCAGCGACCAGAACTCCCGCTCACCGATGAGGTGGGCAATGGGCTCTCCATTGAGGCGACGGGCAAGCCAGCCCGCCAGGGTCGCCTGCTGGGCGGCATCGAGCTCGTGCTCCGGCCAGGTCATCAGATAGCTGCGCCGGCAATCCAGCAGATGACAGAGCAGGGCATCGGCGTCGGCACGGGGGGATTCCCCGGAGGCCAGGGTCGCCATGATATGGGCACGAGCCTGCTGGATCTGCATCAGTTGCTCTCGGCCAGGGAGGCGAGCTGATCCGCCTGATACTCCTGCACCAGGGGGGTGATCACGCAGTCCAGATCCCCTTCCAGGATGTCGCCCAGACGATAGAGGGTGAGGTTGATCCGGTGCTCGGAGAGACGCCCCTGGGGATAGTTGTAGGTGCGGATGCGCTCGGAGCGATCCCCGGAGCCCACCAGGTTGCGGCGGGTACTCTGCTCGGCGGCGCGGTGGCGTTCGTCCTCGGCCGCCTGCAGGCGAGCGGAGAGCACCGACATCGCCTTGGCGCGGTTCTTGTGCTGGGAGCGCTCGTCCTGGCACTCCACCACCAGCCCGGTGGGCAGGTGGGTGATGCGGATGGCGGAGTCGGTCTTGTTGACGTGCTGGCCGCCGGCACCGGAAGCGCGGAAGGTGTCGATCTTCAGCTCGGAGGGGTTGATCTCCACCTGCTCGGCTTCCGGCACTTCCGGCAGCACGGCCACGGTACAGGCGGAGGTGTGCACCCGGCCCTGGGATTCGGTCTCGGGGACTCGCTGCACCCGGTGGCCGCCGGACTCGAACTTGAGGCGGCCGTAGACGTGCTCGCCGTCCACCTTGGCGATCACCTCCTTGTAGCCACCGTGTTCGCCGTCATTGCAGCTGACGATGGAGACACGCCACCCCTGACGCTCGGCGTAGCGGGAGTACATGCGGAACAGATCCCCCGCGAAAATGGCCGCCTCGTCGCCACCGGCACCGGCGCGGATTTCCAGATAGCAGTTGTTGTCATCCTTGGGGTCGCGCGGCAACAGCATCACCTGAAGCGCCTGCTCCTGCTCCTCGAAGGTCGCCTTGGCGAGCGGCAGTTCCTCCTGTGCCATCTCCCGCAGCTCGGCATCCTCTTCCTCCAGCATCAGCCGGGTGGTGTCGAGGTTCTCTTCGGCCTGGCGGAAACGCTGGAAGGCGTGAACGATATCTTCCAGCTGGGCGTATTCCCGGGTCAGGGCGCGGTATCTGTCCTGATCCGAGGCGACCCCGGGCTCCCCGAGCAGGGCCTGTACTTCTTCATGGCGCTCGATGAGGCCTTCCAGCTTTCTGATCAATGAGGGGTTCATGACTCTTGGATTCTCGATGGAGGACGGGACGGCAAAGGGCCGTCCCAACACTATGATTCTTGTGACAATCCCAGCACCTGGCGCAGTTGGGCCAGCTTGTGGCTGTCCCCCTGGGCGGCGGCCTGGCGCAGGGCCTGGGTCGGTGCGTGGATCAGCTTGTTGGTGAGGCGATGGGCCATGGCCTTGAGCGCCTGCTCGGCATTTTCACCCTGTTGCAGGGCCAGCAGGGCCCGCTGCAACTCTTCGTCGGCGACCTGCTGTGACTGATGGCGATAATCGCGAATGAGATCCACCGAGTGCTGGCTGCGATACCAACCCATGAACTCGTCGCGCTCTTCCTGCACGATGAGTTCCGCCTCGGCGGCCGCCCGCTTGCGGGTCTCCAGGTTCTGCTCGATGATGCCCTGCAGATCGTCCACCGTGTAGAGATAGGCATCGGAAAGCTCGTCTACCTCGGCTTCGATGTCGCGGGGCACGGCGATATCCACCAGGAACATGGGCTTGAAGCGACGCGCCTTGAGCGCCCGCTCCACCATGCCCTTGCCGATGATGGGCAGGGGGCTTGCCGTGGAGCTGATGACGATGTCCGCCTCGTGCAGGTAGTCCGGGATCTCCTCCAGGGTCATTACCTGGGCACCGAACTCCTCTGCCAGCAACTGGGCCCGTTGCAGGGTCCGGTTCGCCACCATCATCCGGGTCACGCTCTGCTCGCGCAGGTGGCGGGCCACCAGTTCGATGGTTTCGCCGGCGCCCACCAGCAGCACCTTGGTCTGGGAGAGGTCGGAGAAGATACGGCGGGCCAGGCTCACGGCGGCGAAGGCTACCGACACCGCGCTGGCGCCGATCTCGGTGTCAGTGCGCACCCGTTTGGCCACCGAGAAGGATTTCTGGAACAGGCGCTCCAGGGATCCTTTCACCGCATCCGCCTGCTGGGCGTGGGCGTAGGATTGCTTGATCTGCCCCAGGATCTGCGGCTCCCCGAGCACCAGGGAGTCGAGGCCGCAGGCCACCCGCATCAGGTGTCGCACCGCTTCCTCGTCCTGGTGCCGGTAGATGGCGGAGAGCACCTCGCTCGCCTCCAGCGCGTGGAACCGCTGCAACCAGTTCAGCACCTGCTCCCCCTGCCCCTGCTCCAGGCTGCAATAGAGCTCGGTGCGGTTGCAGGTGGAGACGATCACCGCCTCGCTGACGCCAGGCTGCTCCACCAGCTCACGCAGGGCGCGATCGATGCGGTCCGGGCCAAAGGCGACCCGCTCCCGCAAGGCGACACTGGCGGTGTTGTGGTTGATTCCGAGGGCAAGCAGACTCATGGGTGGGTGATGATCGTTTCATGCACAGGGTGTAGAGGCCGACAATTGTACGAGAAAGGGTAAGTCTTTAAAAGCAATACGGCCGCCCCTTATACTGTCGCAAACCTCATCTGCGGAGCTCCACCTTGTTGTTGCGTATCTTCTCCCTCGCCTGCCTGCTGGTGCTGGCGGGCTGTACCACCACCCAACCCCAGCGGGATCAGGTCAACTGGCAGCAGGAGCGCGCCCGCCTCGAACGCCTCACACACTGGCAGTTGTCGGGCAAGATGGCCATCATCACCGCCCGCCAGAAGGGCAGCGCCCGCCTCAACTGGCAGCAAAACGGCGACGACTATCGCCTCAACCTCACCAGCCTCATCGGCACCCATATTCTGGAACTCTCCCGCACCGGCGGCGAGGTGACTCTGCTCGACAACGACGGAAAACAGCACCAGAGCCAGGATGCCGAGCTCCTGGTCTATCAGCTCACCGGCTGGCACATTCCGGTGGCCGGGCTGCCTGAGTGGATCAAGGGATTGCCGGGGCAGGCCGAATTCGAGCTCAACCCCGATGCCAGCCTCGCCAGCGTGCGCGACGGCCAGTGGCAGATCGTCTACGGGGACTATCGGGATCAGGACGGCTATCGCCTGCCCCACCTGCTCACCATGACCGGGCAGGAGAGCCGTCTCAAGCTGCAGATCAACGAGTGGACCCTGGCACCATGATGCACGACCAGGCGCCGATCCGCTGGCCCGCCCCGGCCAAGCTCAACCTCTTCCTGCACGTCAACGGCCGCCGCCCCGATGGCTACCACGAACTGCAGACCCTCTTCATCTTTCTCAACCACGGCGACTGGCTCGAATTCGAGCCGATCCCCGGCAGCGACCAGCTCACCTTGAGCCCGGCCATTCCCGGCGTGCCCGATGAACAGAACCTCATCATCCGGGCTGCGCGACTGTTGCAGAGCCGGTTGGCCAGTCCGCAGGGAGCCCATATCCGGCTGGAGAAGGTACTGCCCATGGGCGGTGGCATCGGGGGCGGCTCGTCGGACGCGGCCACCACCCTCGTGGCCTTGAACCACCTCTGGCAAGCCGGCTTGAGTGAAGACGAGCTGGCCGAGCTCGGCGTGCAGCTGGGCGCCGACGTGCCGGTGTTCGTGCGGGGCAAGGCCGCCTTCGCCGAAGGCGTGGGGGAGCGGTTGCAACAGATCGAGGTGCCGGATGCCTGGTACCTGGTACTCAAGCCGGATTGCCATGTGGCCACCGCCGCCGTGTTCCAGGATCCCGACCTGCCCCGCAACACCCCCAAGATGACCCTGGACAATCTGCTGGCAGGAGAGTGGAAAAACGATTGCGAGCTGCTGGTGAAAAAGCGCCACCCCGAGGTTGCCAATGCGCTCGGCTGGTTGCTAGAATACGCGCCGTCAAGAATGACGGGCACTGGCGCCTGCGTCTTTGCTCGATTTGAAGACGAAATGGCTGCTCGGAAGGTGTTGGCAAGAGTGCCGAAAGGCTGGGATGGGTTTGTCGCCAAGGGCGAGAACATATCACCACTCTTCGTCACTTTGCAACAAGTGAGTGATTGGGGTATCGCCAAGCGGTAAGGCAGCGGGTTTTGATCTCGCCATTCCTAGGTTCGAATCCTAGTACCCCAGCCAACTCTCTCCTTGTTGAGGCCGCATCGGGAGGTGTTGACCTCGTCGATGTGTCTTGGGCCAATCTGACGCGATGGCGCTCAAGGTGGATTCCCGTCCACCCACCCTGCGGGTGATGAGACGCCATCCTCGACATCGCCCAGAGACCTTGTCCGTCATCTTGCTAAATCGTTTGCCCCCAAACGATACGGGTCTAAAATCAGACTCCCCACATACTGGATGCAACCCCGAGGTTTCAAACCGTGCCTGACATGAAGCTGTTTGCTGGTAACGCAACGCCGGAACTAGCCCAGAAGATCGCAGATCGCCTGTTTATCAAACTCGGCAATGCTGCCGTAGGTCGCTTTAGCGACGGCGAGATCAGCGTACAGATCAACGAGAATGTACGCGGTGGCGATATCTTCATCATTCAATCCACCTGTGCCCCGACCAACGACAATTTGATGGAATTGATCGTCATGGTGGATGCACTGCGTCGTGCTTCAGCTGGCCGTATCACTGCCGTTATCCCCTACTTTGGTTATGCCCGTCAGGACCGCCGCGTCCGCTCCGCCCGTGTGCCCATCACCGCCAAGGTCGTCGCCGACTTCCTCTCCAGCGTGGGTGTGGACCGTGTGCTGACCGTTGACCTGCATGCCGAGCAGATCCAGGGCTTCTTCGACGTCCCCGTCGACAACGTGTTCGGCAGCCCGGTGCTGCTGGAAGACATGAAGGCCAAGAACCTCGAATCCCCCGTGGTCGTGTCACCGGACATCGGCGGCGTGGTCCGTGCCCGTGCCATCGCCAAGCTGCTGGACGACACCGACATCGCCATCATCGACAAGCGTCGTCCCCGTCCGAACGTCTCCCAGGTCATGCACCTGATCGGCGACGTGGCTGGTCGTGACTGCGTCATCGTCGACGACATGATCGACACCGGCGGCACCCTGTGCAAAGCGGCCGAAGCGCTGAAAGAGCGTGGTGCCAAGCGCGTGTTCGCCTATGCGACCCACCCTGTCTTCTCCGGCACCGCCGTTGAAAACATCAAGAATTCGGTCATCGACGAGCTGATCATCACCGACTCCATCCCGCTCACCCCGGAGATGAAGGCAGTCGGCAAGGTCAAGCAGCTGACCCTCTCCTCCGTGCTGGCCGAAGCGATTCGCCGCATCAGCAACGAAGAGTCCATCTCTGCCATGTTCGAGCATTGATAGACCCTGTCGTGACAAAAACCGCCGAATGGCGGTTTTTGTTTTTTTGGGTGCCTGGTGCCAGCCGCCAGCCTCCACTCGGCAAGAGACGAAAACCTCGGACGAGCCACCCCACCCGAGCCCTTCTGTCCTGCTTTTCCCCGACCTTGCCGCACTTTGGTTGAGTGATCGCCACTCGGCGGCTAGAATATTGCGTCCCATTGCCCCGGGTCATCCGCCCATGGCAAGTAGCGAGTGAAGACATCAAGCGTGACAAGTCAAATCAAACTGATTGTCGGGCTGGGTAATCCCGGCCCCGAATATGCCAAGACCCGCCACAATGCAGGCGCCTGGTATGTGGAGCAACTGGCACGCTGGCACAATGTCAGCCTGCGCGAAGAGCCCAAGTTCTTCGGCCACACCGCCCGCTTCCTGGTGGACGGGCAGGATGTGCGGCTGCTCATCCCGAACACCTACATGAATCTCTCCGGCAAGGCCGTGGCGGCGCTCGCGCGCTTCTACCAGATCGCCCCGGAAGAGATCCTGGTGGCCCACGACGAGCTGGACCTGCCTCCCGGCATCGCCAAGTTCAAGCAAGGGGGTGGTCACGGCGGCCATAACGGCCTCAAGGACATCATCGCCAGGATGGGCAACAACAATAACTTCTTCCGGCTGCGCCTTGGCATCGGCCATCCGGGCGCCAAGGAGCTGGTCGCCGGCTTCGTGCTGACCAAGGCGCCCAGCAGTGAGCAGAGTCTGATCGAGGCCGCGCTGGACGAATCCCTGCGCGCCACCGACATCCTGTTCAAGCAGGACATGACCAAGGCCATGAATCGCCTGCACAGTTTCAAGGCCGAGAAAGTCTAGGCCTTCAGCCTGCATCGCCAGGCAGTTCAAGATGACCGGCCCCTGGCGAGATCCCTCGCCTCGGGGTCAAGCAACACGACACGGGCCGCCCGCGCGGCCCCTTGAAGCATCCATCACGTAAGGTAACAATCCATGGGTTTTAAATGCGGTATCGTGGGCCTGCCCAATGTAGGCAAATCCACCCTGTTCAATGCGCTGACCAAGGCCGGCATCGAAGCCGCCAACTTCCCGTTCTGCACCATTGAGCCGAACACGGGTGTGGTCCCCATGCCGGATCCCCGCCTCGACCAGCTGGCGGCCATCATCAATCCGCAGCGTGTCGTGCCGACCACCATGGAGTTCGTGGACATCGCCGGCCTGGTGGCCGGTGCCTCCAAGGGCGAAGGCCTTGGCAACCAGTTCCTGGCCAATATCCGTGAAACCGAAGCCATCGGTCACGTGGTGCGCTGCTTCGAGGACGAGAACATCGTCCACGTGGCGGGCAAGGTCTCCCCGGCCGACGACATCGAGGTCATCAACACCGAGCTGGCCCTCTCCGACCTGGATGCCTGCGAGCGCGCCATCAATCGCCAGTCCAAGCGTGCCAAGGGCGGCGACAAGGATGCCAAGCTGGAAGTGGAAGTGCTGGAGAAGATCAAGGTTGCCCTGGAAAACGGCCAGATGATCCGCGGCATGAAGCTGGACAAGGATGAGCTGGACGCCGTCAGCCACCTCAACTTCCTGACCCTCAAACCCACCATGTACATCGCCAACGTGGCGGAAGATGGCTTCGAGAACAACCCCTACCTGGATCAGGTCCGTGAGATAGCCGCCGCCGAGAACGCCGTTGTCGTGGTCGTCTGCTGCGCCATCGAGGCGGACATCGCCGAGCTGGACGACGAAGACCGCGCCGAGTTCATGGCGGATCTGGGCATCGAGGAGCCGGGCCTGAACCGGGTGATCCGCTCCGGATACGAGCTGCTCAAGTTGCAGACCTACTTCACCGCCGGTGTGAAAGAAGTGCGCGCCTGGACCATTCCGGTAGGCGCCACCGCCCCGCAGGCCGCTGGCAAGATCCACACCGACTTCGAAAAAGGCTTTATTCGCGCCCAGACCATCGCCTTCGACGACTTTATCACCTACAAGGGTGAGCAAGGCGCCAAGGAAGCAGGCAAGATGCGCGCGGAAGGGAAAGACTACATCGTCAAGGATGGCGATATCATGAACTTCCTGTTCAACGTCTAACCCCATGAGAGGCCAGCATTTGCTGGCCTCTTTTTTATCTGGCCAGAGGCGCGATCTGGGTGCGAATGTCGTAAAAAAAACCAGATTGTTGGGCTTTTGCACGACAGCGGCCAATAACTCGCCAAACGCACCCAAATTCGTTTTTTCAAACAAAAAAAGGGTTGACGCCCCAGAGCCAGATACGCATAATTCCGGCCGCACAGTGACGAGGCAACGACTCACTGGAAGCACGGTTGGCTATGTAGCTCAGTTGGTTAGAGCATCGCACTCATAATGCGGGGGTCACAGGTTCGAATCCCGTCATAGCCACCATCTCTAGTTGGGGTATCGCCAAGCGGTAAGGCAGCGGGTTTTGATCTCGCCATCCCTAGGTTCGAATCCTAGTACCCCAGCCATTTTTTGAATGATGTTTGATGGTCTCTGTCAGGCATCGTCGTTGGGGTATCGCCAAGCGGTAAGGCAGCGGGTTTTGATCTCGCCATCCCTAGGTTCGAATCCTAGTACCCCAGCCATTTTTGAATGATGTTTGACAGTCTCTGTCAGGCATCGCTGTTGGGGTATCGCCAAGCGGTAAGGCAGCGGGTTTTGATCTCGCCATCCCTAGGTTCGAATCCTAGTACCCCAGCCATTTTTATGTTCTCTTCCACCTATGTGGTTGACAACAAACGGCTATGTAGCTCAGTTGGTTAGAGCATCGCACTCATAATGCGGGGGTCACAGGTTCGAATCCCGTCATAGCCACCATGTTTGAAAAACGTTCCTTCAA
Source organism: Aeromonas sp. S19(2024) (assembly GCF_041402625.1). Lineage (NCBI taxonomy): Bacteria > Pseudomonadati > Pseudomonadota > Gammaproteobacteria > Aeromonadales > Aeromonadaceae > Aeromonas > Aeromonas sp. S19(2024). The sequence goes on from NZ_JBGLQU010000001.1 coordinate 561,975, forward strand.
TCATCCGATTGCAAAGAACACTGTTGGGGCATCGCCAAGCGGTAAGGCAGCGGGTTTTGATCTCGCCATACCTAGGTTCGAATCCTAGTGCCCCAGCCATTTTTGCTTGTATTCGACGCAAGTCGTGCACAAGACGGCTATGTAGCTCAGTTGGTTAGAGCATCGCACTCATAATGCGGGGGTCACAGGTTCGAATCCCGTCATAGCCACCATTATTCTTGCGGAAGTGGCGAAATTGGTAGACGCACCAGATTTAGGTTCTGGCGCCCTAGGCGTGAGAGTTCGAGTCTCTCCTTCCGCACCATCGAAAGCAGTACCAAACAGACCAGCTCAGGCTGGTTTTTTTGTATCCGGCGTTTGCCGCTCTTCTTCCCCTCTCCACGCCATCGCACGCCTGCAACGCCACCTCATGACGGCGCTATGCCCTCCTCCCGCGTGATGCCGCCCTTTTCATCTCGCAGAGCGCTGCGGGCAATAAAAAGGCGGCCCGCAGGCCGCCATATCGTTTGCTGTCGTCAGAACGGGAAGAACCAGGGGATGGCGATGACGCTCACCACCATCACCAGCAAGGTGAAGGGCACGCCAATGCGCACGAAGTCCATGAACTTGTAGTTGCCCGGGCCCAGCACCAGGGTGTTGACCGGCGACGAGACCGGCGTCATGAAGGCTGCCGAGGCGGCGATGGCGATGGTCATGGCAAAGGGATAAGGCGATACCCCCATCTGATGGGCCGTCCCCAGCGCGATGGGCGCCATCAGCACCGCCGTCGCCGTGTTGGAGATGAAGAGCCCGATGACGGCACAGAGCGCGAAGAGGCTGGCCAGCATCACCCTGGGGCCCATCTCCCCCACCGCCGAGATGAGCGCGCCGACGATGAGATCCACCCCGCCGGTCTGCTGCAATGCAAGGGCAAAGGGCAACATGCCCACGATGAGGATCAGGGTCGGCCAGTGGATGGACTTGTAGGCACTCTCCAGATCGATACAGCGGAACTTGCCCATCAGCAGGCAGGCGATGAGCGCCGCGATGACGTTGGGCACGGGATCCGTCACCATCAGTACTATCATGACCCCGAGGGCAATCAGGGCGTGGATGGCCTGGCTGCGGGCCGGCGCCATCTCGTCCACTTCCGCAGGCAGGCCCAGCAGCAGAAAATCGCGATGATGGGTCTGCAACTGACGAATGAGGCTCCAGTTCCCCACCACCAGCAGGGTATCCCCCATCTGCAGCGCCTCGTCCACCAGCTTGCCGGTCAGCGCCTCTCCATCCCGGCGGATCCCCACCACGCTCAGGCCGTAACGGGAACGGAAGGTCACCTCGCGGATGCTCTTGCCGAGCAGCCGGGAGCCGGGGATGAGGGAGACCTCCGCCATGCCCACCTCCCGCGCCTGGTCGGAGAAATACTCCCCGCGCAATATCATGGGCTCGAGCCGCGCCTCGCTGCAAAACTCCCGCACATCCACCTCGGGATCCGACATGTCGATGAGCAGCACATCCTTGGCCTGGAACTCGGTCACCCCGGTGACACTGACCATCACCCGCCTGAACTTGCGCCAGCGCTCCATCCCGATGACGTTGGCCCCGAAGCGGGCACGCAATTGCAGCTCGTCGAGGGTCTGGCCGATCAGGGGGGAGTCGGGCCGGATCGCCAGTCGGCGTGCTCGCCCGGCCAGCCGGTAGTCACGGATGAGATCCCGCATGGTGCTGCGTCCCATCTGCTTGCCCTTGCCCTCCTCTCCTTCACGCACCAGACGGTTGCGCATCAGCAGCATGTAGAGGATCCCCATCCCCAGAATGATGACCCCCATGGGGGTGAAGCCGAAGAAGCCGAACCCCTGGATGTCGTGCCGCATCAGCTCACTGTTCACCACCATGTTGGGAGGGGTTGCCACCAGCGTCATCATGCCGCTGATAAGGCCGGCAAAGCCGAGCGGCATCATCAGTCTGCCCGCCGGGATCCCCATCCGGTTCGCCACGCTCAGCACCACGGGGATGAAGATGGCCACCACCCCGGTCGAACTCATCACGGCCCCCAGGGTCGCCACCGCCACCATCAGCAGCACCAGCATGCGGGTTTCGCTGCTGCCGGCCACCTTCACCAGGGCATCTCCCACCTGATAGGCGATGCCGGTACGCACCAGCCCCTCCCCCACCACGAACAGGGCGGCAATCAGAATGACGTTGGGATCGCTGAATCCTGCCAGCGCCTGCGGCAGGGTCAGGGTGCCGCTCAACACGAACAGGATGATGATCAACAAGGCGACCACGTCCATGCGGACCTTGTTGGTAATAAACAGGAGAATGGCACCCACCAGCATGCTGAGCACCCAGATCAACTCGGAATTCACACTTGCTCCTTTTGTTCAACGTCAACCACGGCCGGCCTCGGACGCCATCAGACCACAGAGCCCGTCCCCCTGATTTGTTACATATCAAGAAAGAGGAGGCCGCATCATCTCACATTCAGGTTCAGTTGCGGCCATTTTACCGGTCCGTGAACGCAGTCGGTCGCCCTTCACATGTCGGGGTAAAAAGTGCTGCACGCTCCCCTTGCCCCTCCTAAAATGGGCCCGCCGCGGCCTGAGCCGCCCTCTCACCCCTTGCCCTTCGGAGACGACATGACCCAGCACACCCCGGCCTACCCGGCATTCACCTTCTTCAGCCGCTTTGTCGCCGACATCCAGGCTGGCCGAAAGACCATCACCATCCGCGACGAGAGCGAGGCAAACTGGCGGCCCGGCCAGCGCCTGGCCCTGTTCACCAACCCGGAACACCAGCCTTTTGGCACCATTGAGGTCATCTCGGTCAAGGCGGTCGCCTTCGAGGCGCTGAGCGACGAGCACGCCCGTCAGGAGAACATGACCCTCCCCGAGCTTAAAGATGTGATCCGCGATATCTACCCCGCACTGCCGCCCCTCTATGTGATTGAATTCGTGCTGATTGAAGCCTGATTTTGTGAGCTGCCTCAGCTAACGCCGGTTGCGCTCACGGGCCAAAAGCGCACAATGACTGTTTTTATATACAGTCATTGGTGTCTTATGGAAAAACAACTCGAACCGGCCATCGCAGCCATGGTGGCAGACTTCATCGCCGCAGGTCGTCCCAAGGCGAGCCAGCTGAGCTGGCAGGCGCGCCGTGACGGCTACCTAGCCTCTGCCCTGTTGGGCGGTGAGCGGGAAGAGGTGGGCGCCATCGAGGAGTGGCAGGCCGATCACCACGCCATCCGCTGCTATCGGCCCGCAGACAAACCGGACCCCGCGTATCCGGTGCTGATCTATTTTCACGGCGGCTGTTTTGTCAGCGGGGATTTCGAGACCCACGATCGCCAGATGCGGATGCTGTGCAACCGGGCCAGCGCCCTGATCTTCGCCGTACACACCCGCCTCGCCCCGGAACACACCTATCCTGCGGCTCACGACGATGCGCTGGCCGCCACACGGGCCATCATGGCCGAGGTGGAGAAATGGCATGGGGATCCGGCACGTCTCGCCATTGCCGGCGACAGCGCAGGGGGTCATCTCGCCCTGATCACCACCTTGCGGCTCAAGGCTGCCAACGCCCCCTTGCCCAAGGCCCTGCTGCTTCTCTATCCCATGCTGGATGCCCTCTGCGAGAGCCAAAGCTACCGCGATCTCGGTGACGACTACCTCATCACCCGGGACATGCTCGCAAGCGGTTTTCACGCCTACCTGGGCAGCCTGCCCCCCAGCCATCCCGAAGCCAGCCCGCTCCACCATCCCGCCCTGTCAGGATTACCGCCGACCCATATCGTCACGGCGGAATATGATCCGCTGCGCGACGAAGGGGAAGCCCTGTATGGCAAGCTGGTGCAGGCTGGCGTCGATGCCACTTGCCAGCGGCAGCATGGCGTCATTCATGGCTACTTCCAACTGGCGGCCATCAGCCCTGCCGCTCGTCAGCTCATCGACCAGATAGCCATGATGCTCAGAAGACTCTGAGTTGGAACCGGCCCCCAAGCCGTGTTAAAAGTGTCTCTTTTGAATCAGGGAGGTAACCCGAGTGTTCGAGATAGCGAGCCTGAAAGAGGGCATGATGCACGGGGTGGAGCTGTTCCAGCTGCTGCTGGAGATCATCTCCATCGCCTGCGTGGTCATCGGCCTTGGCAAGACCCTCTGGCTGGCGGCCAGAGTGCGGGATCACGAGCCCGGCTTTCCCCGTATCCGCCTCTGCTTCGGCAGCTGGCTCATCCTGGCGCTGGAGTTCCAGCTCGCTGCCGACATCCTGGCCACCACAGTGGCACCGAGCAAGGAGGAGCTGGTGCGCCTCGCCATCATCGCGGTCATCCGCACCTTCCTGAACTACTTCCTCGGCAAGGAGCTCGATGCCCAGGCCGAGCGCCAGCAACCCGAGCCTGTCAGGTCACCTTCCCGCCCCGACGCCCGATGAGCGGGCTGAGTGGCACAAGGCCACGACACGGAAGGAAAGGCACCAGCCTGATCCCATGAAGAGGGCTCCCCACGGGGAGCCCTCTTTGTATCCGATAGTAACCATCAGGCGTGCTTGCTGGCCAGCTCGTGGCGCTTCAATGCCAGCAAGGTGACCAGCAGGGCGGCGGTGGCGATCAGCGCCATGCCGATATAGGTGGCGCTGAAACCGGGTGCCAGTTCGGCCGGGCTCAGGCTGGCCAGATTGGGGCTGCTGCCTGCTGGCAGAGCGGCATGGAACAACACGGCGCAGATGGCGACACCGACCGCCCCACCCAGCTCCCGGCCGAAGTTGAACAGGGACATGCCGATGCCGCGATCTTCCCGCGGCAGGGCATTTTGCACCACCACCGACAGCGCCGGCAGCACCAGACCCAGCCCCAATCCGGCAAACCCCAGTCCCAGTCTGGCCCAGAGGTCGAAGTGGATCTGCCACAGGGCCAGCGCTGCCAGGGCGAACCCCACCACCACGAAACGCTTGTAGTGACCGGTGCGACCGATGAGCTTGCCGCCGACGAAGGCCCCTGCCGTGATGCAGACCATGAAGATCACCATGATCCCGCCACTATCACTGGCGCTCATCCCCTTTTGCCACTGCATCTGCAACGGCAGGTAGACCAGCACGGCAAACATCAGCAGCTGCGAGGCCAGCGCCAGCAGCACGCTCACCAGATAACCCGGCAGGCGCACCAGGTGGGCCGGCAGTATGGGGTCGTGGGCCCGCCGCTCCACCAGGATCAGCAGCAACAAGGCCGCCCCCAGCGCAGCCGCGAGCCAGACGGCGGGCAAGGCCGCCTCCGGCGAGAGCAGCAACAGGGTGAGGGTGGTGACCGTGATGAGCAGTGCCGCTCCCTTCCAGTCGAAGCGGCTGTAGCGGCGCACATTGAGGTGACCCAGATTGCGGTTCACCAGCCAGAGGGCGATAGCGCCGAGCGGCAGATTGATCCAGAAGATCCAGCGCCAGCTGAGCTGCTCGGTAAAATAGCCACCGAGCAGCGGGCCTGCGATGCTGGAGACCGCATAGACCGCCGAGATATACCCCTGATACTTGCCCACCTCCCGTGGCGGAATACAGTCGGCGATCACGGTAAAGGCGAGTGCGATCAGCCCACCGCCCCCCAACCCTTGCAGCACGCGGGCGGCCAGCAGGGTTGGCAGATCCTGGGCCAGGGCGCAGGCCACGGATCCCGCCAGAAACAGGCCGATACCGATGTTGAGCATGCGTACCCGGCCGAACATGTCGCTCAACTTGCCATAGATGGGCAGGGCCGCAGTGGCCGCCAGCAGATAGGCGGTCACGACCCAGGTGAGGGCGGCACCGGCGTTCAGCTCAACCCCTATGATGGGCAAGGGCGTGGTGACGATGCTCTTTTCCAGTGAGCCCAGGGCGATCACCAGGGCCACGCTCGAGAAGACGGTTTTGGGGGACATAGGCAGGCTCGCTTATGTGAGATATCGGCACTGGGGGTGCAAGGCACATTATTGTCTCATAAATCATTAGCCGATGGTCAAAACCACTGCCAACCATGATGAAGGTCGCGACATCTGCGCGCCGGATCTGCTAGGGTGAGTCTTTGCCGAAGAGGACGCCCCCCATGCCCCAGTCATCCCCCTGCGATCATCACCAGAGTGAACAGCCCCGATTCGACGAGTACGACGCCCTGATCTTCGACATGGATGGCACCCTGGTGGACTCCATGCCTCTGCACCTGGATGCCTGGGAAATCACCAGTGCCGAGTTCGGCCTGCCGTTTGATCGGGCACAGCTCAACGAGTACGGCGGCATCCCCACCCGCAAGATAGTGACCATGCTGGCAGAGCAGCACGGGATGACCATCGACGTGGAAGCCTTTGCCCGGCGCAAGGTGGCCCTCTACCTGGCACGGATCGACGACGTCCGGGTGTTTCCCGCCATGTGGGAGCTGGTCAGGCAGTACCACGACAAGGTGCCCATGGGCATAGGTACCGGCTCAACCCGGGAACATGCGGCGCACATCCTGCGTCAGACCGGGCTCGATGCCTTCATCTCCGTGCTGGTGAGTGCCGATGATGTGGTCAATCACAAGCCCCACCCGGACACCTTCCTGAAAGTGGCCGAGCAGCTCGGCGCCAACCCGGCCAACTGCCTGGTGTTTGAAGACACCCGGATAGGCATTCAGGCGGGCAAGGCCGCCGGCATGACCACCTTGCTGGTCGATCAGGGCACACTTTACCCGCGCTAGTATGGGTAAACTGTATGGAGATGGTATTCACCTGACAGTTGCCCACAAAAGGGAGTGGTCATACGGCTTCAAACCGGATAACAAAACGGTACCCCTACCGTGTTATCCGGAGTCACCGTATGACCACCAACGAGAAAGTAGCACGTCGTAAACTCAGTCTGCTAGAGCTCGCCAAAGAGCTCAATAACGTCAGCAAAGCCTGCAAGCTCATCGGCTACAGCCGTCAGCAGTTCTACGAAATTCGCCGTAACTATCAGACCTATGGCGCCGAGGGCTTGCTCGACAAACTACCCGGCTGTAAAGGGGCGCATCCCAACCGGGTCGCTCCCGAGATTGAACAGGCTATCCTCGATTACTCTCTCACCAGACCAACCCATGGCCCGCTGCGGGTCGCGCAAGAACTGGCTCTGCAAGGCATCAACGTCAGTGTGTAGTGGTCAACTAAATCCGGACACACAGTTAAGCCGATTTTCGGCCTCTGCTGGCGGTATCCCATCATTGTGTTGATGCGGGCGCCGCCAGTTGTAGTAATCCATCAGGTAGTAGCTGATATCCCGCTTGGCTTCCCGCAGGCTCATGTACCCCGTGGTCGGAAGCTATTCCGTCTTGAGGCTCCTGAACAGCCGCTCCATCGGCGCGTTATCCCAGCAGTTGCCACGCCGACTCATGCTCTGGGTCATGCGATAGCGCCACAGCCGTTGCCGAAATACCCGGCTGCCGTATTGGCTGCCCTGGTCGGAGTGAAACAGCACGCCAGACGGGCAGCCCCGTTGCTGATACGCCATGTCGAGCGCTTTCACGGCCAACTCAGCATCAGGCCTGCCGGACATCGCCCAGCCCACGACCCGTCGGGTGTGGAGGTCGAGCACCGCGGCCAGGTAATGCCAGCGGCCACCTGCCCATACGTAAGTGATGTCGCCGCACCACACCTGATTGGGTTGCTGGACATCAAATTCACGCGCCAGAAGATTGGGAATATCCGGTCGTTCAGACCGCGCGACCTGATAACGATGAGCTCCCGGTTGTTTGGAGACCAGCCCGGCCTCCTTCATCAGGCGACGCACCTTGAACCGACCAATCTGATGCCCCAGTGCCCGCATCATTGACATCAAGGCCCGGCTGCCAGCTGAGCCTCTACTCTCTTTGAACAAACACCGTAACTCACTTCTCTGCTGCACCCGTTCACGGTTAATTGTGCGCCTGCGAGCCAGATAGTCGTAAAAACAGGCGGTTGGTATACCGAAAGCGCAACAGACCAGGGTGGTGGGGGCTTGCTCCCTTAATCGGTCTATCAGCGCGTACGTTCGAGTTCGTCCGCCATCAAGAGAGCAGTAGCCTTTTTTAGAATGGCCTTTTCGCGTTCAAGCCGGTTGATGCGGGCTTCCAACTCCTGAATTTTTTGCTGCTCAGGGGTCAGCGCCCGGTTAGCAGGTGTAGCGCCACTTCGTTCTGATTGAAGTTGCTGAACCCATCGACGCAGCACGGTTTCGCCGACATCCAGTGAACGGCTGGCTTCGGGGACTGAATAGCCTTGGTCGAGCACCAGGGATGCAGCTTCCAGCTTGAACTCGGCAGTAGATGAGCGACGTAATCTTGTCATTGAACACCTCAGGTCATCGTGGCGACTGTTCCACCTAAAATGGTGTCCGGGATGATTAGACCACTACAGTGCGGGCGGTGTGCGTGGCGTGTGGCAACGTCACGACTTGCTCTCCAAGCATGACCGCTTGTTGCGCCTCGAGAAAACCCACAGGGAACAGACGATTGAGCTCAATGACGAGCAGATCCGCCTGCTCGAGCGCTTCAGCCCCGAGTTTCGCGAACGCCAAATTGAGGTTCACTACACCGGGGAACTGGTGGCGGTCGACACCTTCTTCGTCGGCGCACTCAAGGGGGTGGGCAAGGTGTATCTGCAAACCGTACTGGACTGCTACAGCCGCCACGCCTGGGGACGGCTCTACACCAGCAAGCTGCCGGTGACCTCGGTTCATGTGCTCAATGAAACGGTATTGCCGTTCTTCGAAGCCCATGAGGCGCGGGTCTATACCATCCTGTCGGACAACGGGCGCGAGTTCTGCGGCCGCCCTGACCATCATCCCTACGAGCTGTTCCTGCAACTGGAGGGGATTGAGCACCGGACCACCAAGGTACGCAGGCCGCAGAGCAACGGCTTTATCGAGCGGCTACATCGCACCCTGCTGGATGAACACTTCCGTATCAAGGGGAGGACAACCTGGTATGAGTCGGTAGAGCAGATGCAGACAGACCTGGACAGCTATCTGGATCACTACAACACCCAGCGGCCACATCAAGGCAGGATGATGGAAGGACAGACTCCCTACAGCATGTTCAAAAAGGGTCTGAAATTGATACCGAAGGAAGTGCGCACTAAAGTAGCGTAAACAAGACACCGGTTTGAGGCCGGTGTCAGGTGATAACTAGATCTGTACACACCAATAGAAACGCCTCCACAAAGGAGGCGCTTCTATATCTCGAATCATTAGCTTGATGTTCTCAAGGCCATGTGATGCGGATGATACCTAGACCTGTGCTCATTGTACCCATACAACTTTTATATAGGTCAATCGACATTTTATTTAAGGCCCTGCTTTCGCGATGATATACCAGTCATCTAAACTGTCATATCTAGGTACGTCTTATACCCCATCCTTCTGGCAGTATTAGTGGGTTAGATAAAAAAATCTATCCAGACTAACTTTCTCCATGACATAGTCACGACCAAAAATAACTTCACACCACCACACGCACTATAAAATGCGTCTAAATCCCTGGGAAATAATGAGTATTTTAATGTTCATCAAACCAGATAACCTCAAAACGTTCCCTTACGTTTTCGTCAACCACTCAGAAAACTGCTTCTCGTCATGAAAGGTTGATGGTTCATCATTCCATCACGAAATTCTATAATACCTAAACAACTCTGCAAGCTTACCTTTTGAGTACTCACCTCTCTGACAAAACTGGCTTTCAATTACTTCCCTATTCTCGACAAGAGCATTCGGCACTTCAGTTGTTTGGCTTTTGCTTGCAAGACCAATAATCGTTTGCAATATTTCGCAAGCGGTAGACTCATCATCTTCCCTGATTAAAAATTCGATAGTTTCACTTATAAAACAAAATGCTTCAGATGGACTCATTTTGCAGATGGCATCATCTCTAAACTTTTCAAAAAACCACTCATCCTCTATAGAGCCTGAGTTCCAATGCTGAATAGCCTCATTCAGTGCATCACGATATGACATAATCACCCCCTAATTTTGACACCACCCAAAAATCCTGACATCACATTTAAGAAGAGTTCAAATTTTCCAAGATCATTATCTATACTTATGAAAATATTAAACCATAAATCAATGCACTTCTGCATACTCTCTTCACAAAATCTCGACTACCCACATGGTCAAGATTTTAGATCTGCCCATATCTCTGTATAAAAACTCGCACATCTGGTACCCACAAAGGCGAAGTCCGTCACCATACCTTTCTTATTTATTATATCAGTACACTGCTCTCGTCCTTGACTCTCTTATAAAGTTACGCAACTAACACCTTCACCATCTCTGGCGTCCCTATTCCGACGAACCCTGACTCTGGATCATCAAAGGCACCAACCATTTTAAGAACCAGACCATTACTTTTAACAATCTCGCACAATAACCTTGTATCTATCAATTCACTAGCATTCCACCCTCTGCATATTAACGCATGAACTTCAAACTCTTCTGGCACAGCAATAAGATAGGAGCATGATTCCTCCTCCATCAAACTCACCACTGATTCAATTGACAACTCAGATAATTGAGCAGCACCAAATAACTTCAACTTTCCATCTGATTCTACTAGTTCTTCCAAAAAGTGAGCTGCATGGCTTATCTCTACCCCTCGTTCCTTTAATCTCTTAAAAAGTTTATTGTGTCTTATAATCCGTGTATCACTTTGCCAAACTGAGTCACCAACAACACACCACAACTTAAATCCAGGTATTTTTTTAACAATAAGACTAAAAATAAACCTTAAAACTATAATTCGCGCTTCAAGGCGATTTCGAGAAGAAATCTGCCATCGAACGGCAGCTACCTTCAAATTAACCATTTGAGAAATTTCACTGAGATTGTACGTTTCGTTTTCTCTTGAAACGTCCAACGTGCATACAACATTAATATTAGTCATCAATGTCTTCACCAGCCTTGTCATTCAAGTGGGCCATCTATTTTCATGATCGCCATGGGTCCTGTTCATGACCTACAGTATTATCACTGATTTTACCGTTCTGGTATTTATTCCAGAGCCTAAATCTCATGTTGCAACGCACCTTCTTTGCAACCCTCGTCACCTCCTATGTAATGCTGGCAACGTTAGCAGCACTCGCCGTTGATCCGGTAGCCTTGGTGTTGATTTTGACACTCACATCAACATTAATAGAATATTACTCTATGAGGGATCATATATAAAATCATGATGTATCCGACATTACCAATGTGCACCTATAATATACATAGACCGTATCAAACATTGTTAAATACATCCAGATGATAGTCACCGGTTTCTTCCCAAGCATAAGGGAAAATAGCGTGACTCCCTCGACTCAAAATTACTTTTATGGCATCGACTACATTTAGGTTGAAAGTAGATGTTTTAGTTTCTCTAGATATAAGAGACGACAATTCATCTATCAACAGAGTAAAATCACCATCATGAACGGTCTCTTTAACGATTTCTTTTGAAAACAAAATACCACTTTCACTCTCAGATATAAAATTCAATATGAATTTAGCATTTTCCCGTGTTAGCCTAACGACACCATAAAAGATTACGTAATTATCACTAAAAACTGTTCTCTCGAGAATAAAGCTCAATGGTTGTCCATCAACAAGTTTATTTATCGACCTACTTAGTCCATTGTATCGCACAATACGAGAGTCCAATCTCCAAGAAGGGCTAACGATAAAACAGTATATATCTATTTTTTTAGAAAGATATTTATCCTCTATATAATTAAATATTATAGATGCAGAGTCTTTCCATGCCGAATAACTCTCACCGTTTACATAGATTTTAGTAACACTTACAGTGTCTTTCAGAGACGACTTGTCAAACCGATTAAACTCATAGTCATCATCACTCACCATACAATGATCACAAAAAAGTTTATTCATAGTGTTAATATTCATGATAGTTACTCATTAACCCCTTACCACCATTATTTAAATGCGCTTCTTTATATCCATTTACATCGGATAAATTATGGTCTTCGGGATGATATTGAACTTTATAACTGTCACCAAAGTCATACTCTATCGCCGTTCTTCTCGTACCTAACTTATCCGCGGGAAGACCTTTAAATGGGTTAAATGTGTCTGCGATGTCGGTATTTTTGCACCTCTTTTAGTAGCTCGAAAGGTCTGTCTCTTTGGCTTAAGCCGCTTTACATCCTTGGGATGTCGAATTTTTTCCCCCCGCAGCACCTTCTGTCTTGGTGGCAACTTTAGCAGCACTCGCCGTTGATCCGGTAGTCTTGATATCGATGAAACCAATATGAAGCATCTTGGCTCCTGAATCCAGCCTTGGAAGAGGGAAACTCTGCGATATGGCGATATGGCGATATGGATATGAGATTTACGATCAGGGATTACTTGTATTTTTCCATCCCCTCCCTTTACAACAGGATTTTCAGTGAAGTGTGAGAAAGAGTGATTCAGCAAGCTGCATATTAAAAACATCAAAGATATGAGCTTTAATAACTACAGGTTAATATCATCAAGAATTCTTTGAAGCTTATCGGGATCAGCAGCATTACCAAAATAATACTCTTTTCCTCCGTCAGCTTTAAATTCTTCAGGAGTTTTCATTTCATAAAGGACATCATATTTTCCTGACAATAAATCCTCCAACCCATCGGCATCATTCCAAGTTGATACTCTGATGTATGGACCTGAATCATCGTTGATCAATACAACTATTCGCTCACCTGTTTTTGAATCAATCATAGCCTTACCAATCAATACTCTTAAACCAACCTAGTTCTTCCTGGGCTGGGGCTATTTTCGTACTAAAACATCTTAATTCCGTTTAGGTCTCGTACGATCTGGTTTTTAGGAATTTACTTCCGTTTCTTTAACACGAGTTTTTGTCATATCGAACTCAGAGCCATCTTTGTATGTAATCTTAACTCCAAACTCACCTGGTTGACCACCTAATAGAATTGTATTTTTTGTGGTGCGAGTGGAGATTGTTCCAATTTCGTCTTCCCCCTTTACAACCCCCAGAGTCTCCTCTGCCTTGGTGGTAACTTTAACAGCACTCGCCGTTGATTCGGTAGCCTTTATCGATGAAACCAATATGAAGCATCTTGGCTCCTGAATCCAGCCCTGCGAGAGCGAAGCTCTGCCGATACTACTCAAGAGCAGTGACTCATATATCACGTTGAATGCTATAGAGTCAGGCATCAACCAGATTTTCAACTACACCCAACCAACTCGATTCTCGCTTCCTAGAATAGGAAACGAAGGCATCTTGCCATAATCACAGTGATCTTTCTTTTCGTGAACTACTTTAGTGATAGCTATATCTGCACAATCATCGTAACTCTTTGCAATGTCATTTAATCGGAGGTTACATCTCCAATATCAAACAGACCTAATTCTTTCTTATCCTTTGATTGATACCGAACAGTCGTTTTGTCAACCCATCTAATATCACCAATACGAGCATTAAATAAAAACTCATCCGGTTCTTCAGAGAAAAGGTGTTCATTAAGAAGCTCTTTACCATCATTATCTTTTATCACAATGAAACAGTTAAATGCTTCTTCATCATGACTTCCCACCAACTCAGCTGACATGCTTTTATTCCGACTTAACTTACGTTTTATTGTGTATAAATTCACAAAATTTTCTCGAACAACCATCTCGTACGCTTCATGAAAGGGGCTCTTCGGCCATCCTTCCATATCGCACAATGAAATAAGTGAGCTGTATAGTGCATCAAGAAGAAACCTTTTCTTGGCGATTATATTCAACCCCTCAAAATAGTCAAAATCGAACGTCTTATAATACTTAATCACTGAGCTACTTAACTCAGTGGTACCAACTCTTTCATCTGGCCCACAAAGTTTTACAACAACCCTATAAACACCATCTGTTTCTATAGGATCAAAGTGGCGCTCAAAATGGGCACAAACACATCTGCTGAACAGCGTGAATTTTCGTGCCAAACCAAGTTCAAGTTTAAATGCCCACAAACTAAATTCTGTCAGTTTCATATCCATACAAACCTATATTGTTTGGCCTTTTTTGATATGGCAGTTCATACTCTGGTTGGCGAATGCCTTCTTCAAAGTGGATTTTCCTTCCCTCGATATTGCTCCAAATTCAATTGATGAGCCATCATCTTCAAGTTGATAATTGACTCCATGGGAAGCACTACTTTCATTAAGTCACTGATCGCTGATGTCTTTCTTTTCACTATCGATGTCTGTATCCTGAATCAGATAGAGAAACTGATTTTAAGTACTCATAGTCGCATCTCAGTGTACTTCTTTTCAACTCAGCTGATTTCTCTTCCTTGACTGCAACACTAGTAGCCTCCCCAGCAAGCAGGTACGAAGGGGGCTGGCATCATCACGGTTATTCTTATTTTCCGAACAACGTCATTGACAAGATTTCTGATACCAGTTCGAGTGTTGGCAACATGCTCAGCAGATAATCGGCAAGATAAGATTGTGAGCAATCTTGACATACATAACTTTTCTTCCGGGTTGTAAGCTACCCTCAAAAAAATGCATGAATATCATTCATGATTGATTACTCAAGATAACACTTCCATCACCTGTTCTCGGGTATGGGTGTAGTGACGTTTATTAGCAAACCACATTTTCTTTAGCGTTGGAATATCCAATAAGGAAGTCAGATCTCCATCTTCAATGGTTGTGTCCCCTATAAAGATGATACTTTCTAATGATTGGCTGTGTGCAAGTGGCCTCAAAGATTTAACTGTCCCACAGTCAGTCAATACAATCTCTTTGAGGTTTTTTAGCTCACTCAAAATAGCTATATCATAAACTCTTTTACAGTTTTCAATTTCTATAATCTCTATCTGCTGACACTTATCTATGCCTGAAAGATCTTCTAGCTTAGGACAGTCGGCCAAATCTAGAATGGATAACGAGCTAAGCTCCTCTATTCCTGACAATGATTTTATTTTTTTGGAGGTTAGTTGTAGACGTCTTAATAAAGACATTCTATTAAGTTCTTTCAAGTTTTCTGAAGGATAGTTAACAATATTTAGCAGATTCAATTCATCACAAGCGAAAATCGTCTTCGCTTTAGGCCTCCAAAAAAGCTTAAGTAGTTTTAATTTTTTTAGTTTGGAAAAATCAGGAGCCTTCGTAAACTCACACTGTAATCCTAAATATTCAAGATTACTGATAGACTCTAATGGAGTGATATCCTTGACACCCCAAGAATAAATTTCAACGCCAGAAAGAGAAGGCAAGTAATTTATAAATGAAATGTCATTTCCATTCCAGCCTGCGGATTGACTTAAACGGAGCACTGAAATATTTTCTTTATCGATTATCGATTTAAAACTATCCGACCAAGGAGCTGTCAAGACAAGGCAACGTCCCATTCCATTTTCAACCTCATCGATAAAATATTTTTCATTATTTATCAAAGAATTAGTTCCTGTTTATGACAATGGGGTAAATTTTGTTTGATACGTTTTAGAGAAATGGGCAAGCATACCACTCATGGTTCTTAATTCGATGTTCCTCCACCGACTCTTCATCTATCTTCCAAGTAAAATTCTGTAACATGAACATATTGATTACAGCCTAACTAACTTTACACTTATCTTAATAATCATAGGATTTAACAAATGCTTATCGAAATATCAACTGACTCTAATCAATCATAATAGCCATTTTCAAAGACAATAATACTTTCGGCAGATGATGGTGTATTGTCATCTGCATCAGGAGCGTATGCACCTATACCCAACACATGGGATGTTAGCGATTCAGACTCTACTTCTAGGCCTTTGTCTTTATCTGAAAGATACGTGATCAAGTCCTTGAAATGAATTTTTAGCAAGTCCATTTCTTCGAACTCTGGAACCGCTGGTTCAGTAAACTCTATCGCCTCCAAAACGCCAGAGGCGTTGTAATATGCGAACACACCTAAATTCTCAAAGTAATCACATGGGAACACAGACTCCTCCGTTCTTTTAAAAGAATCAAATACTTCCCCTAATAATAACCTCACTTGGTCAGGAGTCATGCCAAACTTGATTTTCCCTGCCCCCACAAAGGGGGAAATTAAAAATCGCATAAAATACTCTCACTTAAAAATCAGTCACATGCTACAGACACATTTCAGCATTTCGTTTTGGTATCATCTGTTTAATGGAATATTTCAATGATGTATATCAAATGCCTTTATTCATTCTTTTGGGCAAGCGCTTAGCCCGACAGGGCACTACACCACAGCAATAATTTGACCGTATTTAATCCAAAATAAAAACGCCCCAGGCGGGGCGTTGTTTTCATGGCGGCCATTACATGGCGTTGGTGGATTCGAAAATCTTGTCGGCCGACGCCTCGACGAAGCCAGGGTAGAGCACGCCATCCGCCTGCGGGTAGCGCAGGGCGAACTCGTAGAAGCAGCTCGGGATGGTGCGCACACCGTCGCTGAAGGGCACCTCGGCCTTGTCTGCCATGGTGGAGGATTGCTCCAGCATCACCTCGGGATCGCCCTTCACCTCGCCGCCAACGGTGTTGAGCACGAAGCCTGCCGCCTTGAGCGCCGCATTCACCTGCTGGATGGTGTCGAAGTCCTTCAGGCGGTTGATGTTGACGGTGAAGTGGTTGGCACGATAACCCCAGGCGGCCATCCAGGCGGCATACTCGCTCTCTGCCAGCAGGGTCTGGTAGTCGGTGTGAGAGACCTGCCAGGGCGCGCCGGCGTAGAGGAAGGCCGGGGTGTCGGTGAGGTGATCGGGTACCTGATCCACCAGCTTGTGGATGATGGCCTGGGCACCTTCGGAGAGCTCTTCCACCTTCAGCTCGCTGATGAACACCTTGGGCGCATCAGGATCTTTATGCTCGAAGTGTTTGGCATAGAGCTTCTTGGCCTTGAATACATACTCGCCCTTCTCTTCGTACCCCAGGGCGCGGAAGTGGGCCGCCAGTTTCTCGAGATCGAGCTTGGGCAGGTTGTAGGTCCGAAACGCCACGTGATCGTTGATGATGGGGGCACCGCCGCCCAGCAGTTGATGAACCTTGTGAGCACTGGGGGTGACCTGAATGTAGTTGTCCCACAGATGGCCAAACAGGGTGTCGATATCCTTTTGCATCTCTCTTTCCTTTGATTGCGGGTACAGACAGGGGCACCTGTTCAGTGCCCCTCTTTCATTTTCTTGTTATCAGAAGGTCAGACCGGGAGACAGCTGATCCGGCATAGCAGCCTTGCTGTCTTCGACGGAGGCGACCGGGTAAGCACAATAGTCGGCGGCGTAGTAGGCGCTCGCTCTGTGGTTGCCGGAGGCACCGATGCCGCCGAAGGGGGCGGCACTGGAGGCGCCGGTGATGGGCTTGTTCCAGTTGACGATACCGGCACGGATGCGCTTGAAGAAGTGGTTCCAGTCCGCTTCGTTGTCACCGAGCAGGCCGGCCGAGAGACCGAAACTGGTGGCGTTCGCCTTCTCGATGGCCGCATCGAAGTCGTCGTAGCGAATGAGCTGCAGCAGCGGGCCGAAGTACTCTTCATCCGGCAGCACGCTGACCGCGGTCACGTCTATGATGCCCGGGGAGACAAAGCCGGTGCCCGCTTCCAGGTGCTTGAGGGCAAGCAGGCTTTCACCACCGAGGCGCTGCAGGTTGGCTTGCGCCTCGACCATGCCGAGTGCGGCCTTCTCGCTGATCATGGCGCCCATGAACGGCTGCTCGGCGGCGTCATAGAAGCCGACCTTGATCTGGCCGACCACCTCCACCAGGCGCTTGACCAGGGCATCGCCCCGCTCGCCGCGCTCGACAAACAGACGGCGCGAGCAGGTGCAACGCTGGCCGGAGGTAATGAAGGCGGACTGCACGATGGCATGGACGGCGCCGTCGATGTCGCTCACATCTTTCACGATCAGCGGGTTGTTGCCACCCATCTCCAGTGCCAGGATCTTGCCCGGCTGGCCGGCAAACTGCTGATGCAGGAAGTGGCCGGTACGGGAGGAGCCGGTGAAGAAGAGGCCGTCGATGTCCGTATTGCCCGCCAGCGCCTTGCCGGTGTCGACCTCCCCCTGCACCAGGTTGAGCACCCCCTTGGGCAGCCCCGCCTCCTGCCACACCTTGACCATGGCTTCAGCCACCATGGGGGTCAGCTCGGAAGGCTTGAACACGACCGCATTGCCGGCGATGAGCGCTGGCACAATGTGGCCGTTGGGCAGGTGGCCCGGGAAGTTGTAGGGGCCGAACACGGCCACGACGCCATGGGGCTTGTGGCGCACGAACGCCTTGGCGCCCGGCATGGGGTTTTCCACCGTGCCGGTGCGCTCGTCATGGGCACGGATGGAGATGGCAATCTTGCCCTGCATGGCCGCCACTTCGGTGCGGGTCTCCCACAGGGGCTTGCCGGTTTCACGGGCGATGGTCAGGGCCAGCGCCTCCTTGTGCTCGCCGAGCAGGTCGGCATAGCGGCGCACGATGGTAAGGCGCTCTTCAAGGGCCAGATCGGACCAATGGTAGAAGGCCGTGCGGGCCGCCTTGACGGCCGCATCCACCTGGGACTGGCTTGCCGCCTCACCACGCCAGATCACCTCGTTTTTGGCCGGGTCGATGGATTCGAACGGCTTGCCTTCACCGGCCAGCCACTGGCCATCGATAAACTGGACTAAAGACATCATCAATTCACTCCCTGTGGGTACGCAGGCCGCCTCGGCAGCCTGTCTCAATGCTGTGCTGCGGGGCGGGTCAATCCAGATCGACGACGCGCACCATGTCGCCATTTTCCACCTTGAGGGCGGCCGCCATCTTGGGTGGAATGATGGCTTCGTGCTTGTCCAGATCGACCCGGATGTTGCCGTAGCAGGCGCGGTATTGCTCGAACCTGGTGTTGCAGATGAGGTAGGTATGGCCGCCGATGGGCTCACCCACCAGCACCGCCAGCTTCTGGCTGCGGCGCACGCTGCGAATGTTCTTCACCTCGCATTCGACGGTGGGGCCGGCGTCGAAGATGTCGACATAACCGCGATTCACGAACCCCTCATCCTGCAGCATCTTGAGGGCAGGCCGGGTCTTTTCGTGGGTCTTGCCGATGACGGCGCGCGCCTCGTTGCTCAGCAGATTGACGTAGATGGGGTACTTGGGCATCAGCTCGGCGATGAAGCGCTTCTTGCCGATGCCAGTCAGATAGTCGACGGTGGGAAAATCCATCGAGAAGAAATGTTTTTGCAGCCACTCGTAGAAGGGGCTGTGGCCGTTGCCATCGGAGACACCACGCATCTCGGCAAAGACGGTACTGTCAAACAGCTCGGGGTGTTCGGCCATGAATAGGAAACGGTGCTTGGAGAGCAGACGGCCGTTGAGCCCCTCGCGGGCGCATTCACGCAGAAACAGGGTGCAGAGCTCGGAATTGCCGGTGTAGTCGTTGGAGAGGGTGAGGGTTTCCACGACATTGTAGATGCCGAGCTTGGGGGAGGAGTGCACCACCTTGCCGATGTGATAGTTGTAGAACGCCTGGGACAGGCCGACCGCCGCGTCGATGGCGCAGGTACCGACCATCTCCCCGGTCTCCAGATCCTCGGCCACGAAGAAATAGAGGCACTCGCCCTTGCCGGCGGGCTTGTCCAGGAAGGTCTGGGTCGAGGCATCGATCTTGCGTTGCAGCAGCTCATCGTTGACCGGCAAGGATGTCATGCCGGTGCCGGATTCGATGGCACAGGTCTTGAGGCCGGCGAAGTCGCGCTGCTCGATAGGACGGATAACCAACATAAATGACAACTCCCTTTCATTGACGACAGGTGGGGTCCCGGCTCCTGCCGGGAGGGCTCCCCACCTCAATTTGGATCAGGCGTTGACCACCTGAGCGACCGCTTTCTCGAACCGGGCCAGCCCTTCCTTGATGTCCGCTTCCGGGATCACCAGGGAGGGGGCAAAACGCACCACGTTGGTACCGGCAACCAGCGCCATCAGGCCCTGATCGATGGAGGCGAGCAGGAAGTCTCGGGAGCGGCCCTTGAAGTCATCGTTGAGCACGGCGCCCAGCAGCAGGCCCTTGCCGCGCACTTCGCTGAAGCAGTGGTACTTGGCGTTGATGGCTTCCAGCCCTTCGCGGAACAGCTGCTCGCGCTGCTTGATGCCGCTCAGCACTTCCGGGGTGTTGACCACGTCGATCACCGCCTCGGCCACGGCACACGCCAGCGGGTTGCCGCCGTAGGTGGAGCCGTGAGTGCCCACTTTCAGGTGGGAGGCGATCTCGGTGGTGGTCAGCATGGCCCCGATGGGGAAGCCACCGCCCAGCGCCTTGGCGCTGGTGAGGATGTCCGGGGTGATGCCCAGACCCATATAGGCAAACAGCTCGCCGGTACGACCGACACCGGATTGCACCTCGTCATAAACCAGCAGGGCGTTGTGCTTGTCGCACAACTCGCGCACACCCTTGGCAAACTCGTCGGTGGGGCTGATGATGCCACCCTCGCCCTGCAGCGGCTCCATCACCACGGCGCAGGTGTTGTCGGAGATGACGGCAGCCAGCTCCTCCAGGTTGTTGTAGGCGACGTGGGTGATGTCGGCAGGCTTGGGACCGAACCCATCGGAGTAGGCAGCCTGGCCACCCACGCTGACGGTAAAGAAGGTACGGCCGTGGAAGCCCTGGTGGAAGGCGATGATCTGGGTCTTGTGGGCCCCGAACTTCTCGATGGCGTAGCGGCGGGCCAGCTTGAGGGCCGCTTCGTTCGCTTCGGCACCGGAGTTGCAGAAATAGACCTTCTCGGCGAAGGTGGCGGCGACCAGTTTCTTGGCCAGGCGCAGGGCCGGCTCGTTGGTCATCACGTTGGAGAGGTGCCACAGCTTCTCACCCTGGGATTTCAGGGCCTCGACCAGTTTGGGATGGCAATGGCCCAGGCCATTGACCGCGATCCCGCCCGCGAAATCCACATACTCGCGGCCTTCCTGATCCCAGACACGTGACCCCTCGCCGCGCACCGGGATGATTTTGGCCGGCGCATAGTTGGGAACCATCACTTCATCAAACACTTCACGTGTCACTGCCAACAACTCTGACATATTGCTCTCCTGCTATCTCGCGGCAGAATAATCCACCGCCCAAAAGTTAAATCCGTGTAAACGTGGCGGAATTATCACAGAAAAAAAGTAAAAAGTCTGTAACTTAACCGCCTATAAGGAACAATGTTCGATTGCCTTTGAGATTTTAGGCAACCGCATTGCATAACGGCTCAGGGGGTGTTGGCAAGAGATAATTTGGACAGGGAGGAGGGTGAATAAAGTCTCAGGGAAATTTTTTTTTGCCTCATGACGGTTTTGAGACAGACATCGCAATTTTTTCAGGAAACGGCCAAAAAGTTGGCCAGCAACTGGTGCCCCTGTTCGCTCAAGATGCTTTCCGGATGGAACTGCACTCCCTCCAGCGCCAGTGTTTTATGCCGCAGCCCCATGATCTCGTCCTGGCTGCCGTCGGCATGTTCGCTCCAGGCGGTGACCTCGAAACAGTCGGGCAGCGACGCCGCCTCCACCACCAGAGAATGATAGCGGGTCACCCGCAGCGGGTTGTTGAGCCCCTTGAACACCCCCTCCCCTTTGTGACGGATGAGAGATGTCTTGCCGTGCATCACCTGACGGGCACGCACCACCCGGGCACCAAAGGCCTGTGCCAGGGACTGATGGCCGAGACAGACGCCGAGGATGGGGATCTCGCCGGCAAAACGGGAGATGGCGGCCAAAGAGATGCCCGCCTCGTTTGGCGTGCAGGGGCCGGGAGAGATCACCAGATGGCGGGGGGCAAGCCGGGCTATCTCCTCCAGGCTCAGCTCATCGTTGCGCCTGACCACCACCTCTTGCCCCAGAGCGCCGAAGTATTGCACCAGGTTCCAGGTAAAGGAGTCGTAGTTGTCGATGAGTAGCAGCATGCAAACACCCTGGGAATAAGACAGAGACGGTGATCGGACTGCCCGTTGCGAGCGCGGGCAGACAAACGCCGCGCATTCTGGCATGTCTCTTTGCGTTAATAAACCGGCGATCACCTCACCTGCTGTGCAGTCTGTCCACTCTTCAATGGCGATCCGGGCCTGTCGACCCCACCCGGCGGTGGGCCTGTCCCCGACCGGGCAGCATCAACCGCTCCATGTCAGGATGGCAAGGTAAAAGAGACGGGAGGCGACCGGGAAAAGAGCACAGGACGTGACAGGCAGATGGGAAGGAGTCACCTTGGCAAGGGCTGGCAACGGACCTCAGCGGTCCAGATAACGGCCCTGTTCCAGTTCCCGTTCCCGCTGGCACTCGGCCAGATAGATGGCAGCCGCGATGGCCGGGGTCTTGTGGTGCTTGTCGATGGCGTTGGAGACCATCAACTGCAAGGTATTGAGGCTCTTGGCCTTGCGAAACTTGCGCAGCCAGTGACCCTTGTCACCCAACTCTTCACTCAGGGTTTGTGATTCGACAGACATGCTTTCTCTTGGGGCAAAGCCCGTGTTTGACATTGGGGAGGTTGCGACAAACCGGAAGGTGTAAAACAAAGAAAGCCAGGCATCCACCCAGCTCTCTTCTACTACACCTTCCCAGTATGTCAGGCTCGAGGAACGAAGCCGACGACATCATATACGCTGATCAGGGTTTTTTCAGCCCTTTCACGCGCCTTTTGTGCGCCAGCCGCCAAAATGGCCTGCAGATGGGCCTCATCCTGACGCAGCTCGCGGAAGCGCGCCTGGATGGGTTCCAGCAAGGCGACCACGGCATCGGCCGTTTCACTCTTGAGGTGGCCGTACATCTTGCCTTCGAAGTGCTGCTCCAGCTCCGGGATGGAGCGGCCGGTCACACCGGACATCAGGGTCAGCAGATTGGAGACCCCCGGCTTGTTTTCGGGATCAAAACGCACCACGGCCGGCTCGTCCGAGTCGGTCATCGCCCGCTTGATCTTCTTGACGATCTGCTTGGGATCTTCCAGCAAGCCGATGAAGTTGGCCTCGTTGTCGTCGGACTTGGACATCTTCTTGGTCGGGTCCTGCAGGCTCATCACCCGGGCCCCTTCGGTCGGAATGAAGGGTTCCGGCAGGGTGAAGACTTCGCCATAGAGGTTGTTGAAGCGGGTGCAGATGTCGCGGGTCAGCTCCAGATGCTGCTTCTGGTCATTGCCAACCGGCACCTGATTGGCCTGATAAAGCAGAATGTCGGCCGCCATCAGCACCGGATAACCGAACAGGCCGACGTTGACGTTGTTCTCGAAACGGGCGGACTTGTCCTTGAACTGGGTCATACGCGACAGCTCGCCCATCTGGGTGTAGCAGTTCAGGATCCAGCCGAGCTCGGCGTGCTGGGGCACGTGGGACTGGATGAAGACGGTGCTCTTGGCCGGGTCGATGCCCACCGCCAGATAGAGGGCGGCTGCGTCGAGGCACGCCTTGCGCAAGGCGGCCGGATCCTGGCGGGTGGTGATGGCGTGCAAATCGACGATGCAATAGAGGCAGTCGAAGTCATCCTGCATGCTGACCCACTGACGCAGGGCTCCCATGTAGTTGCCGATGGTCAGCTGGCCCGAGGGTTGGGCACCGCTCAATACGATTGGTTTAGTCATCAGAGTAGTAATCCTTGTTATCCGCCAGCCCGGTCTGGATCAGACCAGCAGGGCGTCGAGTTCGGCAAACTGCTCGCAAACCCAGTCGGGGCGGGAGTCTGCGATAGGGCGGCCATAGTTGTAGCCATAGGTGAGCCCCACCACCTTCATGCCGGCGGCCTGGGCGGCCAACACGTCATTTTCGGAATCCCCCACCATCAGGGTGCGGGACGGGCTGACACCCAGCTCGTGGCAGGCGTGCAACAGCGGCTCCGGGCTCGGTTTCTTGACGGGTACGCAGTTGCCCCCGAGCCAGAGTGCGAAACAGTCGCTGATGCCGAGGGCCTCCAGAATGGGCTGCACGAAGTGACTGGGTTTGTTGGTCACCACGGCCTGCTGGTAACCCAGCCCCTGCAGACGGCGCAGGCTCCGGGCCACTCCGTCATACATGGCCAGGCCTTCCAGCAGACAGGCCTGATAGTGACGGTCGAACAGGGGGCGGGCCTTGGCAAACTGCTCCGGGGCGTCGCGGTAATCGAGAGCCCGCTGGATCAGCTTGTCGGCACCGTTGCCGACCCAGGTACGCACCACGGCCTCGTCGGCCTCGGCCAACCCCAGCTCCGCCAAGGTACGGTTGACCGCCAGCGCCAGTTGCGGGGCGCTGTCAATCAGCGTGCCATCCAGATCGAACAGCACCAGGTCAAAGGGGCGATCAGCGACGGACATGGGCAAGCTCCGCGCGCATCTGGTCGATCACCGCCTTGTAATCCGGCTTGCCGAAGATGGCAGAGCCCGCCACGAACATGTCGGCACCCGCCTCGGCAATCTCGCGAATGTTGTCGACCTTGACCCCGCCATCGATTTCCAGGCGAATGTCGCGGCCGCTCTCGTCGATCAGGCGGCGCACCTGGCGCAGCTTGTCGAGGGTGCCGGGGATGAAGCTCTGACCGCCAAAGCCCGGGTTGACCGACATCAGCAGGATCACGTCCAGCTTGTCCATCACGTACTCCAGGCAGGTGAGCGGGGTCGCGGGGTTCAGCACCAGACCGGCCTGGCAACCCTGCTCCTTGATGAGGCCCAGGGTGCGATCCACGTGATCGGAGGCTTCCGGGTGGAAGGTGATCAGGCTGGCACCGGCCTTGGCAAAATCAGGCACGATGCGATCCACCGGCTTGACCATCAGGTGCACGTCGATGAGCGCTTCGATGCCGTAATCGCGCAGCGCCTGACAGACCATGGGGCCTATGGTCAGGTTGGGGACATAATGGTTGTCCATCACATCGAAATGGACCACGTCGGCCCCGGCGGCCAGCACCTTGGCCACATCCTCACCCAGACGGGCAAAGTCGGCGGAGAGGATAGAGGGGGCAATCAGAAAGTCTTTCATCAGCGTCATCCATTGGCAGCGTGGCAGAAAAAACGGCGCAATTTTATCGCAAAAGGGCGATGAAAACGACCCGCATCTACTGAACACGCCGCTCCGGCACCATCGCCGGCAAACGATGCCAGGCGCGGCTCACGGAATGCCAGCGGTAGCATCAGAAATGACAACGGCCCCCTCAGGGACCGTTGTTCACTCAGCCGACGGCAACCAGCTCCGCCTCACCGGGATAATAGCCCTGTTCGGGCTCGATGCCGGGCGGATAGAGCGCCAGCAGCTCGGCCACCTTGTTGCGACCACCGCCGTTGCGGCTGATGGTGCGCTTGACCAGGATCTCGTCGAGCCGGGCGCCACGATAGAGCTCGCGGGTCAACTCGATGTCATGGTTGCTGATGAGCACGGGCACCCCTTTATGGGCGGCGGTGTGGCGAGCCAGCCTGGCCAGCAGCGCCTGATCGTCCAGGGTGAAACCGCCTGCCGAATAGGTGGTGAAACTCGCCGTGGTGGAGAGGGGGGCATAGGGCGGATCGCAGTAGATCACCCAGTCTTCCTCTGCACGGGCCATGGCGTCGGCATAGCTTTCACAAATGAACGTCGCCTTCTGCGCCTTCTCGGCAAAGGCCCACAGCTCTTTCTCCGGGAAGTAGGGTTTCTTGTAGGAACCGAAGGGAACGTTGAACCCCCCCTTCTTGTTGTAACGGCACAAGCCGTTGAAACCATGGCGATTCAAAAACAGGAACAACTGAGCCCGTTCAAACCCGGCCGCGGTCTGGTTGAACTGGGTACGCAGCCGATAATAGGCGGTCTTGTGGTTGTGCTCGGCCACGAACAGCTTGCGGGCCTCACTGATGAAGCTGTCCGGCTGCTGCTTGAGGTGGTTGTAGAGGCCAATGAGATCCGGATTGATGTCGTTGAGCACATAGGCGTCGTAATCCGTGTTGAGAAACACGGATCCCGCCCCGACGAAGGGCTCCAGCAACACACGCCCGGCCGGCAAACGCTCGGCGATCTCTTCGACCAGGGAGTATTTTCCCCCGGCCCATTTTAAAAACGCGCGTGTTTTTTTCATGGAAGTCCGGTGTTGACAAGGCTATGCCCAAAAAAGGGGGGTGATTCTACCCCCTTCTTCGGGTGGCTGGCTATTGCTTCAATTCTTTTTGTATCTGGGCGAATGACTTGGGCCAGGGTTGTCCCTTGAGCAAGGCAGGTGACAGCTTGCGAATGGCCGCCTTGGCCTGGGCACTGCTGGCGTAGTCTCCCTGCACCACCACATACCAGGGACTGCCACGGAAACGGGTCTTGTAAACCCACACCTTGCCCGCCAAGCCATGCTCGGCCACAAAGCTGTCTACCGCCTTGGTGTTGCTCGCCCCCATCAACTGGATGCTGTAGTGATTCTTCGGCTTCTTGTTGAGAGTCGCCACCGGCGTCAACGCCACCTTGGCCGCTGGGGCCGCGACCGGCGCTGTCTGCGCGCCACTGGCCGGTTGAGCCTCTGTCCGGGCCGGGACACTGTTCGGGGCCGGATTCTTGACCTGGGCCGTCGTTCCGGTCGGGACCGCACGGGAACCACTCCCCACCAGCTCATCCACCACGGCCGTGGGCAAGGCGCCGCTGACGTTCGGCTGGTTCATCAATTTCTCGACCACTTCGTCGGAGATGACGACTCGGCGCCCCTCATAGTTGGTTGACTCCGTGGTGACCGTCTCGCTCTCGACCTTCTTGGGCAAGGGCTTGGCATCGGACTGCCAATCGCGGGCAACCTGATTCCCTGACGGGATGGCAGCGGCGCCACTGCTCGCCTGAGTACTCAAGGCCCCGCTCGCCGCACCGACGTTCACAGGATCGCTTGAGACGGGATCGGGCAACGCCGTCCCCTGGGACGGTGCCTGGGCGGGGTACTGGCCTGCACTGTCGAACAGGGGCAGATAGCTCAGGGCCAGCAACCCGCCCGCCACCAGGGCAAGCACGATCGCTATCTTCTTGACGGGCAACTCGGCCTGACGTTTCTTGGGCCTTCTGTCGGTCATGGTATCCTCCAGTAACTGCATGATGGCTGACGGATGTCCGCCCGCCTCATTCAGGATCTCTTCCACTTTCGGCTTGGGCAAGAGGGCTGTCGGGATCTTGAGCTCTTTGGCCTTCTCATACAAGAAGATACGTTGCTCAGGAGCGCTCAGTGGCGCGACTTCCAGCTCGAGGGCTGGCATGGCCCGTCCCTTGAGGAGCGCCTTCTGGTTGCGACACCAGGCGTCATCACCCGAGAGCAGGATGGCCAGTTTATGAGGAGATGCCAGGGTATCGTTGTGACGACAGAGCGCCCACAACTCCCCCACCAGCTCGGCAGGCAAGGTATCGGCACGTTCGATGATGAGCAGCAGTCTGGCAGGCTTGTCACCCACCATGCGAAAGAAGCTGTCCGCCAGGGCATCCTGCGCGTTGAACAGGGGACGTGCCACCACCTGCTGCAACAGCAGCTGGCGCACATCCGCCATCTTCATGGACGGGCTGCCGATGAGGCTGGCCACCCGCACCGCATCGGGCAGTTGGGCAAGCAGCGACTCGCACAGTGTGCCACGGCCACTGCCTGGCTTGCCGGAGAGAAAAACAAAGGGGTGGTTGAACTCGATCAGGTGCAGCAGCCGGTCAACCAACTGCCGCTGAGAAGGCAGCTTGAGCAATTTATTAGTGGTCACGACCAGACTCGATCACCGCCATCAATTGCTCGTCTGTCACATCGGCCACGACCTGGGCCTGTCCGATCCCGATCGGCAGCACCAGCCTCAGTTTGCCTTCCAGCACCTTCTTGTCACGGCGCATATGGCGAATAAAGGCGGCAAAATCCATATCGGACGGTGCCTTGACCGGCAAATCGGCGGCCAACAGCAGATCGCGGACTCGTGCCACCTCTTGCGCCGTCATGTCGCCACGGGCCAGGGCCGTCTCGGCCGCCAGCATGGTTCCCGCCGCCACGGCTTCACCGTGCAGCCAGTTGCCATAACCCTTCTCCGCCTCGATGGCATGGCCGAAGGTATGTCCCAGGTTCAGCAAGGCGCGCACGCCGTGCTCGGTCTCGTCCTGACCGACCACATCGGCCTTGATCTCGCAGCAGCGGCGAATGGCATAGGAGAGTGCATCACCGTCGAGGCGCTGCAGGCGGGTCATGTTGGTTTCAAGCCAGGAGAAGAAGGCGGCATCCCAGATGATGCCGTATTTGATCACCTCGGCCATGCCGGCGGCAAATTCCCGGGCAGGCAGGGTCTTGAGGCAGTCGGTATCGATGATCACATGCTTGGGCTGATAGAAGGCACCCACCATGTTCTTGCCGAGGGGATGGTTGACGGCGGTCTTGCCGCCGACGGAAGAGTCAACCTGGGAGAGCAGCGTGGTAGGCACCTGAATAAACGGAATGCCTCGTTGGTAGCTTGCCGCAGCAAAGCCGACAACATCACCTATCACACCGCCCCCCAGAGCGATCAGAGTGGTATCACGGCCATGGCTGGTTTCCAGCAGAGCAGACATGATCCGCTCGAAGGTCGCCAGGGTTTTGTAGGCCTCGCCATCGGGCAGGATCAGGTGTTCCACCTGAAAACCGGACAGCAACTGAATGATCTGTTCAAGATACAGGGGCGCGACCACGGTATTGGTCACTATCATGACCCGCTTGCCCTTGATCGTCTGCGCCAGTACCTCGGGGCGTTGCAACAGACCGGCAGCTATCTCTATCGGGTAGCTGCGTTCACCCAGTTCGACCTTCAACCTTTCCATGGACGTCCTCTAATGAATTACATACCAATCAACTTGACGATTTGATTAGCGACAACTTTGGCACTCTGGTCATCCGTCTGGATGACAAAATCGGCAACCTCTTCGTACAGGGCGTTGCGCTCTTGCGCAAGACGCTCAAGCACTTCACGGGGCGGCTCTTCGGTTTGCAGCAAGGGACGACGCTTGTCTCTCTGGGTTCGCGCCAATTGCTTTTCAATGGTGGTTTCGAGGTAGACCACGATGCCGCGTGCGGAGAGTTTGTTGCGGGTTTCACGGCTCTTGATGGCACCGCCACCCGTTGCCAGCACGATACCCTGCTGTTCGGCGAGTTCACCGATCACCTTCTCTTCGCGGATCCGGAAGCCTTCTTCGCCTTCAACATCGAACACCCAGCCGATATCGGCACCACTGCGGCGCTCAATCTCATGATCTGAGTCGAAAAACTCCATGTGCAGTTGTTCTGCCAGATGTCTACCTATGGTGCTCTTGCCCGCACCCATGGGACCTATCAGGAAAATATTGCGTTTCTCAGCCATGTCTTTTCGTTAGTAATTACAAACTGTATGGCCCCGGTAAACACTCGACCGGGGTACCTATGAACCTTATCTTGCGATGGATCAGGAGGGGGATTATCTCAGTAGAAACCAGGACTGGCAACCGCAGCCCTTACGCCCCAGCCTCATCGGGGCGTAAGGTTATATGTGTTTTACTCTCACAAGTAAAGGTTTCAGAGGGCGTCGGTCACTATCCTCGGGGTCACGAAGATCAGCAGTTCACGCTTCTTGTTTTCACTGGTGGTTTTCTTGAACAGATAGCCCAACCCGGGGATATCCCCCAGCAGCGGCACCTTGCTGACATCGCTCTTGATGGTCTGTTGATAGATGCCGCCAAGCACCAGAGTTTCACCGTTGTTGACCAACACCTGGGTGGTGATGGACTGGGCGTTGATGGACACCGCATCCCCGGTCCCGGTCGGCACGGTTTCACCCTTGGTATCCTGAGTCACGGTCAAGTCCAGGATCACCCTGTTGTCCGGGGTGATCTGCGGTGTGACCTTGAGGCTCAGCACCGCCTTCTTGAAGGTGACCGAGGTCGCCCCGCTCGAAGAGGACTCCACATAGGGGATCTCGGTCCCCTGCTCGATCAGGGCGGGCTTCTGGTTGGCCGTGGTGACACGCGGACTGGCGATGATCTCGGCCTTGCTCTCCTTTTCCAGAGCCGAAAGCTCAAGATCCAAAAGGGTGCCATTGGCAAGACGGGCAACCTGGAACGCCAGGGTGCCGGCCGCGTTGGTCACCGGCAGGTTGACGTTGAGTCTGTCTTCTACGTTGGGGCGAGTGATGGTGGAACTGCCATCATTGTTTCCGGCGCCATCATTACCCTCTATGGTGCCCGAGGTGCCGTTGCCATGACCGTCTGTCTTGGTCACACCCCAGCGCACCCCCAGTGCCTCATCGAAACCATCATCAATGGTCACCATGCGCGCCTCGATCACCACCTGCTTGACCGGGATATCGAGGATATCCAGCATCCGCTTGACGTTGCTGATGACATCCGCCGTGTCCTTGACCACCAGCACATTGGTACGTTCATCCACGCTGACCGCCCCTCTGGGGGAGAGCAGCTTGGTGCTCTCGGAGGAGAGCAGGGCCGCCACTTCCGATGCCTTGGCATAGTTGATCTGCAGATACTCGGTGTAGAGGGGAGCGAGATCCGCCACCTGGTTGCGGCTCTCCATCTGCTGTTTCTCGCGAGCGGCAATCTCGTCCGCCGGAGCCACCAGCAGGATGTTGTTGTCCAGCCGTTTGTCCAGCCCTCTGACCTTGAGGATGATGTCCAGCGCCTGCTCCCAGGGCACGCCATCGAGACGCAGCGTGATGTTGCCGGAAACCGAGTCCGTGGTCACCAGGTTCAGATTGTTGAAATCGGCGATGATCTGCAACACGGTACGAACAGGAATATCCTGGAAGTTCAATGAGATGGGCTTGCCTTGGTACTGCTTCGCCGCCGTGGTGGCCACCCGTTTTTTCACCTCGATGATGAACATCTTGTCGGCCTGATCGTAACGGTAGTCAAACTGGCCGTTCACCGAGAGCTCGAACAGGGTGTCATTGCCCTGGCGGAACACCTCCACCTGGGAGACCGGGGTAGCAAAGTCCTGCACATTGATGAGGTTGAGCTGATCATCAGGCACCCGGGTACCGTGGAACTTGGCCAGCACTTTCTGACCACGGCTGCTGACATCCACCGCCGCCGAACTGTTGTCCAGCGTCACGAGGAACTCCCCCTGCCCCTCCTTGCCACGGCGAAAATCCACGCCCTTGACCGAGTTGAAGTAGGCGCCCCCCATGTTTGCCTGAGACACGGACAACACCGGCTTGCCGGGGGCAACGGGCGAAGGAGCCACAGTAGGTGTGGAAGCCATGGCCGGCTGAGCCTGATACTGGGACTGGTTCTGGGCAACTCGCTGGGTGTCAATCAATGCAGACTGAGTCACCGGCTGGCTTCTGACGAGCGCAGACTGACCGGCTGCAACAGGCGCCGCCGAGGAAGCGACCGGCTGCCCTGCCTTGTCTCCCAACGCCACCAGCAATTTATTGCCCTGCTGATGGACCTGATAGGGGGTGAGCTGATCGAGGGCGATCTTGATGTCGAGCCCCTGCCCCTTCCCCTCCACCAGGAGGTTGTTCACCCCTTGCTGCTTGATGGGCAGGGGATTGACCGTCAGGGCACCGATGGCCCCGGGTACGTGCAGCAGAAGCTGATTGGGTTCATAGGTCAACCTGTCCGTAAAACCGCTGACCGGTTCGCTGAAGCTGAGCTCCAGCAGGAGTTGATCGGCCAGCAGGGGATTCACCTTGACCTCCTGCAACGCGGGTACTGCCCACACCTGAGTGCATCCGCCCAGCCACAGCAGCGCCACACCGGTCATCCTTCTTATTGTTGTTCTCATCTCTGCTCATCCCTGATCATAGTTTTGCGTCGAGATTGGCCATGGCCAGCTGGGTTTCTCGGGTGACCCAGCATCCTTTGCCATCCGGTACCGTCTCCATCAAGTCAACATGCGTGTTCGTTATCTTGATGACCCTGCCCTGATCCAGCCCCATGTGCTGGTTGAGCCCGACGCGCACGGCTTGCCCGTCCGGGGTTTTGATCAATGCCCACAACTGCCCCTGCTTGCCGATGGAGCCTTTCATGCTCAGGCTGGCAAGCGAGTAGCGTTCCAGCACCTCCTTTTCCCGATTGGCCACTATCTGGGCACAGTCCGGCTTGGCCTTGGCATCCAGCCTGGAACTGGTTTCCGGCTGGGGTGCAATAAACGGACTGCGCTGATCGCTGCGTTGATAGACCATGGGAGAGAAGGGCTTTATCTCCGGCAAAGATTCGATCGGTACCGGCTTTCTGGCCTTGGTCTGTTTGACATACTCATCCATGTCCTCCTGTCCCCCACAGGCCGTCAACAGCAGCGCCGACAAGAGAAGTACGCCCGCTCTCATGCTCATGGCTTTTTCTCCACGGTTTTGCCGTTGTACTTGTAGGTCTTGGCCTGCATGGACATACCGATCAGCTCACCCCCCTTCCCCTGGCTGAGCTGGAAAGAATCCAGGATCACGATGCGCGGCAAAGCAGCCATGTCCGCCGTGAACTTGCCAAGTTCGTGATAGGTGCCCACGACCTCGATGCGCATGGGCAGCTCGGTGGAGAACTCGTGTTTCACCTCTGGCTCCCAGTTGATCCTGTTCAATGTCAAACCGTTGTCGGTGGCAATGAAGCTGATGTCATCCAGCAAACCGGCGACTTCGTGGGTGTTGGGCAGCTGTTTGAGCTGGGTGTCGACCAGATGTTCCAGCTGGACCATCTGCTTTCTGTATGCTTCCAGGTTCGCGGCCAGCATGGCCTTGCTCTCGAATTGTCCCTTGAGCTCGGTCTCTTTTGCGGCTTCACGACCCAGAGCGGCCAGGGAATTGGCAATCACGTAGTAATAGAGTGCCCCGCCAAGCAGAGCACAGCAGAAGAAGACAAAGATGCCCTTGGCGATCGGCGGCCAGCGGGCAATGTCATTGAGATCCAGGTCGTTGAGTTGTTGCAGGTTCATTTTTGCCCCTTAGCCGCGTTGGGTAGCGCCGTGGCAATCTGGAACATCATGGAGAACTGGCTCAGGGCGATGGGGGCCACCTCGGCCGTGAAAATGGTGCTGAGCTGGGATTGTGTCAGCCAGCCGGAACCGTCGATTCGGCGCATCATGCTGGCAACCCTGCCATAGGCTTCGGTCTTTCCCTTCACATCTATCTTGTTGTTTTGCAAGGCAAGGCTATCAAGATACACCCCATTGGGGACCAGCACCGGCAGCTGATTGAACAGACGCACAGGGATGTTGCGGCGCATCTGCAACTGCTCGATGAGTTGCATGCGGTCAATCAACTCCTTGCGCCGCTCCTTGAGAAGCCTGATCTCCCCAAGCTGGGTGTCCAGGGTTGCCATCTCCTGCTGCAACCGCTGATTGCGCTGCTGCTGGTAACCGATCTGCTGCTGCACCAGCCAGTCTGCGGCAAAGGCGATGGCTGCCGTCCCCGCCAGGAACAGACCGAACAGGATGCCGAATTGTTTCTTCTGACGCTGCGCCCGAGCCTGCCGCCAGGGCAGAAGGTTTATATTTGACATGGTGTGAAGCTCCTCAGTGCCAGCCCGAGCGCCGTCATGTACTTGGCCCCATGAGTCAGCCCCCCCTCTCCCTGCGGCTTGCCAAAGAGTGCAAAGGGATCGGGATGCAGCACCTCGCAGTTGAGCTCGCTGCCGATTTGTCCGGCCAACCCCGGCAGCAGGCTCCCCCCTCCGGTCAGCACCAGCCTGGAGAGCTCCTTGTTCCCCGAGGAGCTGCAAAACAGCTGCACGTTGCGCCGTATCTGCAACACCAGGGTGCTGAGGTGAGGCAACAGGACATCCACCTCATGATCCGCAGGCAAGGAGCCCTGGAGCTTGGCCAGTTCCGCCTCTTCCATACTCATGCTGTAAAAAGAGGCCAATGCCTGGCTGTATTGATCACCACCAAAATTCTGCAACCGGGAATAGATGACCTGGCCCCGTAACAGGGCGGCGAAAGTCAGGGCGCTGGCACCGATGTCGACGATGCCAACCGGTTTCTCCGAGGTTTGCAGGTCGGGCAGGCAAGCCAGCACGGCGCGTCCGAGCGCATGGGCCCCCACATCCACCACCATGGTCGTCATGCCTGCCTCCGTCAGGGCACTGACCCGGCCACTGACGCTCTCGGTCCGCGCGGCACTGAGCAGGACCTCCTGACGCCCGTTGTCGCCCGCCATGCCGAGGATTTCAAAATCCAGGCTCACTTCATCAAGGGGAAAGGGGATGAGCTGCTCTGCCTCCAGGTGAACCTGGTTCTCCAGCTCGCTCTCGTTGATGTTGGTATCGACCTGAATGATCTTGGTGATGACGTTGGAACCGGTCACGGCCGTGGCCACGTTCTGGCAATCCCCCTGCACGAGCCGCTTGAGCGACTTGAGGGACTGACTGACCCGTTCAATGTCCTGAAGTTGATAGTCGACCAGAGTTCCTCTTGGCATGGGGATCTCGGCAACCGAACCGAGGTGCACCTTGCCGGGACGTCCGCTGATGGTGACGGCCTTGATGGTTTGACTGCCAAAATCAATGCCCGCCATGGAGACGAGGGATCCCTTACTTAATAGCCCAAACATATACACATCCATGCGTTATTGGGTTTTCGGACTTATTGTAGGACAGCGCGTCATGATGTGACGGCTTAACTCAATATAATGCTCTATCTATCAATGTCATAAAGTTTGTGTCAAAAGTTGACGCCCCTCTCCTTTCGGCCTTGATTGCGGCCCCCTTGGTAATTGTGCCCTGGAGTGCTACCCTCCCGCCTCTTCTCGGGGTCGCCTGTTTGCGGACAGGAAAACCTCGAATCCGCGAGGGTAAAAAGGCTATACTCTGCGCCCGTTGGCTAATTTTAAGACGATTGGTAGTTCTTCCATGCTGAAATGGCTCGTTCGCCTGTTTATTGTCATGATGCTGGGTGCTGTGCTGGGCGTTGCCAGCCTCATCGGCATCTACTTCTACATCAAGCCCCAGTTGCCGGACGTCAGCGCCCTGCGCGATGTCAAACTGGCTACCCCCATGAAGGTCTACAGCCGGGACGGGGAATTGATCTCCCAGTTTGGCGAAATTCGTCGCATCCCCCTGCGGCTGGACGAAATTCCCCAGTCCATGATCGATGCCGTACTCGCCACCGAAGATGCCCGCTTCTATGAGCACCCGGGCATTGACCCCATCGGCATCATCCGTGCCGCCACCGTCTGGGCCGTCTCCGGCCAGGCGCGTCAGGGCGCCAGTACCATTACCCAGCAGGTGGCCCGAAACTTCTTCCTGAGCAACGAGAAGACCCTGGTACGCAAGATCAAGGAAGTGTTCCTCGCCTGGCGCATCGAGCAGAACCTCTCCAAGGACGAGATCCTCACCCTCTATCTCAACAAGATCCCCCTCGGCTACCGGGCATTCGGGGTCGGCGCGGCCGCCCAGGTCTACTTCGGCAAGGAGGTCAAAGATCTGACCCTGGACGAGATCGCCATCATCGCGGGTCTCCCCAAGGCCCCCTCCATGCTGAACCCGATCCGTTCCCCGGAGCGCGCCTTCGCCCGCCGCAACGTGGTGCTGGGTCGCATGCTGGAAACCGGCAAGATCACTCAGGCCCAGTATGACGAAGCCTCCAAGATGCCGGTCAAGGCCCGTTTTCACGGTGCCGAAACCACGCTGAACGCCCCTTATCTGAGCGAGATGGTACGCCAGAAGATGGTGGAGCAGTTTGGTGAAGATGCCTACACCATGGGGCTGCACGTCTACACCACCGTCACCGCCAAGCGTCAGCGCGCCGCCCATCAGGCGCTGCTGGATGGTGTCTTCGACTACGACACCCGCCACGGCTACCGTGGCCCGACCGCCTTGCTGTGGAAAGCCGGTGAAACGGCCTGGGACTACGAGCAGATCATGGCCCATCTGGCCAAGCAGCCGACCTATCAGCCCCTGATGGCCGCCGTGGTCACCCAGCTCGGCGACAAGAGCGCCACCCTGGTGCTCAAGAATGGCAAACAGGCCGAACTGGGCTGGAATGGCATCAAGTGGGCGCGTGCCTTCATCACCGACGATCGCCAGGGCTTTGCCCCGAAATCGGCGCGGGATGTACTCAAAGTCGGCGCCCAGATCTGGGTCAGGGAGAAAGGGGAAGAGTTGCTGCTCTCCCAGATCCCCGACGTCAACGCCGCCCTGGTGGCCATGAACCCGCAAGACGGCGCCATCGAGGCCCTGGTCGGCGGCTTCAGCTTCGAGCTCTCCAAGTTCAACCGGGTCGATCAGGCCCGTCGTCAGGTCGGCTCCAACATCAAACCGTTCCTCTATGCCACCGCGCTGGAGCAGGGCTATACCCTGGCGTCCCTCATCAACGATGCACCGATCAACCAGTGGGATCCTGCCAAGGGCCCCATGTGGCAGCCCAAGAACTCGCCCGCCATCTATGAAGGGCCGACCACCTTGCGCCTCGGCCTTGCCAAGTCCAAGAACGTGATGTCGGTCCGGCTGATGCGCGCCATCGGGCTGGATACCTATATCGACGGCCTGACCCGCTTCGGCTTCGCCCGTGATCACATTTCCGCCAACGAATCCCTGGCGCTGGGTGCGGCGGAGTTCACCCCGCTGGAAGTGGTGCGCGGCTACTCGGTGCTGGCCAATGGCGGCTTCCAGGTCACCCCCTACTTCATCACCGAGGTGACCGACAGCTTCGGCACCCCCCTGTTCGAGGCCAACCCGGCCGCCGCCTGCCGCGACTGCGGCGTGCTGGCCGCCGCCGGTCTCGACAGCGCGGATGCCTATGCCAATACCACGGCAGACTGGAAGGCCCAGTGCCCCATCGATCCTGTCGTGCCCAACAACATGGCACCGCAGACCATCAGTGCCCAGAGCGCCTTCCTCATCACCGACACCCTGACCACCGCCATCTGGGGTGGCAATGGCTGGCGTGGTACCGGCTGGCGGGCAGCCCGTGACCTCAAGCGTCACGACATCTCGGGCAAGACGGGGACCACCAACGAATCCCGGGATGCCTGGTTCTCCGGCTATACCCCAAATCTGGTGGCCACCTCCTGGATCGGTTTTGACAACCACCAGCGCGGTCTGGGCCGGGCCGAGTTTGGCGGTGGTGCCGCCCAGCCCATCTGGATTGACTTCATGAAGACGGCTCTGCAACAGGTGCCCGAGCGCAAGATGCCGGTCCCCGAAGGGATCATGCAGGTCCGCATCGATCGTGAAACCGGTCTGCTGACCAATCGCGCCGATGGCAGTACCACGGAGGAGTTCTTCAAAGAGGGCACAGAGCCCACCCGCTACGCGAGCCAGATCTCCGATGGCAACCAGGTGTATGGCGGTGACGATGCGACCACAGACGGTCCCGTCTCCACCGACGACATCTTCTAGGTCCCCCTGGAAACAACAAAAACCGGCGCCCAGGCGCCGGTTTTTGTTTCGGGATGACGAGCGGGCTGCGTCAGCCCAGCAGGGCTTTCATCAGACTCGAGATGCGGGCCGCCAGCTCATTGAAGCAGGGGCGGCGAACCGAGTAGTGACGATAGAGCAGGGAGATGGTGCGCCCCGGCACGGGGTTGATTACCGGGCGATAACTGACGCCCCCCTCCTCCGGGTTGGCGGGCACGGCGAGCCTGGGCACCAGCGTCATGCCGCTGCCAGCGGCGACCATGTTGCGCAAGGTCTCCAGACTGGTGCCCTTGAAGCGCTGATCCTCACCGATGCCCGCGGCAAAACAGAAACCCATCGCCTGATCCCGCAGGCAGTGACCGTCGGCCAGCATCAGCAATTTCTTGCCCTTGAGATTGTGCAGGGGCACCGCCTTGGCGCTCGCCTCCGGGTGATGCTGGGGCACGGCCAGCCACATGGGCTCCTGATAGAGGGGGATGGCGCCAAACCCCTCCATCCCTTCCAACTCCGCCAGCACGAGGCAATCCAGCTCTCCCTCCTCCAGCCGCTTGAGCAGCACCTGGGTCTGATCTTCGTAGAGGTAGAACTCCAGCTTGGGGAAGTGTTCACGCAGATCCTGGATGATGTGGGGCAGCAGATAGGGGCCCACGGTGGGAATGAAACCGATGTGGATCTCGCCGGACATGGGCTCGGCGAAGTGCTGGCCTATGCTCTTGAGCTCTCGCGCCTCTTTGAGCACCTTGCGCGCCTGACGGGCCATGGCATCGCCGGCGGGCGTGAACAGCACCTTGCGGGAGGTGCGCTCGATGAGGATCACTCCCAGTTCATCTTCCAGCTTGCGCAGCTGGCCACTCAGGGTCGGCTGGCTGACAAAGCAGCGCTCCGCTGCCTTGCGAAAGTGTTTCTCCTCTTCCAGCGCTACCAGATATTCGAGATCGCGAAGGTTCATAGGTACTGCATCCTGCCGTTCAATGAGGCCGATAGCATGCACAAGAACAGTGCGGGGGACAAGGGAGGCGCGCAGACGGGTCTGCCCTCTCCCTCTCCTTTGACAAGCCGCAGGCGATGGGCGAGAGACTCACCCCATCAGAGAGGTGATGTGATCCGCGAACGCCGCTGGCTCTCCCAGATAGGAGGAGACAGGCAGCTCAACGACGCGCACCCCTTGCATCAATCCCAGGGTCGGGAACCCCTGCCCGCCGAGGCGGCGCAGCCACGCCTGGCTTGTGGCCAGATGGCCCACAAGATCGACCCGACCAAAGGCCAGGGCGAATGCTTCCGGTGTCAGCCCCTGCTCCCGCGCGAGCGCCGCCAGCCGTGTCGGGGAACCGACCCATTCCCCATCCCGGTAGTGGGTTTCCTGGATGCGGTGCAACAAGGCAAGGCCGTCGCCGCCAAGCTCGCTCACCGCCAGAACGGCGCGTATGGGCGGCTCGGAGTCGAGGAGCAGTGACTCGTTGAGCAGAAGCTCGTTGAAGTAGCGCTCACCAAAGCGCTGTCCGGTGAGGGCGTGGATGCGCTCGTCATGGGGGCGCACATAGTCCCGCAGGGGCTGTCCCATGGCCTGGCGCCTGGTGCCCATCCAGAGGCCCCCCCCATGCAGTTCGATGCGAAGGCCCGGGATCTCGGCAGCGGCTTTCAGCAGGGGGGCGGCGCCATAGCACCAGCCACAGAGGGGGTCATAGACATAATGGAGGGTTGTTTGCGCTTCGTTCATCATCATTCTCGCTTCAATGCTGGATAAAAAACCGGGCCCTCGGGCCCGGAAAAAAACACAGGGATGTAGGCGTCAGGGAGTTACCACTTCATCTCGCCGGTATTGACCTTGGCACCGATGGCCAGGCCATCATCGACCGGCAGGGAGGGGTAAACCTTCTTCAGCGCTTCAATCAGCTGGCCGGAGTGCTTGGTCTTGGCCAGCGCTTGCTCAAAGCGCTGCACGTAGTCACGGGTGAAGGTCACGGCTTCGGTACCCTTGGGCGCAGTCCCCAGGAAGTGACCCGGCACCACGCGCTCAGGTTTCAGCGCCAGCAGATTGTTCAGCGCCTTGACCCAGTGGCTGCGAGCGGCCTTGGACTGGCTGTCCGCCATCCAGACGTGTACACCGCTGTAGACCGGCACACCACCAAAGGCCGTCTTGATGGAAGGGGCCCAGAGGTAAGCATTCGGGGTGTTCATCTCTTTGATGTCAATCTTCTCGCCATCCAGCGTCAGGTGGCTGGCCGTCATCACTTGCGGCACGGTCAGGCTCTTGGGTGCATCCTTGCCCAGGATCGGGCCCCAGTAGCTCAGCTTGGCATCCTTGGTCTGCTTGATATGGTCGACCACATGCTGGTCGGCCAGCACCTTGACATCCGGGAACGCAGCCATGACGGGTTCCAGACCGAAGTAGAAGTCGGGGTCACCGGCACTGATATAGACAGTGGTCAGCTTCTTGCCGCTCTTCTTGATCATGTCCACCAGCGCCTGACCATGTTGCACATCGAACTGGGCATCGATCAGGATGGCCTCTTTGTCACCGGTTACCAGTGAGGAGGAGACGGGGAAGATGGCCTTCTCGCCGGGGTTGTAGACGGTCACGGTCAGGGGGGCCGCCAGGGCGGAACCCGTCATCAGGAGGCTGGTCAGGGTCAGGGTACGCAGTGTGTTGTTCATCAGATAACGCTCATCGGTGTGGATTAATGGAATGAGCGCAGTTTATTGCATCACCATCGATACAAATACCGCATAATAGGCGCATCACTGTTGCACAAATCGAGCATATAGGGGCACAAGATGGATAGGCTGACCGCATTGCGGGTCTTTGTCTGCGTAGTGGAACAGGGCAGCCTAAGCGGCGCCGGGGAGAAACTGGAGATGTCCCGTGCCATGGTGTCGCGCTACCTGGCCGAGCTGGAACGCTGGATGGGGGCCAGATTGCTGCACCGCACCACCCGCCGGCTGAGCCTGACCGGGCCAGGAGAAGAGGCGCTGAACCGGGCCAGAGCCATGCTGGCCCTGGGGGAAGAGATGGAACACCTGGCCATCCGCCATGACGAGGCCCCCAAGGGGCAACTGCGCATCACCTGCAGCTACTCTCTCTCCGAAGCCCTGCTGGTCGGGGCGGCGAACGACTACCTGGCCCGTTACCCCGGCACGGCGATCGACATCCTGCTGCTGGACCGGACAGTCAATCTGGTGGAGGAGCGAATCGATCTCGCCCTGCGCATCACCAACGACCTCGATCCCAACCTGGTGGCCCGCAGGCTCGGCACCTGCCACTCGGTGGTGTGCGCCAGTCCCGCCTACCTGGCCCGCCATGCTCCGCCGCAGCAGGTGCAGGATCTGGCACTGCACAACTGCCTCACCTACACCTATTTCGGCAAGAGCCTGTGGGAGTTTCTGGGGCCCGATGGTCCCGAATCCGTCCCGGTGAGCGGCAACCTCAGCGCCAACATCTCCAACCTGCTGCTGGCCGCCACCCTGGAAGGGGCGGGGATCAGCCTGCAACCCGCCTACTCGGTTCACCCCCATCTGGCAAGCGGCGCCCTGGTCCCCCTGCTCACCCCGTGGCAGCCCAAGCGCCTCGGCGTCTATGCCGTTTATGGCACCCGCAAACAGATGTCCCCCCTGCTGCGCAGCTTCCTCGACTTTCTCGTGGAGCGGATGGCGGACGATCCCCTGTGGCAGGAAGCCCCTCCCTCTCTCTGATCCCTGCGAGCCGCACAAAAAAGGGGCCTCGCGGCCCCTCTTTGCTCCATCCTGTGCCGGTCAGGCTTCGAAACCGAATGCCTTGACCGGGGTCTCTCCCTCCTCGGCCTCCTGATCCTCCAGATAGATGTCGTGATAGGCGGCATAGATGGAGTAGTTGATGGCAGGCAGCACCACCAGCAGGCCCACCAGCATCAGGAGTGCGCCAAAGAAGATCAGCACGGCCCCGAGCAGCCCCCACCAGAGGAAGGGCCACATGTTGCGCAGACATCCCTTGAAGCTGAGCCTGGCTGCCTGCCAGACCCCGACCTGATGGAAGAGGATAAGGGCGGGGGCGAAGGTGATGGCCATCAGCACGGGAACGAACAGTGCCAATCCCACCAGGGCGCAGACGAGGAAGCCCTGTGCCTGCTCCGGGGTCAGCGCCAGGGAGCCCGGATCCGCGGACAACAGGCCGGTGA
Organism: Aeromonas sp. S19(2024); assembly: GCF_041402625.1. Taxonomy (NCBI): domain Bacteria; kingdom Pseudomonadati; phylum Pseudomonadota; class Gammaproteobacteria; order Aeromonadales; family Aeromonadaceae; genus Aeromonas; species Aeromonas sp. S19(2024). Next base: position 603,252 of record NZ_JBGLQU010000001.1, read on the forward strand.
GTCCCCACTGGTGCAGCAGGAACACGCAGATCATCAGGATCCCCATGATGAGGCCGAGCACCATCAGGCCCCCCAGCATCAAGGGGGTCAACCGATGGCGGAAACCGGCAAAGAAGTCGCCAAACTGCAGCGCCTCCCCATGGTGCCCCCGCCGCGCCACCGCCACCCAGCCAGCCCCCCACACCATGTAGAGCAACTGGGAGATCAAGCCCCCCGCCGGCAGCTGATCCAGCACGATGCCCACCACAAACCAGAGCACTATCATGGCCACGCTGGCACCCATCCCCTTGTTGAAGATGTCGAATCCGGTGCGGATCCAGATCCAGCCCTGTCCTATGCCATGGCGTTTGGGTTCGTGGCGCAGGGCCCTGTCACTGTTCATCATTGACCTCGTCGAAAAATAGGGGCGAAGCGGCGTCTCCTCAGGGCACGCTCACCGTGACCATGATGGTGCCGGTGTAGGGACCGGTGCGTACTACCTGGCCCGGCAGCCGGGTCGGGTAGAGCCTCACCTTGTAGTCGGTGACCTGGGTCGCCGCCGAGTAGGGTACCGCGATGGCGGTATCGAATGGAATAGGGGTCAGGGCCCCTGTCCGGCCATGCCCACCGCGACCCGGCCTGGCTGGTGGTGAAGCTGTTGTCGCTCGCGAGCGCCCCCAAGATGCGGTAGCGCAGCGGCCCATGCTCAGGCTGGCAAGGTCGAAGGGAAGGCGGGCACCCGCAACCAGAGCATTCACCTCGCTGCAATGGCGTGTCCGTTGCGTCTTTCTGGGCCGCAGCCGACGAGTTTATCGGCCACGGTTGACGGACAGCACCGCCAGAATGTGGCATCATCTCCCCCCTCTTGCTTTCCCCCTGATCCGATGGAGCCATCATGCGCCGCCTCTTCTTTCTTCTCCTGCTGCTCGGCAGCCCTGCGCTTCACGCCGAACCGGGGTTTATCAGCCGCCTGCTCAACCACCCGGTGCCGGGGGGCGTGGCCGTGGTACCACTGGGAAGCGGGGCCAAGGCGCCCGCAGTGCGCTATCAGGACAAGCCTGTGCTGGTGGTACAGGAAGACGGGAAGACGTGGATCGCCATCGTCGGCATCCCGCTCAAGAGCGCGCCCGGCCCCCATCAGGTGACCACCAGCGATGGCCGCACCTTGAGTTTCAAAGTCGGCACCAAGCACTACCGTGAGCAGCACATCAAGCTCAAGAACAGCCGCCAGGTCAATCCGCTGGCCGAAGACATGACCCGCATCAACCGGGAGCTTGCCGAACAGACCCGCGCCTACCAGACCTTCAGCCCGGCTCAGCCGAGCAACCTGCTGTTTGACAAGCCGGTCCAGGGCCCGCTCTCCAGCCCCTTCGGGCTGCGCCGCTTCTTCAACGGCGAGGAGCGCAACCCCCACTCCGGCCTCGACTTCGCGGTCGGAGCCGGCACTCCCATCAAGGCACCAGCCGCTGGCAAGGTCATCCTCATCGGCAACTACTTCTTCAACGGCAATACGGTGTTCGTCGACCACGGCCAGGGCCTCATCAGCATGTTCTGTCACATGTCGAAGGTGGACGTGAAGCTGGGCCAGAGCCTGCCCCGCGGCGGCATCGTCGGCCGGGTCGGCGCCACCGGCCGCGCCACCGGTCCCCACATGCACTGGAACGTCAGCCTCAACGACGCCCGCGTCGACCCCGCCATCTTTATCGGCGCCTTCAAGCCCTGAGGCCGGCGACCTGCCGCCCACAGGCAGGGGCACTCAAAATGAAAAAGGCAGCCGAGGCTGCCTTTTTCATGGACGCATGACCATATCTCAGGCAGCGCTGTGCTGGCGCCCCTCCCTGTTCATCGCCCGCCACATCACCAGGACCAGCAGAGTGCTGCAAGTGGGCAGCGCCAGCCAGACACCGGCCACTCCCCACAGGGAGGAGAAGCCCCACAGGAAACCGCCGATCAGCACCAACTTGCCGCCGGTGAGCAGGGAAGCGATGCGGGCCCGGTTGATGGCCTGGAAATAGGTGGCCCCCACCAGCAGCAAGCCTTCCATGGGCAGCCCCCAGAAGTAGAGCCAGATACCGAGGGTCGCCACCGGCAACAGGGCAGCATTGTCCCCCGCAAACAGATAAACCACTGCCTCCGGCCACAGATACAGCGGGATCATCCCGCACAGTGCCACCGCCATGGTCACTCCCAATGCCAGGTTGCGCACCCGCAGCACTCGCGACCAGTTGCCCGCCCCGGCATTGAAGCTGGCGATAGGCTGGATGCCCATGGCGATCCCCTCGAAGATGAGATAGAAGAAGGCCTCGCTGTAGCTGATGACCCCATAGGCGGCCACATGCAGCGAAGTGCCCACCGAGAGCAGCGCCTTGTTGTGCAGCGCTAGCACCACCGAGAGGTAGAGGTACATCAGAAAACTCGACACCCCGAGTCGCAATGTCTCCCCCATCAGCCGCCAGTCGGGCACCAGGGTATCCCAGCGAATGCGCAACTGGCTGCGGGGGGTAAAGAAGTGCCACAGGCACAGGCCTCCGGTGACCGCCTGGGAGAGCATGGTCGCGATGGCGGCCCCCGCCAGCCCCCAGGGGATCACCGCCATCAGCAGGTAGTCGAGCAGCACGTTGAGCACGCCGCCCCCCACCAGGATCCAGGTGGTGAGGCCGGGTCGCCCGTCGTTGCGCAGCAGGGCGGTAAAGGCCATGGAGAGCACCGCGAACACCCCGAGCCAGGCGTACCACTGCAGATAGGCGAAGCCTGCGTCGAAGATGACCCCCTGCGCCCCCATCCAGACAAGCATGGCCTTGCCGTAACGAATGCCAATGAAGGCGAGCAGCGCGGAAGCGATGAGCACCATCACCAGGGCATTGCCGACGATGTGGCGCGCCCTGGCCTGCTCCCCCTTGCCCAGATAGAAGGAGGCCAGCGACGAAGATCCCATGCCGATCAGGGCCCCCACCGCGTAGAGCACGGCGCAGATGGGGTACGCCAGCATCATGCCGGCCAGCCCGTCCTGGCCCAGGATATGGCCGACGAAGATGCCGTCTATGGTGACATAGATGCCGGTGACCAGCATGGCGGCCACCGTGGGGGTGACGTAACGCAAGAAGAGGCGGGAAAGGGGGGCCGTGCCCAGATCGACGGAGGACATAAATTGCTCAATGAAGGGGAACGGCCAGAATAATAGCCAAACAAGACCCGGATCACCCGTTATTTGTGCCGTGGATCAATCATCTTGAGGGCTTTACCCGCCCCGGCCCCTGCTTTAGGCTAGGGCGACTTCTCCTGAACGGAAACGTGCGCCATGTTGCAACGCCTGCTCTGTCTGATGCTCTGTCTCAGCCTGTTCCCCTTCTCCGCTGTCCAGGCCGATGATGCCATCACTCAGGTAGAGGAGCTGCTGCAAAGCGTCCCCAAGACGGATACCCCGGAAAACCAGCAACTGCGGGAGAGCTACCAGCAGGCGCTGCAATATGCCCGGGATGCCCAGCGCTACCGGGAACAGGGCAAGGCCTACCAACAGATCCTCATCGACTACCCCAAGGAGTCCGCCCGTCTCAAGGAGGGGCTGCACAACTATCAGCCCCAGTCCCGCCCGTCCCTCTCCTCCCTCAAGGAGGATGCCCTGCGCCAGGCCATCAGCCTGAGCAGCAACCGCCAGCTCAACCTGCGCAAGGAGCGTCAGGCTGTGACCGACAGCCTCAACCAGCTGGAGAGCACGGGCCAGGAGTATCACCTGCGGGTCGACGAGTTGCGCAAGCAGTTGCTCCAGACCCGCTCCCTGCTCGATCGCCTGAGCTTCAGCAACGAGTCGGACAGGTTGCAGGAGGCCCAGCAACTGGCCACCCGACTCAAAGAGCAGAGCCTCTCCGACCGGATCCAGATGCTGGAGCTGGAGCAGCTCTCCGCCCAGCAGCGCAACGATCTGGGCAAGCTCAAGCTGCAGGAGCTCAACCTCGCCATCACCGACGAGGATGAGTGGCAGACCAGTCTGCTTGCCCAGCAGAACCAGCTGCGCCGGGACAAGACCGAGCAGGCCCTGGCCGAGAGTGAACGCCTGCGCCGCCAGCTCACCTCTGACCTCCCCCTCTTGCAGGAGCAACAGCAGCAAAACCAGGCCCTCTCCCTCCAACTGGGGGCCCTCGAGGACCAGATTGAACGGGTGCAGGACGAGCAGCGGGGGGTGGACACCTCCCTCTCCGGGCTCAACGAGCTGGTCAATTCGGTGCGCGAACAGCTGGAGTGGTTGCAGATAAGCAACGCCTACGGCGAGAACCTGCGCAGCAAGCTGGCCGATCTGCCCGCCTACTTCCCGCTGGAGCGGCTGGAGTCCGCCATCGTCAAGGCGCGTATGGCCAAATACCAGTACGAGACCGAGCAGGATGCCCTGAAGGATCCGGTCCAGCTGCGCAACAGCCTGCTCAGTGGAGACGGCATCACCCTGGACAGGGCCCAGCGCGCCGTGCTGGACAACCTGCTCAAGGCGAGGCGGCAACTGCTGACCCGGCTCAACGATGCCTCCGACACCCTCATTCAGGAGCAGACCCGCCTCAAGCTGCTCTACAGCCGTCAGAACAGCAAGATCGACGAGATCCGCGAACTCAGCGCCAGCCATCTGTTCTGGATGCCGGACGTGCGCCCCCTGAGCCCGGCGGTGCTGCTCGGCGTCCCGGCCGCCCTCGGCCTTGCCTTCAACCCGGCCAACTGGCTGCAACTGCCCAGGGCCATCGCCGAGAACAACCCCCTGAGCCTGACCCTGGCTGGCCTCGGGCTGCTGGGGCTGGCCTGGTGCTGGCTGAAACTGGCCCGCCACCTCATTCAATACAGCCAGTACATTGCCCCGCGCATCGGCAAGGTAACCCAGGACAAGTTCAGCCTCACCAGCCGGTTGCTGGTGCGCTCCGTGCTCGCCGCCCTGCCGCTGCCCGCCATGGTGCTCATGGTGCACGGCCTGCTGGACGGCGCCTGGCAATATCCCTTCGCGGTGGCGGTGGCCCGGGGCCTGGGTGAAATCTGGTTCCTGCTGCTGGCCCTGCTGGTGGCGCGCCACCTCACCCTGGAGAAGGGGATCCTCATCCTCCACTTCCGCTGGCAGAAGGAGCGGGTGCAGCGAGTATGGGGACAATTTCGTACCTTGCTGCTGGTGCTGATCCCGAGCTTCTTCGTGCAGGGCATGGCGAGCAGCTATCAGGAGCACGCCTTCTACGACTCCCTGGGACGCCTCGCCTTCATCATCGGGGCCCTCTGGCTGCTGCTCTTCTTTGCCCGCCTCAACCGGGAAAAACTGCCCCTCACCTGGGGTCAGGCAGACATGACCAAGCCCCATCTGCTGCACCACTTCATCTGGAACAGCCTGATGCTGGCCCCGCTGCTGGCGGTGCTGGGCGCCCTGTTCGGCTACTTCTACACCTCCCGCACCCTGCTGCGCCAGCTGGAGCTGAGCCTGCTGGCGGGGCTCGGCTGCCTGCTCGTCTACTATCTGGCCCACCGCTGGATGCTGATCCAGCGCCGCCGACTCGCCTTCGATCGCGCCAAGCAGAAGCGGGCCGAGATCCTGGCGCAGCGGGAGCGGGAAGAGGACGATCTCAGCTCCGAGATCCCCGATGTGGTGGAGGAGCCCGAACTGGATCTGGATACCATCAGCGCCCAGTCCCTCGGCCTGGTGCGCACCCTGCTGATGCTGGGCTTCACCATGCTGGTGGTGGTGCAATGGTCGGATCTCAACTCGGCATTCAGCTTCCTCAGCAGCATCGAGGTGTGGCAGGTGAGCAGCAAGGTGGCCGGCATCGAGCAGCTCTCCGCCATCACCCTGCAGGATCTGATGCTGACCGTCTTCGCGTTTATCCTGACGGTGGTCACCGCCCGCAACCTGCCAGGGTTGATGGAGCTCACCCTGCTCCAGCACCTGAGCCTCTCCCCCGGCACCGGCTTCGCCCTCACCACGGTGAGCAAGTACCTGGTGCTGCTGATTGGCGCCCTCACCGGCTTCTCCATGCTCGGCATCGACTGGTCCAAGACCCAGTGGCTGGTGGCAGCACTCTCTGTGGGGCTGGGCTTCGGCTTGCAGGAGATCTTCGCCAACTTCGTCTCCGGCCTCATCATCCTGTTCGAAAAACCGATCCGCCTGGGTGACACCGTCACCATCCGGGATCTCACCGGCACCGTCACCAAGATCAAGACGCGCGCCACCACCATAGTGGACTGGGACAGGAAGGAGATCATCGTCCCCAACAAGGCCTTCATCACCGAGCAGTTCATCAACTGGTCCCTGTCCGATGCCATCACCCGGGTCCGCTTGCGCATTCGCATCGGCCTGACCCAGAATCCCAAGCAGGTACAGCAACTGCTGGAGCAGAGCGTGCGCGAATCCACCCTGGTGCTGGATACGCCCGCCCCGGAGGTGTTCCTCATCGAGTTCACCGACTCGGCCCTCATCTACGAGATCCGGCTCTACGTCAACAACATGGATCACCGGATGCCCATTACGCACGAGGTACATTCCCTGATCCTGGAGAAACTCGGCCAGGTCGGCATGCATCTGCCACATCAGCAGATCGACATCCGGATGAGCCGGGGATGAAGCCCCCAAAGACGACAACAGGAGCCATCATGCAGATCATTGCCCATCGCGGTGCCAGCGGCCTGGCTCCGGAGAATACCCTCAAGGCGATGAGCCTGGCGCTGGATCTGGGTGCCAAAGCCATCGAGCTGGACGTGCAGTGGGCCGACGGAGAGCTCTGGGTCTTCCACGACCGGCGGCTGGAGCGCTGCACCAACGGCCAGGGTGTGCTGACCGGGCAATCCCGGGAGTACCTGGCGAGCCTGGATGCGGGGGACGGGGAGCGGATCCCGACCCTGTGGCAGGTGATGGCACTGGTGGCGGGGCGCTGCGAACTGCACATCGAGCTCAAGGGCGCCCACACCGCCGAGCCGGTGGCCGCCCTGACCAGGCGGGCCGAGGCCGAGCTTGGCTTTACCCAGGCGCACTGGATCGTTTCCTCCTTTCATCATCCCGAGCTGTTACGCTTCAAAGGACTGCGACCGGAAATCAGGATCGGCGCCCTCACGGCCAGCCTGCCCCTCGACGGCGCCGCCTTTGCCGAGACGCTGGGGGCCTGGTCACTGAACTGCGACGTGGATTTCGTCGAAGAGACCCTGGTGGCGGATGCCCATCGCCGGGGGCTCAAGATCCTGGTCTACACGGTCGACGAAGTGAGTGATGGGAGCGCCCTCGCCAGCATGGGTGTCGATGGCATCTTCACCAACCGGCCAGATCGATTCAGCTGAGTATCGGCGCGGCCTGGCAGGCCACAAGGAGGTGAAAAGAATTGAAAAAATGCGGTGCACCGGGATACATAAAGTCCATAGCCAGCCGATACAGAGTTGGCTCATAACAATAACAAACACCATGGATCTCTGACTGACGCTCACAAGGATGTAAACATGAACCTATCCATCAAGAACAAGCTGGTCCTCTCCATCGGGGCCATCATTCTGGTCATCACCGGCCTGCAGGTCTGGTACAACACCTCCCAGTTGCGCAGTGAAACCCAGCGGCTGATCTGGAGCTTCATCGACGACAGCTCGGTCGCCAACGTCAAGGGGATCTCCCGCTGGCTCGACGCCCGCATCAATCTCGTCACCGCCACCAAGGAAGCCTTCGCCAAGGAAGACGAGCCCCTCAGCCACCTGGCCCAGTCCATGAATGCGGGCAACTTCGATCTCGTCTACGTGGGCACCAAGGATGGCCGGATGATCCAGAGCAAGCCGACCGATCTGCCGGCCGGCTATGATCCGCGCCAGCGCCCCTGGTACAAGGACGCCATGGCCGCCGGCAAGCTCGCCATCACGGCTCCCTATGCCGACATCACCACCGGCCAGCTCATCATCACCATCGCCGAGCCCTTCAGTCGTGGCAACACCGACGGCGTCATCGCCGGTGACGTCTCCATCGACGGTCTGGTGAAAGACGTACTCGCCATGAACTCGGAAGGCACCTATGCCATTCTGGTGGACAGCAACGGCACCATCATCGCCCACCCGGACAAGGATCTGACCCTCAAACCCGCCACCGCCATCTCCCCGGAGCTGACGGCAGCCAAGGTCAACGAGCTGGCCCATGACAACACCATCTCCGAGATGGATATCAGCGGCAAGGCAAGCGTATTCGACCTCACCGAGATCCCCAACACCAACTGGTATTTCGGCATCGTGGTGGACGAAGCGGTCGCCTACCAGTCCGTCTCCCGCATGGTCACCTCCGCCCTCATTCAGGGATTGCTGACCATCCTCATCGTGGCGGGCTTCTCCTATGTCGCCATCAACGGCTCCCTGGCGCCGCTGAAAACTTTGGGCGAGGCAATTGCCGATCTCTCCCGCGGCAACGGCGATCTCACCCGTCGCATCAAGATCGAGCGTGAAGACGAGGTCGGTACCGTCGCCAAGCACGTCAACACCTTCATCGAGCGCATCCACGTCATGGTGCAGGACATCTCCAACTCCTCCACCCAGCTCAACCAGCAGGCCAGGTCTTCCCACGACATGGCGGAGAAATCCAACCAGGGGCTGGCCCGCCAGCAAAACGAGATCTCCCAGATTGCGACCGCAGTGCACGAGATGTCCGCCACCGCCGTCGAAGTGGCCAGCAACGCCGAGCAGACCGCGGAAGCGGCCCGCAGCTCCTCCAGCAGTTGCGAGCACGGCAAGCAGGTGATCGCTCGCAACCAGCGCTCCATCACGGATCTGGCCACCCAGGTCAAGCAGGCCTCCGGCATCATCCAGGAGCTGGAGAAGAACGCCCAGGAGATCAACACCATCCTCTCCACCATTCAGGGCATCGCCGAGCAGACCAACCTGCTGGCGCTCAACGCCGCCATCGAGGCCGCCCGGGCTGGCGAGCAGGGACGCGGCTTTGCCGTGGTGGCCGACGAGGTGCGGGTGCTTTCCCAGCGCACCCACAGCTCCACCGTCGAGATCCGCAGCATGATAGAGACCCTGCAGCGCAACACCCAGGGCGCCGTCAGTACCATGCACGAGGGTCAGCTGCTGGCCCAGAACAGCGTGGAAGATGCCAACGATGCAACCCAGGCGCTGGAGCAGATCACCACCTCCATCAACCAGATCTCCGACATGGCGACCCAGATCTCCAGCGCCGCCGAGGAACAGCGTGCCGTCACCGACGAGGTGAGCCGCAACATCCAGGCGGTCAAGGATGTCTCGGACGAGCTGGCAGTGGATGCGGACAGCTCCCGCAATCTGTCGGCCCAGCTTAAAAATATTTCAGGTGAATTGAATAATCAGGTCGGCATGTTCCGCATCTGATCGACCATGGGAAGAAAGGGGCCGTTCAGGCCCCTTTTTTATAAACCCTTTTTGTTTCAACGGTTATAATCCCCTTTCGAGACCCTCAACCCTGTGATCGACATCTCCTTTTGCCCATGTGTGGGAGACGGGCCCAGTCTGTCATGGCTATATTCGCATTACTTTTTTGATGCCTAACCTCGATATGTCATCGTGATAATAGTTATCATTAAACTGTTTTGATAAAAAACTTAAAAACTTTATGGGTAATACCCAAAAAGAGAGGCATTTCTCATTTTTTTGAAAGAAAACTACGTATAATCTTGGAGTTAAAATCACCAGAGTAGCGAGTACGGCTGATCCAGATCACTGATGGATGGCGATAATGACGGCATTTTCATCCAAGGAATGGGGTGGTTGTAATAAAAATCACCGTTGCCAAGCACTAAAACAAAGCAGTTTGACTTGCATCAAGCCTGAATTTTTTTCATAGAGCAAAATCGTGCCCAGCAAATCTATCCCTAAGGAGGCAGATGTGGATATTATCAAGACCGATGTTGCCATCATCGGTGCCGGTGGCGGTGGCCTGCGTGCCGCAATCGCCATTGCAGAAGCCCACCCGGAGCTGGAAATCGCCCTGATTTCCAAGGTCTATCCGATGCGCAGCCACACAGTGGCCGCCGAAGGTGGCGCCGCAGGCGTCGTCCGTGATGACGACTCCCTGGAAAACCACTTCAACGACACCGTCTCCGGTGGTGACTGGTTGTGTGAGCAGGACGTGGTCGAGTACTTCGTCAACAACGCCACCAACGAGATGATCCAGCTGGAGCACTGGGGTTGCCCCTGGAGCCGCAAACCGGACGGCAAGGCCAACGTGCGCCGTTTCGGCGGGATGAAGATCCCCCGCACCTGGTTCGCCGCCGACAAGTCCGGCTTCCACATCCTGCACACCCTGTTCCAGACCTCCATCAAGTACCCGACCATCAAGCGCTTCGACGAGCACTTCTGTCTGGATCTCATCGTGGAAGATGGCCGTGTCCAGGGTGTCGTCACCTTTGACATCCAGAACGGCATCACCCGCTTCATCCAGGCCAAGTCCGTGGTGCTGGCCACCGGCGGCGCAGGTCGTGTCTATCGCTACAACACCAACGGTGGCATCGTCACCGGTGACGGCATGGCCCTGGCCTACCGCCACGGCGTACCGCTGCGGGACATGGAGTTCGTCCAGTATCACCCGACCGGTCTGCCGGGCACCGGCATCCTGATGACCGAAGGTTGTCGTGGTGAGGGTGGCATCCTGCTGAACAAGGATGGCTATCGCTACCTGCAAGATTACGGTCTGGGCCCGGAAACCCCGGTCGGCCAGCCAAAGAACAAGCACATGGAGCTGGGTCCGCGCGACCGTCTCTCCCAGGCCTTCTGGCAGGAGCAGCAAAAAGGCCGCGTGATTCAGGGCCCCATGGGCGACGTGGTTCACCTTGACCTGCGCCATCTTGGCGAGAAGTACCTGAAAGAGCGTCTGCCCTTCATCTGCGAACTGGCCAAGGCCTACGTGGGTGTGGATCCGGTAAAAGAGCCGATTCCGGTACGTCCGACCGCCCACTACACCATGGGTGGCATCGAAACCGACGGCAAGTGCGCCACTCGTCTGGCCGGTCTCTATGCCGCTGGCGAATGTGCCTCCGTCGGTCTGCACGGCGCCAACCGTCTGGGTTCCAACTCCCTGTCCGAGATCGTGGTCTTCGGCAAGGTGGCCGGTGAGCAGGCAGCCGAGTTTGCCGCCACCCAGCAACACGGCAACACCCAGGCGCTGGTCGCCAAGGCCGAGGCGCTCATCAAGCAGCACCTCTCCCTGCTGGACATCGACGGCACCGAAAACCCGGCGGATATCCGCAACGAACTGGGCATGTCCATGGAAGCCGGTGTCGGTATCTACCGTACCGAAGAGCTGATGCAGGGCACCATCGACAAGATCAACGAGCTGAAAGCCCGTTACAAGAAGATCAAGATCAACGACAAGTCCTCGGTCTTCAACACCGACCTGCTGTACGCCATCGAGCTGGGCTACATGCTGGACGTGGCGGAAGCCATGGCGCACTCCGCCATCAACCGCAAAGAGTCCCGCGGTTCCCACCAGCGTCTGGACGGTTACGAGGAGCGCGATGACGTCAACTTCCTCAAGCACACTCTCTCCTTCTACAACGGCGAAGGGGCCCCGACCATCGACTATTCCGATGTGAAGATCACTAAATCCCAACCGGCCAAGCGCGTGTACGGTTCCGAGGGTGAGAAACAAGACGAGGCTAAGAAGAATGGCTGAGATGATCGAAATTGAAATCCTGCGCTACCGTCCCGAGCAGGATAACGAGCCCTGGATGCAGACCTTCCAGGTGCCCTACCTCAAAGAGATGTCCCTGCTGGATGCGCTGCAATACATCAAGGATCATCTGGACTCCACCTTGAGCTTCCGCTGGTCCTGCCGGATGGCGATCTGCGGCTCCTGCGGCATGATGGTCAACGGCATTCCGAAACTCGGTTGCAAGACCTTCCTGCGCGACTACCTGCCTGGCAAGATGACTATCGAACCGCTCAACAACTTCCCCATCGAGCGCGATCTGGTGGTCGACATGTCCGACTTCATCGAGAAGCTGGAGAGCATCAAGCCCTACATCATCCCGTCTGAGCCGCGCAGCCTGTGCGATGGCGAGTACACCCAGACGCCGGCTGACATGGCGAAGTATCACCAGTTCTCCATGTGCATCAACTGCGGTCTGTGCTACGCGGCCTGCCCGCAATATGGCATCAACAAGAAGTTCACCGGTCCGGCAGCACTGGCGCTGGCCTATCGCTACAACGCCGACAACCGCGACAGCGCGTCCAGGGAGCGGATGAAGATCATCAGCCAGGACGAAGGCGTCTGGGGCTGTACCTTCGTGGGCTACTGCTCCGAAGTGTGCCCGAAAGGCGTGGATCCGGCCGCCGCCATCCAGCTTGGCAAGGTCGAGAGCGCCAAGGACTACATGATCGCCATGTTCAAGCCGGATTGAGACCAGGAGTGAGACCATGAACAACACCCAAAGCAAACGTAAGCCTTACGTGCGCGAGATGAAGAAAGACTGGTGGCTGAAGAATGCCTTCTACACCGGTTACATGATCCGCGAAGGCACCAGCATCTTCGTCTCCATCTACGCCGTCGTGCTGATGTGGGGTCTGCTGCGCCTGGTACAGGGTCAGGAGGCATTCAACGGCTGGCTGGAATCCCTGCAAAGCCCCATTGCCATCCTGTTCCACGTCATCGCCCTGGCTGCCTGCCTGTTCCATGCCAAGACCTGGTTCGCCCTGGCTCCGAAAGCCATGCGCATCTTCCGTGGCGAAGACCTGGTGCCGGAGAAGCCGATCGTCATCGCCCAGTATGTGGCGCTGGCGGCGGTATCCCTGCTTGTCCTGATCATCGTGGCCTGAGGAGAAAACCATAAGACGTTCTGACGAACCCGGTTATTGGTGTCTGTTTGGTACCGGGCTCTCACTCAGAAACGTTGGCCACGATCACTCAATCATGATTTGAGGAAAAAATATGAGACGTTCTGACGAGCCAATTTACTGGGGTCTGTTTGGTGCGGGTGGCATGGTGGTTGCCATGCTGCTGCCGGTCATTGTCCTCATCACAGGTCTGCTGGTGCCCATGGGCATCATGGACGTGGAGACCATGAGCTACGAGCGCGTGCTGGCATTCGCCAGCTCCTGGTGGGGTGCCTGCATCCTGCTGGTGATCATCGCCCTGCCCGTCTGGCACGGCATGCACCGCATCTACCACGGCCTGCATGATCTGGGGATCCACACCACCAAGCTGCACCACTATGTGTTCTATGGCTTCGCCTTCCTGGTGTCCGCCATCACCGTCGGCCTGCTGATGGTGCTGGTGCTCCAGTAAGCACATCCTGACTGCATGACAAACCGGGCCCAGTGCCCGGTTTTTTTATTTGCGGTTTAATTCTGGCCTTCATCCACGTAGTTCCAGTGCGTGAATCTCTATAGTATTGACGGAGGTCTTAACATAGCCGACGCCAGGCTTACCAAGAATGGCCACCAGTAACCGACAAACCAATGCTTCCATTTGCAGTAGGGTGTTTTCCTGTTCTGCTGAGCGCAGGTTACCGTCGTAACTAGCAAATCCCAACGGCCCATCAAAGAATATGGCTTCGTGGAAAGTGTCATTACGGGCGACCGATAGCGATGAGGGCTCTGTTTTGCTGTTCTTAGCCCAATCAGGTACTGGCATACCAAATTTTTCACACATCCATTGAACACGTCCAGCATGAGAAATCTGGAGTTTTTTCGCTTCTTTGACTTCAACTAGCCTGAAACAAGCATCCAGTGCCATGTACAGGTACTGAAATCGCTCAAAAGAGAGATTCTGTGGATACTGCGCCAAAAACAAGGCATGGATGACAGCAGTCACCCGCTTAGGCGCACGAGCATCACCACGCTCCGATTCCAGATAGTCCAGCGCCAATTCGATGACATCGGCGATAGTGCTGCGACTCAGGATAAAATCAACGAGCTTTCCCGGCTGGATGGGGGTTGCATCGAGAAAGCCAGCCTCTGTTGTAGTTAGTCTCATACCGGTGAAAAAGGATAAGCACCACACCACAAAATCGAGTTCCTCTCTGTTTCTGCGCTCTGGAAGCGTCAGAACATGGGTTTTGGGAAGCCCAAAAACACGAACGTTATAAGGCATTGAACGAACATGTCCGCTCATGAATTCTCTATATTGCTGCGCCCCCGGATAGATCCAACCTTTGAGGACATTCGGGTCCCCTGATACGAGCGCCACAATGCGTTCATGTTCGGGAAGTGTTCTGATTGAGAATCTATCGGTCTCAATATCACAAAACTCTGGGTAGTAACCGAACTCTGCTGAAAGCCCGCAAAGTGCGGTATTAAGTCGTTGTCCTGTCACCATCCTAATATCTCTCACGATTTGAGCTTGTCGTTGTACGCTAACCAATTAGCGTACCAACACTTGAACAAGTACTTATTAATCCCCGTAAGTTTGACTACAGAGGCGACGATATCTCCTGCCACAGGGCCAGCAAGGGCGCAGGAATGGCGCCGTAGCGCAGGGTCGGTGTCTGGTGCCACTGCGCCAGCTTCTGGATGGCCTTGCCCAGATCCTGGGCCAGGGTCCGGGTCACCCTGACCCCGTCTTCCAGATAGAGGCTCTTGACCTCGAACACTCCCTCCTTGCGATGGGCCTTGGCGTCCATCCTGCCCACCAGCTTGCCGCGATGCAGCAACGGCAGCACGAAATAACCGTACTGGCGCTTGGGGGCCGGGGTATAGCACTCGATGCGATAGTCAAAGCCAAACAACTCGCTGGCCCGCTTGCGATCCCACACCAGCGGGTCAAAGGGCGAGAGCACGGCAGTGTGGCTCGCCTTGAGGGAGCCCGCCTGGGCCCGGACCAGTTCATCGGCCAGGGAGGCGTGAACGAAGGCTCCGTGCTGCCACCCCTCCACTCGTACCGGCAACAGCTCCCCCTCGTCCGCCAGCTGGTGGAGCAGGGCGTCGTATTTCCCCCGTTTAAGGCGATAGTAATCCGCCACCCAGCCGGTCTTGACCAGCCCCAGCGCCCGGCAACTGGCTCGCACCATGTCCCGCCGGGCGAGATCAGGACTCGGCAGATCCCGCTCGTCATTCCACTCCGGCATGACCCGCTCGGCGAGATCGTAGACCCGCTGGAAATTGCGCCGTTCGCGCACCATCAGCTGGCCTGCGGTAAACAGCACCTCCAGGTGGCGCTTTTCGGGCTTCCAGTCCCACCAGCCGTTGCCCTTGTCCCCCTTGCGCTCGAAGTCTGCCGCCCGCACCGGGCCATCCTGGCGTATGCGCTCCACTATCTGCGCTATCTCGCCGCCGTGGGTCTTGAGCCACTGGGCGGAGAACTTCCAGCCCATGGCGGCGGGATCCAGCATGCGATGGCGCAGCAGCCGGTAATCTTCCCGGGGGACGAAACAGGCCTCGTGGGCCCAGTATTCGAAGAGGTCACCATCGGCCAGCAGTTGTTCCAGCCAGCGCGGATCGTAGTGGCCGAGACGGCTGAACAGCACCAGATAGGGGCTGCGGGCCACCACGGAGATGGTGTCTATCTGCAGCAACGCCATGCGGCGAATGCAGGCGAGCAGGTCGGCGGGGGTTGCTCTGGCGCGGCGCGGGGTCAGCAGCCCCTGGGCCGCCAGTTGCAGGTGGCGAGCGTCTTGCAATGAGAGGTGGGGGATCGACATGGAGATAGGGGCATCCGTTCCTGGGTATCAGGCCACCAGCATGCCCAACTCATGGCCAAATGAAAACGCCCGGCTCAGGGTTTGGTGAACACCGCCACATCGGCATGAGGAAACTCGACCTCTGCCTGCCAGCGGACAGCCAGGGCACGGAACGAGGCCTCGGCGAAGAAGACGATATGGGTGGGATCGTGGCGATAGCGCCAGGTCTTGAAGCGCTCGTCCCCCAGCACCCGCTGGGTCTGCAACACCAGCACCCCGCCGGGCTTGAGACAGCCCCAGAGCGTGTCCAGCACGGCGCGGGGGGTGGCGATGTGCTCTATCACCTCGGTGCTGGTGATGAAGTCGTATTGCCTTGTCAGGCACTCTGGGTCGTCGGCATAGAACTTGTCGTAGCCCGCCATCTCGAAGCCCGCCTCCCGCCCCATGGCGATGAGGGCAGGCCCGGGGCCGCAGCCAAAATCGAGGCCGCTGGCAGGAGGCGACACCCGGGCCAGCACCTCGCCAAAGGCACGCATCAGAAAGGTCCGGTAGCGGGGATCGTCCACCCGGTTGTCGTGCCCGTCATAGACCGCCTTCTCGGCCCCCTCGTCCAGGTGGTCCGCCTCGTCCATCCAGACCAGCTCGCACGTCAGGCAGCGGTAATAGCCCTTGCCCGCCACCGGCAGAGCATGGTGCCGAGGGGAGAGACACAGGGGACAGTGAACAGGGGATGACATGGCAGCTCCTCGGGTGGCGACAGCGGGGCAGATTGCCTGCCACGCCCGCTGCTGGCAACTGTTTTGTCTGGTGCCCCCATCGCCCCCCGTTCACCCCCCGTCAGTTTTTTTCGTCTTTTTTTGCGCCTTAAGGGTTTCTTAAGTTTGCCCTTTTACTCTCATCCCATCGCAAGAGAAGGAGCCAACCATGACCATCGAGATCCAAGCCCCCTACCGGTTGATCCTGGCCGAATCCCCGCAGCAGGTCATGGCGCTGCAAACCTATATCCAGGCCGCCTACACCCTCGAGTTCAACGCCCGCATTCCCCATTTCCTGCCCTGCCTGCTCGGGCTCTACCGGGCAGATGGCGTGCTGGTCGGTGCCTGCGGCCTTAACCAGGCCTGCCATGGCGAGCACGAGCAACCGCTCTATCTGGAGCAATATCTGGAGCAGCCTGTCGAGGCCGCCATCGAGACCCGTCTCGGGGTACGTCCGGCCCGCCACCGCATCATCGAAGTGGGCAATCTTGCTTGCAGCGAACCGGGTCACGCCCGCCTGATGTTTGCCGCGCTGTGTCGTCTGCTGTGTGACAACGCCCTGGACTACGTGGTGTTCACCGGTACCGCCAAGCTGCGCAACAGCTTTACCCGCCTGCGTCTCAACCCGGTGGAGCTGGCCCCCGCCCAGGCCCATCAGGTGGGAGAGGATGCCAGTGCCTGGGGCGAATACTACCGCTGCCAGCCCAAGGTGATGGCAGGCGACATCAACCAGGGGCGCGAGGTGCTCGCACAGAGCAGCCTGCTGCTCAACCTGCTGGGGCCCATGCCCCGCCTTTTTAACCATGCCGACATCGACAGGAGGTGCGCGCAATGACGCTGTTCGACACCATCGCCCACCATGCCAGCCAGACCCCGCACCAGCCTGCGCTGCTAGGCAGCCAGAGTGAGCTGGATTACCAGAGCCTGTGGCAGCAGATCCAGCAACTGGCTGGAGTGCTGCAAGGGGCCGGCATCCGCCGCCTGGCCCTGCAACTCGACAACGGCCTGCCCTGGGCACTGATCGATCTCGCCTGCACCTGGGCCGGCATCGTGGTCATCCCGGTTCCCCACTTCTTCAGTCCGGCGCAGCAGACGTGGCTGCTGGAAAGCAGCGGAGCAGACGCCCTGGTCGGCCCGGAGCACCAGGGGTGGCAGGCCGCCTCGCCCCTCGTGCTCATGGCAGGCAGGCCCGATGAGCAGGCCGTGCCCCTGTGGCGCCGCATCCCGGCCCGCCTCCCCGAGCTGCCGGCGGGCACCGCCAAGATCACCTATACCTCGGGCACCACGGGGCAACCCAAGGGCGTCTGCCTGTCGCTGGAACAGATGACGGCGGTCTGCGGATCCCTTGCCCTGCGGGTGGCCCCTGCCCGGGTTGAGAAACACCTGACCCTGCTGCCCCTCACCACCTTGCTGGAGAACCTGACCGGCTTGTATGTACCGCTGCTGACCGGCGCCTGCAGCCGCATCCCTTCCCTGGGGGAACTCGGCTTCTCGGGCTCCAGCAAGCTGGATCCTGCGGCCCTGGCCCATGCACTGCTGCGCTGGCCCAGCCACAGCCTGGTGCTGGTACCCGAGTTGCTGCGCCTGCTGCTGGCCCTGTGCCTCAATACCCCTGCCCTGGCGACACAGCTCGGCACTCTGCGCTTCGTCGCCGTGGGCGGCGGCAAGGTCGCCCCCGAACTCATCGCTCACGCCCGTGCGGCGGGGCTGCCGGTCTACGAGGGATACGGTCTCTCAGAATGCGGCTCCGTGGTCGCCCTGAACGGCCCCCACGGGGATCGTCCCGGCAGCGTCGGCCTGCCCCTGCCCCACTGCCAGGTGACGATCGCCGCAGACGGCGAAGTCATGGTCAGCGGCAGCGCCATGCTGGGCTACCTGGGGGAAGAGGGCGAGACGGGCAGTCAGATCGCCACAGGCACCTCTTCCTTAACACAGATCGCCACAGGGGATCTGGGTCGGCTCGACGAGGAGGGCTATCTCCATATCACGGGGCGCAAGAAGAACGTGCAGATCACCGCCTTTGGTCGCAACTTCTCCCCGGAGTGGGTGGAAGCCCAGGCCCAGCTCTGCCCGGCCATCGCCCGCATCGTCATCTTCGGTGACGGTCAGCCCGCCAACGTGGCCCTTATCCAGCCGCTGCCGGGCAGCCAGTCCCAATTGCCAGAGCAGATTGCCCGGCTCAACCAGCAGTTGCCCGATTACGCCCGCATCCATCACTGGTTGCCGGTCGCCCTGGATCAGCTCCCCGGCCTGCTGACGGCCAACGGGCGCCCCCGTCGCAACGAGATTTATCACCATTTTTCCCGGCAGATCAGCCAATGCCTCACAGGAGAGACCTCATGAGCTTCTACCAGACCCTGCAACAAGCCACCGCCTGCGAGCGCGAACGCCTGTTCAACGCCCCCATCATCGAGGCCTGCCGCCGCGGCGACATCAGCCGTGACACCTACCTCGCCTTCCTGGCACAGGCCTACTACCACGTGCGCCACACGGTGCCGCTCCTGATGGCCACCGGCGGCAAGCTGGGGCAGGAGTACGAATGGGTGCGTGGCGCCATCAGGGAGTACATCGACGAGGAGTACGGCCATCAGGAGTGGATCCTGAACGACATCCGTGCCTGCGGCGGTGATGCCGAGGCGGTGCGCCACGGCCAGCCGGGCCTGCCCATCGAGCTGATGGTGGCCTTCCTCTACGACCAGATCCAGCGCGGCAACCCCATGGGCTTCTTCGGCATGGTGCAGGTGCTGGAAGGCACCAGCGTCGCCATCGCCCTGACCGTCGCCGACCAGCTCAAGAGCTGTCTGGGTCTGCCGCCCCAGGCCATGAGCTACCTGAGCTCCCACGGGGCCCTGGACCAGGAGCACCTCAAGTTCTTCGAATCCCTGATGAACCGGGTGGAAGATGCCGCCGATCAGGCCGCCATCATTCACGCCGCCAAGGTGGTCTACCGCCTCTATGGCGACATGCTCTATCAGCTCACGGGATCATGCCAATGAAGCTTGAAGGCAAACGCATACTGCTGACTGGCGCCAGTGGCGGCATTGGTGAAGCCCTGGCCCATGAACTGGCGGCCCAGGGTGCCCATCTGCTGCTGCACGGTCGTCGGGCCAGCGCCCTGGAGCGCCTGCGCCGGGAGCTGCCTCATCCGGATCGCCACCAGACGGTGACGGCCGATCTCGGCTCTCCCCATGAGCGGGCGCAGCTGCTGCAACACCCGGCCCTGGACGAGGGGCTGGACGTGCTCATCAACAGTGCGGGCTGCAACCAGTTCGCCTGGCTGGAAGATCAGAGCAGCGAGCAGGTGACACGCCAGTTGCTGCTCAACGTCGAGGCGCCCATCCAGCTCACCCGGGCCCTGCTGCCCCGGCTGCGCAAGCCCGCCATCATCATGAACATCGGCTCCAGCCTCGGGGCCATCGGTTTTGCCGGCTACAGCGTCTATTGCGCCAGCAAGTTCGCCATGCGCGGCTTCAGCGAGTCCCTGGGGCGGGAGCTGGAGGGAACCGGCATCAAGGTGCTGCACTTTGCCCCCCGCGCCACCCGCACCCACCTCAACTCCGAGGCGGCCTATGCCATGAATGCCGAGCTCGGCACCCGGACCGACAGCCCACAGGACGTGGCCGAGGAGGCCGTCATCGCCCTGTGCAACGAGACACGCCGCCGCTGGCTCGGCTGGCCGGAAAAGCTCTTTGTGCGGCTCAACGGCCTGCTGCCCGCCTTGGTGGACATGGCCCTGGCCAAGCAGCGCCCGATCATCGAGCGCCACGCCCGCCGCACCGCCTCCCCTGCCCCCGATCACAGGAGCGATCCCGCCTGTGCGACAAACGAGAAGGAACATTGAGATGAAGCACACCACTTTCCGTCCCCGATTTGGTCACGGCCCCCTGTTGCTCGTCCTGGGAGGCCTGCTGGCAAGCGGTCTGGCACAGGCCGCCGATGCCCTGCCCACCATTCAGCAGGAGTGGGCCCACTGCCAGTACCAGCAGACCGGCAACGCCAAGGAGAGCTGCCTGGAGAGCCTGAGTGCCAAGGCCGATGAGGCGAGCGCCAAGGAGGCATTTCGCACCGATCTGCTGATCTGGTCCGCCATCGTCAAGAGCACCTGGGCGGGGGCCAAGGGCGGCCTCGGCGCCCTTGGTCTGGTGAAGGAGGCCAAGGCCAAGCTCGAGATCGCCATCAAGCAGGATCCCAAGGCGCTGGAAGGCTCGGCCTACACCAGCCTGGGCTCCCTCTACTACCAGGTACCGGGCTGGCCGGTGGGCTTTGGTGACGACGAGAAGGCGGAGAAGCTGCTCAAGCAGGCGCTGGCCATCAATCCCACCGGCATCGACCCCAACTTCTTCTACGGCGACTTCCTGCTGGATCAGGGTGACAAGGCACAGGCGAAGGTCTATCTGGACAAGGCCCTGGCCGCCCCGGCGCGCCCTGGCCGCGAGGTGGCGGACGAGGGCCGCAGAATGGAAATTCGCGAGCGTCTCGCCAAGCTGTAAACACAAGCAGCACAGTGTGCTATTTCAACTCTGCCCACCAGCTTGCATACTGGTGGGCAGTGTCGTTTGAGGGAGAGAACAATGCGGATCCTGTTGGTGGAAGATGATGTGATGCTGGGAGACGGCATGGTGGATGCCCTGCGCAGCAGCGGCTACACGGTGGACTGGCTCCAGCAGGGGATGCCGGCCCTCTCGGCACTCAAGAGCGAGGAGTTTGCCGCCCTT
This sequence comes from Aeromonas sp. S19(2024), assembly GCF_041402625.1. NCBI lineage: Bacteria > Pseudomonadati > Pseudomonadota > Gammaproteobacteria > Aeromonadales > Aeromonadaceae > Aeromonas > Aeromonas sp. S19(2024). Next base: position 624,258 of record NZ_JBGLQU010000001.1, read on the forward strand.
GTCCTGGATCTCAACCTGCCGGACATCGACGGCATCAGCCTGCTGCGCAAGTTGCGCCGGGAGGGGCAGACCCTGCCCGTGCTCATCCTGACCGCCCGTGATGCCCTGGACGACCGGGTACTGGGGCTGGATGCAGGCTCCGACGACTACATGGTCAAACCCTTCGCCCTGCAGGAGCTCAACGCCCGGCTGCGCGCCCTGGTGCGGCGCAGCAAGGGGCAGGCCCAGGCGGTGCTGGAGTACGGGGAGCTGCAGCTCTTCCCCGCGTCACAACAGGTCACCTATCGGGGCGAGCCGGTCAAGCTCACCCCCCATGAGTACAAGCTGTTGCAGGAGCTCATCACCCAGAGCGGCCGGGTATTGAGCCGGGATCAACTGCAACAGAGCCTCTACGGCTGGGACGAGGGGGCAGAGAGCAACGCGGTGGAGGTGCACATTCACCACCTGCGCAAGAAATTCTTCCCCGAGCTCATCCGCAACATTCGCGGCGTCGGTTACATCGTGCCCCAGCTCGACGTCCAGGGCGCAAGAGGAGCCTCCGCCCCATGAGCCGTGTCCGTTCCATCCGCCGTTTCCTGCTCTCCGGCATCCTGGCCCTGGTCAGCCTCAGCCTCGCCATCAGCGGCCTTATCGGCTACCTGCAGGCCAACCACGAGATGGAAGAGCTGTTTGATGCCCGTCTCGCCCAGTCCGCCCGCATCACCAACCAGTTGCTCAGCCGCTATCTCAAGCAGAGCGGCGAGCTGCCGCGCAACGGCACCGTGTACCAGGAGTGGGTGCAGGCCGTCCCCGAGACGCCCCACATCGAGAAGGGCGGCTTCTTCCAGTTCGGTCAGGACAACGAGTTCACCCCCTATGGCCATGAATTCGAACACAACCTCTACTTCCAGTTGCTGAGCGAGCAGGGCGCCGTGCTGCTGCGCTCGCCCAATGCCCCGGCCCAACCGTTGACCACCCTGGAGCGGGGCTTCAACAGCGAGACCAAGGATCACCACGAGTGGCGCACCTTTACCCTCTACAACGAAGGTGAACAGACCTGGCTCATCGTGGCGGAGCGGGATGACGAACGCAGCGAGCTGGCCAGCAAGATGGCCACCCTCACCATGCTGCCCCTCTTCATCACCCTGCCCTTCCTGCTCGGTCTGCTGTGGTGGCTGATCACCCGGGGACTGTCACCGCTGCACCAGCTGGCGCAAGCCATCGGCGAGCGTCATCCCGCCAACCTGAGCCCCCTCAATCTCGCCATCAAGGCCGAGGAACTGACGCCGCTGGTGGGGGAGATCAACCGGCTGATGCACGCCCTCGCTGACACCCTGGATCGGGAGAAACAGTTCACCAACGAGGCAGCCCACGAGCTGCGCACGCCCCTCGCGGTGCTGCGCATCCACAGCGAGAACGCCATGACGGCCGAGGATGATCAGAGCCGGGAGCAGGCCCTGCGCAAGATGCTCTTGGCCCTCGATCGCAGCGATCGGCTGATCCGCCAGTTGCTGACCCAGGCCCGCATCGACAACCAGCAGAGCCCGGCCCTCACCGCCCTTCCCTTGTTCCCCTTGTTGCAGGGCACCCTGGCGACCCTGGCCCCCATCGCCCTGAAAAAGGATCAGCAGCTGTCCCTGGAGGGCGCCGAACAGGTGCAGGTAATGGGACAGGCGATGTTGCTGGAGCTGATGTTCGGCAACCTCATCGACAATGCGCTGCGCTACACCCAGGTGGGCGGCGAGGTCGCCGTGGTGGTGAGCCAGGTGGGCAACCGGATCCGGGTGGATGTGCGGGACAACGGCCCCGGCATCCCCACCGCCGCCCTCTCCCGGTTGTGCGAGCGCTTCTTCCGGGTCAATCCCCAGCAGGGGGATGGCGTGGGCCTTGGCATGGCCATCGTCTCGCGCATCGCCCAGCTTCACGGAGCGGATCTCGACATCCACAATCGGCCTGAAGGGGGGCTCGAAGTGAGCGTGCTGCTGCCCGCCTCGCGCCAGGCATGACGGGTCAGCCTTTGCGCACGCCATGAAAAACGGGGGCCAGGCCCCCGTTTTTCATGGCACCACCACCCTAGTCGCAGGTGGGCTGTACCGTGAAGGTCCGGCTCGAATCCACCGGTCCCAGCTCCGCCAGCAGACGGCGCCCCAGCAGCACCGGGTAGATCATCTTGCTGCGATCCCGCAGGGTGAACCACTCCTTGTAGACCTGGTCCCCGACGCAGACGGACATGGTCACCGTCGGGCGCTCCTCCATGCCGCCCGCCCCGCGCACCGTCACGCTGCGCTCCACCGGCCGCTCCACGCTCCGGCGCACCACCTTGTCGGTATTGGCATCGGTCAGCACCAGGTTGAAGCGCACCCAGGGCTTGCCATCCTTCTTGAAATGCTTCAGGTCGCGGGCATCCAGCGACGAAGTGAGGGCACCGGTATCGAGCTTCATCTTGACCGCCACCCCGTAGGGCATCAGCACCCCCTTCTCGATCCAGCCATAGCTGGTCTGGGCCGCCATCGCGCTGCCGCACAGCGCCCACATCATGGCTGCCGCCACCATTCTCTTGCCCATCTTGCTCTCTCGCCTTGTCAGTCTTGCGCCCAGATGTATCACAGCCAACTGCCGGGTCAACCGGATTCTGGCGCGCAGGGGAGCAGGCTCTGGACGCGGTGCCAACAGGCGACAATCCATGCCGGGCACGGCGCGTGAGTGGGGAATGCAGCAGGAAAACGAGGGGAGAACAGGGTGCTGGATGACGCTGGCGGCCATCCTCAGGTTGTGACGCCAAAGGCTACCACAGCGGTGTGTGAATTATCAGTCTTGTTCTGACGGGATTTTTGCCTACACTGCTGTAAACCGGAGGGCCTGAAAACCACCGGTTTTTTTGCGCCTGCCGAAAAGTTGCCACTGCAAAGTGACCTCTCACACAAGGCTCAATAAGGAATTCGCAATGCGTATCGAAGAAGACTTGAAGCTCGGTTTCAAGGATGTCCTGTTTCGCCCCAAGCGCTCTACTCTCAAGAGCCGTTCCCAAGTCAGCCTGACCCGCCAGTTCACCTTCAAGCACACCCAGACCCGATGGCAGGGCGTGCCCGTCATCGCCGCCAACATGGATACCGTCGGCAGCTTCGCCATGGCGCGTACCCTGGCCAGCTTCGAGATGATGACGGCGGTGCACAAGCACTACAGCCTTGCGCAGTGGCAAACCTTCGTCAATGAGACCGACCCGGCCCTGCTGGGCCACGTAATGGTCTCCACCGGCACCTCGGAGGAGGACTTCACCAAGACCCGCCAGATCCTCGCGATGTCCAGCGCCCTGCGCTTCATCTGCGTGGACGTGGCCAACGGTTACTCTCAGCACTTCGTCGAGTTTCTGCGCAAGATCCGCGAGGCCTGCCCGAACCACATCATCCTCGCTGGCAACGTGGTGACCGGCGAGATGGTGGAGGAGCTGATCCTCTCCGGCGCCGACATCGTCAAGGTGGGCATAGGCCCGGGCTCGGTCTGCACCACCCGGGTCAAGACCGGGGTCGGCTACCCGCAGCTCTCCGCCATCATCGAGTGTGCCGATGCGGCCCACGGCCTGGGTGGCCAGATCGTCGGTGACGGCGGCTGCACCTGCCCGGGGGATGTGGCCAAGGCATTTGGCGGCGGCGCCGACTTCGTGATGCTGGGGGGCATGCTGGCCGCTCACGAAGAGTGCGGCGGTGAAATCGTCGAGGTCGATGGCGAGCCCTTCATGAAGTTCTACGGCATGAGCTCGGCCAGCGCCATGGACAAGCACGCCGGCGGTGTCGCCGAGTATCGCGCCTCCGAAGGCAAAACCGTGCTGCTGCCCTACCGCGGCCCGGTGGAGAACACGGTGCGCGACATCCTGGGCGGGGTGCGATCCACCTGCACCTATGTGGGGGCCAGCCAGTTGAAAGAGCTCACCAAACGCACCACCTTCATCCGGGTGCGCGAGCAGGAGAACAACGTCTACGGCAAGGAGTAAGTTCCTCCTTCGGCCCCGAGCCGACCGTTAGAAGCCAGCCAACCGGTGTGCTACCCTGCGCACCGGTTTTTTTGCATCTGGGACCCTGCGCCATGACAAGCCCTCTCCCCCCCTTCGACTGGGACATCTTCTGCTGCGTCGTCGACAACTTCGGTGACATCGGCGTCACCTGGCGGCTCGCCCGCCAGCTCAAACAGGAAAGCGCGCTCCCGGCGCAGAAGAGTGAGGTGCAGGTGCAGGTGCGGCTCTGGGTGGACGATCTGGTTAGCTTCGCCCGCATCTGCCCGGCGCTCGACCCCGCACAGGACGGTCAGTGGGTCGATGGCATCTATGTCCAGCACTGGCACGAGCGCCTCCCCGCCGACATGACCCCGGCCAGGGTGGTCATCGAGGCGTTTGCCTGCGAGCTGCCCGCCCCCTTTATCGAACGCATGGCCGAGCAGACCACGCCCCCCTGCTGGATCAACCTCGAATACCTCTCGGCCGAGAGCTGGGTCGAGGATTGCCATGGCCTCGCCTCGCCCCAGCAGGTCGGCAGCCAGCGCCTCGACAAGTACTTCTTCTTCCCGGGTTTCACGCAGAAAACGGGCGGCCTCTTGTGCGAGCGAGGCCTCATCGTCGAGCGCGAGCGCTGGCAACAGGATGTTGCGGGACTGGCCGCCTACTGGGCCAGCCTCGGCCTGCCACCCCAACGAGAAGACGAGCTGCGGGTCAGCCTCTTTACCTACGAGAGCGAGGCGCTCAGGAGCCTGGCCGAGGGCTGGCGCCAGAGCGTCACCCCCGTCACCCTGCTGCTGCCGCTGGGGCGCTCCCTCGACGACGTGCTCATCGGCGCAGGGCTGGCAGAGGCCATTCCCGGTGCCCGGGCCGGAGATCTGCTCCAGGCGGGCAACCTCACCGTCAAGCTGCTGCCGATGACCGATCAGAGGGGCTACGATCGCCTGCTGTGGAGCTGCGATCTCAACCTGGTGCGCGGGGAGGACTCCTTCGTGCGGGCCCAGTGGGCGGGGCGCCCCTTCCTCTGGCATATCTACCAGCAGGAAGAGGATGCCCACATGGTCAAGCTGGACGGTTTTCTCGACCACTACCTCTCCCCCTTGCCAGCGCCGGCCGGTCAGTGGCTGCGCCGCTTCAACCATGCCCTCAACCGGGGGGAGCATACGGGTGAACTCTGGGCACAATGGCCGCAATACGCGGCCATATGGCAGCAACATGGGCGCACCTGGCCACAGAGGCTGCTGGCGGACGGGGATCTCGTCACGAGGTTGGTGAAATTTTTAGAAAGCCGTATATAATCTGGCAGTTTTTATCCGTCCGTTTCACGAACAGGAATTTTTTACATGAAAACCGCACAGGAAATCCGCGCTGGTAACGTAGTCATGATCGGCACCGAGCCGATGGTGGTCCAGAAGGCTGAATTCAACAAATCCGGCCGTAACTCCGCCGTGGTCAAGATGAAGCTGAAGGGTCTGCTGAACGGCAGCGCCACCGAGACCGTCTTCAAGGCCGACGACAAGCTGGAAGTCGTTCAGCTGGAGCGTAAAGAGTGCACCTACTCCTACTACTCCGACCCGCTGTATGTCTTCATGGACACCGAGTACAACCAGTACGACGTCGAGAAAGACAACCTGGGTGATGCCCTGAACTACCTGGTAGACGGCATGGAAGACCTCTGCGAAGTGACTTTCTACAACGAGAAAGCCATCTCCGTAGAACTGCCGACCACCATCGTGCGTGAAGTCGAGTACACCGAGCCGGCCGCCCGTGGCGACACCTCCGGTAAAGTGACCAAGCCTGCCCGCCTGAAGGGCACCTCCTACGAGCTGGCCGTTGCCGCCTTCGTGGAGATCGGTGACAAGATCGAAATCGACACCCGTACCGGTGAATTCAAGCGTCGCGTCAACTAAGTTGACCCCTTGATGTGATTGCAAAAAAAGCGAGCCAAGGCTCGCTTTTTTATTGGCTGGCACCTCACGGCCGGCCTGATGAGAAGCCGTGCCCCTAGCGGCGATGGGCCAGTGCCCGCACCAGCCTGTCCCCCACCCCCTGTACCAGTTGCACCAGCAGCAGCAACATGACCACTGTCCCTGCCATCACCTTGTCGTCAAAGCGCTGGTAGCCGTAGCGGATCGCCAGATCCCCGAGCCCGCCGCCACCGACCACCCCCGCCATGGAGGAGAAGCCAATGAGCATCACCACCGTCAGGGTGAGTCCGGCCAGCAGCGCCGGCAAGGCCTCGGGCAGCAGCGCCTTGACGACCACGTGCCAGCCGCTGCCTCCCATGGCGAGCACGGCTTCGACGCGCCCCTTGTCCACCTCATCGAGGGCGCTCTCCACCACCCGGGCAAAGAAGGGGAAGGCCCCCAGGGTAATGGGAACGATGGCGGCGGTGCTGCCCAGTGAGGTGCCGACCACCAGCCGGGTCAGGGGGATCAGGGCGATCAGGAGCACCACGAAGGGGAGCGACCGCCCGATGTTGATACCGATCCCCAGCACCATGTTGAGACGGGGCAAGGGCAGCACGCCCCCGGGACGGGTCACCACCAGCAGCACCCCGGTCGGCAGCCCCAGCAGCAGAGTGAACACGGCCGCCACTCCCACCATGTAGAGCGTTTCGAGCGACCCCTGATACATCAGTTCAAGCAAGGCATCGACACTCAGGCGACTCTGCATAAACGCACCTCCTCTGTGACTCCGTGACGCGCCATGAAACGCCCCAGGATCTCGGGATCCGGCAACAGGGCCTGCCGCACGCGGGAGTCGGGGTTGGCCAGCAGGGTGCCCAGAGCGCCGCTTTCCACCAGCTGACCCCGTTCCAGCAATGCCGCGTGATCGCAGATGGCCCTGACCACCTCCAGCTCGTGGGTGATGAGCACTATGGTGATCCCGAGGCGGCGGTTGATGTCGGCAAGCAGCGCCAGCACCGACTCCGTGGTCTCCGGATCCAGGGCACTGGTCGCCTCGTCACAGAGCAAGTGGCGCGGATTGGCGGCCAGGGCGCGGGCGATGCCCACTCGTTGCTTCTGCCCCCCCGACAACTGGGAGGGGAAGGCGCGACGGTGCTCGCCAAGCCCCACCAGTTCCAACAGCTCGCTGACCCGGGCCGCCCGCTCCCGGCGCGCCACTCCGGCGATTTCCAGCGGGACCGCCACGTTCTCCTCTACGCTGCGGGCGTGCAGCAGATTGAAGTGCTGGAAAATCATGCCGGTCCCCTGACGGTGGCGGCGCAAGGCCGCTCCCTCCAGGGCCGTGATGTCGCGGCCATCGAACAGGATGCGGCCCCGGCTTGGCCGCTCCAGCAGATTGAGGCAACGAATGAGCGTGCTCTTGCCCGCGCCGCTGCGCCCGAGAATGCCGTAGATGGCCCCATCCGGAATCTCGAGCGACACCCCCTCCAGAGCGGGTTGCCCGTGCCCCGGGTACTGCTTGCCGAGCCCCTCCAGCACTATCATGACTGCCGCCCGGCCACCGGGATCACCGACCCCTTGTAGCTCTTGCGAATGAAGTCGGCGATCGCCCTGGACTCCAGATCCCGCGCCAACTGGCGGATCCGCGGATCATCCTTGAGCGCCGGGGTGGTCACCAGGATGTTGGCGTAGGGATTGTTCTGGGCGCTCTCCAGCCCCAGAGCATCGCGAGCAGGCTCCAGCCCCGCCTCCAGGGCATAGTTGCCATTGATCACCGCCAGATCCACGTCGTCGAGGGAGCGCGGCAGCTGCGGCGCCTCGATCTCCAGGATCTTGAGCGCCTTGGGGTTGGTGGCGATGTCGTGCACCGTCGCCAGATCCCGCGCCGGATCTTCATGGCCGGCCTTGAGGGTGATGAGCCCCTCGTGCTGCAACAGATAGAGGGCCCGGCTCAGGTTGGTGACATTGTTGGGCAGGGCTATCACCGCCTTTTCCGGTACCTCCCTCAGGTGCTTGAACTTCTTCGAATAGATGCCAAGAGGCTCCACGTGTACGGTCGCGGCCACCACCAGCTCGGTGCCGAGCGCCTTCTCCTGATCCCGCAGGTAAGGGACGTGCTGGAAGTAGTTGGCATCCACATCACCCGCCACCAACAGGGCATTGGCATTGATGCCGCCGCTGAGCTCGATCACCTGCAGATCCAGCGAAGGGTCCTGGCGTTTCACCTCGCCGAGGATATCCGCATGGGGCAGTGGATCCGCGGCAACCCGCAGCGCCTGGGCTGCCTGGGCGGAGAGAGAGAGTCCGAGGGCCAATACCAGGCCGCTCAGGGAAAACAGTCCGTGCTTGTTCATCTTGTGCTCCTTGCCATGCAATCAATGGGTGGTTTCGCCGACCGCCAGCGCCCGGGGCGCCGGCAACAGATCGGCATGGTGGCGCAATGCCACATCAGGGTGGGAACGCAGCCGCCCCTTGAGGTAGTTCCAGCCCACCTCCCGCAGCAGCGGATTGTGCGGGTCGGTGGCAGGCCCCCTGGCTTCACGGGCCAGTGCCTCGGGCAGCGGATAGACGGGCACCACGGCGTCGAGCTGGGCCCCCAGGAAGAAGGCGATGGAGAGACGCTCCTGCCCCGGCGCCGACGGCACCACCCGGTGCACGGTCGCCCGCAGGTAGCCGTTGCTGGCGAGCTCCAGCAGCTCACCGATGTTGACCACGAAGGTGCCGGGGAGCGGGAGCGCGTCGATCCAGTGATCCGGCGCCACCTCCACCTGCAGGCCGGGCTGGTCATCCTGCAGCAGGAAGCTCAGGAAGCCCGAATCCTTGTGGGGACCGACCCCCTGGGTGGCGCCCCGCTCACCGGGATAGCGGATCAGCTTGATATGTTCGTTGGGACGCTCTCCGTGCAGGGCATCGAAGGCATCTGGCGACAGTGCGAGCGCCTCGGCAAAAGCCCCGAGCAGGGTACGGGACATGCGGGTCATCTGCCCACGCCAGCGCGTCAGCACGGGTTGCAGTGTCGGCAGCGCCTCCGGCCACTGATTCGGCCCCTGCAACCGCCACCAGGGCGGGTCGCCCGCCGCGCGCGGCAAGGCTGGGCGATCGGCACCGATATCAAACTGCTCTCGCCAGTCGGGTTGACCCCGGGTCAGCTCCGCCCCCGGTCGGTTGTAGCCACGAAAATGGGGAGAGTGGATCATGGCGACCTGCTGCTTGGCCGCCAGAGGCAGCGCAAAGAAGGCCCGCGACAGCTGCTGCACCTCCTGTTGCAGCTCGGGATCGATGCCGTGGCCGGTCAGATAGAAAAATCCCGTCTCTCTCGCGGCATCGCGCAACGATGCCAGAAAATCGGCCCGGGCGTCGGGCGAGGCATCCAGCTGCCTCAGGTCGAGGATGGGCAAGTGAACCAAGGTGCTCATGGCGATAACGCTCCCTGTCGATGGAAAGTGAGGGTGAATCTCTCGTTCTGACGAGACAGGGGGGAGAATTCTCCGCCTGCGGCCAGTGACGACATGCCCCGGCCCCCTGTCTGCCTGCCCTTACTGAACCATGTATGGGTCACAGGATGGAACAATCAAAACCGGGAATGCTTTGCCATTTGGAACAATCCCGGGCACGTGTCCGGCCCGCCGGTCAGACCCTCTTCGCCACCGCCGATGCCGATGTGCCCCCTTGCCCTAAAGAAACCCCCGGCGAGGCCGCTATGAGGGAGTGCTGGAGGATCCCCCATGACATTTCGCCCCTATCTGCTGCTGACCCTGATTGCTTTTGCCGCCCACGGCGCCGGGCAGGCACCGTCAGGCGCCGCCCCGGATCCAGCCCCCCTGGTTCCCCCCGACTACTGGCAGAGCAGCGACTGGCAGGGAATACCCGACAGCACCAGGGTGGACAAGCAACAGGTACTGTTTGCCAAGCACGACAGCGACAACTACGTGGGTCTGGTCATCCTGCTGCCCGACTGGCAGCGCAGCGGCCAGCTGTGGCAACTGACCCGGGAGCTGGGGCGCCTCGGTTTCGATACCCTGCTGCTGCTCCCCTCGCCGCAGCAGACCGAGCTCGACCCCGCCGCCGAGAAGAAACAGCAGGTCATCGACGATTTTCGCAAGCAGTTTGCCTCCCGCATCAGCAAGCTGGGGGATGCCAAGCTGCAGGAGGGGGGCTTCAAGCTGCTGCTGGCCCAGGGTACCAGCGCCGCCTGGGCCGCCAACCTCATCGCCAGCGAACAGTTGCCCGCCCCCGATGCCTTGGTGCTGCTCGACGGCTTCTTCCCCAACCAGCTGAGCAACCAGACCCTCGCCAAGCAGATAGCCCAGGGCAGTATCCCTACCCTGGATCTCTATCAGGAGGAGGGAGGACGCTGGCCCCTGCTGGCAGCCGAAGCCCGCAGAAGCGAGAGCCGCCGCAGCCACAAGCTCAACTACCGCCCCTATGCCCTGATGGATCTGGAGGAGACGCCGGGGCGCATCCAGGGCTGGCTGACGCACCTGGGCTGGATCTAAGTCCCTCCGAGGCACAGCCACCCGCCTTTTGCCTTCCCCATCGGACTTGACCCGATGCCACCGCGCTGGTCAGCCGCCCTCCATGTTTGGCATCATGTCCGAACCAATGGCAGGAGGCTTCATGCAGCAAATCGTGTTTCTCGACAGCGACACCCTGGACACCGGCATCAATCTGCGCCGCCCCGATTTTCCCCATCACTGGCAAAGCTACCCGACCACGGCGCCGGATCAGGTGGTGGAGCGGCTCAAGTGCGCCAGCATCGCCATCATCAACAAGGTGCGCATCGGGGCCGATGAACTGGCCCAACTGCCCGAACTGCGCCTGATCGCCCTGGCCGCCACCGGCAGCGACAACCTGGATCTGGAGGCGTGCCGCGCCGCCAATGTCGCCGTGTGCAATATCCGCAACTACTCGGGCCCTTCCGTCCCCGAGCACGCCATGGCCCTGATGCTCGCCCTGTCGCGCAACCTGTTCGCCTGGCGCCAGTCCCTGCTGGAGGGGCGCTGGCAACAAAGCGGCCAGTTCTGCTTCTTCGACCACCCCATCACGGATCTGCATGGCAAGCGCCTCGGGATCATCGGCAAGGGAACCCTGGGACAGGCGCTGGGACAGCGGGCCAGCGCCATCGGGATGGAGGTCTACTATGCCCAGAGCCAGGTCGGCTCCCCGGGGGATGACGACAGACTGCCCCTGGATGCCCTGCTGCAAAGTTCGGATGTGATCAGCCTGCACTGCCCGCTCACCCCCTACACCCGCCATCTCATCGGGGAGCGGGAGCTGGCCCTGATGAAACCGGGCGCCCTGCTCATCAACGTGGGCCGTGGCGGCCTGGTGGACGAGCAGGCGCTGCTCGAAGCCCTCGGCAACGGCCGTCTGGGCGGCGCCGGCTTCGATGTGGCGAGTGTCGAGCCGCCGCCTCCGGATCACCCCCTGATGCAGGCCCTGCGTTACCCCAATTTCATCCTGACTCCCCACGTGGCCTGGGCCAGCGAAGAGTCGATGCAGCGCCTCGCGGATCAGCTCATCGACAACATCAACGCCTTCTCCCTTGGCAGGCGCCAGCACCGGCTGGTGTAAGAGGCCGCTCGCCGCCCCTCACGGGCCGGCAGCGGGATCAAAAAAGGGGCCAAAGGCCCCTTTTTGTCGGTCAGCTTGCCGCGGCATCAGTCGTCATGCCATCTGTGCTTGCGGTGCTTTTTGTGTTTCTTGTGGTGCTTGTGATAGCGCCTGTCATCGTAATAGCGATCGCCGCGGCTCTCGTGACCATCCCCGGTCCTGGCTCCGATGGCAGAGCCACCGGCACCACCGATACCGGCACCGATCAGCTGGCCCGTGCTGCCACCGACGCTCTTGCCGATGGCAGCCCCGCCCAGGGCACCGACGGCGCCGCCGAGCGCAGCTTCGTTCTTGTTGCCCCTATTGGCCGTGGCCGCACCACCGGCCGCGCCCCCCAGGGCTGCCCCCACCAGGGCGCCGGTGTCGCCACCCAGCTCCTTGCCGATCATGGTGCCCGCCACCCCGCCGGCTCCGCCGCCGAGAATGGTATTGAGGGTCTCGGATGCCTGCACCTGTCCTGTGCCCAACAGCAACGCCCCCAGCAGCGCCAGTGCGCTCATGCCAAACGGTTTCATTTTCATGGGGTACTCCTGTCAAACCTGATGATTGATTATTTTTCCCTGCACTATACAAAGCCCCCTGACCTGCGCCACTGCCGCAAGGGGCACCTCACGGCCAGCCCTCCCTGTCTCCGGTTCGCGACACGATGCAAGAAAGCAGGCTAACCACCTGAAACCACATCAAAAAAAAAGGTCACACGAGAAATCATCCCCGTCATGACCCTTTTCTAGGCCCAAAGGCCCTTTTTTGCAGCGATCACCGTCAGACAGATACTGTCACAACCTCCCCGTCAACGGGCGACGCCGCCGCCAGATGCCAGCAATCCCGCCCCTGGTGCTTGCTCTCGTACAGGCAGGCATCCGCCCGCTCGAGCAGCGTCAGGGCATCATCCGGATAGCGCGCTCCGCCGGCGCTCAGGGTGATGGCGTCGGCGAACTCCCGCCATTTCAGGGCTTTCACCCGACCGAGCAGGTGGGTCAGGCGGCATTCCACCTCCGCCTGCTCCCAGGGCAGCAAGGCCGCAAATTCATCGCCCCCGATGCGGTAGACCTGCTCATCCCCCAGGGTTCTCGCCATGATGGTGGCCACCCGAAACAGCACCGCATCCCCCACACCGTGTCCCCAGCTGTCGTTGACGCGCTTGAAGTTGTCCACATCGAACAGCACCAGCCAGTAGGGCCTCCCCGCCTGCTCCAGCCCCGCCCGCTGCTGATCGAAGGCTCGCCGGTTCAGGATGCCGGTGAGAGGGTCGTGGAGCAGGGCATCCTGCCCTTGCAGCAGGCTGTTTCGCACCTGTTCTATCTCCCCCAGGCTGCCGTGCACGAACCAGGTTCGCTGACGCCGCTGGATCTCCTTTCGCGCCTCATCCTGGATGAGGCCGCTGAGCGAGCCCTGCACCAGCGCCTGCTCCTGGCGAAAGATCCGCACCAGAAACCACTGGCTGCACAGCCAGATGCAGAGCAATGCCAGGGCGGGCAGCACCACCATCAACAGGGTGTCTTGCAGGTTTTCATGAAAATGGGAGGGGGGGAGATAGACGTTGAGATCCCACTCCATCCCCTCCAGAGCGTGTTGCAGGTGGCGACCTGCCCAGAACCCGTCCAGGGCGGCCGCCTGCGTCTCCCGCTCTAGGCGGGGCGGCAACAGCGACAAATTGTGCCCCACCACCAGCTTGCCGCCCTTGCGCTCGGTGATGTAGAGGGCCACCGGATCCTCACCCACCGCCCGGTGCAACGCCCCCTGCAAGGCGCTGAACGACATGTCCACCATCAGCAGTCCAAGCAGCTGCCCCTCATGATCCTTGACCCGCTTGATGAGGGTCAGTACCTGCCGGACCGAATCGAACTCCGGGTAGGGACCGAACCAGACGAGATCATCGCCCTCGCCGGACAGGGTCTGGTACCAGGGCCGCGCCTGTGCCCGGTAGCCCTCTGGTTGCTGCCAGTCGGGATAGCTGTCGAGCCGATGGGTGCGCGCGTTGTAGAAATAGAGGAAGTGGGCGTCGTACTTGAATTGATGGGCAATGGCCCAGATGGGATTGATGGCCGATGCCCCGGCAGCGATGGCCTGCTTGTCCAGGGACGCCTCCAGTACGCCAAGCTGGCGGCGGTTGTCCTGCGCCATGTCCTGGAGCAGGGTGGCGTCGAGGGCGGCCAGCATGTGACCGTAACCCGCCACCGTCTTGTCGATGCTGCTCAGGTAGCTGGCTGCCGCCAGCAACAGGGTGGCGATCAGCACCAGCCCTCCCAGGAGAAACGACAGCGGAGTCAGTATGTAATAGCGTTCCTTGATCAGCGCCGCCGTCATGTCAATCTCTATAAAATGTCATATTGGATGAATTTTATAGATTAAAAATCTGCAAAAGATATTGATTGAAGTCATTAACATCCACTGCTAATGATAAAAAAGATATCAAGGTGTCTCACGGCCATATTCACATCCGTCATGTGAATATCCATAAAAAGTAGAAACAGTCATTACTCCTCGTTGACGGTTTATTGCCCGCAAGGTGATATAGTCGATGACTCGAGAAATCGGAGCCAGATGACCTTTGTCGGCAACGCTGGCGGTGATGATTCATCAACCAAGGAGATGTTATGAGCAGTCCGTTTATCGAACAGATCAAAGCACGTCGTACCATCTATGCCCTGGGCAACCGGGTGACCCACTCCGAGGCCCAGCTGACCGCCCTCATCAAGGATGCCGTCAAGCACAGCCCCTCTTCGTTCAACTCCCAGAGTTCCCGCGCCGTCATCCTGTTCGGCGAGCAGCACCACAAGCTGTGGGACATCGTCAAGGCGGAGCTCAAGAAGATAGTGCCGCCGGAGGCCTATCCCCAGAGTGAAGCCAAGATCAACGGCAGCTTCCGCGCCGGGGCTGGCACCGTGCTCTTCTTCGAAGACACCGCCGTCATCGAGGATCTTCAGCAGAAATTCGCTCTCTATGCCGACAACTTCCCCATCTGGTCCGAACATGCCACCGGGATCGCCCAGTTCGCGGTCTGGACCACCCTGGCCCAGGAGGGCATCGGCGCCTCCCTGCAACACTACAACCCGCTCATCGACGATGCGGTGCGCAAGGAGTGGGACCTGCCCGCCAGCTGGCTGCTTCGTGCCCAGATGCCTTTTGGCAGCATAGAGCAACCTGCCGGCGACAAGACCTTCATCGACGACGACGTGCGTTTCCGGGTCTTCAAGTAAGCCTTCACGCCCCCTCCACCAGGGGGCGTTTTCTTCTCTCCCCCTCGTTCACCCTTGTCACGTGCCAGCCATACTCTGAACAAACGCTCTCTTGTCAGGAGGTCCCCATGGGGGACATCGCACGCCAACGTACCTCATGCACATTGACGCCCTTGTCCGCTCTGTTGTGTGTCGCCGCCCTGGTACTGCTGTTCTCGCTGATCGGCATCTTCACCCGCCCCCCCAACCTGCTGGCGGCCTTCTGGCCTGCCAATGCGGTCCTGCTCGGCTGCATGGTGCGCTATCCACGCCTGGCCACCCCGGCGGGCTGGGCCGGCGGCATACTGGGCTTTTTTCTTGCCGCCCTCTTCACCGGCGAGCCCCTGTTCAAAACCATCCTGCTGACCTGCGGCAACCTGGCCGGCATCGGCGTCGGGTATCTGCTGATGCATCGGCTCGCGCCTGCCGACAAGCTCCTCAGGCGCCCCACCTCCCTCGTGCTCCTGCTGCGAAACACCCTGGCCGCCTCCCTCGCCGCCGGCGTGGTCGGCGCCATCATCAATCCCATCCTGTCTCTGGGCCCCCCGCTCTACGGGCTGGGCTTCTGGTTTGCCAGCGAGCTGGTGAACTACATGACCATACTGCCGGTGCTCCTGACACTGCCTCCCCATGACAGCGTGCCCCCCTGGCGCACCCTCCTCTACCGCACCGAGTTCTCCTGGGCCAGATTGATGCCGCTGCTGAGCCTGGTGGCCTCCCTGCTGCTCACCCTGCTCGTCGAGGGGCCGGGATCCATCGCCTTCCCGGTACCGGCGCTGCTCTGGTGCGCCGTCACCTACTCCGTCTTCGCCACCAGCCTGCTGACCCTGAGTTACAGCACCCTGATCCTGATCGCCCTCTCAAACGGCCACCTCGTCATCAATCACGATGTCCAGACCCAGTACTGGATGTTCTCCGTCCGGATAGGGGTCATGTTGATCGCTCTCACCCCCCTGACCGCCGCCAGCATCATGGCGGCCCGCAACAGCCTGCTGCGGGAGATGAAACACCTGGCCCACCACGATCACCTGACCGGTGCGCTGAACCGGGCCGGCTTCTGGTCGGCCGCCAATGAACTGCTCCAGCACCTCACGGTGCAGCGCTACCCTGTGGCGATCTGCATGCTGGACATCGATCATTTCAAACGCATCAATGATCGTCACGGCCACGAAGAGGGTGACAACCAGTTGAGCAACTTCGCGGCCCGGGTGCGCGACCAGCTTCGACCGGGGGATCTCTTCTGTCGCCTGGGGGGAGAGGAGTTCGTGGCCATCTGGCCCGGCCTCAGCGAGGAGCAGGCCATGGCAGTTGCCGAGCGGCTGCGAAAAATCGTCGCGCAGCCAGGGGAAGAAAAGGGAGCCGAGCCCGCCGTCTGCATCACAGTCAGCATCGGTATCGCCTCCCAGAGAGAGGGCCCCTTCAATCTGGACGAGCTGCTCTCTCGCGCCGATCAGGCGCTCTATCTGGCCAAGCACAATGGCCGCAACCGGGTGGAACGCTATTCGGCTGAGCAGGCTTCCCCCAGCATCGGGCAATCTTGCGGCGCCTGAATGGCGTGCCCCTTGTCGTCATCATCCTGCCTCTGCCGGCAGCGGGGCGGGCAGATGAAGATGGAGCCCGTCCGGTGCCACCTCGATCTCGATCCCGCGCCAGTCCCGCAGCCAGCCCTTGAGCCTGTCGTCATACCGCCTTGTTCCCCCCATCTGCACCACCTGGCAACCCGCCTGCAGGGCGCTGGCGATGCCCGCTGGCGCATCCTCGAACACCAGGCAATCGGCCGGAGCCAGTCCCAACCGGCTGGCAGCCAGCAAATAAGGCTCGGGATCCGGCTTGCCCCGTACCACATCCCCGGCGCACACCAGGAGACGGGGCAGCGGCAATCCGGCGTGCAGCAGCCGGTGCTCTGCCACCCTCCGGCTTGCGGAAGTCACCAGCGCCCAGCGCGTCGGCGGCAGTTGTGCGAGCCGTCGCCGGGCACCGTCCAGAGGTATCGGCGCCGCAGCGTATGCCATCTCCAGATCGTCGAGCAGGGCCACCTCCACTGCCATGTCCAGCTGGGGAGCCAGGGCCCCTATCACCTCCCGTGAGCGCACGCCGTGACACATGGCGAGCACGGGAGCGGGATCCAGCCCATGGTGCTGACACCAGCGCCGCCACACGACTTCCACGTCGCCGGTGGAGTGGACCAGGGTCCCGTCCATGTCCAGCAGCAGGGCCGCAGCCTTCACGCGCACCGCGCTCACAGGGCTCTCCCCGCCAGCGCATCGGCGAAGACCTGCCGCTGGGCAGCGGCCTCGTAACAGGCGAGCGCCTGCTCCGCATTGCTGGCCCACACCGGCAAGGGGGCGACGACGAACCCCTGCTGCAACAGGCTGGTCAGCAGCTCCCCGGTCTCCGGTGCGGCCAGCGGCTGAGCCATCACCAGGCTCCCCTTGATCAAAAACAGATAGCGTTCGCTCGACATGACATGACTCCTTGTGGCTGAACAGCGGGCAAGCAGGCCCGTTTCGAGACCATTAGAACAAGGAGACTAGATAACTTATAATCAATAAATCGCCACATTGGATAACCAAATGGAATGAGATTCGACCTGAGACAATTGCAGGCCTTCGTCATGCTGGCCGAGAGTGCCAACTACCGGAAAGCGGCCAGCCGGCTTTTTGTGACGCAACCGGCCCTGACCAAGCAGATCCAGGGGCTGGAGCAGGCCCTCGGCAGCACCCTGTTCAACCGGGGCCGCCACGGGGCCGAGCTGACCGCCATCGGCCTCCAGTTGCTGCCCCAGGCCAGGGCTCTGGTGGATCACGGCAAGGGATTCGAGCAGCATGCCCTGGCGCTGGCAAGCGGTGCCGCCGGACGCCTCAACATCGGGTTCGGGCTCTCCAGCTTTGCACTGGCCCCCTCCCTGGTGGCCCGTTTCAAACAGCAGGCCCCCGACGTGCTGGTCCACCTGCGGGACACCACCTCCGCCATCCAGCAGGAGCACTTGCTGGCGGGTCGGCTGCAACTGGGCTTCATGCGACGGCCTGATGCGCCGCAGCTGAGGGAACACAGGTTGCTGACGGACAGGCTGGTGCTGGCCGTCCCCACCCGGGTGGCAGGGCCGGACTTCGACCTGGAGCGGGCGCTGATCCGCGATCCCTTGCTGCAGATGGTGGGCCATCGCTGTCCGGGTCTCAGCCAGCAGATCGCCCGCTTCCTCGGTGCCAACCGGCTGACCGGTCTCATCCAGGAGGCGGAAGACATCCAGACCCTGGTCGCCCTGGTGGCCGCCGGTATCGGCAACGCCATCCTGCCGCGCAGCGTAGGGTTCATCGCGGGCAAGGAGGTGACCCTCTACCCTCTCTCCGGCCCCTGGTCGGAATGGGAAATCAGCCTGGTGTGGAACCCGGAATTTGCCGATCCCATCCGGGATCGCTTTCTGGCCCTGGTCAGGGTGGCATATCCGCAGAGCCACAGCCTCTGAGAGGAGCGCAGCCCAAACCGGAATCCTGAAGTACATAACGGCTGGCTAATGGCCACACCACTGCCGCTCGCAGGGGATGCCGTCTCCTTCCCCATCCATCTTGGTATTGGGGCAATTTTGCAAAAACCAGGTCGCCTCCTCGCAGGAAGTCATCTGGGAGCAATGCTGACGGCCATCGCACTGACGAACAAAAGTCGGAACCTGAACCGTACTGTTCGAAGTACTGTCCTCCTGGCTAAAAGAGGGAAAGGATGGAAGTGAGGCAAACTCGGCCGAGAAGCGGGAATAGAGGGAGAACAACCCCGCCAGCACCAATAGGGGGATTAACTTGCCACCCCAGCTCCCCTTGCGACGAGGAGCATGATACTCCCGGGTTCTATATGTGGTGGCGTGTGGTGCCCGAGGGCTCAAATCCTCCCTGCTCCCACGATCCGGCATGGATGGCATAGGTCCGCCAGCCAGCGAGAGCGGGCGGTCGGGAAAGAACACTTGTACGGCACCGCCCTGCTCCTGCTTGATGAACCCGAAACCGCGTTGTGAATTCCAGCTCGCGATCCTGCCCTGATAACGCATGTCCTCATCCTTGTGGCCAGTACGGTTCCACTCATGTTGCCCGAAATTGGTTCGGTTTCAACAGAGCATTGGCATGAAAAATGAGTGGATTAGATACGAGTGGTCAGAGCAGCTCCGCGACCTTGATGATCTCGGCAATGCGACCGAGCATGCGCAGGGAAGCCTGGTGTTCTGCGGCATCCGCCGCCGCGCAGGCATCCTCCAGGATGGTGATGGCGTAGTCCCGATCGTGGCCATCTCGCACCGCCCCCTGAATGGCCCAGCTGGTGCTCACGCCGCACACATAGAGATGCTCGATGCGATTGGCCCGTAGCGCAGGCTCCAGCGCCGTGCCGTAGAAGGGGCTGACTCTGGGTTTGGTCAGCACCAGATCCCCGGGTTGCACATCCAGATCCGGGTGAAAGTCGGTGCCGCTGTCGCCAAGCGACAGCGCCCCGAACTGCCGGGCACGGCCAAACATGGGGGAGCCCTTGGGTTGCAGCAGATAGCCCTCGTCAAACCCCACCTTGATGAGCACCACCAGCCAGCCGTGAGCGCGGGCATGAGCCAGCGCTTGGTTGGCGTGCGCAATGGCGTCCTGCTCGATCACCTGGGCCGCCGAGGCGGCGATGCGCCCGTCCGGGTGGGCGATGTCGTTGATGAAATCGATCACCAGCAATGCCTTGCTCATGGTGTGCTCCCCCCTTGCCTGAGGCCGTTTTGCCCCTGGGCCGCCTGGATCACTCCTCGCGGCCATATAAAAAACCGGCTGGCACCATCACACGGATTGATATGCCACCCGATTGGCACCTGGCAGTGCCACGCACTGCCTCATACCAGCCCAAGCGCATAGCGTAGCGCCATCTCCTTGAGGGGGCCCGCCTTGTCCGCCAGATTCAGCGCCAGGTTGCGGGCAAGCCTGAGGGGGCCTATCTCGTTGCTGAAGACCCCGTAGAAGAGATCCATCCCCGACTGCATCAGCAGGTTGTCAGGGCGGCGTCGCCCCTCGTAACGCCCGGCCAGCGCCAGCTCATGCCACTGTGCCCCCGCCTTGCCGAGCAACCCGGCCCAGCAGGCCACGTCCTTGAAACCGAGGTTGACCCCCTGCCCCGCCAGCGGGTTGATGGTGTGGGCCGCATCCCCGAGCAGCACCACTCGCCCGGCGTGATAGTCGTTGGCGTGGCGGCGCACCAGGGGGAAGCTCCCCTTGGCCGTCACGGTGAAACCGCCAAGGCGGCTGGGGAAGTGGCGGCGCACCTCGACGGCCAGGGCCTCGTTGCTCATGGCGGCCAGCGCCCGGATGCGGGCCGGGCTGTCATACCAGACCAGGGAGCCATGGCGGCCCGGCAGCGGCAGGAAGGCGCGCGGGCCGCTCGGGGTGAACTGCTGCCAGGTGATGTCTTCCTGGGCAAAATCGGTGTCGATGTTGATCAGCATGCAGTGCTGGCGGTACTCGAAACGCGACACCCCGATGCCGGCCAGTCGCCGGGTGTGGGATTCGGCACCATCGCAGGCCAGCACCCAGCGCGCCTGCAGCTCGGTGCCGTCATCCAGGGTCAGCACGGCGTCATCCGCACTCTGGCGCAGACTCGTCACCGCCGCCGGGGTATGGGTCTGGATGGTCGGGAAATCCTCCATCCTTTTCAGCAGGGCGAGCTGGATCAGCCGGTTCTCGATGATGTAGCCGAGCTGGGGCAGCCCGAGATCCACCGCGTCGAAGCGGGTAGCGAAGCCGTCCAGCTCCCAGGTCTCCAGCCGGCGATAGGGGCACAGCCGCATCTGCTGCAGATATTGCCAGGCACCGGCCCGGGTCAGCAGCGCCACCGAGGCCTGACTGATGGCGGAAACCCGCAGATCCAGCGACTGCTCGGGGGCATAGGGCTCGGGCAACCGGGTCTCGATGACCCGTACCGAGAGCCCCTCTGCCGCCAGCAGGCAGGCGGTGGCGGCGCCCACCATGCCGGCGCCGACGATGGCGATATCACACTGTTCCATAACTTGATTCCTGCAAGGAGTCCCCGCGATAAGGGGCAAGGGCCGAACCGAATGGGGCATGATAACGCAAGGAGGCGGCAGAAACAGTGAGGGGGATGCGCAATTGCCGACGACAAGCCGGCCCTGATGGCGACGGGCGGCCCCAGACTGGTCAGCACCGGGATTGCGGAGTAAAATGGCCGGTCCTTTGACCCTGCCGATTTCAAAACCAGTCACGAGAAGCAATGAGCAAGAAACTTCATATCAAGACCTGGGGCTGCCAGATGAACGAGTACGACTCGTCCAAGATGGCGGACCTGCTGGATGCCAGCAATGGCTACACGCTTACCGAGGAGCCGGAAGAGGCAGATGTGCTGCTGCTCAACACCTGTTCCATCCGCGAGAAGGCCCAGGAGAAGGTGTTCCACCAGCTCGGTCGCTGGAAGAAGCTCAAGGCGAAAAAACCGGGGCTGGTGATCGGGGTGGGCGGCTGCGTCGCCTCCCAGGAAGGGGAGAACCTGCGCAGCCGGGCGCCCTATGTGGACATCGTCTTCGGACCCCAGACCCTGCACCGCCTGCCGACCATGATCAAGCAGGTGCAAGAGGGGCGCGGTGCCCAGGTGGACATCGCCTTCCCCGAAATCGAGAAGTTCGACAACCTGCCCGAACCCCGTGCCGAGGGGGCAACCGCCTTCGTTTCCATCATGGAAGGCTGCTCCAAGTACTGCTCCTTCTGCGTGGTGCCCTACACCCGTGGCGAGGAGGTGAGCCGGCCGCTGGATGACGTGCTCTATGAAATCGCCCAGCTCGCCCAGCAAGGGGTGCGCGAAGTGAACCTGCTCGGCCAGAACGTCAACGCCTACCGGGGACCGACCTTCGACGGGGAGGTCTGCACCTTCGCCGAACTGCTGCGCCTGGTGGCTGCCATCGACGGCATCGACCGCATTCGCTACACCACCAGCCACCCGGTCGAGTTCACCGACGACATCATCGAGGTCTATCGTGATACCCCCGAGGTGGTCAGCTTCCTGCACTTGCCCATCCAGAGCGGCTCGGATCGCATCCTGACCATGATGAAGCGCCCGCACACCGTGCTGGAGTACAAGTCCAAGATCCGCCGCCTGCGCGCCGTGCGTCCCGACATCACCATGAGCTCCGACTTCATCGTCGGCTTCCCGAACGAGACGGACGAAGACTTCGAGGCCACCATGAAACTCATCGAGGAGATCAACTTCGACATGAGCTTCAGCTTCATCTACAGCCCGCGCCCCGGCACCCCGGCCGCGGACCTGCCGGACGACGTCGACATGGAAGTGAAGAAGGCCCGCCTGACCCGACTGCAAAACCGCATCAATCACCAGTCCATGCTCATCGGCCGCGCCATGCTGGGCTCGGTGCAGCGCATCCTGGTGGAGGGGCCCTCCAAGATGGATCCCATGCAGCTCAGTGGCCGTACCGAGAACAACCGGGTGGTCAACTTCGAGGGGCCGCACCGCCTCATCGGCGGCTTCGCCGACGTGGAAATCACCGACGTACGTCCCTACTCCCTGCGCGGCCGCTTCATCCGCGGCGAGGACGAAATGAACCTGCGCATCGCCACGGCCCCGAGCGAGATCCTTGCCCGTCGTCCTGACAACGTGCCCGATGATCTGGGCGTTGCGGCCTTCAGACCCCATTGATGACTCTCTCCCCCGCCCCCTGGCGGGGGAACAACCGATAAGAGGACACCTTGAGCCGACACATCTCCACCCTGAATCTGCACCTTGAACCCGCCGACAACCAGCGCCTCGCCAGCCTGTGCGGACCCTTTGACGACAACCTCAAGCAGCTGGAGCGCCGTCTCGGCATCGAGATAAGCTACCGGGACAACCACTTCCAAGTGATCGGCAAGCAGGCCCAGGTGGAGGCGGCTGCCGTCATCCTCAAGCACCTCTATGTGGAAACCCAACCCCTCAAGGGGAGCAAGGTGAGCGACATCACCCCCGAGATGGTGCACCTGGCGGTGCAGGAGTCCCGCGTGCTGGAGCAGGACGACGAACCCGCCCCTTCCCTGCCCTACGGCAAGGAGGTCACGGTCAAGACCAAGCGCGGTCTCATCAAGCCCCGCAGCCCGAACCAGGCCCAGTACATCGCCAATATCGTGCGCCACGACATCAGCTTCGGCATCGGGCCCGCCGGGACCGGCAAGACCTATCTCGCCGTGGCCGCCGCCGTGGATGCCCTGGAGCGCCAGGAGATCCGCCGCATCCTGCTGACCCGCCCGGCGGTGGAAGCCGGTGAGAAGCTCGGCTTCTTGCCCGGCGATCTTTCCCAGAAGGTGGACCCCTACCTGCGCCCCCTCTACGACGCCCTGTTCGAGATGCTGGGCTTCGAGCGGGTGGAGAAGCTGATGGAGCGCAACGTCATCGAGGTGGCGCCGCTCGCCTACATGCGCGGCCGCACCCTCAACGACGCCTTCATCATCCTGGACGAGGCCCAGAACACCACCACGGAACAGATGAAGATGTTCCTGACCCGCATCGGCTTCAACTCCAAGGCGGTGGTGACCGGCGACATCACCCAGGTGGACTTGCCTCGCAGCACCAAATCCGGTCTGCGCCACGCCCTGGAGGTGTTGCAGGGGGTCGATGGCCTCTCCTTCAACTTCTTCGAGTCCAAGGACGTGGTGCGCCATCCCGTGGTGGCCCGCATCGTGCAGGCCTACGAGGCATTCGATGCCCAGCAGGCGGCCGAGAAGAGCGCAGCCACTCCCCGCAACGAGAACACCAGCAAAGAGAGTGCCCAATGAGCGTGACCCTGGATCTGCAACTGGCCTGCGCCAGCCCGGACGGCCTGCCGACCGAGGCCCAGCTGCAAGGCTGGCTCGACGGCACCATTCTGGGCTTCCAGCCCGAGGCCGAGGTGACGGTGCGTCTGGTGGACGAGGCGGAGAGCCGCGAGCTCAACCACACCTATCGCGGCAAGGACAAGCCCACCAACGTGCTCTCCTTCCCCTTCGAGGCGCCACCGGGTCTCGAGCTGCCCCTGCTCGGGGATCTGGTGATCTGCCGCCAGGTGGTCGAGGCCGAAGCCGTCGAACAGGGCAAGCCCCTGATGGCCCACTGGGCTCACATGGTTGTGCATGGCAGTCTGCATCTGCTAGGTTATGACCATATCGAGGACGAGGAAGCCGAGGAGATGGAGCAGTTCGAGCGCGACATCATGCAGGAACTGGGCTTCGCCGATCCTTATCTGAACGACGAAGAGTAACGAACCGGATGGTCATCGTCTTGAAACAGCCGATGCCCATCCTCATATAGCCACAACGATTTCAAGTGTGTTCATACGAGTAACCAAGAGAGAAAATGACCGACGATCACCCTAGTACCGGCTCGCCGAAGAAAACCTGGCTCGACAAACTCAGCCAACTCTTCCAGGGCGAGCCAAAAGACCGCAACGATCTGGTAGAGGTCATCGCCGATGCCGAAGAGCGGGACCTCATCGATCAGGACACCAAGGACATGATCGAGGGCGTGCTCGAAATTGCCGAGCTGCGCGTGCGTGACATCATGATCCCCCGCTCCCAGATGGTGACCATCGAGAAGTCCCAGCCGGTGGACGAGTTCCTGCCGGTGATCATCGAATCCGGCCACTCCCGCTTCCCGGTGATCAACGAAGACAAGGATCACGTGGAGGGCATCTTGCTCGCCAAGGATCTGTTGCCGTTCGGTTTTGGCGGCCAGCATGCCAGCGAACCGCTCCAGCTGGAGAAGATCCTGCGTCCCACGGTGATCGTGCCGGAGAGCAAGCGGGTCGATCGCCTGCTCAAGGAGTTCCGGGAAGAGCGCTACCACATGGCCATCGTAGTGGACGAATTTGGCGGTGTCTCTGGCCTCGTGACCATCGAGGACATTCTGGAGCTCATCGTCGGCGAGATTGACGACGAGTTCGACGACATCGAGGACGAGCCGGAAGAGATCCGCCGCATCAGCAAGCGGGTCTTCTCGGTGAGCGCGCTGACAGAGATCGAGGACTTCAACGACTTCTTCGGCACCCAGTTCAGCGATGAAGAGGTGGACACCGTCGGCGGTCTGGTGATGCACGCCTTCAGCCACCTGCCCAAGAAGGGTGAGGAGATCGAACTCGACGGCTACCTGTTCAAGGTGATGCACGCCGATCGCCGTCGCCTGCAACAGTTGCAGGTGAAGATCCCCGAGCATCATGCGGCGGCGCAGCCGGAGTCCTGATCCCGCCCAGCCCCACGCACATCCCGCGCCCCTCTCGTCAGGGGCGCTTTTTTTGCCTCCCTCCCGCCTCCCTCCCGCCGCGCTACCGCCACTTGGCCCACGCCGACCGCGAGGCTCGCCGTTGACCCGGTTTGCGGTTAAGATGTCGGCCATTGTGTTTTCATTCAGTCCAATTCGAGCCCCGATCCCCCGTGAAATCGAAACTCCTGACCAGCCTGTTTGCCATTGCCAGCGGCGCCATCGCCGTGCTGGCCTTCTCCCCTTTCGGCTACTGGCCCCTGGTGATCCCCTCCCTGCTCGGCCTTTACGCCCTGCTGGACAAGGCCACCCCCAAACAGGCAGCCTGGCGCGGCTTCGGCTACGCCATGGGTCTGTTCCTGCCCGGGCAGTGGTGGATCCACGTCAGCATGACGGAGTTTGGCGGCATTCCGCTGCCGGCCGCCTTCGTGCTGCTGGCCGGGCTCTGCGCCTATCTCTCCCTCTACCCGACCCTGGCTTGCTGGCTGTTCGCCCGCTTCTTTGTCGGCCGCCACTGGAGCCGCTGGCTGCTCGCCTTCCCGGCGCTCTGGCTGATGGCCGACTGGCTGCGGGGCTGGGTGATGACAGGCTACCCCTGGCTCTGGTTCGGCTACACCCAGATAGACGGCCCCCTCAAGGGCTTCGCTCCCCTTCTCGGGGTGCAGGGCATCACCCTCGCCCTGCTGCTCACCGCCTCCGCCCTCTCGCTGGTATGGCAGCACCGCAAGCCGGCCTGGCTGCTGCTCCCCGTCGCCCTGGTGGGCGCCGCCCAGGGGCTGATGCAGCTCAACTGGGTGACCCGGGGTGAGCCGGTCAAGGTCGCGCTGGTGCAGGGCAACATCGAGCAGTCCCTCAAGTGGGATCCGGAGGCCCTGGTGCCGACGGTGCGCAAGTATCAGGATCTCAGCCGCGAGAACCAGGATGCCGACATCATCGTCTGGCCGGAGTCCGCCATCCCGGCCATCGAGAAGGAGATGGGTACCTATCTGGAGAGCCTGGACAAGGCGATGAAGGTGAACGACACCGGCCTGCTGGCGGGGATCATCCATTACGATCTGAAACAGCAGCGCTTCTTCAATACCGTGCTCGGCATGGGGGTGCAGGATGCAGAAGGCAAGGAATCCTACTACTACGAGCACAAGAACCGCTACTACAAGTACCATCTGCTGCCCATCGGCGAGTTCGTACCCTTTGAAGATCTGCTGCGTCCCATCGCCCCCTTCTTCAACCTCCCCATGTCCTCCTTCAGCCGGGGTGACGAGGTGCAGCCGAACCTGATCGCCAAGGGGCTCAAGTTTGCCGCCGCCATCTGTTACGAGATCATCTTCCCGGACGAGGTGCGCCGCAATGTGCAGCCGGATACCGACTTTCTGCTGACCGTCTCCAACGACGCCTGGTTCGGCACCAGCATCGGCCCCTGGCAGCACATGGAGATCGCCCGCATGCGCGCCCTCGAGCTGGCCCGCCCGCTGCTGCGCGACACCAACACCGGCATCACCATCGTCACCGAGATAGACGGCAGCATCATCGCCCAGATCCCGCAATTCGAGGCTGGAGTATTGCGTGCCGAGGTACGCCCCGCCCACGGCCAGACCCCCTATCTGCGTTTTGGCAGCTGGCCCATGTATGGCCTGGCCGCCGCCCTGCTGGGGCTGGCCCTGTGGCTGCGCCCACGTGCCCACCCCTGGGCACGCAAGGGCTAAGACCACACAACGCCGATAAACAAAAGAGGCGCCCTTGGGCGCCTCTTTTTATGGTTTGGCTTATGGCTTGGCACAGTCTGGCGGCTCAAGGAGACAGCGGCTCGCGATGATATTCATCGGCCCCGCACTCCGGGCAGGTGTCAAGCTGCTCCGGGTGCAGCACGGTATGGCGCCACTCGCAGTGGTCGCACACCAGCACCCCGAGTCCCACCCAGTCCCCCGCCCGGTAGACCCCCTTGTGTTCCAGCTCGTCCGCCAACTCCTGCCACTCCACCTGGGTTCGGTCGGTCACGTCCGCCAGCCAGGACCAGGCGGTGTCCTTGAGCGCCAGCATGAAGGCGGACTCCTCCACCTGCTCATCCTTGCGCCCTTCGTCATAGTTGCCCAGATCCCGCTTCACATACTCGGCGATCAGCGCCAGCTCGTCCTGGGTCAGATCCCCGGCCGCCTCCAGATAGGCCTGCACCTTGGCGATCATCCGGTTGAGGCGCTCTCCCTGAAACGCTTCCGTCTCTTCCCACTGCTTCTTGAGCTGGGCGATAAAGGCTTCATACCCTTGTCGACGTTTGTCCATGGCCATCACTCCTCTGCTGAATCCCGATCGAGCCAGACCCTGACCTCGGGCTCGGCGGATACGGGCGGCGGTTGCCATTCTCACTTCGTTGCGACTCTCGCGGCTCTTGCGGCGCTGCAAATCCTCGCGGGTACCGGACCTGGCCCGAGACCGGGCGGATGCTGGCGGTTGTTGCCGCCGCAGGATATGGGTATTCTATCGGGATTTCCCAGCCGTTTTATCTATTCATTTCACAGATCCGGATGTCACCAATGCAAGAGCAATACGTTCCCCAATCCATAGAACCAGCAGTGCAAAAGCACTGGGATGCCAAGAAAACCTTCAAGGCGGTGGAGAAAGTAGACAAGGAAAAGTTCTACTGCCTCTCCATGTTCCCCTATCCGTCTGGTCGTCTACACATGGGGCACGTTCGCAACTACACCATAGGTGATGTGATCTCCCGTTATCAACGGCTCAATGGCAAGAACGTGCTGCAACCCATCGGTTGGGACGCCTTCGGCCTGCCGGCAGAAAACGCCGCCATCAAGAACAACACGGCGCCGGCGCCCTGGACTTACGAAAACATCGAATACATGAAGAACCAGCTGAAGATGCTGGGTCTGGGTTATGACTGGGATCGGGAGCTGGCCACCTGCAAGCCGGACTACTACCGCTGGGAGCAGTGGTTCTTCACCAAGCTCTACGAAAAGGGCCTGGTCTACAAGAAGACCTCCTCCGTCAACTGGTGCCCGAACGACATGACGGTGCTGGCCAACGAGCAGGTAGTGGACAACTGCTGCTGGCGCTGTGACACCCCGGTGGAACAAAAAGAGATCCCTCAGTGGTTCATCAAGATCACCGACTACGCCGAAGAGCTGTTGAACGACATCGACAATCTGGAAGGCTGGCCGGAGATGGTCAAGACCATGCAGCGCAACTGGATTGGCCGCTCCGAAGGGGTCAACATCAGCTTCAATATCGACGGTCAGACCGAGCACCTCGAGGTCTACACCACCCGTCCGGACACCTTCATGGGTGTGACCTATGTGGGCATCGCCGCCGGTCACCCGCTGGCGCTGCAAGCAGCCCAGAACAATCCGGAGCTGGCCGCCTTCATCGAAGAGTGCAAGAACACCAAGGTAGCCGAAGCTGAACTGGCCACCATGGAGAAGAAGGGCATGGCCACCGGCCTCTACGCCATTCACCCGCTGGATGGCCGCAAGGTGCCGGTCTGGGTCGCCAACTTCGTGCTGATGAACTATGGCACCGGCGCCGTGATGGCGGTTCCGGCCCACGATCAGCGTGACTTCGAATTCGCCACCAAATATGGCCTCGACATCAAGGCGGTGATCAAGCCGGTTGATGGCGGCGTCGACGTGAGCGAAGCGGCTTATACCGAGAAGGGCGTGCTGTTCAACTCCGGCGAGTTCGACGGTCTCGACTTCCAGGGTGCCTTCGATGCCATCGCCAACAAGCTGGAAGGACTCGGCAAGGGCAAGCGCACCGTCAACTACCGTCTGCGCGACTGGGGTGTCTCCCGTCAGCGCTACTGGGGCGCCCCCATCCCCATGCTGACCCTGGCAGACGGTACCGTGGTGCCGACCCCGGAAGATCAACTGCCGGTCCTGCTACCGGAAGACGTGGTGATGGACGGTATCCAGAGCCCCATCAAGGCCAATGCCGAATGGGCCAAGACCACTTACAACGGCCAGGAAGCGTTCCGCGAAACCGATACCTTCGACACCTTCATGGAGTCCTCCTGGTACTACGCCCGCTACTGCTCCCCGGACTACGACAAGGGCATGCTGGATCCGGCGGCTGCCAACCACTGGCTGCCGGTGGATCAATACATCGGCGGCATCGAGCACGCCTGTATGCACCTGCTCTATGCCCGCTTCTTCCACAAGCTGCTGCGTGATGCGGGCCTGGTGAACAGCGACGAGCCGTTCAAGCGCCTGCTCTGCCAGGGCATGGTGCTGGCTGACGCCTTCTACTACAAGGATGAGAAGGGCGGCAACGTCTGGGTCAGCCCCCTCGACGTCAAGGTTGAGCGCGACGACAAGGGCCGCATCACCAAGGCTGTCGACCTTGAGGGTCGTGAAGTGATGCACTCCGGCATGACCAAGATGTCCAAGTCCAAGAACAACGGCATCGATCCGCAGCTGATGGTGGAGCGTTACGGCGCTGATACCGTCCGTCTGTTCATGATGTTCGCCTCTCCGGCCGAGATGACCCTGGAGTGGTCCGACTCCGGCGTGGAAGGTGCCCAGCGCTTCCTGCGTCGCCTGTGGCGCATCACCTTCGAGCACGTATCCGGTGGCGCCGTTGCCGCACTGGACGTCGCCGCCCTCACCAGCGACCAGAAAGCCGTGCGCCGCGAGCTGCACAAGACCATCGCCAAGGTGAGCGACGACGTGGGTCGCCGTCAGACCTTCAACACCGCCATCGCTGCCATCATGGAGCTGATGAACAACCTGGCAAAACTGGGCAGCGACGATCAGGATCGCGCCCTGATGCAGGAAGCGCTGGAAGCGGTCGTGGTCATGCTCTACCCCATCACCCCGCACATCGGCTTCGAGCTGTGGAAGATGCTGGGCAAGGAAGGGGACATCGATGTCGCGGCCTGGCCGGTGGCTGACGAAGCGGCCATGGTCGAGACCGAGAAGCTGGTGGTGGTGCAGATCAACGGCAAGATGCGCGGCAAACTGACCGTACCGGCCGAGATAAGCCAGGCCGACGTCGAGAAGCTGGCCATGGCCGATGCGTCCGTACAGAAGTTCACTGACGGTCTGACCGTGCGCAAAGTCGTGTACGTGCCGGGCAAGCTGCTCAACATCGTGGCCAACTGATGACGCCTCCCCTGGCGGCGGCCGACGGTCCGGGCCAGGGGCTGACGACACACGGATGATGACGGCGGGCCCTGCGCCCGCCGCTCTTCCCTTCATGCAAAGAGGATTTTTTATGGGCACCATCTTCACGCGCTGGATGGCCATCGTGCTGGCAGGACTGCTGCTGCAGGCCTGCGGTTTTCAGATGCGGGGCACCGCCATTCCCCCCGAGCTGATGACCATGAAAGTGGTCGGTGACAACAAGAGCGACTTCTACCGACTGGTCACCACCCGTCTCAAGGCCGCTGGCGTCGAACTCGCCGACAAGGAGGGCATCCCGGTGCTGACCCTGGCCGGGGTACGTAGCCGCAGCCAGGTCGCCTCCGTCGACTCCATAGGCCAGGACCGCGAATACCTGCTCAGTTACAGCACCCAGTTCACCGTGGTCATGCCGGGCAAACCGACCCAGGTCTTCCCCATCACCTTCAACCGCAGCTTCCTGAACAAGCCGGATGCGGCACTCGCCTCCTCCCGCGAGCAGGAGCAGCTGGGCAAGGAGATGCAGGAGCAGGCCGCCAACCTGGTTATTCGCCAGCTCAGTCAGGTCAAGTTCTGATGCGCGTATCTTGATGAGAGGGTGTTGATGAGAGTCTATCCCGAGCAGTTTGCGGATCATCTCAAGGCAGGGCTCAAGCCCTGCTATCTCATTTTTGGGGACGATCCCCTGTTCAAGAATGAGCAAGCCATCGACCGTGAATCCTTCCCCCTCAACCAGGCCAGGTTCTGATGCGGATTTACCCTGAACAACTCGCGGATCATCTCAAGGCAGGGCTCAAGCCCTGCTATCTCATTTTTGGGGACGAGCCCCTGCTCAAGCTGGAAGCCATCGACGCCGTGCGTCAGGTGGCACGCAAACAGGGCTTCGATGAACGCCACTGCTTCGTGGTGGAACAGGGGCTGGACTGGAACCAGGTCTACGATGCCTGCCAGGCCATGAGCCTGTTCTCGGCCCGCCAGATCATCGAGCTGGAGCTGCCCGCAAAGATCGACAAGGATCTCGCCGCCCGCATTAGCGACATTGGCAAGCAGCTCCACCCCGACCTGCTGCTGGTGCTGAGCGGCAATCGCCTCAACCAGACCCAGATGAAGGCGTCCTGGTTCGACAAGCTGAGCCAGAGCGGCACCTATGTACCGGTCAACCACCCCGAGCCCCGTTTCTTCCCGCGCTGGATGAGCGCCCGCTTTCAGCGCTTCGGCCTCAAGGCACTGCCGGATGCGGTCAATTTCATGTGCCACGCCTACGAGGGCAACCTGCTGGCCGCGAGCCAGGAGATCGAGAAGCTGACCCTGCTCTCGCCGCCCCAGCCCATCAGCGTCGCCTATCTGCAGGAGACCATCATCCGCCACGCCCACTTCACCCCCTTCCAGCTCGTCGATACCCTGCTGGAAGGAAAGGTGAACCGGGCCCAGCGCATCCTGCTGGCCCTGCGCGCCGAGGGCACCGAACCCGGCATGCTGGCTTGGACCCTGTGCCGCGAACTGGAGCAGCTCACCGAGCTGGCGCTGGCCGCCCGCGCCGGACAGCCCCTGGTGGAGCATTTCAGCCGCCTGCGCATCTGGCAGAGTCGCCAGCAGCTCATCCAGCAGGCGCTGACCCGGCTTCCCTTCCCCAAGATCCGGCAACTCTGGCAACTGATGGCCCGGCTGGACCATGCCCAGCGCCATTTCGACACCGAGCAGGCCTGGCTGATGCTGCAAACCATCGCCCTCGGCTTTCGTGACGGTACCCCGCTCCCCCTGCTGGAGACGGAATCATGCTGACACCGCCCATCGGGATCCTCGGCGGCACCTTCGATCCCATTCACATCGGCCACCTGAGGCCCGCCATCGAGGCACGGGACGCTCTGGGTCTGGCCGAGGTGCGCCTGCTCCCGAACCATATCCCGCCCCACCGGGCCAATCCGCTCTGCTCCAGCGAGCAGCGGCTCGCCATGGTCGCGCTGGCTGCGGCGGACAACCCGGGATTCGTGGTGGATGAGCGGGAGCTGAAACGCGACACCCCCTCCTGGACCATCGACACCCTTGTCGAGTTGAGGAGCGAGCTGCCGGACACCCCGCTCTGCTTTTTGATGGGGATGGATTCCCTGCTCGGCCTGCCGGGCTGGCACCGCTGGCAGGAGCTGCTCGATTACGCCCATCTGGTGGTGAGCTGCCGCCCAGGCTGGCAACCGGATTATCCCGTCCAGGTTGCCAAGCTGCTGGCCCGCCACCAGACCCGGGACATTCAGGATCTCCATCGCCAGCGCCACGGTCATGTCTGGCTTTGTGACAACCTGCCCGTCGAGCTGTCGGCCACACGGCTGCGTGCCCTGCTCGCGGCAGGCCAGGATCCCAAATACCTGCTGCCCAACCCGGTCGCCGACTATATCCGGCGCCACGGGCTCTACCGCTCATCGGCAACGCAGTAAACGGCGTCACGCAGGCGGGTCAGCCGACACGTCCGGGCGCACCGGGCCCGGCCCTGACTATTGCCAGGCCGGGTTGCACACTATAGTGATCGTCAAGGAGCCCCTCCCCCACGGGACGGCTCCCCGGGCGATGCTCCCTTTGTCAGGCTGGGAAACGGGAGTGACCATGATATAATCCGCCGCCCTCTGGCGCCGGAAGATAGGAGAAGACATTGCAAGGCCAAGAATTGCTCGCCTTTATCGTCGACAAGATCGATGACATGAAAGGCCGCGACATCATCACCCTCGATGTGCGCGGCAAATCCAGCATCACGGACACCATGATCATCTGCTCCGGCAACTCCAATCGGCACGTCAGTGCCATCGCCCACAACCTCGCCAGCGAGGCCCGTCATGCGGGGCTCGACCTGCTGAGCGTGGAAGGGGAACTCACCGGTGAGTGGGTGCTGGTGGACATGGGGTCGGTCATCGTCCACGTGATGCAGGATGAGTACCGCGACTTCTACCAGCTGGAAAAGCTCTGGAGCGGCGCCGCCCAGGTCAATTCGCAATAAAGGGCGACAGCGTAACCAAAGATGAAGATCCAGTTGATTGCCGTGGGCACCAAGATGCCTGCTTGGGTAGAGCATGGCTTCGAAGAGTACCGTCGCCGCTTCCCCAAAGACATGCCGTTCGAGCTGGTCGAGATCGGCGCAGGCAAGCGCGGCAAGAATGCCGACATTCCCCGCATCCTGCAAAAGGAAGGGGAAGCCATGCTGGCCGCCGCCGGCCGCTCCCGCATCGTGACCCTGGACATTCCGGGCAAGCCCTGGACCACGGAGCAGCTCGCCGTGCAACTGGAAGCCTGGAAGCTGGATGGCCGGGATGTGGCGCTGCTGGTGGGTGGCCCGGAGGGGCTTTCCCCCGAGTGCAAGGCTGCCGCGGAACAGAGCTGGTCGCTCTCGCCCCTGACCCTGCCCCATCCCCTGGTGCGGGTACTGGTGGCCGAGAGCCTCTACCGCGCCTGGAGCATCACCACCAATCACCCTTATCACAGAGAGTGACCCATGCCGACCCTGAGCATGCATTTCTCCTCTCTCACCCGCACGTCAGCCACAAGGTAACGGCATGCTGAAGAATCGCATTGAAATGCGCGATCACAGTGCCGAGGGACGTCTGTTCTTCCGGCGCACCCTGGTCGCCTACATCGGCATGGTCACCCTCATGCTGGTGCTGCTGGCTAACCTCTACTACCTGCAAGTAGAGTCTTACGAAACCTACCAGACCCGCTCCAATGACAACCGCATCCGTGTGGTGCCGGTGGCGCCGCCCCGTGGCCTCATCTACGACGCCAACGGTGTCCTGCTGGCGGAAAACCGCCCGGTCTACAGCCTGGAGATCGTGCCCGAAGAGACCGAGAACCTGGAGAAGACCGCGGACGACCTCATCACCCTGCTGGCCCTGCCGGAGGGGACCAAGGAGAAGTTCCTGGCCGAGGTCAAGCGTCAGCGCCGCTTCAAGCCCGTGCCCCTGTTCGAGAAGCTGACCGAATACCAGGTCGCCCTCTTCTCGGTCAACCAGCATAACTACCCGGGGGCCAGCATCGAGGCCTACCTCAAGCGCTACTACCCGTTCGGCGATACCCTCACCCATGCCCTGGGCTACGTGGCCAAGATCAACACCCGTGACGTGGAGCGCCTCGAGAAGGAGGAGAAGCTCGCCAACTATGCCGCCACCAAGGACATCGGCAAACAGGGGGTGGAGAAGTACTACGAGGATCAGCTGCACGGCGTGGCGGGTTATCAGGAGGTCGAGGTGAACAACCGCGGCCGGGTGGTGCGCACCCTGAAATTCCAGCCCCCCGAGCCCGGCAAGGACATCTACCTCAACATCGACATCCGCCTGCAGTTGAAGGCCCAGGAGCTGCTGGCCGGCCGCCGGGGCGCCATCGTGATGATGGAGCCCAACACCGGCGCCATCCTGGCCATGGAGTCGAGCCCGAGCTACGACCCCAACCTGTTCGTGACCGGCATCTCCAGCGCCAACTACTCGGCGCTGCTCAACGATCCCGCCCGGCCGCTGGTGAACCGAACCACCCAGGGCATCTATGCCCCCGCCTCCACCGTCAAGCCCATGATGGCGGTGATGGGGCTCAACGAGGGGGCCATCACCCCCAATTACCGCTACTTCGGCGGGCCCAGCTTCTCCATCCCGGGCACCACCAAGAAGTTCCGGGACTGGCGCCGCTGGGGCCACGGCTGGCTCGACGTCTATCGCGCCATCGAAGTGTCTGCGGACACTTATTTCTACGATCTCGCCTACCGGGTCGGCATCGACAAGATCAACAGCTACATGACCAAGTTCGGCTTCGGCCAGTACAGCGGCGTGGACCTCTATGAAGAGACCCGGGGCGTCATGCCCTCCCGGGACTGGAAGATGGCCCGCTGGCGTCAACCCTGGTATCAGGGGGACACCATCTCCATCGGCATCGGCCAGGGCTACTGGAGCGCCACCCCGATCCAGCTCGCCAAGGCCATCAGCATCCTGACCCAGAACGGTCACGACGTGACGCCGCACCTGCTCAAGAGCACCGCCTCCTCCGATGGCGTGGTCAACGCCCCCATCAACCCGAACGTGGCCATCGCCGCCAAGAGCGATACCTACTGGCAGGTGGCCAAGGACGGCATGTGGCGCGTCATCAACGGCCACGAAGGGACGGGGCGCCGCGCCTTCGCCAATACCCCCTACAAGGCGGCGGGCAAGTCCGGCACCGCCCAGGTGGTGGGCCTCAAGGAGAACCAGGTCTACAACGCGGCCACCACCAAGGTGGAGCACCGCGACAACGCCCTGTTCGTCGCCTTCGCCCCCTTCGAGGCACCCAAGGCAGTGGTCGCCCTGGTGCTGGAGAACGCCGGGGGCGGCAGCGCCATGGCGGCACCGGTCGCCCGCCACATGCTGGATGCCTATCTGCTGCCGCCGGAACCCCAGTTGCCACCGGCACCGGAAAAGCCGTCCCAACCGAGTGAGGTCGTTTCCCAATGAGTAATTCTGCCCGCCAGCAGAGCATCTGGTACAAGCTGCACATCGACCTGCCGCTGCTGCTCGGCCTGCTGACCCTGATGGCCCTCTCCATGGTGGTGCTCTACTCCGCCTCGGGCCAGGATCTCGACTCCATCGTGCGCCAGCTGGTGCGCGGCGCCCTGGCCTTCGGTCTGATGATCGGCATGGCCCAGCTGCCACCCTCCCTCTATGCCCGCTGGTCGGTGCCACTGTTTGCGGTGGTGGTGCTGCTGCTCATCGCGGTGGACGTGTTCGGCCATATCGGCAAGGGGGCCCAGCGCTGGCTCGATCTCGGCTTCATGAAGTTCCAGCCCTCCGAAGTGATGAAACTCTCCATGCCCATCATGGTGGCCGCCTGGCTCAGCCGGCACTCCCTGCCGCCGAAGTTCAGCCATGTGATGATCGCCCTGGTGATGGTGCTGCTGCCCACCCTGCTGATCGCGGCCCAACCCGATCTCGGCACCTCCATCCTGGTGGCCGCTTCCGGCTTCTTCGTCATCTTCCTGGCGGGGATCAGCTGGTGGCTCATCGGGCTCGCGGTCTTGCTCATCTGCGCCTTCATGCCGGTACTCTGGTTCTTCCTGATGCACGACTACCAGCGCCAGCGGGTGCTGATGCTGCTGGACCCGGAGAAGGACCCGCTCGGTCGCGGCTATCACATCATCCAGTCCAAGATTGCGATCGGCTCCGGCGGCGTGTTCGGCAAGGGGTGGCTGCAAGGCACCCAGTCCCAGCTCGAATTCCTGCCAGAGCGCCACACCGACTTCATCTTCGCCGTCTTCAGCGAGGAGTTCGGTCTGGTGGGCGTGGCCCTCTTGCTGGTCATCTACCTCTACATCATCAGCCGCTGCCTGTTTATCTCCATGCAGGCCCAGAACAGCTTCGAACGCCTGCTGGGGGGCGCCCTGACCCTGACCTTCTTCGTCTATGTGTTCGTCAACATGGGCATGGTAAGCGGCATCCTGCCAGTGGTAGGGGTTCCCCTGCCACTGGTGAGCTACGGCGGCACCTCCATGGTGACCCTGATGGCGGGCTTCGGCGTTCTGATGTCCATCCAGACCCACAGGCGGCTGCTCGCCTGATGCGGCTCGGCTGGCTGGCTCTATCTCTGTGCACCCTGACGGCGGGTGCTGCCGTCTCGCCGGCCCGGCTCAGCCTGCTGGCCGAGCAGCAGCAGGTGCCGCTGGCAGAGTTGCAGGCCGCCGCCGCCCAGGCCAGCCTGCGCCAGGAGGTACTGGACACCATCCGCCGCCCCTGGGAAGCCAAGCCCTGGCACCGCTACAGGCCGCTGTTCGTCACCCCGGAGCGCATCCGGGACGGAGTGGGATTCTGGCAGCGCCATGCCGCCACCCTGGCACGGGCCGAGCAGACCTACCAGGTCCCCGCCTCCCTCATCGTCGCCATCATCGGCATCGAGACCTTTTACGGTCGACAGATGGGCCGCCATCCGGTGCTCGACAGCCTTTACACCCTGGGATTCCACTACCCAGAACGGGAGGATTTCTTCGCCAAGGAGTTTGCCCAGCTGGTGCTGCTTGCCCGGGAAGAGAAGTGGCCGCTCGCCAATCTCAAGGGCTCCTATGCCGGCGCCATGGGCATGGGCCAGTTCATGCCCTCCAGCTACCGCCACTACGCGGTCGACTTCGACGGAGACGGCAAGCGGGATCTCTTCGCCAACCCGGCAGATGCCATCGGCAGCGTGGCCAACTACTTCGCCCTGCACCACTGGCGCTGGGGCGAGCCGGTGGTGGAGCCCGCCTTGATCGGATTGGCGCCAGTAGGTACCCTGCTTGCACCCGAGCCCGAGCTAAGACACCGCTGGGCAGAGCTGGCCGCTGCGGGCATTGAAGTCGCCACACCGCCGTCACCCGAGACACCGGTAAAACTGCTGGCGATGGAGCAGGCCGAAGGACCGGAATACTGGGTCGCGCGCCACAATTTTTACGTGATCACCCGCTACAATCGCAGCCCTCTCTATGCGATGGCGGTGCATCAACTCAGTCAAGCAATCCAGGACGCTTATGCATTACAGCCACAAACTTCTTCCCCTCAGCCTGACCTTGTTGCTGGCCGCCTGTAGCAGCCAACCCGAACCCCAGCCGCTGCCCCCGGAGCCCGTCCCCCAGGAGAAGCCCCAGGTCATCGAGATCCCCCAGGCGACCGGCGCCATTCCCCGCCCCGAACCCATGAGCGAGAGCGGCAACCGGGACTACTGGATCGGAAAGCAGAAGTTTGAGGTGTGGCGCGACATCAAGCACTACAGCGAGGAAGGCACTGCCAGCTGGCTCTCCCGGGATCTGGACGGCAACAAGACTGCCAACGGCGACGTGCAGGACAGCACCCTGTTCAGCGCAGCCCACCGCAACCTGCCCCTGCCAAGCTACGTGCGGGTCACCAATCTGGACAACGGTCTGGAGACCATAGTACGCGTCAATGATCGCGGCCCCTTCGGCAGCGATCGCCTCATCGATCTCTCCCACGCCGCCGCCGCGCAGTTGGAGATGGTGGAAGGGGGTGAGGCCCGGGTGCGCCTCGAACTCATCACCGATCAGCCGGATCAGATGGTGGAGATGGTGCCCATGACCCCGATGACGCCCATGGAGCCTGCGGCGCCAGCAGCCAATTCCTTCGTCAACGAGACGTCGGCCCCCACGGCACCGGCCAAGGCCGAGCCTGCTCCTGCCGCCACGGCAACCACCACCGTCTCCCCCCCCAAGGCCGGTGCGACCCAGGGCAAGATGATCCAGGTGCTCGCCAGCGGCTCGCAGGCGCGGGCCGAGGCCATGGGCAAGGTGATGACCCAGCGCTATGGCGTGCCGTACCAGGTGGTGGCACATGGCGCCGTCTTCCGCGTCCTGCTCGGACCCGTGGCCAGAGACAAGCAGGCCCCTCTGCTCGAGCAGATCCGCCAGGGTGGGTTGGAGCAGGCCTTCATCGTGCCCTGATACCCGCCCCGACCTCGCGCCGGGATACGACGCGAGGTCGGGGACCATCCCATAAAATCCCGTCCAGGTCGCATCTCGGACTATGACCGACACGCACATCTGGTATAGTGGGGCCCGCTTTTTTTCAACTTGGGTACATCCCATCCAGGCACCAGGAATTTCAAGATGTCCAAATTTGCCCGCTCCGTTATTCTGGCCTCCCTGTTAAGCGCCACCGCTCAGGCCAACCAGCCTGTTCCGACCCCGGATTCGGCCCTGCCGAGTGCCCAGCCGGTCCCCACTTTGAACAGCGCCCCCATGGTGGTGCCTGCCGCGCCCGAAATCTCCGCCAAGGCCCACATCCTGATCGACTACTTCTCCGGACAGGTGCTGGCCGAGCAGAACGCCGACGAGCGTCTGCCCCCCGCCAGCCTGACCAAGATGATGACCTCCTACATCGTCGGCGACGAGTTGCACAAGGGGAACATCAAGGGCACCGACATGGTGACCATCAGCCAGAACGCCTGGTCCAAGAACTACTCCGATTCCTCCAAGATGTTCATCGAGGTGGGCAAGCAGGTCTCCGTCGATGATCTCAACAAGGGCATCATCATCCAGTCCGGCAACGACGCCTGCGTCGCCATGGCCGAGCACCTGGCAGGCAGCACCGACTCCTTCGCCAGCCTGATGAACGCCTGGGCCTCCAAGCTCGGCATGAAGGACTCCCAGTTCAAGAACCCCCACGGCCTGGATGAAGAGGGCCACTACAGTACCGCCCGCGACATGGCCCGCCTGGGTCAGGCCCTGATCCACGATCAGCCGGAGGAGTACAAGATCTACTCCCAGAAGTCCTTCGTGTTCAACGGCATCACCCAGCACAACCGCAACCGCCTGCTGTGGGACCAATCCCTGCAGGTTGACGGCATCAAGACAGGTCACGTCAGCCAGGTCGGCTACAACCTGGTCTCTTCCGCCACCAACAACGAAGGCATGCGCCTGATCGCCGTGGTCATGGGGGCCAACAGCGAGGCCTCACGCGCTGCCGAGAGCAAGAAGCTGCTCACCTACGGCTTCCGCTTCTTCCAGAGCCTGACCCCCTACAAGGCGGGCACCGAACTGGTCACCCAGAAGATCTGGATGGGCGACAAGCCGGAAGTGAAGCTGGGGGTCGACAAGGACGTCTCCGTGCTGGTCACCCGTGGCCAGGGCAACAACCTCAAGGCGGACTTCCAGCTGGAGAGCGAGCTGAAGGCGCCCCTGGCCAAGGGCCAGCGCGTCGGCACCGTGTACCTCAAGCAAGGGGACAAGGAGATCAAGCAGGTTCCCCTGGTTGCCCTGGAAGAGGTGCAGGAAGGTGGCCTGATGAGCCGCCTGTGGGATTACCTGGTCATGCTGGTCTCCAGCTGGTTCAAGTAACAGACCCTTCCTCAAGCAGCGGCGCCAACAGGCGCCGCTGCTGTCTTTTGCGGTCTGTCCAGTCAATAACCCTGTAATCTGCAGGTTCCGCCGACTGACGATTTGTGGTAAAAAGCAGCATTTCCACGTCTTGCCGCACCGCCGGGTCTTGATCCCGAGGCGGCTCATGCCCATATAGACTGGGAACTGTCCCCTGGGGGCAGATGAGGGGACCGTTTCGGCGGCCCTCAAAGACGTAAAGATGACGTCGCGTCCCGACGACCCAGAAAGGTGAAGTAGATGAATACCAAGTTTGATGAACTGCTGGAGTTCCCCTGCAAGTTCCCGTTCAAGGTGCTTGGCGTGGCCGATCCCGCCCTGCCCGACATGGTGGTGGAAGTGCTGCAGCAACATGCTCCCGGCACCTACAGCCCGACCGTTCAACCGAGCTCCAAGGGCAACTATCACTCGGTACGGGTGACGGTCACCGCTCAGAGCAAGGAACACATCGAGGCCATGTATACCGCCCTTGGCAAGATCGAGCTGGTTCGTTACGTCCTGTAAGTTGCCTCTCTCGCCCCGCCACCGGGGCGACTGATTATTTGCCGCCCGGTCGCAGCGGCGACCGTACCGACACCGCGCCGCCAGTGAGGAAAGATGTCACTCGAAACGCCCGCCGAGCCACAACCGTCAGCCGGCCAACTGCTCGTCAGACAGCTGGGCCGTCGCCCCTACCAGCCGGTGTGGGACGCCATGAAGGCGTTCACCGACAATCGCACCCCCGACACCCCGGACGAGTTCTGGGTGGTGGAGCATGACCCCGTCTACACCCAGGGTCAGGCCGGCAAGGCCGAACACCTGCTCGCCCCCGGCAACATCCCGGTGGTGCAGAGTGATCGCGGTGGCCAGGTGACCTATCACGGCCCGGGCCAGCTGGTGCTCTACGTGCTGGTGGATGTGCGCCGCAGCAAGCTCTCTGTACGGGAGCTGGTGACCTGCCTCGAAACCGCCATCATCAACACGCTCACCAAAAGCAATATCGAGGCC
This sequence comes from Aeromonas sp. S19(2024), assembly GCF_041402625.1. Taxonomy (NCBI): domain Bacteria; kingdom Pseudomonadati; phylum Pseudomonadota; class Gammaproteobacteria; order Aeromonadales; family Aeromonadaceae; genus Aeromonas; species Aeromonas sp. S19(2024). The sequence goes on from NZ_JBGLQU010000001.1 coordinate 665,156, forward strand.
TACGCCAAGGCCGATGCCCCGGGCGTCTACGTGAAGAGCGATCTGGGCATGGAGGCCAAGCTGGCGTCCCTGGGCTTGCGCATTCGCAAGGGGTGCTCGTTCCACGGGTTGGCTCTCAACGTCAACATGGACATGACCCCCTTCCTGCGCATCAATCCGTGCGGCTATGCGGGCATGGCCATGACCCAGACCAGCGCCCTGGGCGGCCCGCAGAGCGTCGCCGAGGCACAGTCGCTGCTGGTGACGGAGCTGGCCCGCCTGATTGGCTACCAAGAGATCACGAATACCGAAGAGGCGGCATGAGCAAGCCCATGCTGCCTGGCCATGAGGGCACAGAGATGACCCTGGTGGCTATCAACCAGACAATAACAAACACCGAGAGTGAATCATGAGCAAACCCGTTCGTATGGAGCCGGGCGTCAAGCTGCGCGATGGCGACAAGATGGCCCTGATCCCGGTGAAATTCATGCCGGATCCCAACGAGGAAGTGCTGCGCAAGCCGGAGTGGATGCGGATCAAGCTGCCGCCGTCGAGCCAGAAGATCGAGCACATCAAGAGCACCCTGCGCAAAAACAAGCTGCACTCTGTGTGTGAAGAGGCTTCCTGCCCCAACCTGGCGGAGTGCTTCAACCACGGCACCGCGACCTTCATGATCATGGGCGCCATCTGTACCCGCCGCTGCCCCTTCTGCGACGTGGCCCACGGCCGTCCATTGCCGCTGGATCCGGAGGAGCCGAAGAAGCTGGCGCTGACCATCAAGGAGATGGGGCTCAAATACGTGGTGATCACCTCGGTGGACCGCGACGATCTGCGGGACGGCGGTGCCCAGCACTTCGCCGACTGCATCAAGCAGATCCGCGAGCACAGCCCGCAGACCCGCATCGAGATCCTGACCCCGGACTTCCGTGGCCGGATGGAGCAGGCGCTGGAGGTGTTCCGCGAGACCCCGCCTGACGTCTTCAACCACAACCTGGAAACCGCCCCGCGCATGTACCGGGTTGCCCGTCCGGGTGCCGACTACAAGTGGTCTCTGGAGCTGCTGCGCCGCATCAAGGAGATGCACCCCCACGTGCCGACCAAGTCCGGCGTCATGATGGGTCTGGGCGAAACCAACGAAGAGATCGTGCAGGTACTCAAGGACTTGCGCGAGCACGGCGTCAACATGCTGACCCTGGGCCAGTACCTGCAACCGAGCCGCCACCACCTGCCGGTGAAGCGTTATGTGCCGCCCGCAGAGTTCGACGAACTCAAGGATGTGGCCATGGATCTCGGCTTCAGCCACGCCGCCTGCGGTCCCTTCGTGCGTTCCTCCTACCACGCAGACCTGCAAGCCAAGGGGGAAGAGGTCAAATAAGCCTCTTTTCCTGCTGGCAGAAAAAAGAGCGCCTCTGGGCGCTCTTTTTTTTATCGCCGTCACCTCGCAGGCAGCGGTTGTCCCTTTGTGATTGGCGCCGTTCTGGCGTAACGTGGCCACTCCCCTTCTCTGGAGTGCTGTGCCGGATGCCGACTCTCACCGTTCGCCTGATCCCCCTGCGTGACGCAGACTTTCCCGCCTATCGCGACTACTTCATCGAGGATTACGCCCAGGATCTTGCCAGCAACCACGGGATGGCGCTGCCTGACGCCCACCGTCAGGCCGACGCCTCGTTGCAGCAGCTCCTGCCACTGGGTGTCGCCACCCCGGGTCATCACCTGCTCGCCATGGTACCTGAAGCCCCGAACGCGCCGGGCGAGCCTCTGGGCTATCTCTGGCACGCCATCGACGGCGCCGCCGGCACCACCTTCATCTACGACTTCTATGTGACACCGCCCCATCGTGGTCGCGGCCTCGGCAAGGCAGCCATGGCCGCCCTGGAAGCGCAGCTCGCCCCCCTAGGCATCCACCAGATCAAGCTGAGGGTGGCCCATGACAACCCGAGGGCACTGGCGCTCTATCAGGCGCTGGGCTTCACCATCACGGGCTACAACATGGCAAAGCGTCTGGATTGAGCACCTTCATTGGGCCACCACCCGGCCCATGGCTCAGAGCGAGATGCCGGAAAAGGACATGAAGCCGAGGGACATCAGCCCGGCCACGATGAAGGTAATGCCGATACCCCGCAGCCCCTCTGGCACATCCGAATACTTCATCTTCTGGCGCAATCCCGCAATGGCGACGATGGCCAGCAGCCAGCCCAGCCCTGAGCCCGCCCCGTAGACCACGGATTCGATGAAGTCGTAATCCCGCTGGGCCATGAACATCACCCCGCCGAAGATGGCGCAGTGCACCGTCAGCAACGGCAGATAGATACCGAGCGCGTGATGGAGCGCCGGGAAATGTTTGTCCAGCACCATCTCCATCACCTGCACCAGCGCCGCCAGCACCCCGATATAGACGATGAAATCGAGAAAGCCCAGATCAAACTCCCCGAGGAAGGTACTCTCGGGACGCAGGATATGGCGGTAGATCAGGTTGTTGAGGGGGATGGCGATCACCATGACCGCCAGCACCGTCATGCCCAAACCGAAGGCGGTGTTGATGTTTTTCGAGACGGTCAGAAAGGTGCACATGCCAAGGAAGAAGGCCAGCGCCAGGTTTTCCACAAAGATCGACTGGATGAAGAGATTGACGTAATAGTCCATGAATGAGTTCACCACTTGGTTGCAATAAGAGCACGTCCGCGCCCGGCCAACGGCCAATCGCGAAGATGACGTCACGGATGACGTTTACAGAGAGAGCTGGCGCAGCACCCGGTAATGACCACGGCAGCCGCCAGACTGCCGAGCAGCCCGGTCAGCGGTACTCAATGACGGGGATCAAACGGGCGGGCGCCCGGCTGGTGAACCTAGTCGCCCTGGCAGAAGCGATATTGCAGGTGGTGGCAGCGAAGCCGCCGTGTGTGCAGAGCGCCGAAGTAGTCGGGCCGCTGCCTGAGGTAGATGAGGGGCAGGAAGAACAGCAGGCCACAGAGCAGGCCGAGGATCTCGTGCTGGAACCAGGCCAGCAGCATCTGGTAGAGCTCGGCATGAGCGGCCCCTTCCAGTCGCCGTCCCTGCTCGAAACCGAGCCGCCACTGGGAGGCGGGCGGCAGGCTGACGTTGTCGGCAAGCCCCGGGTTCGCTGGCTCATGGAACAGCATCGGCCGCTCCTGCCCTTGCGTCTCCATTCCCGGCGTTGCAACGACCCCTGCCGCCGCCGCAGCGGCAAGCCAGAGAAGGCAGGCGATGGCAAGCACCATCGGCCATGACGAGGGGCGGCGAGAGGATGACAAGGGGGCTGTCCGTCAAGAAAAATTACAGGTGGAATATATCACAATACCGTCACTTATTGCATTTTCCACCATGAGATATCAGAAAGGTTGATATTAAACACCGCCCCATTCCCTAAAACCGGCAAGGTTGCACCACCTTGAGAAAGCGACTTGCATCTTCCTCAAGGTGAGGGCTCACCCCTGCTGGAAGGCCGGGTGGTAGCGCACTTCACCACTGGGCATGGCAGCGCCGAACGAGCGTGTCATGAAGTACTCGGGCGGCACGCCGGGCAGCGTCAACCCCGGCTCGGGCACGAAACCGAAACGGCCGTAGAAGCCGGGATCCCCCAGCACCACGCAGCCGGCCGCACTCATCCCCTTGAGCTCGGCCAGACCCGCCTCCATCAGCCGTGACCCCAGCCCCTTGCCGTGCAGCGCAGGGGAGACCGAAATGGGGCCAAGGCCATACCAGTGCGGGCTGCCATCGCTGATGGTCACCGGCGAGAAGCAGAGGTGGCCGACCATCCGTCCCTCCTGCTCCGCCACCAGCGACAGGCTGAGTGCCCCGGCCTGGCGCAAGGCGCGCACGATCAGCTGTTCGTTGTGATCGGTATGGGGGGCATTGAGGAACGCGGCCACGGTCAGCGCTTCAATGGCGTCGTGATCGGCGCCTGTTTCGGGCCGAATGATGATGTTCATAGGTTTTCTCCGTTTGCTCTCTTTCAATGGATGACCTGATCAGACTGCCTGCAGGCAGCAGATCACATAACCGTAGCTGCCCAGGTATTGGCGGTGGATGGCCACTTCCCGGCTCAGATCCTGCCAGGCTGGGCTATCCCCCAGCTCGGCACTGTGGCGCGCCAGATTGCGCTCGATGGGATCCAGATAGTTGTGCCAGGCCCTTTGCGGCAACGGGGTGTGCCACAGGCAGCGATAACCCGCCTCCTTCACCGTTTTGAGCAGGCCCGCCAGGGTCTGCATGGCGGGATAATCCCGCTGCCAGAACGCCAACGCCTCCTCTGGCGGCGTGTCTGTCAGCCACACCAGGTCGCTCAACACCAGGCAGGCAGCAGGACCGGCAAGGTACGGCCGCCATGCCTGCAAGGCGTTGGCCACCCCGATGGTGTAGGCGCTCCCCTCGGCCCAGATGAGATCGGCGGGGGCAAGATCTGCCGGCAGCGCCGCCATGTTGGCGCACAGGGTAGTGACCTGACTCAGCCCCGCCGCACTGGTGCTGCGGGCCACGGCGGCCAGCGCCTCCTCGTCCAGATCGATGGCCACTATGGTGGCGTCCGTCACCTGTGCCAGCGCCAGGGTGGCGGCGCCGCGCCCGCAACCCATGTCGAAGATCCGGCGAGGCTGGCTGGGCAGCGCGGCAAACTGCTGCTGGGTGAAAAGGCTATCACCCGGCCCCCAATAGCTCATGCCGTCCAGCAGCAGCTTGAAATCCCGGATATAACGTTCATGTTCATTCATGTCTTTGCTGAGCCACTGCAGGTGGTAACGCTCTTTTTCACTGAATCCCTGCTTCATCACCCAGGCAAAGTAAGCCTGCGGGGCTTGATGCTGCAGTTGCCGCTGCCAGGCCTTGAACTCGTCGCCGGAGTGCGCACGCAAACCGGCGAGATCCGCCAGCAGATCCCGGGCGCGTTGCATCCGCGCCAGCTCTTCATCCAGCTCCCTGACCCGGGCTGCCAGCGTTGCCTGCTCCAGCTCGCCCGCCAGGCAGGCGAGGCACTGCTTGAGGCTGAGCCCGCCGGCCTGCAGGGCCTGTACCATCCGCAGCCGCTGCAGATCGTCATCGTCGTAGTGGCGATAGCCGTTGGCGCCCCTCGTGCCCGTAATCACCCCCAGCTTCTCGTAATAGAGCAGGGTGGAGCGGGCCAGGCCGCAGCGCCGGGCCAGTTCGGATATTTTCATGACAGCGACTCGCAGTGAGGTCCGTGACCCGATGAAGGGAAGCTTAAACTGTGAAGCAATAGACGGGTCAACGACAACATCCGGGTTAACACCATAAAAAAACGGCCACCCTGAGGTGGCCGTCATCGGCAGCAAAAGAAACTCACGAACGTCAGAGGCCGGCGGCCTCCAGATGCTCCACCAGCAGTTGCACGCTGCGGTTGCCGCGCCACTCGTTGACGTCGAGCCGGTAGACCAGCCGCACCCGCTTCACCGAGGCATCGGGCCAGCGCTGCAAGTCGACGCCAAAGGCGATGGCATCCACCGCGTGGCCGGAATCCGTGGTCAGCATCATCTTGAGGTGCTTCTCCCCCACCAGCCGCTGCTGCACCAGCACGAATTCCCCGTCAAACAGCGGCTCGGGGAAGGCCTGACCCCAGGGGCCGGAGGCGCGAATAAGCTCCGCCAGCTCCAGACTCAGTTCATCGGGCAGCAGCTCGCCATCGGTGAGCAGCACCCCGGTCAAGAGCTCAGGGGTCACCAGCTCGCCGATGACCACCTCGAAGGCCCGACCGAAGGCCTCGATATTGGCCTTGGGCAGGGTCAGCCCGGCCGCCATGGCGTGGCCGCCAAACTTGCCCATCAAGCCGGGGTGGCGGGTGTCGAGCAGCTCCAGCGCATCGCGCAGGTGCACCCCAGGGATGGAGCGCCCGGAGCCCTTGAGCTCGGTCTCGCTGCTCTCGGCAAACGCAATGACCGGGCGGTAGTACTTCTCCTTCACCTTGGAGGCCACCAGCCCCACCACCCCCTGATGCCACTCGTTTCGGTGCAGCACGATGCCGGAGGGCACCTCGCCGTCACGAAAACGGATCTGCTCCAGGGTGGCGAGCGCCTCCTGCTGCATCCCCTGCTCGATCTCCTTGCGCTCCTGGTTGAGGCTGTCCATTTCGGATGCGAACTGGCGCGCCAGGTTGATGTCCTCGCTCAGCAGACAGGCGACCCCGAGGGACATGTCATCGAGCCGGCCCACCGCGTTGAGGCGCGGCCCCAGCGCAAAGCCGAGATCGGCAGCGCACAGGCGACGACCGTCGCGACCCGACACATCCACCAGCGCCTGGATGCCGGGGCGACAACGGCCAGCCCGGATCCGCTGCAACCCCTGATGGACCAGGATGCGGTTGTTGCCATCCAGCGCTACCACGTCGGCCACGGTGCCGAGGGCCACCAGATCCAGGTAATCCGCCACGTTGGGGGCGCGCAGCCCCTGGCGCTCATACCAGCCGCTCTGGCGCAGATGGGTGTTGAGAGCCGCCATCAGATAGAAGGCGACCCCGACCCCGGCCAGGGACTTGGAGGGGAAGTCGCAGCCATGCTGGTTGGGGTTCACTATCGCGTCGGCGTCAGGCAGCTCCTGGCCGGGCAAATGGTGATCGGTAACCAGTACCTGCATGCCGGCCGCCTTGGCCGCAGCCACCCCGGCGATGCTGGAGATGCCGTTGTCCACCGTGATCAGGAACTCGGCGCCGCGGGCCACCGCCAGCTCGACGATCTCCGGGGTGAGGCCATAGCCGAACTCGAAGCGGTTGGGCACCAGAAAATCGATGTGGTGCCCCCCCATGGCGCGCAAGGCCAGCACGCACAGCGCCGAGCTGGTGGCGCCGTCGCAGTCGAAGTCACCGACGATGAGAATGCGTTTTTGCGCCGTCAGCGCCTCGGCCAGCAGCGGCACCGCCTGCGCCATGCCGAACAGACGCTGGGGCGGCAGCAGCTGGTTGGCGCTGCGCTCCAGCAGGGCAGGGTCTTCTACCCCGCGGCTGGCGAAGATCTGGCGAAGCAGCGGGTGCAGGGTGGCGGGCAGATGGGAATCATCAACTCGCGGACGACGACGGATTTGCAGGGGCATTGATGTGATCCAGTATCTTGAGCAGTTGTTCGGGGCTCTGGTAACCGCGCACCAGGTCGCCATTGGGCAGGACCCAGCTCGGTGACGCCTTGATCCCGAGCCATTGGCTCAGGCCGATATGATGGGCAAGGATCGCATTACAACCGCTCTCAGGCAAACGATCGCTGAAGTTGAGTTCGCGCAGCAGCCCGGGATCGCACCAGCTAGCCTGATCCGAGGCGGCGACAGGCGCAGGCAGCAGTTGCACGCTCACGCCCCTCGCCTGCAAGCGGGGCAACTCCTCCAGCGCGATGCGGCAAGGACCGCAGGCGAGATCGGTAAACAGGGTGAGGCGGTGGCGTTCAGGGGTGGCCTTGAGCCAGAGCCGGGCCTCCCCTATCTGGGAGAGCGCCAGCCTGCGTTGCTGCTGCTGGCTGAGCCGGGTGAGGTTTCTCATATCGTGGGCCAGATCCAGCATGGAGCCCTGCAGCACATAGTCTCCCCTGGCATCGCTGTAGAGCAGTCCCTGGGCCGTGCCCAGCAGATAGAGGCCCGGCATGGGGGTCTCGTCCACCAGGTAGACCTGCACACCGAGGCGCTGCTCTATGGTTTGTTTCAACACATGGGGGTCCATCCCCGCGCTGGCCGCAAAAGCGCACAGCAGCATCATTCCCAGCAGTAAATATCGCATCAGCTCATTCACTTGGCATGATTGAAGGGTCTCATAAGGTAACCCAGACAATTCCCTCTCCCAAAGACCTTAATTAGTGATCGATTAATAACGTCCGCAAGAAAAAATCACGGGATGACAGGTTGCCAATCGGGCTTGAGCCCCGCAAGCTAATCAGGACGACGGGAGACATCTTTAGTCATCCCTCTGTTTTGCTGATGTTTTATTATTCAAATCGACGTGCGCTCAGGTGGCACGTCGTCCATTTCTAGGGGGAAAAATGAGTCTGATTCAAGAGTTCAAGGCCTTTGCATCCAGGGGCAATGTCATCGACATGGCGGTCGGTATCATCATAGGTGCCGCCTTTGGCAAGATTGTCTCCTCCTTCGTGGGAGACGTGATCATGCCCCCCATCGGGCTGATCCTGGGGGGCGTGGATTTCAGCGATCTCGCCGTGACCCTGAAGGCCGCCGAAGGGGATGCCCCTGCCGTGGTCATCGCCTATGGCAAGTTCATCCAGACCTGTATCGACTTCCTGATCATCTCCTTCGCCATCTTCATGGGGCTCAAGGCCATCAACACCCTGAAGAAGAAGCAGGAAGAGGAAGCAGCTGCCCCGGCCGGCCCCACCAAGGATCAGGAGCTGCTGACCGAGATCCGCGACTTGCTGAAATCCCAGCAGGGGAAATAACCGTTTCCTCCCTGTCGTGTGCTGAAAAAAACCGCCTTCGGGCGGTTTTTTGTTGCAGGGCAGGTGAGGCGATCAGGCTCTGGGGTGGTGCTGGCCGTGCAGTGCCTTGAGCCGCTCGTTGGCCACGTGGGTATAGATCTGGGTTGTGGAGAGATCCGCGTGGCCCAGCAGCATCTGCACCACTCGCAGATCGGCGCCGTGATTGAGCAGGTGGGTGGCGAAGGCGTGACGCAGGGTGTGGGGAGAGAGTTCCCCCCTGATGCCGGCTCTCAGGGCATAGAGCTTGATGCGGTGCCAGAAGGTCTGGCGGGTCATCATCCGGGCCCGCTTGGAGGGGAACACCACGTCCGAGCTGGTGCCACCCAGCAGCAGGGTGCGCCCCTCCCGGTAGTAGCGCTCCAGCCAGTGCACCGCCTCCTCCCCCATGGGCACCAGGCGCTCCTTGTTGCCCTTGCCCACCACTCGCACCAGCCCCTGGCGCAGGCTGACGTGTTCGGCGGTCAGCCCCACCAGCTCGGACACCCGCAGCCCGGTGGCGTAGAGCAGCTCGAGCATTGCCTTGTCCCGCAGTTCCAGCGGGTCGTCCACCAGGGGCGCTTGCAGCAGCGCCTCCACCTCGGCTTCGCTCAGATCCGAGGGCAGCTTTTTGGGGAGCTTTGGCCCCTCCAGCAGCACGGTGGGATCGTCGCTGCGCAGCTTCTCGCGATTGAGGTACTGGTAGAAGCGGCGCAGGGCCGAGAGGAAACGGGCCGTGCTGCTGGCCGCGAACTGATGGTCCACCCGCCAGGCGAGGTAGTGCTGGATGTCGTCCAGCCCCGCCAGCAGCAGGGAACCGCCTTGCTCATCGAGCCAGAGGGCAAATTTTTCCAGGTCGGTGCGATAGGAGCTGACCGTGTTGTCGGAAAGCCCCCGCTCCAGCCAGAGGGCGTCGAGAAACGGCTCGATCAGGGGATGGGATTCTGCTTTGCTCATGGTGCGCCGCGCTCAGGGAAACAGGTCGCCATTGTAACGTGCCGACCCACCCGGGCCGCAAGGCAAGGCTGCACATCCCCTCAGGCGGTGAAGAGCCCGGCGCAATCTGCTAGACTGGCGCCCTCCCCCCGGGCGCCGCTGTGCCGGTCACGCCCCTTGCCGACTGCGATCAAGAGAAGAGCGATGAAGATAGGTTTGTTTTATGGCTCCACCACCTGCTACACCGAGATGGCCGCCGAGAAGATCCGCGCCCTCATCGGCCCCGAGCTGGTCGATCTCCACAACATCAAGGATGTGCCCCTCGCCCGCATGCAGGAGTACGACATCCTGATCCTGGGCATCTCCACCTGGGACTTCGGCGAGCTGCAGGAGGACTGGGAATCTCGCTGGGAAGACATCGCCGACCTGCATCTGGAGGGACGCATCATCGCCCTGTTTGGCATGGGCGATCAGCTGGGCTATGGGGAGTGGTATCAGGATGCCCTCGGCCTGCTGCACGATCAGCTGGTCCCCAAGGAGGTCAAGCTGGTGGGCTACTGGCCCAACGAGGGGTACGAGTTTGACGCCTCCAAGGCGCTCATCGACGATGGCCGTCACTTCGTCGGGCTTGCCCTCGATGACGCCAACCAGTACGACCAGACCGAGTCCCGCATCGAGCAGTGGGTCGACCAGATCCTGAGCGAGATCCACGAACTGCTCTGATCCTGATCGCCCGGATGTTCGACGACGCCAGCCAATGGACGACCAGACCGACCCCGCATCGAGCAGTGGGTCGACCAGATCCTGAGCGAGATCCACGCACTGCTCTGACCTTGATCGCCTGGATGTTCGACGACGCCAGCCAATGGACGACCAGATCGACCCTGCATCGAGCAGTGGGTCGACCTCATATCAAGCGAGCGCCATGAGCGGCGCCAACCTCCCCTGTCGGTAGCCTGCGCTCGGGCCGCCGGGCGCATAAATCGCACCGATTTTCTCGCTTGGTATCATCGGCTGACGCTATAGCGACTTTTTGCTTCTGGTCTGCAACAATGAGGTCGACACCCCATAACAACACAACGCCGGGTGTCGGAAGCAAACGGACAGACCAGAAAAGGATATTCTATGACTTCATTCTCCCTGTTGGCCCCCGCCATCGCCCGCGACGTGCTCGATCACGCGCTGGCGCTGGGTGCCGACTTCGCCGAGCTGTTTGTGGAGCGCAAGCGCCGCAGCCAGCTCAGCCTGCTCTCCAGCCAGATAGAGAACATCAGCGGTGGTCTCGACTTCGGTATCGGCGTTCGCCTGTGCTACGGCCACAAGGTGCTCTACGGCTACACCAACCTGGCCGATCGCAACGAGCTCTTGCGTATCGTTACCCTGCTGGCGGCCAAGGACAGGCGTGACCCCGTGGTCACCGCCACCGCCTTTGACTTCACCCGCCTGACCGACCGCAACCCGATCGCTCTGCCGCTGTCGGCCGACAAGCTGCTGGAGCAGAAGATCGCCTACCTGCATGCCATGGACGCTGCGGCCCGCGCCGAGAGCGACAAGGTGAGCCAGTTCTCGGGCAACGTGCTCGGCTGGGAGCAGGAGGTGGAGATCTTCAACAGCGAAGGGGTGCAGGTGAGCGATCGCCGCCACTACAACCGCATCATGGCCCAGACCATCGCCCTGGACGGGGGCGAGCAGAGCGTAGGTTATGAAGCCCCCGGTGCCATGAAGGGATGGGAACATGCCGAGAGCATCGATCCCCGCGAGCTGGCTCTCACCGCCACCCGCCAGGCACTGGTGAAGCTGGGAGCCGCCCCCTGCCCGAGCGGCAAGCTGCCGGTCATCATGGAGAGCGGCTTTGGCGGCGTCATCTTCCACGAGGCGTGCGGTCACCTGCTGGAGACCACCTCGGTGGCCAAAAAGGCATCCGTGTTCCACGACAAGATGGGTCAGCTCATCGCCAACCCGGCGGTCAGCGCGGTGGACGAGGGCTTGCAGGGCAACGCCTGGGGCTCCATCAACGTCGATGACGAGGGGATGGCGACCCAGCACACCCAGCTCATCAAGGACGGCGTGCTGACCGGCTTCCTGGTGGACAGAATGGGGGCCCTTCGCACCGGCTACGCCCGCACCGGTTCCGGGCGCCGAGAATCCTACAAGTTCGCCCCCGCCTCCCGCATGCGCAACACCTATATCGAACCGGGCAACTACAGCCTCGACGACATGCTGGCAACCGTGGAACACGGCATCTATGCCAAGCGGATGGGGGGTGGCTCTGTGCAGCCCGGTACCGGCGAGTTCAACTTCAACGTGCAGGAGGCCTACCTCATCGAGGGGGGCAGGATCACCCGGCCCCTCAAGTCGGCCACCCTGATCGGCACCGGCCCGCAGGTATTGAAGGAGATCTCCATGGTGGGGCGCGATCTGGCCCTCTCCGCCGGCATGTGCGGCTCGGTCTCCGGATCCATTCCAGCCTCGGTCGGCCAGCCGCCGCTCAAGGTTGACAATATCCTGGTCGGAGGGAACGCCTGATGAGCCAGCTCGACATGAACCAACTGCTTGCCCGTCTGCTGGACCAGGTCGCCGATCTGGGTGCCGAGGCAGACGTCATCGCCAATCAGGAGAAGGCCTTCTCCCTCAAGGCCGACAAGGGCGAACTCAGTGAATACAAGGTCACCAGCAGCCAGCAGATCGGCATTCGCCTCATCAAGGAAGGCCGGGTCGGCATCGCCTATTCCGAGTCCCTCGACGCGTCGGCCCTGGACGCCATGGTGCAGGATGCGCTCGATGCGAGCCGCTTCGCCAAGGTGGACCCGGATCAGCGCATCACAGTGCAGCAGAGCCGGCTCATCACCGACTGCGCCGAGATACATCAGGCCGACACCACGGCTGTGGAAGAGAAGATCGCCCTGACCCTGCACCTCGAGTCCGACATGCTGGCCCTGCCGGACGTGACCGGCGCCCCCTACAACGGCTTCTTCGAGGGGGAGAGCCGCCTCTGGCTTGCCAACAGCCAGGGCAGTGTCTGCGAACATCAGGAGTTCAGCGTCGGCTGCCACAGCTCCGCTCTCATCGAGCGAGAGGGCCGCCAGTCCATGCACTACCAGGGACAGTACGCACGGCGCTTCGACGAGTTGGAGAGCCAGCCTCTCATCCGCCAGATCCACGCCGTGGCCGATGGCCTGCTGATGGGTGAGGCGGTGCCGAGCGGTCGCTACAGCGTCATCTTCAGCACCCACTGCTTTGCCAGCCTGTTTGGCTGCTTCCAGTCCGCACTGTCTGGCAAGTGGGCCCAGCAGGGTATCAACCCCTGGCGCGACAAGCTGGGCCAAAGCGTGGCTTCTCGCTGGCTCACCCTGGAGAGTCGTGCCTATATGCCGGGGGGCATGAAGATCAAGGCGTTTGACGGCGAAGGGGCCGCCACTTCGGATCTCCTGCTCATCGGCGAGGGGGAGCTCAAGACCCTGCTGCACAACAGCGCCACCGCCCGCCACTTCGGCGTGACGAGCAACGGTGCAGCCGCCCGCAGTGCCCGCAGTGCCCTGGACGTGGCCCCTCGTCACCTGGTGTTCGGGCTCGGCCCCCACGGCGAGGCCGAGGTACAAAGCGGTGAGTACCTGGAGCTGGTCAAGCTGGACGGCCTGCACTCCGGGGCCGATGCGGTAAGCGGTGACTTCTCGTTCGGCGCCTCCGGCTTCCTCTGCCGAAATGGCGAGCGCGTGGCGCCGGTACGCGGCATCACGGTGGCGGGCAACTTCTATCGTCTGCTCGGGGAGCTGGAAGCGGTCGGCAACCAGCTGCACCACGACGATGGCAAGGACTTCTATGCCCCGCTGATCCGCTTTGGCGGGCTCAGCATTGCCGGCAAATAAGAGGGGGAGCCTTACTCGGCTCTTCCCCCTACAAGCGGCGCCATCAGGCGCCGCTTTTTTTATCCATGGCGCCCCCCGACAGCCACTTCTAACCTCAAAGAGCCACCGACCGCGTTGGCCGGGAACTCTGGAGAATACGACGATGGACAACACCCTGGTCTGGGCCGACATTCCGACACGGGATCTGGATCGTGCCATGGACTTCTACTCGGCCCTGCTCGATGTGCAGGTCACCCCCATCCAGGAAGAGACCATGCGCTTTGCCATGCTGCGCCACGACGGCAGCAACGCGGCGGCCTGTCTCGGCCCCATGGACAAATATCACCAGCCCGGCGGTGCCGGTCCCCTCATCTATCTCTCCCTCGGTGACAGGCTGCAGGAAGCGGAACTGCTGGTCCCCCGGCTCGGCGGGCGGGTGCTGGAGCCTCTGCACAGCATCGGCAGTGGTCATGGCTCCCGGGTCATCATCGAGGATACCGAAGGCAACTGGCTGGCCCTCTATGCCCCACCAGCCAGCTGACGTCCGGATACGCAGAAACAACAACGGCGACCTGATGGTCGCCGTTGTTGTTTAACTGCACTTGCCGGCCATTACGCCTCTGGATTGAGGCGGGTCGGGATGCCGGTACGCTGTTCCAGCACCTGCTTGACCACGTTGGAATCGCTGTCAGCATGGGCGATGAAGCGGGTGGTAGCCGGGGTCATGGGCAGCGGCACGGAGGCGGTGGAGTTGAACTCTTCCTCGGTGCGCGACAGCGGCTCGTGCACTTCCATGTAGCGACCGCCATCCGGCTCGACCGTGGTCTTGACCGGCTGGTTGACGAACTGGACGCGGGTGCCGACCGGCACGTGATCGAACAGGTACTTGATGTCGTCGGCGCGCAGGCGAACGCAGCCGCTGCTCACCCGCAAACCGATGCCGAAGGTGGCGTTGGTGCCGTGGATGGCGTACAGGTTGCCGATGTAGAGCGCGTGCAGGCCCATGGGGTTGTCCGGGCCGGCCGGCCAGACCGCGGGCAGGGTCTTGCCCTGGGCGGCGTAGCGGCGACGGATATTCTCGGTCGGGGTCCAAGTCGGGTTGGCACGCTTGCGCTCAACCTTGGTGATCCAGTTCTCCGGGGTGTTGACCCCGAGCTGGCCGATGCCGATGGGCAGCACATGCACCACGTTCTTGCCCTTCGGGTAGTAGTAGAGACGCATCTCCGCCACGTTGATGACGATCCCTTCGCGGGGAGCGTTGGGCAGGATCAGCTGATGGGGAATGATCAGCGTGCTGCCCGCCTTGGGCAGGTAGGGGTCGACGCCGGGGTTGGCTTCCATGATGTTGGTCAGACCCAGCTGGAAGTCGGAGGCGATCTGCTCCAGCGGACGGTTGTCTGCGGGCACCACGTATTCCTGGTTCTCACCGATCAGGCGGCTGTTGGCTGCAGGCAGCTGGTATTCAACGGCGGCGGCCTGCTGGCTGACCAGCGCCAGCGTACATAAAAGAGCCGAAGCGGCAATGCGAAGGGGATTCATAAAATTCCTGTATGGTTTCCTGTTCCTGTGGGCCTTTGCCCTGCTCATCATCGGTCTCTTGTGGGCCCGTCACCGGGGACCAACAACCGAGCGCGCATTCTTTCCCGAGCAGGGCAAAATTTCAACTTGGAGATGGTCTTTTTCGCCGAAAAGATCCATTTCACTGCCAACTCGGGGGCATCTTTCACCCCTTGCACTCTAGCAACCCCAGTCTGAGCGTAAAATGAACATGGCGCAGGCATGCCAAGGCCGTCCCAAATTGCATGACGAGGCGGTCACGAGTACAATCTCGCACCCCGTATATCCGGAGTATCGAGTCACCTCCTGCTCCGATGTACCCCCATCGGATGGCCGAGCGTCGAAGACGGTCGCGCCACCGATGAACCCACACGACGCCATCAGGTGGCGCCGTCCTGATTTGCAATCAGATAAAAGAGTCCAACATGTTCAGACCAGAATTGCTCTCCCCTGCCG
This sequence comes from Aeromonas sp. S19(2024), assembly GCF_041402625.1. Classification (NCBI taxonomy): domain Bacteria; kingdom Pseudomonadati; phylum Pseudomonadota; class Gammaproteobacteria; order Aeromonadales; family Aeromonadaceae; genus Aeromonas; species Aeromonas sp. S19(2024). Next base: position 680,337 of record NZ_JBGLQU010000001.1, read on the forward strand.
GGACCCTCAAGAACATGCGCTACGCCTATGCCTATGGCGCAGACGCCGTCTATGCGGGCCAGCCGCGCTACAGCCTGCGGGTACGCAACAACGAATTCGATCACGAGAATCTGCAGCTCGGCATCAACGAGGCCCATGCCCTCGGCAAGCAGTTCTATGTGGTGGCCAACATCCAGCCCCACAACTCCAAGCTCAAGACATTCATCCGCGACATGCGCCCCGTGGTGGACATGAAGCCGGATGCACTCATCATGTCCGACCCCGGCCTCATCATGATGATGCGCGAAGCCTTCCCCGACATGCCTATCCACCTCTCGGTGCAGGCCAACGCGGTCAACTGGGCCACGGTGAAGTTCTGGCATCAGATGGGCCTGACCCGTGCCATCCTCTCCCGCGAGCTGTCTCTCGACGAGATCGAGGAGATCCGCATGCAGGTGCCGGAGATGGAGCTGGAAGTCTTCGTCCACGGGGCGCTGTGCATGGCCTACTCCGGCCGCTGCCTGCTCTCCGGCTACATCAACAAGCGTGACCCCAATCAGGGCACCTGCACCAACTCCTGCCGCTGGGAGTACAAGGTGCACGAGGGCAAGGAAGATGACGTGGGCCAGATCGTCCACCGCCAGGAGCCCATCGCCGTGCAAAAGGTGGATCCGACCCTGGGCGCAGGAAAGCCGACCGATGCCCTGGTGCTGCTGGAAGAGTCCAACCGCCCGGGCGAGTTCATGACCGCGTTTGAAGACGAGCACGGCACCTACATCATGAACTCCAAGGATCTGCGCGCCGTCGAGCACGTCGAGCGCCTGACCAAAATGGGCGTTCATTCCCTGAAAATCGAAGGCCGTACCAAGTCCTTCTACTACTGCGCCCGTACCGCCCAGGTCTATCGCAAGGCCATCGACGATGCGGTGGCTGGCCGTCCGTTCGATCCGACCCTGATGGGCACCCTCGAGAACCTGGCCCACCGCGGCTACACCGAGGGCTTCCTGCGCCGTCACAACCACAGCGAATACCAGAACTACGACTACGGTTACTCCGTCTCCGACACCCAGCAGTTCGTCGGCGAGATCACCGGTCGCAACGGTGACATGGTCGAGGTCGAGGTGAAGAACAAGTTCCTGCTGGGCAACAGCCTGGAGCTGATGACCCCCCAGGGCAACCTCAGCTTCAACCTGGAGCAGATGCAGAACCGCAAGGGCGAGCTCATCGACACCGCACCGGGCAACGGCCACGTGGTCTACGTGCCTGTACCCAAGGAGATCGACGTGAATTACGGCATCCTGCTGCGCAACCTCGGCGAGCGCGAGGATACCCGTCAACCTCACTCGGCGGCCTGAGATGGCACTGCTCATCACCGACAAGTGCATCAACTGTGACATGTGCGATCCGGAGTGCCCGAACCAGGCCATCACCCTGGGGAGCAAGATCTACGAGATAGACCCGGATCGCTGCACCGAATGCGTCGGCCACTATGAGAAGCCCACCTGCATCAGCGTCTGCCCTATCGACTGCATCATCTGGGATCCCGCCCATGTGGAGACCGAAGATCAGCTGATGGAAAAGTTTGTTCGGATGCACAGGCAGTAAGCCTGTATCAGCGTCTGCACCCCATGGACGGCATCCTCCGGGATCCCGTCCATAGGGTGGAAACCGAAGATCAGTTGATGGAGAAGTTCGTGCGGATGCACAGGCAGTAAGCCTGTATCAGCGTCTGCGCCCTATGGACGGCATCCTTCGAGATGTCCGTCCATAGGGTGGAAACCGAAGATCAGCTGATGGAGAAATTCGTGCGGATGCACAGGCAGTCAGCGTCTGACACTCGCGGGCGCATTATCCAGAAATAGAAAAAGCCGGGCATGCCCGGCTTTTTCTATTGCGCTGCCCTTCCCTCAGGGTTTGACCAGTTTTTGCAGCGCCTCGAGTTCGCGCTGGGCTTCCAGCAACTCGGCCTGGGACTCCTCCAGCTTGGACTGCTTCTTGGCAATCTTGTCCGGCTTGCCCGATACCCGTGCGCTCTGCAACTCGGCCAGCCGCTCTTCCACTTCTTCCCTCTGCTTGACTACCTTGCGTTGCTGCTCCTCAAGGAGCCCGGCATCGGTACAATGGGCCTCCAGGTTGCGCAGTGCCCGCTCAAGGCCGGCTACCTGCTCCTGGTTGTTGTGCGCCCTGGCGAACGCAAGCTGATCCGTCACGGCCTGCTGTCTGGCCTTGCAGCCGATGTTTTCACTACCATAGGCTTGTCCGGCCAACAACAATAAGCCTATTCCGGCGATCTTCCACATAACAACCTCTTTGTTCTGTCATACTGGATGGCCGTCCATGAGACCTGACTCCCTGTGTGAGGTCAAGACACACGGGGCCGGGCTACGACAGAGTGTGCTCTGCATCATGCCGGGCCGCTTTCGCCGAGGCTACAATGGCCCTTTCAATCAGGAGAGCCACATGACCCAACACATTCTCATCATTGCCAACGGCGCCCCCTATGGCAGCGAGTCCCTGTTCAATGCCCTGCGCCTCGGCATCGCCCTCAAAGAGGAGGGAAAGGTAGACCTCAACCTCTTCCTGATGTCGGATGCCGTCACTGCGGCCCTCGCCGGGCAGGCTCCGGCCGAGGGCTACAACCTGCGCCAGATGCTGGAGATACTGCTGGCTCAGGGCACCCGGATCCGGCTTTGCAAGAGCTGCACCGATGCGCGCGGCATCACCCCGCTACCCCTTGTCGAGGGCATAGAGATAGGCACCCTCCCCTTGCTGGCCCAATGGACTCTGGCCGCCGACAAGGTGCTGACCTTCTAGCCGTCAGGGCCCGGCCCGGACCAGCGCAGTGCGCGAGGTCCGGGTACTCAGACCATAGAGCATCAGGATCACCAGGCAGAGCAGCGCCATCAGGGCGTAAAGCCAGCTCCCGCCCCAGTGGGCCAGCACCCAGCCTCCCAGCAAGGCCCCCATGGCCACCCCGAGTCCGGAGATGGAGGCCGCCCCGAAATAGCTCCCCTTCAAATGACCAGGCGCCATCTGATCGATCAGCACATTGAGCAAGGGGAAGAGGATGCACTCCCCGACGCTCAGGAGGATCACCGCCACTATCCAGTGCCACCAGATGGCGGTATCCCCCAGCGCAAACTGCAACTGGGCGCCGAGAAAGAGCGCCACCCCGAGTTGCAGCTTGCGCCGCGTGGACCAGCGGGCAGTCAGGTGCAGCAGGGGGAACTGCAGCATCACTATGGTCAGCGCATTGGTCGTCACCAGCCAGCCGATGAGCCGCTCCACCTCCGGCGTCCCCGCGCGGGTCAGATACTGGATGAGGGGCGACTCGAACTGGGCGTAGACCAGCATCAGCAGCAGATTGGCCATGATCAGCAGCAGAAACCCCCTGTCCTGCCAGAGCACCCGCAGCACGGCACGCATGCCGGGCCCGGCCGCTTGGCTGGTGTGGCAACCTGCCAGCCTGAACCCGATGACAAAGACGATACCAAGCAGCAGATAGCTGGCACTGAGCAACAGGAAGGTCTCCTGACGCGCGCTCAGGCCATAGGTGACGCCGAGCAGAGGACCGATGGCCGCCCCCAGGTTGAGCAGGAAATAACGCAGGTGCAGCGCCAGCTCACGGGCTTTGGGCTCGGCCAGATTGTCGGCCATCAGTGCCTTTCCCGGTGAGTCGATGAGCCCGTAGGAGAGTCCGCTGCCGATCACCCCGAGTGCCAGCCAGCCCACCTGGTGGGAGAGGCCGAGCAGGGCCACACTGGCGGCGGACACCAGGCAGCCGAACAGCAGGATGTTGCGCCGCCCCCATTTGTCCGAGAGCCAGCCGCCATAGAAGCTGACAAGCGTGGAAAGCGCCGCCGTGGCCCCCAGGATCAGGCCTATCAGGGTCGCCGAAAGTCCGTAGTCACGGTAGAGCAGGATGGAGAGAAAGGGCCAGACCATGAAGAAGGTGGTACGCACCATGAAAGTGCCCAGGATGACGATCCAGACCAGGGAAGGAAACTGCCTGAGGTAGGCCCATGACATGCTGCAATTCCTTTTGCCAACGAAGCGGGGTCGTCCCTTATATCAAGGGGCGCCAAAAGGAACAAGGAGACAATCTGCGCCATGCCGGGCGACAGGCACAAAAAAGCCGACCCAAGGGTCGGCTCTTTCACATACGGCAGCCTTATTCGGCAGCCGGCTCTTCGACGGCAACGGCAGCAGGAGCAGCAGCCGCTTCGGTCGGTGCGTTCGCTTCCTTGATGGAGAGACGCACACGGCCCTGACGGTCCACTTCCAGTACCTTCACCTTCACCACGTCGCCGATTTTCAGGAAGTCGGCCACGTTCTGCACGCGGGCATCGGTGATCTGGGAGATGTGCACCAGACCGTCTTTACCCGGCAGGATGTTGACGAAGGCGCCGAAGTCAGCCAGGCGCACGACCTTGCCTTCGTAGATGCGGTTCACTTCGATCTCGGCGGTGATGGCCTCGATGCGGCGGATCGCTTCCATGGCGGCTTCGTTGGCCACGGCGGAGATGCGAACGGTACCGTCATCATCCAGCTCGATGTTGGTGCCGGTCTCTTCGGTCAGGGCTCGGATCACGGAACCACCCTTGCCGATCACGTCCTTGATCTTCTCAGGGTTGATCTTGATGGTGTGGATGCGCGGTGCGAAATCGGAGATCTGGGCACGGGGAGCCTGGATAGCTTCGTCCATCACCTTCAGGATGTGCAGACGAGCGCCACGAGCTTGCTTCAGCGCAATCTCCATGATCTCTTTGGTGATGCCTTCGATCTTGATGTCCATCTGCAGCGCGGTCACACCTTCGCTGGTACCGGCTACCTTGAAGTCCATGTCGCCCAGGTGATCTTCGTCACCCAGGATGTCGGACAGCACGACGAAACCTTCTTCTTCCTTCACCAGACCCATGGCGATACCGGCAACGGAGGCCTTGATCGGCACACCGGCATCCATCAGCGCCAGGGAGGAACCACAGACAGACGCCATGGAGGAGGAACCGTTGGATTCGGTGATTTCAGAGACTACGCGCACCACGTACGGGAACTCGGCGGCGCTCGGCATCACGGCAGCAACGCCGCGCTTGGCCAGACGACCGTGACCGATTTCACGACGCTTCGGGCTGCCCATCATGCCGGTCTCGCCGACGCAGTAGGGCGGGAAGTTGTAGTGCAGCATGAAGCGATCGGCGCGGTTGCCGGTCAGCTCGTCGATGTTCTGGGCGTCACGCTCGGTACCCAGCGTGGCGACCACGATGGCCTGGGTTTCACCACGGGTGAACAGGGCAGAACCGTGGGCACGGGGCAGGATGCCGGTACCGACGGAGAGGGCGCGGATCATTTCCGGATCGCGACCGTCGATACGCGGCTCACCACGTACGACGCGACCACGGACGATGCGGCTCTCCAGGCTGTGGAACTCTTCGCCGATCTTCTTGGCATCTTCTTCCACGCCGGATGCGATGACTTGCTCGACCACGCGGCCCTTGATGGCAGCGATGGTTTCGTAACGAACAGCCTTCTCGGTGATGCGGTAGGCTTCACCCAGTTCAGCGGTGGCCAGTTCGGCAACTTTGGCTTTCAGCGCTTCGTTGACGGCAGGCGGGGTCCAGTCCCAGGGCTTGGTACCGACGTCGGCAGCGAATTCATTGATGGCGTTGATCACGGTCTGCATCTGCTCGTGACCGTAGACCACGGCGCCCAGCATCACCTCTTCGGAGAGGATGGCCGCTTCGGATTCCACCATCAGCACCGCATTGGCAGTACCGGCAACCACCAGATCCAGATCGCTCTGGGGCAGTTCGGTGGTGGTCGGGTTCAGCACGTACTGGCCGTTCATGTAACCCACGCGGGCTGCACCGATCGGGCCGCCGAACGGGATGCCGGAGATGGCCAGGGCCGCGGAGGCACCGATCATGGCAACGATGTCGGGAGAAACGGCCGGGTTCACGGACATGACGGTGGCAACCACCTGAACCTCATTGAGGAAGCCTTCCGGGAACAGCGGACGGATGGGACGGTCGATCAGACGGGAGATGAGGGTCTCACCCTCGCTCGGACGGCCTTCACGACGGAAGAAACCACCCGGGATACGACCAGCAGCATAGGTACGCTCCTGATAGTTGACGGTCAGCGGGAAGAAATCACGGCCGTGATCGGCCTCTTTCTTGCCAACGACAGTCACGAAGACACAGGTATCGTCCATGCTGACCATGACGGCCGCAGTGGCTTGACGGGCCATCACACCGGTTTCCAGTGTGACGGTGTGTTGACCGTACTGGAATGACTTTACAATAGGATTCACGTGAATTTCCTTTTAACAATTTGGCGCTTTAAATTCGCGTGCAAGTATACTTGATTCGCATCAAAAGGTAAGCGCGGACGTCAATTCTGTGAGGCAGGCAACGGCCTGCATCCTGTTTGAAACGGGCAATAAAAAAGGGGAACCTCGCGGTTCCCCTTTTTTGCGAAATCTGATGGTCGATTAACGACGCAGACCCAGCTTGGCGATCAGAGCAGCGTAACGCTGAACGTCTTTACGCTTCAGGTAGTCCAGCAGCTTACGACGCTGGGAAACCATGCGCAGCAGACCGCGACGACCGTGGTGATCCTTGGCGTGCTCCTTGAAGTGACCTTGCAGATGGTTGATCTGGGCAGTCAGCAGGGCAACTTGCACTTCGGGGGAACCGGTGTCGTTGGCGCCACGAGCGTTGTCGGCAACGATTTGAGCTTTGATCTCAGCATTTAGAGACATGGTATTACTCCAGTAGAGTGTTTAAAGGTTCACAGCCAATCTCTAATTCAGCCGTGAAATGAGGGCGGTATCATAATCGTCCCCGCCCCTTTTCGCAACGGGAAAGACGCGTGACAGACCGATACCGCCTGAGGATCACTCCTCGTCGTGGTAGCGAACAAGACGCTTGGGCGCCACGCGCCCCTCGTCATCGATCTCGCCAACCCCGATGAATTCGCGCTCCGGGCCAACCGTCATGCGGACCTGGCCGCTTTGGGGGCTACCTGCCACCTGCACGGCCTGACCCTGGTTCACATAGGCGGCCACGGCGACCAGCATGTTTACCTCGGGCAGGGAGGCCACGGCGGTGTCCATCGGCAGCAGCAGGGGATCCAGCTGCTCCCGTGGCGGAATGCTTTCGGCCTTGGCCTGCTCGAAGATGCACTCGAGCTGCTCCAGGGTCAGCATCCGCTCGTAGGGGTAGCTCGCCACCTGGGTGCGACGCAGCTGGGTGACGTGAGCGCCACAGCCCAGCACTTCCCCCAGATCGTCCACCAGGGAGCGGATATAGGTGCCCTTGCTGCAATGCACTTCCAGCTTCACCTCGTTCCCCTCGAAGCCGAGCAGCTTGAGTTCGAAGATGGTGATGGGACGGGCTTCCCGCTCGATCTCGATCCCTTCACGGGCATATTCGTAGAGCGGGCGGCCGTTGTGCTTGAGGGCGGAGTACATGGACGGCACCTGCATGATGGGGCCGCGGAACTGGTCCAGCGCCTCGATCAGGGTACCCACGGCCACGTTCACCGGGCGGGTGGAGACCACCTCGCCGTCGGAGTCGCTGGTATTGGTGCGCTCGCCCAGCTTGGCGGTCACCTCATAGCGCTTGTCCGCTTCCAGCAGATACTGGGAGAACTTGGTGGCCTCCCCGAGGCAGATCGGCAACATGCCGGTGGCCAGGGGGTCCAGGGCGCCGGTATGGCCAGCCTTGGCGGCGTTGTAGATCCGCTTGACCTTCTGCAACACATCGTTGGAAGTCAGGCCGGTCGGTTTGTCCAGCAGCAGGATGCCGTGTACGTCACGGCCTTTGAAACGACGTCTACGAGACATCTCAGGCGTTATCCTCAGTCGTGTCATCCGGTGCGGATTGCTCTTCGTCACGACCGGCTTCAGTCATGCGACGCTTGTCTTCACGCACAGTGTTGGTCACCAGGTTGGAGAGGCGCATCCCCTCGACCAGGGTCTGGTCGTAGTAGAAACGCAGCTCGGGCACCACCCGCAGACGCATGGCGCTGCCCAGCAGGCTGCGGATGTAACCGGCAGCCTCGGTCAGGCCCTTGAGCCCTTCCTTGATGCGCTCGGCGTCATTCTCCAGTTGCAAGAAGGTGACATAAACCTTGGCATAGTTGAGGTCCTTGGAGACCTCCACGTCGGAGACGGTCACCATGCCGATGCGCGGATCCTTGACCTCGCGCTGCAGAATGAGCGCGATTTCACGCTGGATCTGCTGTCCGACCCGACGGGTCCGGCTGAATTCTCTGGCCATATTCTATCCTGCGATAAAAGGGGGCCGCGGCCCCCTATTTTGTCTAACTCTCGGCTTACAGAGTCCGTTGGATTTCAACGGTCTCGTACACCTCGATCTGGTCGCCTTCGCGCACGTCGTTGTAGTTCTTGACCGCGATACCACACTCGTAGCCGTTGCGAACTTCGTTGACGTCATCCTTGAAGCGGCGCAGGGATTCCAGCTCGCCTTCATAGATAACCACGTTGTCACGCAGAACGCGAATGCGGTTGGAACGCTTGACCACACCTTCGGTGACCATACAGCCAGCAACGGCGCCGAACTTCGGCGACTTGAAGACGCTACGCACTTCAGCCAGACCGATGATCTCCTGACGATACTCAGGAGCCAGCTTGCCGCTCATGGCCTGCTTCACTTCGTCGATCAGGTCATAGATGACGGAGTAGTAACGCAGATCCAGGCTCTCGGATTCGATGACCTTGCGCGCAGAAGCGTCGGCACGGACGTTGAAGCCCACCAGGATGGCGCTGGAAGCCGCGGCCAGGGTCGCGTCGGTTTCGGTGATGCCGCCTACGCCGGAACCCACGATCTTCACCTTCACTTCGTCGGTGGAGAGTTTGACCAGGGCATCGCAGATCGCTTCCACAGAGCCTTGTACATCGGCCTTGATCACCACGTTCACTTCGGACACTTCGCCCTCGGTCATGTTGGCAAACATGTTTTCCAGCTTGGCCTTCTGCTGGCGGGCCAGCTTGACTTCGCGGAACTTGCCCTGACGGTAGAGCGCCACTTCACGGGCTTTCTTCTCGTCACGCACGACCGTGGCTTCGTCACCGGCAGAGGGAACGCCGGACAGACCCAGAATTTCCACTGGCAGAGAGGGACCTGCTTCCTTGATCTCGCGACCCAGTTCGTCACGCATGGCGCGAACCCGGCCGTACTCAAGACCACACAGAACGATGTCGCCCTGACGCAGAGTACCTTCCTGTACCAGCACGGTGGCAACCGGACCACGACCTTTATCCAGGAAGGATTCGATCACGACGCCGTTGGCCATGCCGTCAACCACCGCTTTCAGCTCCAGGACTTCGGCCTGGATCAGGATGGCTTCCAGCAGGTCGTCGATGCCTTCGCCAGACTTGGCGGAGACGTGCACGAACTGGCAATCGCCACCCCAGTCTTCGGACATGACGTTGTAACGGGCCAGCTCGGTCTTGACGCGATCCGGATCCGCTTCAGGCTTGTCGATCTTGTTCACCGCAACAACCAGCGGCACACCGGCCGCCTTGGCGTGCTGGATGGCTTCGATGGTTTGCGGCATCACGCCGTCGTCAGCTGCAACAACCAGAACAACGATGTCGGTCGCCTTGGCACCACGAGCACGCATGGAGGTAAACGCCGCGTGACCCGGGGTATCCAGGAAGGTGATCATCCCGCTGTCGGTCTGGACGTGGTACGCACCGATGTGCTGGGTAATGCCACCGGCTTCGCCCGCGGCAACCTTGGCCTTACGGATATAGTCCAGCAGCGAGGTCTTGCCGTGGTCGACGTGACCCATGATGGTCACGACCGGCGCACGCGGCTTGGCTTCGGAGGTCTCGTCACGATCGCTAAGTACCGCCTCTTCCAGCTCGTTCTCACGGCGCAGCACTACCTTGTGACCCATCTCCTCGGCGACCAGCTGAGCGGTCTCCTGGTCGATCACCTGGTTGATGGTGGCCATGGCACCCATCTTCATCATCACCTTGATGACTTCAACGCCCTTGACGGCCATCTTGTTGGCGAGCTCCGCCACTGTGATGGTCTCGCCGATGACGACGTCACGGTTGACCACGGCAGCCGGCTTGTTGAAGCCGTGTTTCATGGCGTTCGGCATGGCCATCTTGCCACGCTTGCCTTTGCGGGCACGGGGATCGCGGGAGTTGCGGTCATTGCGGTCGTCTTCGCGACGGCCGACTTTCTTCGGCGCCTTGGCAGCGGCAGCCGTGCGACGGCTGGTCTCTTCCTTACGATCCAACTCATCTTCGGCCGCTTGCGCGTGCTTGTTGGTGGTCAGATGGTAATCGCTGCTCTCTTTGGCGCGAGCCGCTTCTTCTTCAGCCCAGCGGGCCGCATTCTGTTCCGCCATGATGCGAGCCTCTTCGGCTTTCTTCGCGGCGAGTTCTTCAGCTTTTTGCAAAGCTGTCTGTTCCTGTTGGCGCTTCAGTTCTTCTGCTTCGCGCTTGGCCATCTTTTCTGCCTCTTGCTGAGCTGTGCTACCGGCTGCTTTGGCGGGCTGTTGAGCCTGTCGAGCCTTCTGTTGTGCCTCGATCCGCGCCTTTTCCTCAGCTTCACGACGAGCCTGCTCAGCCTCACGGCGAGCCTTCTCTTCAGCGTCGAGGCGGGCCTTCTCTTCGGCCTCGCGACGAGCTTTTTCTTCTGCTTCCAAACGCGCTGTTTCCTCGGCTTCCGCCTGGCGCTGTTCATCTTCCAGCGCCGAGCGTCTTACATAGGTGCGAGACTTGCGCACTTCTACCTGCACTTCCTTGTTCTTGCCACCAGTCCCCTGAACACTCAGAGTGCTCTTGGTCTTGCGCTGCAAGGTCATGCGAGCAGGTGCGGTGACCTCGTCACCTCCATGCTGTTTCTTCAGATGTGCCAACAGAGTCTGTTTCTCAGACTCGCTGACCATGTCGTCGGCCTTGCTCTTCACGATGCCGGCATCGACAAACTGCTGGAGAAGACGATCAACCGGCGTGTCGATGTCAGTGGCAAGTTGCTTAACTGATACTTCTGCCATTCATTTTCCTCCGTTTGACCTTATTCAGACTGCTCTTCTCCGAACCAACAGATATTGCGAGCAGCCATAATGAGCTCACCAGCCTTCTCGGCGGTCAACTCTTCGATGTCGGCAAGGTCATCGATACCTTGCTCTGCCAAATCTTCCAAGGTGCCGACACCGCGAGCGGCCAGGGCATAGGCCATTTCACGGCCGAGGCCGGAGAGATTGAGCAGTTCTTCGGAAGGCTCGACGCCTTCAAAGGATTCTTCTTTGGCCAGGGCCTTGGTGGTCAGGGCATCCTTGGCACGCTTGCGCAGCTCTTCGACCATGTCTTCATCCAGACCGTCGATGGCCAGCAGCTCGTTGACCGGGACGAAGGCGATCTCTTCCAGGGTGGAGAAGCCCTCTTCCATCAGCAGGCCGGCGAAATCGTCGTCGATGTCGAGGGTGCTGGTGAACAGCGTCAGGATGCGGTCGTTCTCGGCCTGGTGCTTGGCACGCATGTCCTCGACGGTCATCACGTTCAGTTCCCAACCGGTCAGCTGGGAGGCCAGACGCACGTTCTGACCGTTGCGGCCGATGGCCTGGGCCAGGTTGGCGGCTTCCACGGCGATGTCCATGGTGTGGTTGTCTTCATCGACGATGATGGAGGCCACATCGGCTGGCGCCATGGCGTTGATCACGTATTGGGCCGGGTTGTCATCGTACAGCACGATGTCGGCACGCTCACCGCTCAGCTCGGCGGAGACGGCCTGAACGCGGGCACCACGCATGCCGATACAGGCACCGATCGGGTCGATACGACGATCGTTGGTCTTCACCGCGATCTTGGCGCGGGAACCCGGATCACGGGCGGCGCCCATGATTTCGATCATCTCTTCGCCGATTTCCGGCACTTCGATGCGGAACAGCTCTTTCAGAAAGTCCGGGCTGGAGCGGCTGACGAACAGCTGGGAACCACGGGCTTCCGGACGCACGGCGTAGAGCAGGCCACGGATACGGTCGCCGGGACGGAAGGTCTCACGGGGCAGCATGTCGTCACGGAAGATCACGGCTTCGGCATTGCTGCCCAGATCCAGGATCACGTTGTCGCGGTTGCTCTTCTTGACCACGCCGCTGATGATGGTGCCTTCCTTGTCCTTGAACTGGTCAACGACTTGGGAACGCTCGGCCTCGCGCACTTTCTGCACGATGACCTGTTTGGCGGTCTGGGTGGTGATACGGTCGAAGGTCACAGAGTCAATCTGGTCTTCAACATAGTCGCCGATCTGGATATCCGGCTGCTCGATCTGAGCGGCTTCGAGAGTGATTTCCCCGTACGGGTTCTCCATGGAAGCCTGATCGGCCACCACGACCCAACGGCGATAGGTGTCATAGTCACCGGTCTTGCGATCGATCTCGACACGCACTTCAATCTCGCCTTCGTATTTTTTCTTGGTCGCAGTCGCCAGCGCAGTCTCCAGAGCCTGGAAAATCTTCTCGCGGGGGACAGCCTTCTCGTTGGACACAGCGTCAACGACCAGCAAAATCTCTTTATTCATATCCGATAGCCTCGTTAACCAAAGTTCGGCACTATGTTCGCTTTTTGGATATTGGTGAAAGCCAACACCTCGTCCTTACCATCTACCGTCAGAGTGATCATGTCCCCCTGCACGGCTTTGATTACGCCTTTGAACTTGCGGCGGTTGTTTGTTGCCATCCGAAGCGTTACCGCCGCCTCCTGGCCAACGTATTTTTCGAACTGGGCGACCTTGAACAGTGGACGATCCAGACCCGGGGAAGACACCTCAAGGTAGTACTCCTCGGTGATGGGATCTTCGACATCCATGATGGCGCCGACCTGGCGGCTCACCTCGGCACAGTCTTCCACCGTCACGCCTTGCTCCGAGTCGATGAAAACGCGCAAGGTCGAGTGCTTACCCGCACGGATAAACTCGATACCCCACAGTTCAAAACCCAAGGCAACGACCGGAGCCTCGAGCAGATCGGTCAAACGTTGTTCCAACGTAGCCAAAGTCACCCTCCGAAAAACGAAAAAAGGGCATATAGCCCAGATAGAAATAGATTCAGAGTAAATTGCACATAACAAAAAGCCCCGATGTCAAATCGGGGCTTGGCGCTTTACCCTGATTGTCGCCTCGCAGCGACCGCCTTCCTGAGCGTAGGAAATGCGTGAAATTTGGTTGCGGGGGCCGGATTTGAACCGACGACCTTCGGGTTATGAGCCCGACGAGCTACCATGCTGCTCCACCCCGCGTCCGAAATCGTGCGAGATTATAGCCACTTCACTCTCGTGAGACAAGACTCTGCGGCTATAACATCCCGGTTACCCGGGTTCACTGCTTAATTGGTGCCGTGGGCGGGACTCGAACCCGCACACCCTAGAGCACTACCCCCTCAAGATAGCGTGTCTACCAATTCCACCACCACGGCAAAACTCTTATTCGGGAACGTCAGTATCTTTCTTCACTGGCGCTTTGCTCTGCTCAACTTGTTGAGTCTGTTGCAGATTTTCCCATTCACTACCCTGCTTGACCTTGTTGCTGGACATGGAACCCAGAACCAGACTAATCAAGAAAAACAAAGTAGCCAAAATCGCTGTTGTGCGGGTCAGGAAGCTGCCTGAACCACCGGAGCCGAACACTGTATTCGATGCCCCTGCGCCGAAGGAGGCGCCCATATCAGCCCCTTTACCTTGCTGAATCATCACCAGACCAATCAGAGCCAGCGATACCAGCAGATAAACGACCAAAAGAATCTCGTACATTTAACTTGCACCCTTTGCCGCTTCAACTATTCCTAAAAACGCCTCGCCATCAAGACTTGCCCTGCCTATCAGACCGCCATCAATATCGGGCTGCGCAAACAAATCTTGTGCATTGGCCGGTGTCACGCTCCCACCATAGATGATTCTGACTTTCTCACCTATTACCGGAGTATCCTCCGCCAAGCGACTGCGAATAAAGGAATGAACCTCTTGTGCCTGCTCGGGTGTGGCGCATTTACCTGTACCTACAGCCCAGATTGGCTCGTAGGCGATGATAGCATTATCGAAAGCCATCGCGCCATTTTTCTCTATGACGATGTCCAGTTCCTCGGCAATCACCTCAAAGGTTCTTCTTGCCTGCCTCGCCGCGCCTGACTCACCCAGACAAAGTATGGGTATCAGACCTGCTGCTCGGACTGCCGCAAACTTCTCTGCGACGATAAAACTGGTCTCACCAAAGAGACGCCTGCGCTCGGAGTGGCCAACAAGTACATATCGGCAACCTGCCTCGACCAGCATCTCACACGAGATTTCACCCGTATAAGCGCCCTGTCTGTGCTGGCTCACGTTCTGAGCCCCCAGCTTCACTCTTCCCTGCTCACCGAGCAGTTCGGCCGTGAAACCGAGATGCACATGGGATGGACACAAGACCACATCTACGTCTTCATCAATGCGCTCTGTGCACTGACTCGTAAACTGCTCTAACTGCGACCTACTACCGTGTAACTTCCAGTTGGCTGCTACAAACGGCTTGCGATGTCCCATCGGCAACTCCCTTGCGAAAGCGGGGCTGATAATATCCAGAGGATGCTCAGCTGACAAGTGCTATTTTCAAATTTTCGAATCGTTTGAACAAGATACAACCAAGGCGACTAAAAAGCCGCCTTGGTTGTTCATTAAAACGCCGACTCGACCTGTTTGGCGATGCGCTCTGCCATATCGCGCACCTGCTGTTCGTGTTCACCTTCGACCATGACCCGGATCAGGGGCTCGGTGCCAGATTTGCGCAGCAGCACCCGGCCACGGCCGGCCAGTTCCTGCTCCACTGCCGCCACTTCCTGCTGAACGACACTTGAGGTCAGCGGATCCTTGCCTTCGGCGAAGCGCACATTGACCAGCACTTGCGGGAACTTGCTCATGCCCGAACGCAATTTGGCCAGCGGCATCTCGGCACTGCGCATGGCCGTCAGCACCTGCAGGGCGGCGACGATACCATCCCCCGTGGTGGTCTGATCCAGGCAGATGATATGACCGGAGTTTTCGCCCCCGATGCGCCAGCCCTTCTCGTTCATCATCTCAAGCACGTAGCGGTCACCCACCTTGGCACGGGCAAAGGGGATGCCCAGGGTCTGAAGCGCCAGCTCCAGTCCCATGTTGGCCATCAGGGTGCCCACAACACCGCCCTTGAGGCGGCCATGGCGCAGGGCATCCCGGGCGATGATGTAGAGGATCTCATCCCCGTCGATGATGTAACCTGTGCTGTCCACCATCACCAGACGGTCGCCGTCACCATCGAAAGCGACGCCGAGATCTGCCTTGCATTCCTGGACCTTGGCGGCCAGCGCCTCCGGTGCGGTGGAACCGACGCCGTCATTGATGTTGAGCCCATCCGGGCTGCAGCCGATGGCGATGACTTCGGCACCCAGCTCGCGGAAGACGGAAGGGGCGATGTGGTAGGTGGCACCATGACCGCAATCCACCACCATTTTCAGCCCTTCCAGGCTCAGATTGGAGGGGAAGGTGCTCTTGCAGAATTCGATGTAGCGACCAGCCGCATCATCGATGCGCTGCGCCTTGCCAAGCTCCGCGGACTCCACGCACTTGAGTTCGTTGTCGAGCTCGGCTTCGATGGCCAGCTCGACATCATCGGGCAGCTTGGTGCCGTCGGCGGAGAAGAACTTGATGCCGTTGTCGTAATAGGGGTTGTGGGATGCACTGATGACGATGCCGGCTTCGGCACGGAAGGTGCGAGTCAGGTAGGCAACCGCCGGGGTGGGCATGGGTCCCATCAGTATGGCTTTGAGACCGGCGGCGGAGAGCCCCGCCTCCAGTGCTGACTCCAGCATGTAACCGGAGATACGGGTATCCTTGCCGATCAGCACCTTCTTGGTCCCTTTCTTGGAGAGCACCTTGCCGGCGGCCCAGCCCAGTTTCATGACGAAATCCGGGGTGATCGGGTATTCACCCACCTTGCCGCGCACGCCGTCGGTGCCGAAGTACTTTCTGGTCATTGTCTGTTTCTCGTTTTTCTATTTGGATATGAAATCTTGTCCCGTCATGGTCATCCAGCCTGTACGCAAGACATCCATGGTGGCCCGCACGTCGTGCACCCGGATGATCCTGGCACCATGTTGCAACCCGATCAGGGCACAGGCCAGACTACCAGCCAACCGCTCGGCTACCGGGCGGTCAAGCAGGTTGCCTATCATAGACTTTCGTGACATGCCCACCAAGAGCGGAAGTTGGTAATCGAGCAGTGACGCCTGCTGGGCCAGCAGCTGATAGTTGTGCGCCAGCGTCTTGCCAAAGCCATAGCCTGGATCCAGTACCAGATGCTCACGCGGGATACCGGCCTCCAGACAAGCGGCAATCCGCTCGTCGAAGAAGCCCCTCACCTCCCCCAGCAAATCGTCGTAGTGGGGTTCGGCCTGCATGGTTCTGGGCTGTCCCTGCATGTGCATCAGGCACACGGGGACGTCAGCCTCTGCCGCGGCGGCCAGGGCACCGGGCTCTTGCAGGGCGCGGACATCATTGATGAGGTGACCACCTGCAGCACAACCCTCCCGCATGACAATCGCCTTGGAGGTATCGAGGGAGATCATCACATCCAGCTCGGCGACCATGCGCTCCACCACGGGGATGACCCTGTCCAGCTCCTCCTGCTCGCTCACGTCGGGGGCGCCCGGGCGGGTCGACTCGCCACCTATATCGATAAGGGTGGCCCCATCGGCCACCATGTCGCGGGCATGACCCAACGCCAGATCGATCTGCTTGAAGCGGCCACCATCTGAAAAGGAGTCCGGCGTCACATTGAGAATGCCCATGACATGGGGACGGTCGAGAGAAAGGGGACGTCCCTTGCTGATTAACTGCATTGCTTCAACTACCTCCAACAAGAGCGGCAAACTCTTCGTGCAAAGAAAAACCCCGGGCAAGCCCGGGGTTTGTATCATGACAACTTATTTGGCCGGGACATCGTTCGCCTTGTCGATGTCACTCAGAGGTGCACTGCCCTCTTCAGTCGGCGCCTTGGCCTCCGGCCCGTTGTTCACGCTGGCACCACCTTGCGGGGTGTCACCATGCTCATCATGCCAGTTGCTGGGAGCACGGACCTCGCGACGCGCCATCAGATCATCGATCTGCTTGGCATCGATGGTCTCGTACTTCATCAATGCATCTTTCATGGTGTGCAGCACATCCATGTTGTCCAGCAGGATCTGCTTGGCACGATCGTAGTTGCGATCGATGACCTGCTTGACCTCGGCATCGATGATGCGGGCGGTATCGTCAGACATGTGCTTGGCCTTGGCCATGCTGCGGCCGAGGAAGACTTCACCATCCTCTTCTGCGTAGAGCATGGGGCCGAGACGCTCGGACATGCCCCACTGGGTGACCATCTTGCGGGCGATGTCGGTGGCACGTTCGATGTCGTTGGATGCACCGGTCGATACCTTCTCGGCACCGTAGATCAACTCTTCCGCCAGACGACCGCCATACAGGCTGGAGATCATGGACTCCAGATGCTGCTTGGAGTGGCTCCAGCGATCCTGCTCCGGCAAGTACATGGTCACACCCAGCGCACGGCCGCGCGGAATGATGGAGACCTTGTAGACAGGGTCATGATCCGGCACCACGCGACCAATGATGGCGTGACCCGCTTCATGATAGGCCGTCATCTCCTTCTCGGACTCTTTCATCACCATGGAGCGACGTTCCGCCCCCATCATGATCTTGTCCTTCGCCTTTTCGAACTCCAGCATGGAGACCACTCGGCGGCTCTCGCGAGCAGAGAAGAGGGCAGCCTCGTTCACCAGGTTGGCCAGATCGGCACCGGAGAAACCAGGGGTACCACGGGCAATCAGCGCCGGATTGACGTCATCCGCCAGCGGTACCTTGCGCATGTGCACTTTCAGGATCTGCTCACGACCGCGAACATCCGGCAAGCCGACCACGACCTGGCGGTCGAAACGACCTGGACGCAGCAGAGCAGGATCCAGTACGTCGGGACGGTTGGTGGCGGCGATGACGATGATGCCTTCATTGCCTTCAAAACCATCCATTTCAACCAGCATCTGGTTCAGGGTCTGCTCACGTTCGTCGTGACCACCACCCAGACCGGCGCCACGCTGGCGACCGACCGCATCGATCTCATCAATGAAGATGATGCAGGGGGAGGATTTCTTGGCCTGTTCGAACATGTCACGCACACGGGAGGCACCGACACCCACGAACATTTCCACGAAGTCCGAACCTGAAATGGTGAAGAACGGCACCTTGGCCTCGCCTGCAATGGCTTTGGCCAGCAGGGTCTTACCGGTACCGGGAGGACCTACCAACAGGACGCCGGTCGGGATCTTGCCACCCAGCTTCTGGAATTTGGTCGGGTCACGCAGATAGTCGACCAGCTCCTTGACCTCTTCCTTTGCCTCGTCACAACCGGCTACGTCGGCGAAGGTAGTCTTGATCTGATCTTCGCTCATCAGGCGAGCCTTGCTCTTGCCGAACGACATGGCACCCTTGCCGCCGCCGCCCTGCATCTGACGCATGAAGAAGACCCAGACACCGATCAGCAACAGCATCGGGAACCAGGAGATGAAGATGGACGTGATCAGGGACGGTTCTTCCGGCTTCTCACCCATCACTTTGACGTTATGGTTGAGCATGTCGTTGAGCAGTTGGGGATCCGGCGCAGGAATGATGGTGGTGAAACGTTCACCGGTGCGCTTGACGCCATTGATGACCTTGCCATCCATCCGCACTTCACGGATCTGCTCCTGGGTCACTTCTTTCACGAAGCTGGAATAGTCCAGCTGGCGACTGGTGGTATCGCTGGGGCTGAAGCTATTGAACACCGACATCAGCACGACGGCGATGACCAGCCACAGGATTAGGTTTTTCGCCATGTCACTCAAATCAATGACCTCGCAGACTGACAGTTAACGATGAGGGTTAGGGTACTACAGTTTAAAACCGGTAGCCACAATGTAGACTTCTCGTGAACGAGCACGGGACGAGTCTGGTTTTCGAATCTTGACGACAGAGAAAAGTCTACGTATTTCATTGAGATAGGCATCAAACCCTTCCCCCTGGAACACCTTGACTACAAAACTGCCATTACTGCTCAGGACCTGATTGCACATGTCCAGCGCCAGTTCCACCAGGTACATGGCACGGGCTTGATCCACCTGCTGGGTACCGCTCATGTTGGGCGCCATGTCGGACATGACGACATCCACCTTCTCGGGGCCGACTCGCTCCAGCAAGGCGCCGAGTACAGTTTCCTCCCGAAAGTCCCCTTGCAGGAAATCGACACCGGCAATGGAATCCATCGGCAAAATATCACACGCAATGACGCGCCCCTTGTCACCGACCTGGTCGATGGCAAATTGGGACCAGCCGCCGGGAGCAGCCCCCAGGTCCACTACCGTCATCCCCGGCTTGAGCAGCCGGTCTTTGCCCTGGATCTCGTCGATCTTGAAAACGGCGCGAGAGCGCAGTCCCAACTTCTGGGCTTTCTTGACGTATTGGTCGTCGAAATGTTCTTTTAACCAGCGGGTTGAACTGGGGGAACGTTTTTTCTGGGTCATGATTGTCGACTTTAAAAAACCACAAGGGTTATTAGTATTAAGGGCTAAGTGGGGGTAGAATACGCCCCTTTCAACCCTGACTTATGAAGAAATTGCCATGATTCTCAACAATAAACAGAAACAGTACCTCAAGGGCCTGGCCCACAGTCTGAAGCCGGTCGTCCTGCTGGGACAACACGGTCTGACCGAAGGGGTGCTGGCCGAGATCGATCTGGCGCTGAACCACCACGAGCTGATCAAGGTTAAGGTTGCGTCTGAAGATCGTGAGATGAAACAGCTGGTGATGGATGCCATCGTTCGCGAGACCGGCGCCATCAAGGTACAGAGTATGGGCCATGTACTGACCATCTACCGTCAGGCCAAAGAGCCCAAGATCCAGTTGCCGCGCAAGTAACAGGAAAGAGCATTCGCTCTTTCCTTCATTTCCCTTCTTCCCAAGTCGCTTGCCAAAATAGTTGCCAGGCCCTTAACCTGCGATGAATAGCCGTGGACACCCACTATGGACAAGCATCAGCTCCTCACCGATGAAGAACTGGCCATGCTGCGGGACCTGGGAAACGATGAAGACATTGCCACCAGCCAATACCTGCGCGGCACCCTGCCCCTTCCTCTCCAAAGCCTGTTGCAGCGAGCCAAGCCTCTGACACTCGAAGCCCGCATCGCCGGCTACCAATTGCGTTTCCCGCTCCACTGCACCCAGGCAGAGGAGGGCCACGCCGAGCTGCGCATCGCCGCACCGACCATTACCGAGCTGGGTTCGCCCCATCTGCGCGCCTGGCGACTCGACGAAAAGGCCGTGCTCTGCACCGAAGACGCGGAGTACGAGGTATACAGCCTCTCCCTTGGCGGTCTCATCGTGGCCGGCTTGCCGGACTCCTTTGCCAAGGGAGATCCACTTGGCGGATACCTTCGCATCGAGGATCTCCCTCCCTTGGCCATGACAGGCACCCTCGTCAGGCACGTGGATGCCAATCAACATCACCATGACTGGGCCGTCCAGTTCCGGCTGGGCAAGGAGGATCAGGAACAATTGCGGGACTGGCTCTTCCAGCGCCACCAGGACGCCTTCGTCCAGGCCTATCAGGGTGACTAAAGACAACAGGGGAGCCCGGCTCCCCTGTCTCTTTCCCCGACGTTCAGTCAGAGATAGGCAACTTCCAGGATCTCGTACTCCACATCGCCACCCGGCGTCTTGACGATGGCAACGTCATCCACTTCCTTGCCGATCAGGGCGCGGGCAATGGGGGAGTTCACGGAAATCATGTTCTGCTTGATGTCCGCCTCGTCGTCTCCCACGATGCGGTAGATCACTTCCTCTTCCGTTTCACTTTTGAGCAGGGTCACGGTTGCGCCGAAGATGACACGGCCATTGTTGGCAATCTTGGTGACATCGATAATCTGGGCATTGGAGAGCTTGCCTTCGATTTCCTGAATGCGGCCTTCACAGAAACCCTGTTGCTCGCGGGCGGCATGGTATTCGGCATTTTCTTTCAGATCGCCATGTTCACGGGCATCAGCAATCGCTTCGATAATCTGGGGACGCAGCTCGGTCTTGAGATAATCGAGCTCTTGACGCAGCTTTTCAGCGCCGCGAACAGTCATCGGAGTATGATTCATAGTCGAAACCTGGGTTGCTTTATAAAGAGAAGCTGCGGCAATCAAAAGAGAGCCGCAGCTGTCGGTTCGGATGGGGCATCTTAATATGAAGCCGCCACAAAATCCATGTCAGCCCCTGCGAGCGGGATCCCGCTTTGGGCCAGCGTTACTTGGATTCCGAGACGCCAAGCGGAGCCGACACCGTCGGTTTGCCCTGCATGATGGCGATCTCGACACGTCGGTTCATGCGCCGATTCTCCGGGCTGTTGTTGGGCACCAGCGGCTGGGAATCCGCCATCCCTTGCACCACCAGACGATTGCCGTCAAAACCGGGCACCTTGATCATCTGGTGGGCAACCGCCACCGCCCGCTGGGATGAAAGCTCCCAGTTGGACTGGAACAACTCGTCCTCGGTGGCCACATTGTCGGTGTGGCCGGAGACGGTGATCTCCCCCGGCACATCCTTGAGCAGCGCAGCCACCTTGCGGATCACCGGCCAGAACTGGGGTTGCAGGAAGGCGGATCCCGCCGGGAACGCCGCTTTCTCGCGAATGCGAATGATGATCTGCTGACCCAGCGCCTCTATCTCGATGGCCCCATCCTGGATCTGGGCCTGCATCTGCTCCGCCAGAGCCTTGGCCAGGGTGTTGGACTGTTCCTGCGCCTTCTGGGCCTCCTGGGCTGTATCGCCACCGCTCTGCTGGCCTTCGGTCTTGTCATGTCCACCCGCCTTGTCCGCATCCCCAGGCTGGAAATCCAGCTCGGTCTGGGTCATGTCGATGGTCTGCTGCATGATGGTGTCAATAGGCGTCGGCTCGGGGCGACCAGGACGAAACTCCTGGGCGATGACGGAGGTTCCCTTGGGAATATCCTTGACCTCCAGGATGTTCTGCACCCCGAACGCCTTCTCCATGGAACCGGCGATCTGCTTGAACTTCTGCACATCCATCTCGGCAAAGGAGAGCAAGAGCACGAAGAAGCACATCAGCAGGGACATGAGATCCGCGAAGGTTCCCATGTAACCGGGCAATCCGGGAGGCGGGCACTTGCACTTTGCCATCTGCGCGCTCCTATTCGGTCCCGTTGTTGCGTTTGGACTGATTCAGGTAGTTCTGCAACATGGCCTGGATCACCCTCGGGTTCTGTCCATCCTGGATCCCCATGATGGCGTCGAGGATCAGGGTGCGACTCAACTGTTCCTCGCCACTGCGCAGTTCCAGCTTGTCCGCGATGGGGATGGCAATCATGTTGGCCTCGATTGCGCCATACAGGGTCGTCAGCAAGGCCACCGCCATGGCCGGACCGATGGATTTGGGGTCGCTCATGTTGGCCAGCATGGCCACCAACCCCACCAGGGTACCGATCATGCCCATGGCCGGACCGAGATCCCCCAGGGAGCGGAACACCTTGATGGCCGTGGCGTGACGCTCGGACGTCAGTTCGATGTCCTTCTCCATCACCGCACGCACCACGTCGGCATCATGGCCGTCCACCAGCATGTCGATGCCCTTCTTCATGAAGGTATTGGGGATCTCCGCCGCCTCCAGAGCCAGAAAGCCCCCCTTGCGGGCCGCATCCGCCAGTTCCACCGCCTTGGTGATGAGATCGTCGAGCTTGTCCCCCTTGTACATGAAGGCCTTGCCCGCGACCTTGAAGGCCATCAGAAACTGACCGAGGTTGAATTTCATCATGCAGATGAACACGGACCCCAGTATGGTGATGTAGACCGATGGCATGTCCACATACATGCTCATGGGGCCGCCCAGCAACATGCCGTACACCACGACCCCGAACCCCAGCACTAAGCCTATCAGACTCCCTAAATCCACATCCCTACTCCTGTCGCCGAACGTGCCGTCTCATTATATTGCGTTGAATTTTCTGCTATTGCGTCCCCGGCAGCAAGCCCGGCACACCGCAATCGCCGATCGGCAATGCGTGGTTGCATGCCCGTTCTTATCGGCCAGGGTCAGGATAGTTTGAGGACGCCGCGTTTTTCTGCCTCCCCCCTGTGGCCGGTCGATGTTAAGATGAGCCGTTTTTTTCAATCCCCGAGGATGGACATGGCCAGTAAAAAAATCGACCGTCTGAGTTTTGATGCCACCCTGGAAGAGCTGGAAACCATAGTGCATCAACTCGAACAGGGCTCGCTCCCCCTCGAGGAGGCACTCAAACAATTCGAACAGGGCATCCATCTGGTGCGTGCCGGCCAGCAGAAGCTGGAACAGGCCGAACAGAAGATCCAGATCCTCCTGACCCAGGCCGATGGCAGCGAGCAAGCGGTCCCCTTTCGAGCAGAACAAGGAGAGGAGTGAGTGACCCTGGACGATTTCTCCCGCCTGCATCGGCGCCGCATCGACGATTGCCTCTCGGCACAGCTTGACGCCCTGCCCGCCATGGCGCCACGTCTGCGGGACGCGATGAAATACGGCCTGCTGCTCGGTGGAAAACGGGTGCGCCCCTTCCTGGTCTATGCCGTCGGCGAGATGCTGGGCGTCAAGAGCGAACTGCTGGATGGCCCCGCCGCCGCCGTGGAGTGCATTCACGCATACTCCCTCCTGCACGACGACCTGCCCGCCATGGACGACGACGACCTGCGTCGTGGTCAGCCCACCGTACACAAGGCCTTCGATGAAGGCACAGCCATCCTGGCGGGCGATGCCCTGCAGACCCTGGCGTTTTCCATTCTGGCCGACCACCCCATGCCCGATACATTGATGGCCAACCGGGTGCGGATGCTGAGTGCCCTGGCCCGCGCGTCCGGCTATCTCGGCATGTGCGGCGGTCAGGCACTGGATCTGGACGCCGAAGGGCGCCGGATCAGCCTCGCCGAGCTGGAGCAGGTGCACCGCCACAAGACCGGGGCCCTCATCGAGTGCGCCGTGACCCTCGGCGCCCTGTGCAAGGCTGACGTGGAACCCGCCACCCTCACCGCCCTGCAAACCTTTGCCGCCGCCATCGGACTCGCCTTCCAGGTGCAGGACGACATCCTCGACATCACGGGCGATACCGCCACCCTGGGCAAGCCGCAAGGCTCGGATCTGGCGCTGGAAAAGAGTACCTATCCGGCCCTGCTCGGACTCGACAATGCCCGTGAGCTGGCTCGCGAACTGCATGACAAGGCCTTAACAGCCCTGCAATCCTTGCCCTACAATACCGACATTCTGGAAGCGTTTGCCGATTACATCATCGAGCGAACCCACTAAACGCTGGATAACAGTAACAATATGAGCGTTGATATTAGCGATTTCCCCAACCTGGCCCTCGCAGACACGCCGGTCGATTTGCGATCCCTCCCCTTCGAGCGGCTGCCCGTGGTGTGCAACGAGCTGCGCGAGTATCTGCTGCGCTCGGTGAGCCGCTCCAGCGGCCACTTCGCCTCCGGCCTTGGCACCGTCGAGCTGACGGTCGCCCTGCACTATGTCTACAACACCCCCTTCGATCGACTGGTGTGGGACGTGGGCCACCAGGCCTACCCCCACAAGATCCTGACCGGACGACGGGAGCGCATTCACACCATTCGCCAGAAAGATGGCCTGCACCCCTTCCCCTGGCGGGAAGAGAGCGAGTACGACGTGCTCAGCGTGGGCCACTCCAGCACCTCCATCGGGGCAGCGCTCGGCATGGCGGTGGCGGCCGAGAGCGAAGGGCTTGGCCGCAAGGTGGTCGCGGTCATCGGTGATGGCGCCATCACCGCCGGCATGGCCTTCGAGGCCCTCAATCACGCCGGCGACGTCCACAAGGACATGCTGGTGGTGCTCAACGACAACGAGATGTCCATCTCCGAGAACGTGGGGGCCCTGAACAATCACCTCGCCAGGCTGATGTCCGGCAAGCTCTACACCACCATTCGCGAGGGGGGCAAGAAGGTGCTGGCGGGGCTGCCGCCGGTCAAGGAGCTCGCCAAGCGGGCCGAGGAGCACCTCAAGGGCATGGTGGTACCGGGCACCCTGTTCGAGGAGTTCGGCTTCAACTACATCGGCCCCATCGACGGTCACGACATCCATGCCCTGGTCGAAACCCTGCGCAACATGCGCAATCTCAAGGGTCCCCAGCTGCTGCACGTCAAGACCAAGAAGGGCAAGGGCTACGAGCCGGCGGAAAAAGATCCCATTGGCTATCACGCCGTCCCCAAATTCAACCCGGATGACTGTGCCCTGCCCAAGAGCGCCGGTGGCAAACCCACCTTCTCCGCCATCTTCGGTCAGTGGCTGTGCGACATCGCCGCCAAGGACGAGCGCGTGGTCGGCATCACCCCCGCCATGCGCGAAGGCTCCGGTCTGGTGAAATTCAGCCAGCAATATCCGGATCGCTACTTCGACGTGGCCATCGCCGAGCAACATGCGGTCACCTTCGCCGCCGGTCTCGCCATCGCCGACCAGAAACCCGTGGTCGCCATCTATTCGAGCTTCCTGCAACGGGCCTATGACCAGCTGATCCACGACGTGGCGCTGCAGAACCTGCCGGTGCTGTTCGCCATCGACCGGGCCGGTCTGGTGGGGGCCGACGGCCCGACCCATCAGGGGGCGTTCGACATCAGCTTCCTGCGCACCGTACCCAACATGGTGGTGATGACCCCGTCCGACGAGAACGAGTGCCGCCAGATGCTCTACACCGGCTATCTGTGCAACGGGCCAGCGGCGGTGCGCTACCCCCGTGGCAGCGGCACCGGTATCCAGGCCGAGAGCGAGATGCAGGCCCTGCACCTCGGCAAGGGACGTGTCGTTCGCGAGGGCAAGGGGACCGCCATCCTGGCGTTCGGCACCCTGCTGCAACAGGCCAGAGCAGCCGCCGAGGCGCTGGATGCCACCCTGGTGGACATGCGCTTCGTCAAACCCATGGACGAGGCGCTGGTGCTCTCCCTGGCCGCCTCCCACGATCAGTTCGTCACCCTTGAGGACAACGCCATCATGGGCGGTGCAGGCTCTGCGGTGAACGAGCTGCTGATGGGCTGCAAGCAGTGCAAACCGGTGCTCAACCTCGGCCTGCCGGACCGCTTCATCGAGCAGGGCACCCAGGATGAGATCTACGCCCTGCTGGGGCTGGACAGCGTGGGCATTCAGACCCGTATCGAGAGCTGGCTGCAGGCCTGACAAGGTTATCGCAAGCAATAAAAAAGGGCGCCTGATGGCGCCCTTTTTTATTATTCACTGTGCCAGACCAAACCTGCTCACGCCCTGTCGCGAGAAGGCCGTCAACAAGGTTACAAACCGCTCAGGAACCGAGACATACATGAGCACTCCTTGGTTCCACATAAGCGAGCAGCACTTGAACCTTGATCACGGCCTCGCAGCCAGTTCGTGGAGAGGTTTATCAGCCCTTGTAGATCTTCGGGTTGAACACATCCCGCAGCCAGTCACCCAGCAGGTTGATCACCAGCACCAGCACCACCAGGCAGAGGCCCGGGAAGGCGGTGATCCACCAGGATCCGGAGAAGATGTAGTTGAAGCCCACGCTGATGAGCGACCCCAGGGACGGTTGATCAACCGGCATCCCCAGACCCAGGAAGGAGAGGGCCGCCTCGCTCATGATGGCGTTCGCCACCTGCACGGTGGAGATGACCAGGATGGGTGACAGGCAGTTCGGCAGAATGTGGCGGAACATGATGCGCGGGGCGCGGAACCCCATCACCTGAGCCGCTTCCACATACTCCTTCTTCTTCTCCGCCAGCACGGAGGCGCGCACCGTCCGGGCATACTGGGGCCACTCGGCGATACCGATGATCACCACCAGCATCAGGATGGCGAACTTCGAGTAGAACTCGGAGCCAAAGGTCGCCTGGAAGATGGCGGAGATGATAATCGCCACCATCATGGTGGAGAACGACAGCTGCACGTCGGCAAAGCGCATCAGCAGGTTGTCGATGCGACCACCAAAGTAACCGGCCATCAGACCGATGACGATACCGAGCACCAGTTGCAGCCCCACCGCGAATAGACCAATGGTCAGCGAGATGCGGGCGCCATAGAGGATGGTGCTCCAGATGTCGCGTCCCTGGTTGTCGGTCCCGAGCCAGAAGCGGGCCTCGCCCCCTTCCAGCCAGGAGGGGGGCAGCTCCGCATCCATCAGATCGAAGCTGGTCTGGTCATAGACGTTGTGCGGTGCGATCCAGGGTGCCAGCAGAGCCGCCAGCACGAAGACCACAAACACCGCAAAGCTGAACATGGCTACCTTGTCCCGCAGGAAGTAGTAGACGATGTCGGAATTTTTGAAGCGTGCCCAACGACTCGGGCTCGCAGTCACTGCGTTACTCATGTGCTTACCCCTTGGCGGTCAGGTTGACGGTCGGGTTGATCAACCCGTAGAGCAGGTCGACCAGGGTATTGGTCACCACGAAAATGAGGCCGACGAAGATGACGTAGGCGGTGATCAGCGGCGTATCGACCCGGTGGATCGCCTCAAGGAACAGGAAGCCGGTCCCCGGCCACTGGAACACGCTCTCGGTCAGGATGGTGTAGGCCACCATAGTCCCGATCTGCACACCGCCCACCGTGATGACCGGCAGCATGGTGTTCTTCAGGGCGTGCTGGTAGTAGACCTTGTTGTTGTCCAGCCCCTTGGCACGGGCAAACTTGACGTACTCGGAGGAGAGCTGCTCCAGCATCTCCGAGCGCACCAGCCGGATGAACAGCGGCAGCATGATGGAGGAGAGGGAGACAGCTGGCAGCACCAGGTGCAGGATACCGTCCCAGGTGAAGAAGCCCGACTCCCAGCCCAGCAGGTTGTAAGTCTCGCCACGGCCATAGGCCGGCAGCCAGCCCAGCTGGATGGAGAAGAGGTACATCAGCATGATGGCGGTCAGGAAGACCGGGATCGAGATGCCGATGCTGCTCACCGCCATGATGAGCTTGGTCAGGAAACTGCGCGGTCTTATCGCCGAATAAACCCCCAGCGGAATGGAGACCACGACGATGATAAGCGCGGCGGCAAACACCAGCTCAAGGGTAGCCACCAGCTTGTCGAGGATAACCTCGAGGGCTGGTCGCTTGAAGAAATAGGAAGTGCCCAGATCCCCGTGTACCGCGTTCTTCAAGAAGCGGCTGTATTTCACGAGGAAGGGATCATTGAGTCCCATCTTGTCGCGCAGCTCCTGGCGCACGGACTCGGAGACGGATTGTCCCACCAGCTCGCGCAGCGGATCCCCCAGGTTGTCCTGGATGGAGAAGGCGACCAGGCTGATGACGAACATCACTATCACGGCCTGATAGAACCGTTTCAGCAGGAATGTAAACATGCTTGTCCTTCTACGTGGCCTGTGTCTTGGCACAGGCTTCTGTTAATGGCGGGGCAACCATGGGTGCCCCGCCGGGTCCTTCCTTAAACGCTTCGCTTACTTGTTGACCACCAGGTCACCCAGATAAGGGAAGTTCATCACGTTGACCACCGGCTTGATGTCGACGTTCTTCTTGGCACCGTAGGCCAGGTCTTCCCAGTGCAGCGGCACATAGGCAGCGTCGTCGATCAGCATGGCTTCCACCTTCTGCAGGATGGCGGCACGCTTGGCAGGATCGGTCTCGGTGTTGGCTTCCATCACCATCTTGTCAGCTTCTGCGTTGGCATAACCGCCGCAGTTGTACTGACCCATGCCGGTCTTGGCATCCTTGGTGAAGGTCAGGAACTCGAAGAAGTTCGCACTGTCTTCGGTGTCGGAGTGCCAGCCGATCAGCTGCATGTCAGCGGCGCACTTGTCAAACTCCGGCCAGTACTGGGCCACCGGCATGGTCTTCAGATCCACCTTGATGTTGATCTTGGA
The DNA here is from genome assembly GCF_041402625.1 of Aeromonas sp. S19(2024). NCBI lineage: Bacteria > Pseudomonadati > Pseudomonadota > Gammaproteobacteria > Aeromonadales > Aeromonadaceae > Aeromonas > Aeromonas sp. S19(2024). The sequence goes on from NZ_JBGLQU010000001.1 coordinate 709,261, forward strand.
CAGCATGGCGGAGACGGCCTGGGCAATCTTGACGTCGTTGACGTAGCGGGCAGCCGGGGAGATGAAGCTCATCTTGAAGCCCTTCTCGTAACCGGCTTCCTTCATCAGCTCCTTGGCCTTGGCCAGATCATACTGGGGCTTGAGCGCCTCGTTGTAGCCTGCGTAGCCTTTCGGGCTCAGCTGGCCGGCCGGGGTACCGAAGCCCTTGTTGATCTTGTCGACGATGCCCACCTGGTTGATGGCGTAGTTGATCGCCTGACGCACGCGCTTGTCTTTCAGCGCCGGGTTGGTGTTCTGGTTCAGCTCGATGATGATGGCACGGGTACCGGACAGGGTGACCAGCTGGGAATCCTTGCCGTTCTTCACGCGCTCCAGATCGTTCGGGGCAACCGGGTAGATCATGTCCACGTCGCCGCCCAGCAGGGCTGCAACACGGGTGGCGTCTTCCTTGATCGGTACCACGGTCAGGTTTTCGACGTTGCCCTTGGAGGCCTTGTCCCAGTAGTTGGCGTTGCGCACGTATTCCAGCTTCACGCCCTGCTCGCGGAACTTGACGCTGAACGGACCGGTACCGGAGACATTGGTGGAGGCGAAGGAGTCACCGTTCTTCACGATCTCGGCCTTGTCCTTGCCCGCCTCGGTCTTGCCGCTATAGAACTTGGAGTCCATCGGGAAGATGTAGGTGACGGTCTGCAGCACCAGCGGGAACGGCTTGGCGGTGACGAGATCCACGGTGAAATCATCCACCTTCTTGGCTTCGGCGATGGGGTCGAAGATCGCCTTGAAGTCCGGGGAGGCCTTCAGACGGTTGACGGTCCATACCACGTCATCGGCGGTGAAGTCGTTGCCGGAGTGGAACTTCACACCCTTGCGCAGGTGGAAACGGACGGTCTTGTCGTCGATGCGCTCATACTTCTCGGCCAGACGCGGCTCGAACTGCAGATCCTGGGTGTAACGCATCAGGGGGTCGAACACCAGGTGAGACATCTCCAGGGTCTGACCGGAGAGCTGCTCCTGCGGGTCCAGAGAGGTGGCGTCGGACGCGACGGCGACCTTGATGTCGGCAGCAGAAACGTTGAACGCGAGACCAGCGGCGAACAGCGCCATGGCGATCTTGGATAATCCTTTCTTCATGTCTTTCTCCATGCTTTTGGCTTTTTATTGACAGACAAACCGGCGAACCGGTGCTTTCCTAGCTTGCGATTTCCAGCCCCTCGCGGGACATTCCCTTGAATTCCGGCATGAGGGAGATCAGCTTGCGGCTGTACTCATGCTCGGCATTGGTGAACAGTTTCTCGGTCTCGGCCACTTCCACCAGATGACCGTGCTGCATCACACCGATGCGGTCGCACATCTGGCGGATGACCGGCAGATCGTGACTGATGAACAGCATGGTGAGCCCAAGCTCCTGTTGCAAGTCTTTGAGCAGGTTGAGGATCTGGGCCTGCACCGAGACATCCAGCGCCGAGGTGGGCTCGTCGCAGATGAGGAAGCGCGGGCGGGTCGCCAGGGCGCGGGCAATGGAGATGCGCTGGCGCTGACCACCGGAGAACTCGTGGGGATACTTGACCCCGGCGCCGCGGCCCAGACCCACGTGATCCAGCAGGTCCCCGACGATCTGCTCTATCTGCCGCTCGCTCTCGGCGAGGCGGTGGAAGCGGATCGGCTCGGCGATGATGTCACGCACCTTCATGCGCGGGTTCATCGAAGAGTACGGGTTCTGGAACACCATCTGCATCTGGCGGCGCAGGGGGCGACGCTCGTGCTCCCCTTTCAGGGCGGTGAGATCGATCCCCTCGAAGACAATCTTGCCAGTATCGGGCGGATAGAGCCCGGTGATGGCACGGGCGATGGTGGATTTGCCGGAGCCCGACTCCCCCACCAGACCGAAAGTCTCACCCTCGAAGATCTCGAAGCTGATGTTGTTGCAGGCGCGCACGTACTGGCGGCGGCTCGGGAAGATGGAATCCTTGGTGACGAACTTCAGATCCACGTTCTCCACCCGCAGCAGCGCGCCTTCATAGGTGCGCTCGTCCTGACTCTGGCCGAGCCAGTGGGTCTTGAGATCGATGCTGGTATCCGCCGCACCGGCATCCTCGATATAGGAGACCAGGGGGAAGCGCACCAGCTTCACATCCGAGCGGGGAACCGCCGAGATGAGGCTGCGGGTATAGGGGTGATTGGGGCGGCCCAGCACCTGTTCCGTGGTGCCGAACTCCACCAGATCGCCGCGGTACATCACCGCCACCTTGTCGGTGACGTTGGAGACCACCCCCATGTCATGGGTCACCAGCATGCAGCCTACCTGGCGCTCTTTGCACAGGTTGCGGATGAGCTGGAGGATCTGATCCTGGATGGAGACGTCCAGCGCCGTGGTCGGCTCATCGGCGATGATGAGCTCGGGATCCCCGGAGAGGGCGATGGCGATCACCACCCGCTGGCGCATGCCACCGGAGAACTGGTGAGGATACTGCTTGATGCGCACGTCCGGGTTCGGGATCCCCACCGCCCCCATCAGCTCGAGGGCCTTGGCAAAGGCCGCCTCGCGGGACAGGTCGGTGTTGGCGAGGATGGTCTCCACCAGCTGCTGCTCCACGGTGAACAGCGGGTTGAGGGAGGTCATGGGATCCTGGAAGATGAAACCGATGCGCGAGCCGCGAATGGCCCGCATCTCGTTCTGGCTCTTCCCGGAGATGAGCTCGCCGTTGAGGTAGATGTCACCACGGGCTATGCGACCGGGCGGGCTCAACAGATCGATGACGGCGTTGCCGATGGTGGATTTGCCAGCGCCGGACTCACCGACGACGCCGACGATCTCGCCCTTTTCAACAGAAAAAGAGAGATCCTTGACCGCGGCAAGCACCCCGTAGCGGGAGGGGTACTCGATCCGCAAGTTTTTGACTTCAAGCAAGGACATGGTTACCTCTGCGGGGGACATCCGTCCCAAATAATTCGTCCGTAAATCAGCCGCAGATGCTGGTTGTGCCTTGGTACTGCTCGAGAGCCGTTGTTGTGTAATTAACGCTCAATCCATGAGGCAGCCAAACCAGCGATCCGGGCGGGTTTTTTGCATTTTTTTGGAATAACCCGCGAGTAAGTTAGTCGGTTTGCCCGCGGGTGTAAATGATCCAGTTATACAATTTCGCAATACTTTGCCCAGAGAATGCCGACACCCTAGGGTTAAAATGTCGATAAAAGTCACATTACCAGAGATTACGCTGGCATTGCGAGACCATCAACCAATTATGTTTCAACAAAATAGCAACAAACCATCTTATTCACTATCAGCATTATGCTGACCAGCTTCGAATGAGTAGTGAATATTTATGTGAAATGATTTTTTGACGGCAGCATATCTGGAGTAAGGAAAAATAGGCAGAGCTAAATAGGGACAATGCAGAAGGATCAACCTGGGCCACAGGCCCGCCGGCACGGCAAGCCGGGAGGGATTGCATACAAAAAAACGCAGGCCCCTCAGGGCCTGCGTGTGCGGTATATCCGGCCTCATTGCAAGAGGAGAGGAGTGAAAAAACAGCGAGACGGGCGTTCGGGAGCCACCTCCCCTCACCAGTGGGCAAGCAGTTGCATGCAGGCCAGGGCGAACAGGCCGGCGATGAGATCGTCCAGCATGATGCCAAGCCCGCCGTGAATGCGGCGATCGAACCAGGAGATGGGCCAGGGCTTGAGCACGTCGAACAGGCGAAACAGCACGAAGCCCGCCAGCACCCACTCCCAGCCGGCCGGGGCCGCAATCATGGTGACCCCGAATCCGATCACCTCGTCCCAGACGATAGCCCCGTGATCCGGCATCCCGATGGCGTCGGTGGCGCTCTGGCAGATGCGGATGCCCGCCACGAAACCCACCACCAGCAGGGCGATGAACCAGGAGGTCGGCAGCCCGCTCACCAAGAGATAGAGCGGGATGGCTGCCAGGGTCCCCATGGTGCCCGGCGCCTTGGGGGAGAGACCGGAGCCAAAGCCCACCGCCAGGAAGTGGAGCGGGTTTTTAAGGCTCAGCCGCGTCAGTTCGGGCTTTATCTTGAAAGACATCATGCGAAGTGATCCCAGCCCTTGAGGTGCAGTTCGACGGGTTGTTCGTCTTGCAGGTAGTCGATGCCAGGCTCCCCGGCCAGGATGCGACCGATGCGGGTGAACTTCACGCCACAATTGGCCAGCGCCGTGTCCAGGGCGCCGTGGTGCTCCTGGGGCACGGTGAAGCAGAGCTCGTAGTCGTCGCCCCCGGCCAGGGCCAGCTGCCAGGCATCCATGGCCGGCACTGCATCCTGCAACACGGGGGAGAGGGGCAGCAGGTTGAGATCGATCTGGGCCCGCACGCCGGACGCCTTGAGGATGTGGCCGAGATCAGACGCCAGGCCGTCGGAGAGATCCAGGGCGCTGCTGGCCAGCCCGCGCAGGGCCTGACCGGCCAGGATGCGGGGATGGGGATGGTCGAGGCGCGGCAACACGGCCGCCAGCTGGTTCTCGTTGAGGGTGCGCTTGCCCAGCAGGTGGGAGAGCGCCAGGGCGGCATCTCCCAGGGTACCGGTCACGTAGACCCCGTCACCGGCCTTGGCGCCGCTGCGCATCAGGGCGCGACCTGCCGGGACCGATCCTTTCACCGAGACGGTGATGGAGAGGGGCCCGCGGGTCATGTCTCCCCCCACCAGCGCCACGTTGTAGTACTCGGCGAGCTCGAGGAACCCTTCGGCGAAACCGGCGACCCAGCGCTCGTTGATGGCGGGCAGGGTCAGGGCCAGGGAGACCCAGCGCGGCTCGGCACCCATGGCGGCCAGATCGGAGAGATTGACCGCCAACGCCTTGTAGCCGAGATCCACCGGATCCATGTCGGGGAAGAAGTGCACGCCGCTCACCAGGGTGTCCGTGCTCACCGCCAACTGGGCGTCGGGGGGCAGGGTCAGCAGGGCACAGTCATCTCCAGGGCCCATCACCACGTCCTTGCGGGCGTGGGGGACCTTGAAGTACTTCTCAATCAGCTCAAATTCACCCATACAGTAAAAAGCCAGCAATAAGCTGGCTCCTCTCTTAATTGCTGACGGACAGCAGGATCAGCGCTTGGGCAGCGTCTTGATCACCTTGTCCAGGACGCCGTTGACAAACTTGTGGCTGTCATCGGCGGCGAAGGCTTTGGCCAGCTCGATCGCTTCGTTGATCACCACGCGCGGCGGCACATCTTCACGACGGGTCAGCTCGTAGGTCGCCAGACGCAGGATCGCCTTGTCCACCATGTCCACTTCTTCCAGCGGACGGGAGAGGAAAGGCGCGAACACCTTGTCCAGCTCGTTGCAGTGGACCGCTACCCCGAACAGCAGATCGCGGAAATAGTTCAGGTCCACACCCTTGGTGTCCTGATCGATCTTGAACTGCTCTTCGATGTCGCCCACGTTGGCCTGGGTCATCTGCCACTGGTAGATGGCCTGGGTGGCGCAATGGCGGGCCTTACGGCGCTCGGACGGTTTCAATGCATTTCTCCTCGTTACACGTCCAGTTGTTTCAGGACGTTGATCATTTCGAGCGCGCTCAGTGCAGCCTCTGCACCCTTGTTACCCGCCTTGGTACCGGCGCGTTCGATGGCTTGTTCAATGTTTTCGGTGGTCAGCACGCCGAAGGCAACGGGAATGTCGTATTCCATCATCACCTGGGCCAGACCCTTGCCGTTCTCGCTCGCTACCAGTTCGAAGTGGTAGGTACCGCCGCGGATGACGGTGCCGAGTGCGACGATGGCGTCGTATTGACCGCTCTTGGCCAGCTTCTTGGCCGCCAGGGGAATTTCGACGGCCCCCGGTACGCGCACCAGGGTCAGATTGCTCTCCTGGACCTGACCTTGACGCTTCAGCACGTCCAGCGCGCCGTTCACCAGGCTGTCATTGATGAAGCTGTTGAAACGGGCAACGACAATAGCAACACGCGCCTCGGGAGCGGCGATATTTCCTTCGATAATCTTCATTGGAAATCCTGTCTCTGTGCAATCAATTAGGGGCCGGGCTCAAAAGTGCACGCATTCTAGCACAACAGAGCCGCGACAAAAAACCATGGCCGCAACGGGCGGCCATGGTGATGAATTCAACCGTACGCAGCGCTTACTCGCCGACGTACTCCACCACTTCCAGACCAAAGCCACCGAGGGCATGGTACTTCTTGGGGGAGCTCAACAGGCGCATCTTGCCGACCCCCAGCGCCTTGAGGATCTGGGAACCGACCCCGACCCGGCGCGAGGTGCCCTGCCACTTGGCCCCTTCCGGTGCCAGCCCCTTGTCGGCGGCTTCGAAACCCTTGACCCTGGCCAGCAGCTCGGCGCCATGGGCTTCCGCCCCCAGGATCACCAGCACCCCGCCCTCGTCGGCGATGCGGGCCATGGATTTGGGCAGCGGCCAGCTGCGGGCGCTGTGGCGGTCGGTGAGCAGCAGATCGCTCAGCACGTCGTGCAGGTGCACCCGTACCAGGGTCGGCTGGTCGGCCTTCACGTCCCCTTTCTTCAGGGCGAAGTGGACCTGGTTGTCGATGGTGTCGCGGAAGGTGACGAGGTCGAACTCGCCGTATTCGGTGGGCAACTTGCACTCGGCCACCTTCTCTACCGTGGTCTCGTGCTGGTTGCGGTATTCGATAAGGTCGGCAATGGTGCCGAGCTTGATGCCGTGCTGCTCGGCGAAGATCTCGAGATCCGGGCGCCGGGCCATGGTGCCGTCTTCGTTGAGGATCTCGACGATGACGGAGGCAGGCTCGAAGCCGGCCAGCCGGGCCAGATCGCAGCCCGCTTCGGTGTGGCCGGCGCGGGTCAACACACCGCCATCCTGCGCCATCAGCGGGAAGATGTGGCCGGGCTGCACCAGATCGGCGGCCTTGGCATGGGGCGCCACCGCAGCCTGCACGGTGACGGCGCGGTCGGCGGCGGAGATGCCGGTGGTCACCCCTTCCGCCGCCTCGATGGAGACGGTGAAGGCGGTGGAGAACTGGGCATTGTTGCGATCGACCATCAGCGGCAGCGCCAACTGCTTGCAGCGATCCCGGGTCAGGGTCAGGCAGATGAGGCCACGACCGTAGCGCGCCATGAAGTTGATGTCTTCCGGGCGGACACAGGAGGCGGCCATGATCAGGTCCCCTTCGTTCTCCCTGTCTTCGTCATCCATCAGGATCACCATCTTGCCAGCCTTGATATCGGCAATGATTTCCTGGGTCGTGCTCAGCGCCATGGGCTACTCCATCAACATGCTTGGGGATTGAGCCAGTCGGCTCGACTTGATACTGCGTATTGTGCTCTAGATGGGGGCACGCGGCCCCGTTTCAATCCGCGCGGGATCACAGAACCGCGTTTTCCCGTCAAAACGGCTCACAAGAATCCGGACTGGGCCAGCTTCTCCAGGGTCAGGGTAGAGGCACTGCTCTCCTCGCGCTTGCCCGTCATCAGCCGCTCCAGATAGCGGGCTATCTGGTCCACCTCGAGGTTGACCCGGTAGCCGGGTTTCCAGCGGGCGATGGTGGTCTCCTGGGCGGTGTGGGGCACGATGGTCAGCCGGAACAGATCCCCCTGCACGGCGTTGACGGTGAGGCTGATGCCATCCACCGCAATCGACCCCTTCTCGGCGATGTAGCGGGAGAGTTCCCCCGGCGCCTTGATCCAGTATTCGATGGCGCGGCCGCTGGACGATTTGCTCTTCACCTCGCCGATACCGTCCACGTGGCCAGAGACCAGGTGGCCGCCGAGGCGGGAGGTGGGCATCAACGCCTTCTCGAGGTTGACCGGATCCCCCACCTTGGCGGCAGAAAAACCGGTGCGGGAGAGGGTTTCCAGGGAGACGTCGGCGGTATAGCTGTGATCCCCGAGCGCCACCACGGTGAGACAGACGCCGTTGGTGGCGATGGAGTCGCCCAGCTTGACGTCACTGAAGTCCAGGGTCGGCGCGTGCACGGTGAGGGCCATGTCCTCCCCCTGGCGACGCAGCTCGGCCAGGGTTCCCACCGCTTCGATAATTCCGGTAAACATGCAGATCACCTTGCTGATGACGGGGGCGATGGATGCCCCCGTGAACATTGAAAAATCAGGCTATTTTCGCAGTGATGCGAATATCCTGGCCAAGCATGCGCACATCCTTGAGGTTGAGTTTGGGAGCCTGGAACAGCCGGGTCAGCCCCGGCAGATGGAACAGGCCGCGCCCCTCATCCCCCATCAGTTTGGGCGCCTGATAGAGCACCAGCTCGTCCACCAGCCCCTTCTCCAGCAGGGCGCCGCACAGCCGCGGCCCCGCCTCCACCAACACCGAGTTGACGTTCTGTTTGGCCAGCAGCATGAAGAGGCTGACCAGATCCAGCTTGCCATCCAGCAGCGGCACCTCCAGCTGCTGCACCCAGGCGGGCCACTCACCGGATGCCTTGTGGCGGGCCAGCAGTACCGGGCTCTCGCTCTGGAACAGGGGCAGATCCGGGGTGAGCCGGTTTTGCGAATCCACGATGACCCGCAGTGGCTGGCGCAGGGTCTCTTTGGGATAGACCGCCTTGACCGAGGGAGGCAGCTCGTCCCAGCGCACGGTGAGGGAGGCGCCATCTGCCAGCACGGTCTCGGCGCTGGAGAGGACCGCATCGTGACGGGCCCGCAGTCGCTGCACGTCCCGGCGCGCCTCCGGAGAGGTGATCCACTGGCTCTCGCCACTCGCCATGGCGGTGCGACCATCCAGGCTCGCCCCCAGCTTGACCGTCACCAGCGGAAACGCGGTGCGCATCCGTTTGAAGAAACCGGGGTTGAGGGCCTCGGCTTCCGCGGCCAGCAGGCCGAAATCGGTCTTGATCCCCGCCTCGGAGAGCATCCGCAGGCCGCGCCCGCCCACCTGGGGATTGGGATCCACCATGGCAGCCACCACCCGGGTCACCCCGGCCTTGATGAGCGCCTCGGCGCAGGGGGGTGTGCGACCATGATGGGAGCAGGGCTCCAGGGTCACATAGGCGGTGGCACCGCGGGCCTCTTCCCCTGCCGCGTGCAGGGCATAGACCTCGGCATGGGGCTCACCGGCCCGCTTGTGCCAGCCCTCCCCCACCACCACGCCGGCCTTCACCAGCACGGCGCCGACGCAGGGGTTGGGAGCCGTGGTGTAACGGCCGCGCCGGGCCAGTTCGAGGGCCCGGCTCATCCATTGGTAATCGTCTTGACTAAACATCCGGGCTCCTGTGTCCAGCAACCTGTCCCCCGTGGCACGGCCATCCGATGGGACAAGAAAATAGGGTGTACGCGCTTGCAGCACGACTTCTCGGGCAGATCGGCCATGGCATCTGACGCCATGGCGACGGGCACACACATCGCAGGATGCGGCCGCACGCCCTCATACTTTTTCACCAGTACAACGATGCGCTATCTGGATGTCTCACTGGTGTAACAACTGGCGCTGCCGCAACGGCAGCCCCTCTCTTATTCACATAGGGAGCGACAGGCCGGCGTTACTTCTCCAGCTTGGCGATCTCTTCCCCGAATTCGCGAATGTCTTCAAAGCTGCGGTAGACGGAGGCAAAGCGGATGTAGGCCACCTTGTCCAGGCTCTTGAGCTCATCCATCACCAGATTGCCCACCAGCTGGGAGGCCACCTCCCGCTCACCGGTGGCCCGCAGGCGGGACTTGATGTGGTTGACCGCCTTCTCGATGGCCTCCATGCTCACCGGCCGCTTCTCCAGCGCCCGCAGAATGCCGGCACGCAGCTTGTCTTCGTTGAAGGGCTCGCGGGAGCCGTTGGACTTGATGACGCGGGGCATGACCAGTTCGGCCATTTCGAAGGTGGTAAAACGCTCGTGACAGAGCAGGCATTCGCGACGGCGGCGCACCTGATGGCCCTCGGCCACCAGACGGGAATCGATCACCTTGGTATCAACGGCACTACAGAAAGGGCAATGCATCTGACCTCCGGCGTGGATGAAAATGGGCGCGGGCCCCGGGGGCTGGCGCTAGGCCGGCCAGTGTAACACGGCCATCCAGAACCGGTAAAAGCCCATGAAAACAAGGGACAACCAGCCAGACCTTCGGGCAGGACTCAGTCGTCATAGGGCAACGCCTCGGGGTCGCAATCCTGGTAATCGGGGGCAGGATCCGCCGCGAACCGGCGAGCAGCCACATGGCTGTGACCCAGCATCAGCTCCTTGCCCACCCGGTGCATGCCATCCATCACCCGACCAGCGCTGTCCAGCAGGATGGGATAGGCGAGATCCGCCGCCATCATGAGCTGGCAATGCGCCACCACGCTGCGCACCGTGGGCGTGGCGTCGCCATGGCCGTACCAGTGGTCGCGGTCAAGCTCGGCAATCTCGCCGAGAGCCACCGCCTGCACCGGCAGGTTGCGGCTCAGCCGGATCAAGCGGCGCACATCCCAGGCCAGCAGCCCCTGTTCGCTGGCGCGAAAGTGGTACTGGGCGCGAACCGTCTGCCGCAGTGACGCCTCCAGCACGTCCTCTTCCATGTCATCGCACATGATCACCTCTGTCTCATCTTGCCAGACGCTGCAAAAAACAATGCCACCCGAGGGTGGCATTGGTCTTCAACCTGAAGGTCAGGCTGATTATGCGTAGACCGGGAAGCGGCGGCAGATGTCCAGCACCTTCTCGCGCACGGTCGCCAGCACTTCTTCGTTGTCGTGGCTGTCCAGCACGTCGCAGATCCAGTTGGCCAACTGGATGGACTCGGCTTCCTTGAAGCCGCGGCGGGTGATGGCCGGGGTGCCGATACGCACGCCGGAGGTCACGAACGGGGAACGCGGGTCGTTCGGTACGGAGTTCTTGTTGACGGTGATGTTGGCCTTGCCGAGGGCTGCATCGGCATCTTTGCCGGTCAGCTCGCGACCGATCAGGTCAACCAGCATCAGATGGTTGTCGGTACCGCCGGAGACGATCTTGTAGCCGCGCTCGATAAAGGTCGCCGCCATGGCCTTGGCGTTCTTGACGACCTGGGCCTGGTAGGTCTTGAACTCGGGCTCCAGCGCTTCCTTGAAGGCTACGGCCTTGCCGGCGATGACGTGCATCAGCGGGCCGCCCTGACCACCCGGGAAGACGGCGGAGTTCAGCTTCTTGTACAGATCTTCGTCGTCGGCGGCGGAGAGGATCAGACCACCGCGCGGACCGGCCAGGGTCTTGTGGGTGGTGGAGGTGACCACGTGGGCGTGGGGCACCGGGTTCGGGTAGACGCCAGCGGCAATCAGACCGGCCACGTGGGCCATGTCCACGAACAGGTAAGCACCGATCTTGTCGGCGATTTCGCGCATGCGGGCCCAGTCGACGATGCCGGAGTAGGCGGAGAAGCCGCCGATCATCATCTTCGGCTTGTGCTCAACGGCCAGGCGCTCCATCTCGTCGTAGTCGATCTTGCCGGACTCGTCGATGCCGTAGGGGATGATGTTGTACAGCTTGCCGGAGAAGTTGACGGGGGAGCCGTGGGTCAGGTGACCGCCGTGGGCCAGGTTCATGCCGAGGACGGTGTCGCCCGGTTGCAGCAGGGCCATGTAGACGGCGCTGTTGGCCTGGGAGCCGGAGTGCGGCTGCACGTTGGCGTAGGTGGCACCGAACAGCTCTTTGGCGCGCTCGATGGCCAGGGTTTCAACCACATCCACATACTCGCAACCGCCGTAGTAACGCTTGGCCGGGTAGCCTTCGGCGTACTTGTTGGTCAACTGGGAGCCCTGGGCTTCCATGACGCGGGGGCTGGTGTAGTTCTCGGACGCAATCAGCTCGATGTGCTCTTCCTGACGACGGGTCTCGTCTGTGATGGCCTGCCACAGCTCTGGATCATAGCCGGCGATGGTCATGTCACGTTTCAACATCCGTTTATCTCCTGAAAATCGTTTGCGCGATAGGTGAAGTGGGCCCGCGCATTGTAACGTGAGCTGGATCAAAGAGACAGTCCAACCACCCAAAAAATTGTTTATAAAATGTAAAATACGTCGGAAATTTCGAATCCCGCCCCCTGGCTTCGCTCATCCCCCCGGCCTCCCCACACCAGCAATCCGGCTCCAGCCATCGTCCCCGCTTCCCGGGCAAGGCGATAGAAACCAGAGCCAGATCATGGATATAGCATTTACTAACAGATAACATCTTTAGGCCATGGGACATCTGCACGAGCGGGTGTCGCTTCCTGCCATCCCGGAACACAAGGGGAAACGCCATGATGGATCATCTGATGCTGTTCGTGATTGTCGCGGTCTTCGCTCTCTTCTACTGGGTCTACTACACCGGCAGCCGCAAGGGTGCCTGCACCGCCAACTGGGAGACACTTCCCACCCGGGAGCAGTACCTGGCGGCCCATCCCGGCGCCGCCGACGGGGATCTCATTTTCTGCATCCATTGCGGTCATCATCAGCAGCGGGAGGTCGGCCTGGTGCACCAGATGGATTACCGCCGCCAGCACATCTGCCCCCGTTGCAAGCAGGTGCTCTATCGCGTCGAGGAGTAGGTCGGCCTCCTCGTCGCCCACGGTCATCCCGCGAATGCGACCCCCTCTCCTGGCGCTATCCGGCCAAAAGGCCTCATGAGTTTCCTTTATTTTTAAAGTCGTTAGAATCGGGGGCCATCAAGGCTCCCGATTGTCATCCACGGAGGAAAAATGCAGGAATTCATGGCGACCAGCGAACGCCGGGCCGAGCTTTACTGGTGGTTTTCCACCCTGTTTGCTGCCGAACTCAGTGATGCACAGATCGCTGAATACGACACCTATGACGTGCGCAGCTTCTTGAAGAGCCTCTCTACTCTCGACCCCATGCGCGAAGCCGTGGCCGAGCTCAACGACGCCATCGCCCGCCTGCTGGTGCGCCCCGAGCGCCAGACGGCCCTGGCCGCCGACTTCGCCGGCCTGTTCCTGAGCGCTCCCGGGCAGGGCGCCCTGCCCTACGAATCCCTCTACCGGGGCGAAGGCAAGCAGCTGATGCAGGCCCCCATGACCGAGATGCAGGCACGCCTCGATCGCCTCGGCATCAATGTCAGCGACAAATACAATGAGCCTGCCGATCATCTGGCCATCGAGCTGGACCTGATGGGCAGCCTCATCATCCGCGCCGCCGAGGCAACCACCGCCGACCAGCGCGAGGCGTGGCTTGGCGAGCAGGAGTCCCTGCTGCACGGCCACCTGCTGGGCTGGTTCGAGCGCTTCGAGCAGGCCTGCCGGGCCGCCGACACGTTTGGCTTCTACGGTGCCAGTGCCCGCCTGCTGGGGGTGTTCCTCAAGATGGACGCCAACTACCTCTCCCTGGTCAAACCGGCACCGTCCGCCGACTGAGCCCGGCATGAAGACAGCCCTGCTTCTTATCGCATGCTGGCTGCTGGCCCTGATCCCGCTGGATCAGGGTCTCACTCCCCTCGTGACGCTGCTGTTCAACCCGGACCGCGCGCTCTACGGCACCGCCCAGCTCACCGGCTTTGCCGGCATCCTGCTGACCCTCTACCTCGCTAATCTCGGGGTGGAAGTGGTGCTGCGTCGCCGTTTCCAGATAGCGGGCATGTTGGCCCTGCTCGCCGCCTGGGCAGATTTCATCAACAGCAGCGGCACCGAGAGCCACTGGCTGGTGCTCTACGCCATGGCGTTGCCGTTTCATCTGGTGGGCTGGCTGGTGTTCGTTCGCGGGATCCAGGCGTTTGGCCGCCAGAAAGGCTGACAGCTCGTTGATTTCACACCCTTCTCACACTTTCTTTCTCTCCTGACACTTCCTGCCATACTGACACAGTCGTCCAAATGACAAAGCAATCAATTCAGGAGCCTCCATGGAAAAAGTGCTGCCCGAATCGGTTCCGACACGGCATTTGTCAGGCCCGCTCTCTCCCCACGAGTTGCAACAGCTGTTCGCCCAGGCGCCCGTCGGGATTGGGGTCTTCGATCACGAATTCAGGTGTCGCGACGTCAACGGACGCTTTGCCGAACTGACCGGCCTCGCGCGGGCAGAGCACCCGGGCAAGACGCTGTTCGACATTGTCCCTGCCCAGACTCCCCAGCTGCTCCCGCTGTTTCAGCAACTGCGGCAAGGTCCCCCCCGATGCACATTTGAGGTGGAGATGGTCGGTCTCTCCCGCGCGGCCTCCCCGGCACGCTGGCAAGTGAGCGTCAGCTCCGTGCTGGATGAGGACGGCTCCTTCAGCGGCATCTTCCTCGTGATGAGGGAATCCGCGCAGACAGGCCCCCACCTCGACGCACCCGCGTCACCCGGCCTGCAGGAGATGACCCACCGCCATGCACTGCGTCTCTATCAGGCCGAAGCCCGCTTGCAGCACCTCTCCTATTACGATCCCCTCACCGATCTCGGCAATCGCCATCTGCTGCAAGAGCGCCTCACCCTGGAGATAGAGACGGCCAGGGTGAACCACCACGTCCTGGCGCTGCTGTTCATCGATCTCGACGGCTTCAAGCTCATCAACGACAACCTGGGGCACAGTGCCGGCGATCTGCTGCTCAAGCTGTCGGCAGACCGCATTCGCCACTGTCTGCGCCCCGGAGACATCGCCATCCGGCTGGGGGCAGACGAATTTCTGGTGTTGCTGCCCGCCATCAGGGAGACCCAGGATCTGCTGGGTCTCATCGAGGGGTTGCAACGCAGGCTGCACGATCCCGCCGACATCGGCCAGGAGCGGGTGAGGCTCTCCGCCAGCATCGGCGTCTCCATCTATCCGGAGCATGGCTAGACCCCGGACAGCCTCATCAGCGCGGCGGACAACGCCATGCATGAAGCCAAGCGCCGTGGCCGCAACGGCTATCTGTTCCACTCCCCCGACATGACGGCACAGACCAGGGAGCGGATGCTGCTGGAGCAGGGACTGCTCAAGGCCATTGAGCAGCAAGAGTTTCGCCTGCTCTACCAACCCATGACGGATCTGGCGGATGGTCATCTCAGCGGCCTGGAGGCCCTGATCCGCTGGCAGCATCCCAGCCTTGGCATGATATCCCCGGACCGTTTCATTCCGGTGGCAGAGGAGTGCGGTCTCATCGAACCACTGGGCGAATGGGTGATGCGCACCGCCTGCCAGCAAGGTCAGCAGTGGCTGGCAGAAGGGCGCGCCGTGCCCCGGCTCTCGGTCAATGTGTCGGTCAGGGAGATGCGTTCCCACGACTACGTGGAGCGGGTGACAGCCATTCTGGCCGAGACCGGTTTTCCTGCCGAGCGGCTGGAGATCGAGGTGACCGAGAGCATCATCCAGAGCGTGGATCACAGTCTGCGGCTCTTCACCCGTCTCAAGGCGCTGGGGGTGCAGATCGCCATCGACGACTTCGGCACCGGTTTCTCCTCCCTGAGCCTGCTCAGGAGCCTGCCCATCGATCGCATCAAGATAGACAGGGCCTTCGTCCAGGCGTTGCCCGACGACAAGCACAGCCGCGAGCTGTGCCGTACCATAGTCCAGCTGGCCAGCTCCCTCGGCATGGCCGTCACGGCGGAAGGCATAGAAACCCAGCCCCAGCGCCAGTTCCTGCAATCCCTGCGTTGCGAAGAGGGACAGGGCTACCTGTTCAGCCATCCCCTGCCAGAACCCAGCCTGCCTCCCCTGCTCCCCCTCCGCCATTGAGCCTTGGCCGCGCCACCACGCAAGCAAAGAAGGGAGCCCATGGCTCCCTTCTGCTTCATCATCATGGCTTCCCGCCCGCTATCTTCGTCGCTATCCAAAAGTCTAATTGCCCTCGGGAACCAAAGGTATAAGTTGTTACTCAATCATTAAGAAAATGTATTCACAGGAGTGAGAGATGAGCGAGAGCAAGGTCTACCCGGTCAAGGCCCACATCGGCAACGGCGCCCTGCTGGACAAGGAAGGTTATGAAGCCATGTATCAGGCATCGGTGCAGGATCCGGACGCCTTCTGGGGGGAGCAGGGCAAGACCCTCGACTGGATGACCCCCTACACCCGCGTCAAGAACACCTCCTACGATCCGGGCCACGTCTCCATCAAGTGGTATGAGGATGGCCTGCTCAACGTCTCGGCCAACTGCCTGGATCGCCATCTGAGCGAGCGCGGCGACAAGGTCGCCATCATCTGGGAAGGGGACAACCCGGCCGAAGATCGCAAGATCACCTATCGCGAACTGCACGCCGAAGTGTGCAAGTTTGCCAACGTGCTCAAAGCCCAGGGGGTCAAGCGTGGCCACATGGTCTGCCTTTATATGCCCATGGTGCCGGAGGCGGCCATCGCCATGCTGGCCTGTACCCGCATCGGGGCCGTGCACAGCATCGTCTTCGGCGGCTTCTCGCCGGAGGCGCTCTCGGGCCGCATCATCGACTCCGGCGCCTCCGTCGTCATCACTGCCGATGAGGGGTTGCGAGGCGGTCGCCCCATCCCCCTCAAGAAGAACGTGGATGAGGCCCTTACCCACCCGGATACCAAGGTCAGCAAGGTGATCGTCCTCAAGCGCACCGGTGGCAACGTGGCCTGGCACGAGCACAGAGACATCTGGTGGCATGATGCGGTCAACGCCGCCAGCCCGGATTGTCCGCCCGAAGCCATGGGCGCCGAAGATCCCCTGTTCGTGCTCTACACCTCCGGCTCCACCGGCAAACCCAAGGGTGTGCTGCACACCACGGGCGGCTATCTGGTCTATGCCGCCCTCACCTTCAAATACGTGTTCGATTACCACGAAGAGGACATCTACTGGTGTACCGCCGACGTGGGTTGGGTCACCGGTCACTCCTATCTGGTCTACGGGCCGCTGGCCAACGGCGCCACCACCGTCATGTTCGAAGGGGTGCCCAACTACCCGGCTACCAACCGCATGAGCCAGGTGGTGGACAAGCATCAGGTAACCATCCTCTATACCGCCCCCACCGCCATTCGTGCACTGATGGCCAAGGGCAAGGAGGCTGTCGAAGGCACTTCCCGCACCAGCCTGCGCATCATGGGGTCGGTGGGTG
The DNA here is from genome assembly GCF_041402625.1 of Aeromonas sp. S19(2024). Taxonomy (NCBI): domain Bacteria; kingdom Pseudomonadati; phylum Pseudomonadota; class Gammaproteobacteria; order Aeromonadales; family Aeromonadaceae; genus Aeromonas; species Aeromonas sp. S19(2024). Next base: position 726,114 of record NZ_JBGLQU010000001.1, read on the forward strand.
AACCCATCAACCCGGAAGCCTGGGAGTGGTACTACCGCACCATCGGCGACGAGCGCTGCCCCATCGTCGACACCTGGTGGCAGACCGAGACCGGCGGCATCCTCATCACTCCGCTGCCCGGCGTCACCGCCCTCAAGCCCGGCTCGGCCACTCGTCCCTTCTTCGGAGTACAGCCTGCCCTGGTGGACAACCTGGGTGAGCCGCTGGAGGGCGCCACCGAGGGCAACCTGGTGATCACCGACTCCTGGCCCGGCCAGATGCGTACCGTGTTCGGCGATCACGAGCGCTTCGAGCAGACCTACTTCTCCACCTTCCCGGGTCGCTACTTCACCGGCGACGGTGCCCGTCGCGACGAGGACGGCTACTACTGGATCACCGGCCGGGTGGATGATGTACTCAACGTCTCCGGCCACCGCATGGGCACCGCCGAAATCGAGTCCGCTCTGGTGGCCCATCCGAAGATCGCCGAAGCGGCGGTGGTGGGTGTTCCCCACGAGATCAAGGGACAGGGCATTTACGCCTATGTCACCCTGATCGCCGGGGAAGAGCCGAGCCGCGAGCTGCACAAGGAAGTGAAGGAGTGGGTGCGCAAGGAGATTGGCGCCATCGCGACCCCGGACGTGATCCACTGGGCCGAAGGGCTGCCCAAGACCCGATCCGGCAAGATCATGCGGCGTATCTTGCGCAAGATCGCCACCGGCGAAACCGACAGCCTGGGGGATATCTCCACCCTGGCGGATCCGGGGGTCGTAGACAAGCTGATCCGCGAGAAGTCGGAAGCGGCGTGAGTCTCTTCCCCACGTCAACAGAGCCGGCCACGTGCCGGCTTTGTTGTCTTCGGGATCCGGACAGGGCAGAGTTCGGTGGCAGGCCGGTCTTGCGGGCAAACCAGACCAATAAATAGCCAGATGTAGAGATTAGACCAGTAAAATGCTGCTAATTTTCACGAAATCAATATAATTGCGAAATCTGTGTGTCAGGGCACACCGATTTGTGCAAAAATTGGCTAGATTTTTGGTAGTCCAAAGATAGCTGATAGATAGCAGCATAATCATCGAGGATGTACTCAATATGTCGCAACATCACCGAATCCTCCTGCTCAACGGCCCCAATCTGAATCTGCTGGGCAAGCGGGAACCGGGAATCTACGGCAGCAAGACGCTCGATGAGATCGTCGCCGATCTGACGCGCAGCGCCAGCGAACTCGGTGTCACCCTGGAACATCTGCAATCCAATGCCGAGCACGAGCTGATCGGCCGCATCCATCAGGCCATGGGCCAGGTGGATTTCATCATCATCAATCCCGCCGCCTTCACCCATACCAGCGTTGCCCTGCGCGATGCCCTGCTGGGTGTGGCCATCCCCTTTATCGAGGTTCACCTGTCAAACGTTCATGCCAGGGAGCCCTTCCGTCATCACTCCTATCTGTCTGATGTCGCCAAGGGGGTGATCTGCGGGTTGGGTGCCGATGGTTACCAATTCGCTTTAACCGCGGCCGTGCATCAGTTGCGCGCGGCTTGATAATCACTGATCAGATAAAGAAGAAAGAGAATGCTAATGGATATCCGCAAAATCAAGAAGCTGATTGAACTGGTTGAAGAGTCCGGCATCGCCGAGCTGGAAATCTCCGAAGGGGAAGAGTCCGTTCGCATCAGCCGTAATTTCTCCGGCCAGGTTAGCGTTGCCCCGCAGATGATCATGCCCCAGGCCGCAGCTCAGGTTGCCGCACCGGTTGCCGCTGCTCCGGCCGCAGCCGCTGCACCTGCTGCCGATGCCGCCCCGAGCGGTCATCTGATGCGCTCCCCCATGGTGGGCTCCTTCTACCGCTCCTCCAGCCCGGAAGCCAAGCCGTTCGTGGAAGTCGGTCAGCACGTCAATGTCGGCGACACCCTGTGCATCGTCGAAGCCATGAAAATGATGAACCAAATCGAGTCTGACAAGGCCGGCGTGATCAAAGCGATCCTGGTTGAAAATGGTCAGGCCGTCGAGTTTGACGAGCCGCTGTTCATCATCGAATAAGGGAAAATGCCACCCATGTTGGACAAAGTAGTCATCGCCAACCGCGGTGAAATTGCCCTGCGGATCCTGCGCGCCTGTAAAGAGCTCGGGATCAAGACAGTGGCCGTTCACTCCACTGCCGATCGGGAGCTCAAGCATGTGCTCCTGGCGGACGAAACCATCTGCATCGGCAAACCTGCCAGCGGTGAGTCCTACCTCAATGTGCCGGCCATCATCGCCGCCGCCGAGGTGACCGGTGCCGTCGCCATCCACCCGGGCTACGGCTTCCTCTCCGAGAATGCCGACTTCGCCGAAGTGGTCGAGAAATCCGGCTTCATCTTCATCGGCCCGCGCGCCGAGACCATTCGCCTGATGGGTGACAAGGTCTCCGCCATCGAGGCGATGAAGAAGGCGGGCGTGCCCTGCGTACCCGGTTCCGACGGCCCGGTGGACAACGATGCCAAGCGCAACGCCGCCATCGCCAAGCGGATCGGGTATCCGGTGATCATCAAGGCCGCCGGTGGCGGTGGTGGTCGCGGCATGCGCGTGGTGCGCAACGAGGCCGAACTGGCCTCCGCCATCGCGCTGACCAAATCCGAAGCGGGTCAGTTCTTCAAGAACGACATGGTCTACATGGAGAAGTACCTGGAGAACCCGCGCCACATCGAGATCCAGGTGCTGGCTGACGGTCAGGGTACCGCCCTCTATCTGGGTGAGCGGGACTGCTCCATGCAGCGCCGTCACCAGAAGGTCGTGGAAGAGGCGCCGGCCCCCGGCATCACCGACGAGATGCGCAAGTTCATCGGTGAGCGCTGTGTGCGCGCCTGTCTCGAGATCGGCTACCGCGGTGCGGGTACCTTCGAGTTCCTGTACGAGAACGGCGAGTTCTATTTCATCGAGATGAACACCCGTATCCAGGTGGAGCATCCGGTCACCGAGATGGTCACCGGCGTCGACCTCATCAAGGAGCAGCTGCGCATTGCCGCCGGTCAGCCCCTGTCGATCACCCAGCAGGACATCCGCATCCGTGGCCACGCCATCGAGTGCCGGATCAATGCCGAAGATCCGGCCACCTTCCTGCCCTCTCCCGGTCTCATCCAGCGCTTCCACGCGCCGGGCGGCCTGGGCGTGCGCTGGGAATCCCACATCTATGCGGGTTACAAGGTCCCCCCCTACTACGACTCCATGATCGGCAAGCTGATCTGCTACGGGGAGAACCGCGACGTGGCCATCGCCCGCATGCGTCACTCCCTCGACGAGCTGGTGGTGGAAGGGATCAAGACCAACATCGCCCTGCAAAAAGAGATCATGAAGGACGAAAACTTCCAGCACGGTGGCACTAACATCCACTACCTGCACAAGAAGTTAGGTCTGTAATGGCTTGAGGCCCGACCCATTGAGCACGGTGGCAGCACAGAACAGCCACCACCTGCACAAGAAGTCGGGTCTGTAATGGCTTGAGGCCCGACCCATTGAGCACGGTGGCAACACAGAACAGCCACTACCTGCACAAGAAGTCGGGTCTGCAAAGACCCCTTTCATCGGGATATTGCGCGATCCACCCGGATCGCCAACGTAAAAAAGGGCCATGGCGACATGGCCCTTTTTTGTTATTCTTGCGCCCCGCTCACTCGTCGGAGGCCACAGTGAACCGTTTCGCACTCGCCCGTCGGGAAGCAGCCTTCTGCCTGCTGCTGACCCTGCTCTACTTTGTCGCCTGGTATGGCTCGGCTTATTTCATCCCCGAGGATCTCGAGCTGTGGGACCTGCCTCTCTGGTTCCTGCTCAGTTGCATCCTGATGCCGCTGCTGTTCATCGGCCTCTGCGCCCTCATGGTGGATCGCCTGTTCGTCGATATTCCCCTGGATAGCGAGGTACCACCCCATGAATCTTGAGCTGATGCTGCCGCTCTGCATCTATCTTGTGCTGGTACTGGGGGTCGGTTTCTGGGCCAGTCGCCACCGGACCGGCGGCAACTTCATGCAGGAGTACTTCATCGGCAACCGCAGCATGGGGGGGCTGGTGCTGGCCATGACCCTGGTGGCCACTTATACCTCTGCATCGTCCTTCATCGGCGGGCCGGGGGCCGCCTACAAGGTCGGCCTCGGCTGGGTGCTACTGGCGATGATCCAGCTGCCCACCGTCTGGCTCACCCTGGGGGTGCTTGGCAAGAAGTTCGCCATCATCGCCCGCCGGGTCAACGCGGTGACCATCAACGACATGCTGTGGGCCCGCTACCAGAGCAGGGCGGTGGTCGTGCTGGGCTCGGTCACCATCATCCTCGCCTTCATCGCCACCATGGTGGTGCAGTTCATCGGCGGCGCCCGTCTGCTGGAAACGGCGACCGGCCTCAGCTATCAGCAGGGGCTCTTCCTGTTTGCCAGTTGCGTGCTGCTCTACACGGTGATCGGCGGCTTTCGCGCCGTGGTGATGACGGATGCCCTGCAGGGCATCGTCATGCTCATCGGCACTGGCGCCCTGCTGGCGGGCATCCTCATCGCCGGTGACGGGTTGCCGAATCTTGTCCACCAGCTCAAGGAGATAGATCCCAAGCTGGTGAGCCCCCAGGGGGCCGGCGACATGCTGACCCAGCCCTTCATGCTGAGCTTCTGGGTGCTGGTCTGCATCGGGGTGGTGGGCTTGCCCCACTCGGCGCTGCGCTGCTTTGGCTACCGGGACAGCAAGGCGCTGCACCGGGGCATCCTCATCGGCACCATCGTCTGCGCCCTGCTGATGTTCGGCATGCACCTGGCCGGGGCGCTGGGCCGCGCCATCCTGCCCGGCATGGACAGCCCGGACAAGATCATGCCCTCCCTGATGATGGAGGTGCTCCCCCCCTGGCTGGCCGGGGTCTTCCTGGCCGCCCCCATGGCGGCCATCATGTCCACCATCGACTCCCAGCTGATCCAGGCCTCCGCCACCCTGGTGAAAGATCTCTACCTCAATTACCTCAACCCCAGGCAGGAAAAGCTGGAGGTCCGGGTGCCGCGCCTCTCCCTGCTCTGCACCCTGATCCTGGGTACCCTGGTGCTGCTGGCGGCGCTCCAGCCCCCCGAGATGATCATCTGGCTCAACCTGCTCGCCTTCGGCGGCCTGCAGGCGGTCTTCCTCTGGCCCCTGGTGCTCGGCCTCTACTGGTCCAGGGCCAACGGCCCGGGAGCCCTGGCCAGCATGGTCTGCGGCATCCTCTGCTACGGCACCTTGAGCCAGTGGGGGATCAAGCTGGCCGGTCTGCACGCCATCGTCCCGAGCCTGGCCCTTGGCCTGGCGGCCTTTGTCCTGGTCAGCCTGCTCACTCCTGCCCCGGATCAGCGTGTCCGTCGATTGTTTGATCAAAATTAAGAAAAGGATCAATAAAGGAAGGCTCGCCTATTCCCAAATGGGGGCTCACGGGTAAAATGTGCGCCACGTCACAAATACCGTGCCCCCATGCCAGTCCAGAACGCCAGAAAGATCCTGACCCAGTCCCTGCAGCGCCTCGGCTATGCCCTGTTGCTGCCCGTCTCCATCCTGCCCCTGGCCGCCCTGCTCCACCGGCTCGGCCAACCGGACGTGCTGGATCTCGCCGTGCTCTCCCTCGCCGGTCGCGCCCTCTTCAGCCAGATGCCGCTCATCTATGCGGTGGCCATTGCCTTCGGGTTGAGTCGCCAAGGGCAAGGAGCCCAGGCGCTCGCCGGTGCGGTCAACTTCCTGCTGCTGAGCTCGGCGCTGGGCACCCTGGTGCCCGGGCTGCATGCGGACATGATCTGCGGCCTGCTGGCCGGGCTCGTCACCGCCATGGTCTGCTCCCGGGCCCGCACTCTGCGGCTGCCGGGCTGGTTGCGCCCCCTGCAGGAAGATCTGCCGGGCATGTTGCTCTCGGCGCTGGCCTGCCTGCTGCTGGTGCTTCCCCTCTCCATCCTCTGGCCGCTGCTGGAACAGGGGCTCACCCTGCTCGCCTCCGATCTGCTCACCACGCCCTTTGGCGCCTTCTGCTATGGCGTGCTGAACCGGCTGCTGATCCCCTTCGGCCTGCACCAGGTGCTGGGCAGCCTCATCGGGCTCGGGGAGAGCAACCTGCAAGCCCTCTCGACCGCCCAGCCACTACATGAAGGCTATGTGGCCGGGCTCTATCCGGTCATCATGTTCGGCCTGCCCGGTGCCTGTTTTGCCATCTGGATCCATCGCCAGCGGATGCAGCAACTGCCCCAGGGAGGGTTGCTGCTCACCCTGGCGCTCACCTCGGCACTGGTGGGCATCACGGAGCCCATCGAGTTCCTGTTTGCCTTCACTGCTCCCTGGCTGTTTCTCGCCCATGCCCTGCTGACCGGGCTGTCGCTGGCCATCTGCAGCGGGCTCGACATCCAGGTGGGCAGCTACTTTTCTGCCGGATTGCTGGATCTGGTGCTGAGCTACCACGCCGGTCTGCACAGCTTCTGGCTCATCCCCCTGGGCATCCTCTTCTTCGTCGTCTATGCCCTGCTCTTCTCCCGGCTGCTGGAACACGCCCCCCTCAGTCTGCCGGGCAAGCCCATCGCCGAGGATCTCTCCCGGCTCGCGACCGTGGCCCCCACCGATCCCCAGATGCTGGCTATCCAGTACCTCAAGATGCTGGGGGGCATGGACAACCTGCAGGCCATGAGCGTCTGCCTGACCCGCCTCAGCCTGCGGGTTCGCGACATGGCCCTGGTGGATCAATCCTGCCTGGCCAGACTGGGCTGCCTCTCCTGGGTCGTGCTCAACGAACATCAGCTGGTGCTGGTGCTCGGCCCCCATGCCGGCCTCATCGAAGGGCAGATCCGCATGCTGGCGGAACGCCAGTCGGTCCCGCTCGGTCTCGAACCGGCTCAGGCTCTCCTTAGCCAGCACCAGTGATCAGGCAAAGGGAAGACGCTCGGCCACGAAGTCCATCAGGCTGCGAAGGGCGGGGGCCAGGTGTTCCCGGCTCGGGTAGATGAGATAGAAGGGGTTCACCGGAACCAGGAGATCCGGCAGCACCTTGAGCAGTCGCCCCGCCGCCAGATCGTCGCCGCAGACATGGGCCGGCAGCAGGGCAATCCCCCCGTCATGGAGTGCCAGCTCCCGCAGCGCCAACAGGCTGTTGCTCTGGCAGGCCCCGCGAGGGCGCCAGCCCCCCTCCTGCAATGGCCACACCGGCAAGGAGCCATGTACCAGGCAGGCGTGTCCGGCCAGCTCCGAGAGTTGGAGCGGCGTCCCGTTGGCCGCCAGGTAACCGGGAGATGCCACCAGATGGCGCGCCACCTGGCCGATGCGCCGACAGATGAGGCTGGAATCTTTCAGCGGCGCTGCCCGCAGCGCCAGATCGTAACCTTCCCCCACCAGATCCAGCTGTTCATCGCAAAGGGTCAGCTCCAGCACCACCTCGGGATAGAGGGCGCGAAATTCGGCCAGTATCCGGCCAAGCAGCAAGGTCCCCGTGGCTTCGGGAGCAGTGATCCGCACCCGCCCTCCAGGAGCCGCGCGCAACCGCGCCATCGCCAGATTGGCGCTGCGCGCCAGTGCCAGCAGCTCCTGACAATGGGCCACATAGACCTCCCCTTGGGGCGTCAGGCTGAGCCTGCGGGTGGTGCGTTGCAGCAACCTCACCCCGAGCCGGGATTCGAGGCGCGAGATCTTCTGGCTCACCGAGGACTTGGGCATGCCGAGCACCTCGGCCGCCCCGGTGAAGCTCCCCTGCTCCACCACGGTGGCGAACAGCCCCATCAACTCCAGTTCGACATTGTTCATATATTCAAACAGTCTTTACCAATTACCCATCTTAATCTTGATAATCATCCAGACTAGAGTGAGTGGCAATCCCGAACACTGCTATTTGAAAGGAAAAGCCATGAAAGCCATCGCCCTGACTCACTATCTGCCAAGCAACCACCCCCACTGCTTCATCGAGAGCGATCTGCCCGATCCGACACCGGGCCCGCGGGATCTGCTGGTACGGGTCAACGCCACCTCCATCAATCCGGTCGACACCAAGGTACGTGCCCCCAAGGACAAGGTCGAAAGCAACCCTCGCGTGCTGGGCTGGGACGCCGTGGGCGAGGTGATCGCCGTCGGTAGCGACGTCACCCTGTTCAAGGCCGGTGACAGGGTCTGGTATGCCGGCGACATCAGCCGCCCGGGCAGCAACAGCTCCCTGCAACTGGTGGACGAGCGCATTGCCGCCATCGCCCCAGTCACCCTGACCGATCTGGAAGCCGCCGCCCTGCCGCTCACCGCCATCACCGCCTGGGAAACCCTGTTCGAGCGCATGAGCCTTACCCGCGAAAGCACCGGGCGACTGCTGATCATCGGGGGCGCCGGCGGGGTCGGTTCCATCGCCATCCAGCTCGCCCGCCAGCTCACCGGCATGGAGGTGATCGCCACCGCATCGCGCCCCGAAACCCGGGAATGGTGCCTGGACATGGGGGCCCACCAGGTGGTGAGCCATCACCATCTGCAGGCGGAGCTCAAGGCACTCGGCATCAGCGAGGTGGATGCCATCTTCTGCACCAACGCCACCGAGCAGCACTGGAACACCATGGCCAGCCTCATCCGTCCGTTTGGTCACATCTGCACCATCGCCGAGTCCAGTGAACCCTGGGATCTGGGTCTGCTCAAACCCAAGAGCGTCACCTTCAGCCAGGAGTTCATGTTTACCCGCTCCCTGTTCCAGACCCCGGACATGCTAGAACAGCACAACCTGCTCGGCCGGGTCGCGGCCCTGATCGATGAAGGGGTGCTCAAGACCACCCTCAGCAAGGTGGTGCCCGAACTGACGCCCCTCACCCTGGCCCGGGCTCATGCCGAGCTGGAAGCGGGTCGCATGGTGGGCAAGCTGGTGATCGACATGAGCGGTTTCCATCGCTGAGGCGCCGCCAGAGCGGGTATCGTCGTCCTGACTATTCCCTTGTAGGTAAATAAATGCACCATCATGGGGTGAAATCACCAGTGACAAGCCCCAAGAGTGCACAGCCCCGCAGGTGACCTTTGTCCCTGACGGGGCATCTCCCCCGAAAAAACCATAAAAAAGAGGCCATCCCGTCGGGATGGCCCTAAAAACCTGAACGTTGGGGTAACAATCACACACATATCCTTATGCAGGACATCTGTAACTTTGCAGATAGCGTGCCAATCTCTGCTTTTTCCTCCCAATTAACCGTTTTTCAGCGCACCGGCATAAAAAAAGCCACCCGAAGGTGGCTGAAAAAAGATGACGGAACTTCATAGAGCAAAGCATTCAGCGGGAACAAGTTGCTTCCCGTCACCCATGAAGGAATACATTAACCGTGCCAACTTGGCAGGGTGGCCTCCCTTCTCCATGAGGTCATGGTCAAACCACGACAGCACGGGCCCATGATGATAGAATCCCGCGGTTTCACATTTATGAAGAGCCGACGCCATGCCCTGGATACAAATTCGAATCAACGCCACTGCCAAGACCGCAGACAAGGTGAGCAACATGCTGCTGGGGCGTGGGGCCCAGGCGGTGACCTTTATGGATGCCAAGGATGTGCCCGTCTATGAGCCCATGCCCGGTGAAACCCCGCTCTGGGGCGAGACCGAAGTAATGGGACTGTTCGACGCCGAAACCGATCCGGCTCCCACCATCGCCTTCTTCCAGCAGATCTTCGGTGAAGACGTGGGCTACAAGGTCGAGCAGCTGGAAGACAAGGACTGGGTGCGCGAATGGATGGATCACTTCCACCCCATGCAGTTCGGCGAGCGGCTCTGGATCTGCCCGAGCTGGCGCGACGTGCCGAACCCCGATGCGGTCAACGTCATGCTGGACCCGGGCCTGGCCTTCGGCACCGGTACCCACCCCACCACGGCGCTCTGCCTGCAGTGGCTGGACGGGCTGGATCTGGCCGGCAAAACCGTGGTGGACTTTGGTTGCGGCTCCGGCATCCTCGGCATCGCCGCCCTGAAACTGGGGGCAGCCCGGGTCATCGGCATCGACATCGATCCTCAGGCCATCCAGGCCAGCCGTGACAACGCCGAGCGAAATGGCGTAGCCGACCAGATCGAACTCTACCTGCCGGCGGATCAGCCGCAAGACGTCGAAGCAGACGTGGTGGTCGCCAACATCCTGGCCGGCCCGCTGCGGGAGCTGGCGCCGCTTATCGCCGGCCACGGCAAGGCGGGCAGCCTGATGGCCCTCTCCGGCGTGCTGGAAAGCCAGGCGCCGGAGCTGGAGACCATCTACGGCCAGTGGTTCGAGATGGACCCGACTGCGGTGAAGGAAGAGTGGTGCCGCCTCTCCGGCCGCAAACTCGGCTGATAAGCAACAAGCTACTGTGGCAACCAACCCATCGGCCGCAAAACAAGCCACGGCAGTTGCCAACCCATCGGCCGCACACTCGGCTGACAAGCAACAGGCCACAGCGGCAACACTTAGGTCGCTGAACGACAAGGGCACCCCAGCAGGGTGCCCTTGTCGTTTCCGGACGCCGTTCTCCTTCTGCCCACTCTGGGGAGAGCCTCACGCTTCTCCGCTCTCCGATGGCTTATCCTCTCTTCCTCCACCCCATCGAGGCCCAGTCATGACCGAATACGAGAAGATGATCGCCAGCCAGCCTTACAACTGCATGGCGCCAGAGCTGGAGCTGTTGCGCCGGGAGACGGCCCGCCTGTACCGCCGCTTCAATCGCAGCGACGAGGAGGATGAACAGCTGGCACTGCTGCTGCAGATCGTCGGCGAGCTGGCACAGGGTGCCTTCATCTGCCCGCCCTTCTACTGCACCTATGGCCGCCACATCCACCTTGGCAAGGGCAGCTACATCAACATGGGGGCCACCCTGCTGGACAATGCCCCCATTCGCATCGGCGCCGAGGTAATGATTGGGCCGAACGTGCAGATCTACACCGCCGCCCATGCGCTGGACGCCGATGAGCGCATTCAGGGGGTTGAGACGGCGCTGCCGGTCACCATTGAAGACAGGGTCTGGATTGGCGGCGGCGCCATCCTGCTGCCCGGCGTCACCATAGGGCGGGAAGCCGTCGTGGGCGCGGGCTCGGTCGTGACCAGAGATGTACCGGCCGGTGCCAGGGTGGCAGGCAACCCGGCACGGCTGCTGCCAGTCAAAGGTTGAGCGGAAGGCCCGAGGCTCGCTCAGGCGCTTTCCAGCAAGCGGTCGATGCAGTGCACCACCTGCATGCTGGCGTTTTCCATGGTCTTGAGCTGCTCGACCATGCTTTTGATATCCCCCTGCTCGCGCGCGTGCAGGGCGGCCTTGCCGCTCTCGTGGACCCGCTTGTGGGGCCCGTCCAGTTCACGAAAGCCCGGCTTGTGGGCGAAGAGCTCGGCGCCCTGCCCCTCGAAATACCATTTACCCAGCCTGCACTGAGCGTGGTCGCTGACCGGCTCGTGAAAATGCTGCTGATCGATGAGCCGATAGATGGTGTTCTTCCAGACGGCGTGATCCAGCTTGGTGGTATTGAGGAAGGAGGTGGAGGCCGCACTGTGGATCACCTGCTGCATCCGGCCTGATTGTGCCAGCACCTGGGTCACCACCACATCGATCTGGGAGGAGGAGGTCGCCACCTCGGCGGCACTGGCCTGGTTGTCATCGATGATGGACTTGATCTCCTGCGCCTGGGCCACTATCTGCCTGACCAGCACCTCGATCTGGCTGCTGGCTTCATGAGCCTTGCTCGCCAGCTGACGCACCTCATCGGCGACCACGGCGAATCCTCGACCAGCTTCACCGGCCCTGGCCGCCTCGATGGCCGCATTGAGTGCCAGCAGGTTGGTCTGATCCGAAATACCCTGGATGGCGGTCACGAACTGGTTGATGGCGGATGTGCTGGCATCGAGCTGATGGACGGCTGCGAGGCTGCGAGCCGCCTCATCCGTGATGGCATGGGCGCGATCGGAGAGACGGGTGATGGCGCCACGGGTCTGGGCAAAGAGCTGATCCAGCTCGCTGAGCGCTCCCTTTTCCGCCATCAGGTGTTCGGCACTGCCGGCCAGCGCTTCCCGCACGCTCTGCAGCATCTCACCTCCCTGATTCTGGCAGGAGATCACCTGATTGAAGAGATCGCCACGCTCCCGGCTGGTGCGCTGCATGTGCTCGTATTCACCGATGGTGGCACGCAATTCGGCCAGCTCGCTCTGGTGCTGCTGCTCTTTGAGAAGCATCGCCTCCCTGAGCTGTTGATTCTCTTTTTCAAGCTTGCGGTTGAACCACATATCGCCTCCGGATGGCATAGGTGCGGGCAGTCGACGTCGAAGGGAAGCCTCTGGCTCTCTTGTCTCTGCCGATGCTGGCGGATCCCGGGCCGGATTTCACCTGCAAATGCAGGATATTTGACCCTGATCCTGATTCCAATCGAGGCCACATCAATGGCTGTGCAAAAGATCGCCACAAAGAGGCCGGGTGAGGTAGAGAAGAGGCAGAGGAGAAAGAACGCTGACGTGCCGATCCCGCAAAAAATGAAGCCCAATGTCATCAAGACGTTGGGCTCTAAAAAGGTGCTACGGAATTGCGACTCTCATCGCAGAAAATTAGAAGGGGTCACCTTCTAAACTGGCAGTGGGATAATAACGTGGCGCAAACGTTTTACATAGCGTAATAAACCAGGAGTGAGAAGAATCTCTCACAATTCAAAAAATGTCCGGCCAACCCCCTTCTACCCTCTTGGCAAGTGCGCATTTATCAGTACAGCCTGACGGCTTTGTCAGAAAACAAAAAAGCCCTGAATAATCAGGGCTTTTGGCGTTCTGCGCTTCAGAAGCTGCGCACGAAGTCCTGGATGGGCAACTCGCGCAGCTTGCGGGCCTCCAGCATGGGGGTGCCAAGGTAGAGGAAGCCCACCAGTTGATCCTCCGGTGCCAGCCCCAGTGCACCATGGATCTGCTCGTCGAAGATGAACCAGCCGGAACGCCAGATGCCGTTGAAGCCCTGGGCCTGGGCCGCCATCTGCATCGCCATCAGGGCGCAACCGGCAGAGAGCTCCTGCTCCAGTTTCGGTACCTTGGGGTGCGCCTGATAACGGGTCGCCACCGCGATCAGCAGCGGTGCGCGCAGCGGGGCCTCCTGACACTTCTTGATGCTCTCTTCATCCTCGCCGCGGCTGCGAGCGGCCTGTGCCAGCAAGGTGCCGAGCCGTTCGCGACCCTCCCCTTCGAACAGGATGAACTGCCAGGGGGTCAGGGTGCCGTGATCCGGCGCCCGCAGCCCGGCCTTGAGGATATTGTCGAGTACCTCGCCGCTCGGGGCGGGCTCGGCCAGACGACCACAGGAGTGACGATTCAGTAACAGGTGGAGGGCATCCATGGGCAGTTCCTTGTCAAAGGCGATGATGGCGCTACCTTAGCACAGCACCAGATGAAGAAAACCCCTGAGCATCAGGGGTTTGTCGCAATACATGGCGGCCCGTCGACTAGATGACCGCCGCCAGTTCGGCCCCCTGGCGGATGGCACGCTTGGCGTCCAGCTCGGCGGCCACGTCGGCGCCGCCGATGATGTGTACCGGCTTGCCCGCCGCCTGCAGACCAGCCTGCAGCTCCTTGAGGGGTTCCTGGCCGGCACAGATGATCACCTGATCCACCGGCAGACACTGCTGCTGTTCGCCCACCTGAATGTGAAGCCCTTCATCGTCGATACGCAGGTACTGCACGCCGGAGAACATCTCCACCTTGCGGTTCTTCAGCACGGTGCGGTGGATCCAGCCGGTGGTCTTGCCCAGGCCGTCGCCCACCTTGCTCTCCTTGCGCTGGAGCAACCAGATCTGGCGCTCGGGGGCATCGATTTCGGGGGTAGTCAGGCCGCCGCGCTCACCCAGTTGCTTGTCGATACCCCACTCCTTGAGCCAGTGATCGCGATGGCTTTCAGCATCCGGCGATCCTCTCTTCTCCACCAGGTATTCGGCCACATCGAAGCCGATGCCACCGGCGCCGATGACCGCCACCTTCTCGCCCACCGGCTTGTGATCCCGCAGCACATCCAGATAGCTCAACACTTTGGGGTGCTCGATACCCGGAATGTTGGGAGTGCGCGGGCGGATGCCGGTGGCGAGGATCACCTCGTCAAAACCGCCGCCCAGCAGGCTCTCGGCACTCTGGCGCTGGCCCAGATAGAGCTCGACGCCGCACTTCTCAAGCCGTTTGGCGAAGTAGCGCAGGGTCTCGTGGAACTCCTCCTTGCCCGGGATCTGCTTGGCAAAGTTGAACTGGCCGCCGATTTCGCTCGCCTGATCGAACAGGCTTACCTGATGGCCCCGCTCGGCGGCGTAGCAGGCAAACGCCAGCCCGGCAGGACCCGCCCCCACCACCGCCAGCTTCTTGGGCTGGGGCACCCGGCCAAACGTCAACTCGGTCTCGAAACAGGCGCGGGGATTGACCAGGCAGGAGGCACGCTTTTGCTTGAACACGTGGTCGAGGCAGGCCTGGTTGCAGGCGATGCAGGTGTTGATCTCGTCCGCCCTGTCTTCAGCCGCCTTGATGACGAATTCGGGGTCTGCCAGGAAGGGGCGCGCCATGGAGACCATGTCCGCTTCGCCGCCCGCCAGGATGCGCTCCGCCACCTCGGGGGTGTTGATGCGGTTGGTGGTGATGAGGGGCACCTTGAGGTGCTTTTTCAGCTCGGCGGTCACCCAGCTGAAGGCACCACGCGGCACGCTGGTGGCGATGGTGGGAATGCGCGCCTCGTGCCAGCCGATACCGGTGTTGATGAGGGTAACCCCCACCTGCTCCAGTGCCCGGCCAAGTGCGATCACTTCCTCAAGGGAGGAGCCCTGCTCCACCAGATCCAGCATGGAGAGGCGGAAGATGATGATGAAATCCGTGCCCACCCGCTCACGGATGGCGCGGACAATCTCCACCGGGAAGCGCATGCGGTTTTCGCTGCTGCCGCCCCAGCCATCGGTGCGCTTGTTGGTGCGTTCGCAGATGAACTGGTTGATGAGATAGCCTTCAGAGCCCATCACCTCGACCCCGTCATAACCGGCCGCCTTGGCCAACGCCGCAGTGGCGGCGAAGTCGCGAATGGTGCCGCGGATCTGCCGCTCGCTCATGGCCCGCGGCTTGAACGGGGAGATGGGAGCCTTGAGGGCGCTCGGCGCCAGGCTGAACGGATGGTAGGCGTAGCGGCCCGCATGAAGGATCTGCAGCGCTATCTTGCCCCCTTCCTGGTGCACTGCCTCGGTCACCTTGCGGTGTTTGGCTACCTGCCAGGGAAAGCTCAGCTGGGAGCCGTGGGGCACCAGCCGCCCCCGCAAATTGGGGGCGATACCGCCGGTCACGATGAGACCGACCCCGCCACGGGCCCGCTCGCCATAGAAGGCGGCCAGCTTGTCAAAGCCCCCCTTTTCCTCCTCGAGGCCGGTGTGCATGGACCCCATCAGTACGCGGTTGCGCAACTGGGTAAAACCCAGATCGAGGGGGGTCAGCAGCGTGGGATAACGGCTCATGATGCACTCCTTGTCGAGGTCGATGTGCACGGGGTCATGCTCCAGCCTTCCTGGCTGCCTCGGGTGACGGGCAGTAAAAAGAAGGGGGTGGGTGGAGATGGGGCCGGCTCATCGGGCCTTTCAGTTAATTTTTTGTTATCAAACTGAAGCTAGAGTAAAGAATCGAAAACTCTTTTTCAAACAAATGTTTGGACATTTTTTCAGCGAACAACCGTGTTCCGAAGTGGCGGGGAGGCAGTCGACTCAAGGGGAAATGGCAATTGGCTGCGCAACTGGTTAATAATGGCTGCTCTCAACCCATTAACAGGGCGACAACGCAGCTATGTCTATTTTCAAAGGTCTGGGATGGCTCTTTCGCAGCCTCTGGCGCCTGCTCAACTTTACCCGCTTGATGCTGGTCAACCTGCTGTTTCTTCTCGTCGTGCTGGTCATTGTCTTCAGCGTCAGCCAGAGCGAGACCCCAAGCACCCCCATCGAGGGGGCGCTCACCCTCAATCTCTCCGGTGTGCTGGTAGAACAGCGCACCCAGACCGATCCCACGGTGCAACTGCTCAGGCAGATGGACAAGGGGGACGAGCAGCCAAGCGAAATCGTCCTCTCCGATCTGCTGTGGGCCATCAAGAGCGCGGGGAATGACGATCGCATCAAGGCGCTGGTGATCAAGCCCCAGGGTCTGCAAGGAGCCAGCCTCTCCAAACTGCAGGAGGTGACGGCCGCCATCGACGCCTTCAAGGAGAGCGGCAAGCCGGTCATCGCCATGGCGGACTACTACAGCCAGGGGGCCTATCTGCTCGCCGCCCACGCCGACCACGTGCTGCTCAACCAGAGTGGTGCCGTGCTGATCGAGGGGCTGGGTGTCTACCAGACCTACTTCAAGTCGGCACTGGAGAAGCTCAACATCACCCCGCACGTCTTCAAGGTCGGCACCTACAAGTCCTTCGTCGAGCCCTACACCCGGGACGAGATGTCCCCCGAGAGCAAGGAGGCGAACCAGCGCTGGCTGGATCAGCTGTGGCAATCCTATGTGGCCGACGTGGCGGAGCAGCGGGAGATCGAGCCTGATGCCGTGGCACCGAACAAGGATCACTTCCTCGAACTGCTGCGCAAGGCCGGTGGCAATGCGGCCAGCTACGCCCTCGACAACGGTCTGGTGGATCAGCTCGCCACCCGCGACGAGATGACCCAGGCGGTGATCAAGGAAGTGGGCGAGGCCGATGATCACGGCTGGAAGGGCGTGGGCCTGAAAGAGTATCTGGCCGCCATCCCGGAGCAATACCCCCAGAGCGGCAAGGATGAGGTAGGCCTCATCACCGCCAGCGGCGCCATCATGGATGGCGTCCAGCCTGCCGGCACCATCGGCGGCGACAGCCTTGCCGATCTGCTGGCCGAAGCCCGCCGTGACGATCAGGTGAAAGCCGTGGTGCTGCGAGTGGACAGCCCGGGCGGCAGCGCCTTCGCCGCCGAGCAGATCCGCGCCGAATTGCTGGCCCTGAAACAGGCAGGCAAGCCGGTGGTCATCTCCATGGGCAGCTACGCCGCCTCCGGTGGCTACTGGATCTCCGCCGATGCGGACAAGATCTTCGCCTCCCCCACCACCCTCACCGGCTCCATCGGGGTGTTCGGCATGTTCGCCACCATCGACAAGGCGCTCTCCCAGTACGGGGTACACACCGACGGCGTCGGCACCACCGACTTCGTGGGGGTCGGGCTGACCCGTGCCCTGCCGGATCACGTGGGTGAAGCCATTCAACTGAGCGTGGAAGACACCTATCAACGCTTTGTCGGCCTGGTGGGCAAGGGCCGGGGCCTTAGCCCGGAAGAGGCGGAAAAAGCCGCCGAAGGCCGGGTCTGGACCGGGCAGGATGCCAAGGCACTGGGGCTGGTGGACGAGTTCGGCAATCTGGATGACGCCCTCAAGGCGGCCGCCGATCTCGCCAACCTCAAGAGCTGGCAGGTCACCCCCATCGCACCGGAAGAGTCTGCCAGGGACAAGTTCCTGCGCGAGCTGTTTGACAGCAGCGCCCAGGCGCTGGCCCCGCACCTGCAAAGCTGGCTGCCCGCCGGGCTTGGCAAGGCGCTGCTGGAGATGAACCGCACTCTGGACCCGCTGACCCGCTTCAACGATCCCCAGGGTACCTACGCCTTCTGCCAGGTCTGTCTCCCCTGACGCCGGGGACAGCCATAAAAAAACCGCCGACAGGCGGTTTTTTTATGGGGCAAGCGGCCTTGTCAGGTCAGCAAGCCGGACGCTTGCCAGCGGTGCAACTCTGCCAGCACCCGGGTCTCTCGCGCCGTCCACTGGGGACAGGGACCCGCCAGCTGGGTCTTGTTGGTTTGCAGTGCCTCGGCCAGGGGGAACCAGCCCGGCGTAAAGCCGAGCCGGATCTCGTAGGGCTGGGGGCGCGGTGCACTCCAGTCCTCCCCGACCCGGCAGAGGTAATAGGACGATCGGATGCAGTAGGCATCGTAATCCGGCTCGCGCGCGGCACGATACTCCCGGGTCTCTCCCAGCAGGGGGCCCACGGCCACCAACTCGGCGCCACACTCTTCCCGCAGCTCCCGGGCCAGGGCCGCATCGTGCGCCTCCCCGTGCTCGATGCCGCCACCGGGGAACATGAGATCCCCGTTGACGCTGGAGTGCACCAGCAGCAGTCGATCACCACGCATCACCACGGCCCTCACCGTGGCCCGTTCAAGCACCCTGTCCTCGCCGCGGATCTGGCCGTGGACGAGACGGATATCGAAGGGATGGGCCCACTCCCGGACCTCTGTCAGGGTCGGATTCATGGTGTGCGGTAGCTCCCCTGCCTGAGTGCATCGACGATGGTGGCCGCCTGGTCGTCCAGCGTCTCCTGCTCCTCCTTGCCGATGGCATGGTAAATGCCGAGCCGGGTGGCGGAGACCTCGGGGCTCTCCTGGAATGACTCGCTCACCTTGCCCCACAGATAGGCCTGATCAAATCGCTTCTGCCCCATGTAGAGGGTGCTGAGGGCGGTGAGGATCCGGCTGTTGACCTTGTCCCCCTCCCGATAGAGAGAGAGCGCATGGTGCATCAGCCTGATGGCCTTCTCGGGCTCGCTCTTGGCATAAATGCCGCCGAGCGCCAGTTGCAGCTCGGGCTCCTCGAGGCTCGGCGTCCCCTCCTGCGCGAGGAAGCTGGCGCGGGCCTCGGGGCTGGTGTTGTTGGTCCAGTGCCAGAGCAGCAGGTAGGGATCCCGGGAGCCCCGGGTCTGTGCATCCAGTTGCTCCAGTTGACGGCCGGCGGCCAGCATCCCTTCCACTCTGGGGCTCTTCTGCTCCCTGGCCCGCTTGTACTCGATGTTGGTGGAGTGCTCGGCGCATTGCAGATAACGCTCCAGGCCGCGCATCAGATCGTACTTGCGCCTGTCCGTCCCCTCTTCCTGGAGATAGTAACGACCGCGAATGACGTCGCTGCGCTCATAGCGACACCAGCCATCGTCCACCAGGTCCGCGCACAGGGCGGGATATTGGGAGCAGATGTTGTGGATCCTGTCGTCGTCGCAGGCCGTCAACGTCAGGCAACAAGCGAGGGAAAGCAGTAACGGACGCTGTGAGAATAGGGTCATGGTTCACATCTGGTTGATAACAATCGCAACCCGCACCGGCCACCGCCAACTAGCAAACAGGCTACATATCCATTACAATGCGCGCGCCGTATAAGGCCGCGATTGCAGAATAATATAACGAAACCATCAGCCCTACACTGATCTGCCTTCGACGAATTTCAATTTGCCCAGGCAACTTGCTTCAACAACGTGAAATAAAAGGATCTGGTTAATGACCCACGAGCACTACTTGCAGGCGTGGCAGGAGAGCCAGGAGCTCGCCGAAGCCATGCAACCCTTGATAGGTCGCCTCTACCGACAGCAAGGGATAGAGATCACCCTCTACGGACGCCCCCTGCAAAACGCCTCCACCATCGATATCCTCAAGGCCCACCGGGTCGTTCGCCGCCACCAGGGCACCCCGCTGCCCATCCAGCAAAGCTTCCCTCTCCTGCGCGCCATCGTCGCCCTGAACCCCACCGCCGCCGAAGTCGATCTCGGCAAACTGGCCGTGGGCTACTGGCAGGATCACCAGGATGAAGCCGGCATCGAGGACTACCTGCGCGCCAAGCTGGCACCGGCCCTGAACCGCAGTGCCGTGCCCGCCCCGACCGACGTGGTGCTCTACGGCTTCGGTCGCATCGGCCGCCTGCTGGCCCGTCTGCTCATCGAGCGCACCGGCGCCGCCAACTCCCTGCGCCTGCGCGCCATCGTGGTGCGCGGCGGTCGCGACGGGGATCTGGAGAAGCGTGCCAGCCTGCTGCGCCGCGATTCGGTGCACGGCCCCTTCAACGGCTCCATCGAGGTGGATGTGGAACGCAGCGCCATCATCGCCAATGGCACCTTCATCCAGGTGATCTACGCCAACAGCCCGGCCGACATCGACTACACCGCCTACGGCATCGACAATGCGCTGATCGTTGACAACACCGGCGTCTGGCGTGACGAGGCGGGCCTGTCCGAGCACCTCAAGGCCCGCGGCGCCGCCCGGGTACTGCTGACCGCCCCCGGCAAGGGGGAGATGAAGAACGTGGTGTTCGGGGTCAACCACGAGGTGATAGGTCCGGATGACAAGATAGTCTCCGCCGCCTCTTGCACCACCAACGCCATCACCCCGGTGCTCAAGGTGATGCAGGACAAGTACGGCATCCGCCACGGCCACGTGGAGACGGTCCACTCCTATACCAACGATCAGAACCTCATCGACAACTATCACAAAGGCGAGCGCCGCGGTCGCAGCGCAGCCCTCAACATGGTGATGACCAGCACCGGTGCCGCCAAGGCGGTGGCCAAGGCGCTGCCGGAGCTCAAGGGCAAGTTGACCGGCAACGCCATCCGGGTGCCCACACCCAACGTGTCCCTGGCCATCATCAACCTGTCGCTGGAACAGACCACCGATCGGGAGAGCCTCAACGCCTATCTGCAGCAGATGGCGCTGAGCTCGGCCCTGCATCGCCAGATCGACTTCAGCGCCAGCACCGAGCTGGTCTCCTCCGACATGGTGGGCTCCCGTTTTGCGGGCATCGTCGACTCCCAGGCCACCATCGCCGAGGGGGATCACTGCGTGCTCTACGTGTGGTATGACAACGAGTTCGGGTACAGTTGTCAGGTAGTGCGGGTGATGGAGCAGATGGCTGGCGTAGTCCGCCAGGATCTACCGGTATAGTCCGACAGGATCTGCCCGCCTGAACCCGTGTTCATGGCTCAATTTTCAAGGAGAGGCCGGATGTCGTCTCAGCAAGTGACGTTTCAACAAGCGATAGCGCAGATGCCCAAAGAGGTGTACGAGCGGCTCAAGACTGCGGTCGAGCTCGGCAAATGGCCGGATGGCAAGCCCCTCACCGAGGAGCAGAAGGCCACTTCCCTTCAGGCCGTGATGGCCTGGCAGGCGATGCACCTTGAGAACCCCGAGCACATGAACATCGGCCGTGACGGCGAGATCGTGATGAAGAGCAAGAGCGAGCTCAAGCGCCAGTATCGCGATGAGGAAGAGATAGTGCGGGTCGACCTTAGCCACTGAGGCAGGCCGCACGTCACCTATCGCGGTAACGAAACGAAAGAGGGGAGCCATAATGGCTCCCCTCTTTTTTCCTCTCTATGCAGGATGACTCATCCCCCTCATCCCCGGCCCTTCTCCCACCAAGGGAGAAGGGAGCTGGCACGCACCTGCGAGCAGTCAGCGGGCCACCTGCCGGCGATCTTCATGGCAAACCTCGCCACCTCGATCTATCCCCTCTCCCGCTGGGAGAGGGTTAGGGTGAGAGGGAAGTCAGGGGGTCAGCTCCCCGCGCAGAGACTGCTGCATCAGCTCGCGGATGCGCGGCGCCGGCAGATCCTGGCTCAGCAGGAAGTGCAGCTTGGTGAGCGCCGCCTCGGCGGTCATGTCAAAGCCCGAGATGACTCCCGCACGGGAGAGGGCGTTGCCGGTGGCATAGCCCCCCATGTTGACCTTGCCGTGCAGGCACTGGCTCAGGTTGACGATGATGACGCCCCGGGCAGATGCCTCGGAGAGCAGCGCCAGCATGGCCGGGTTCTGGGGCGCATTGCCCACCCCGAAGGAGAGCAGGATCAGCGCACGCACCGGCTGTTGCAGGATGTTCGCTATCACCTCCGCCGATATCCCCGGATAGAGGGTCACCACCCCGATGGGCTGGGGGGTGATGTCGTGCAGCACCAGGGGGCGATCGCACGGCACGCCCAGCTCACCTGCCTCCAGGGAGATGGCGATACCGGCATTGAGCAGGGGCGGGTAGTTGGGCGAGTCGAAGGCGTGGAAGCCGTCAGCATGCACCTTCTTGCTGCGGTTGCCGCGATAGAGCTGATTGTTGAAGAAGAGCGTCACCTCGTGGATCGGGTAGTTGGCCGCGATATAGAGGGCGTTGAGCAGGTTCTGCTGACCGTCCGAGCGCAGCTCAGCCAGGGGGATCTGGGAGCCGGTGATGATGACCGGCTTGTGCAGATCTTCGAGCATGAAGGAGAGCGCAGACGCGGTGAACGACATGGTGTCGGTGCCGTGCAGAATGACGAAACCGTCGTACTTGTCGTAGTTGCCCTTGATATCCTCGGCGATGCGCTGCCAGTCTGCCGGCGTCATGTCGGAAGAGTCGATGAGGGGGGCATATTCGTGGATATGGTAATCGGGCATTTCCGGTCGATGGAACTCGGGCATCCGTGCCAGACAGTCCTCCATGAAGCCCGCCATCGGTACATAACCGTGGTCGGAACGCTGCATCCCTATGGTGCCGCCTGTGTAGGCAATGTAGATGGACTTCTTCACACCCTCTCCTCTCTCTGGACTGGAAACCGGCAAATCAAACAGGGCTCAACCGATACAGCCCCCGTCCTTCAGATGGTGCGGGCGGGCTCAATATCGGTCATCAGCAGACCTCTTGAGGGTCTGTGTCCTCCCGTGGGGGCGGAACCGGGCGAATTATAAAGAGTGCCGCTGCAAATGACAGCCGCGGCAGCATTGTTGCGATCCGGAGCACACTCGGCGAGGCAGTTTTAAATTCCATGTTAACACCATGTTTTAATCATTAATGTGACATATGTGGATGTACTTGGTGTTTTTTGCTAGTATCCGGCGGATTTTTCACAAATCTCATCTGGACGCCCGACGAACACGGGCTCGTGTCGACCCCCTCTTTTGCAGAGGGACGGGGCTGCGGCCCCTCTGTCACTGGCGCGTTCGCCACTCTGTTTCATCCCGGCTGGATCCGTGAGTCTTTCTCGCCAAAGACACAGCCGATCAACATGGGAGCACTGAATGCTACAACTTGATGCCTACGCCACCCTGGTCGCCGCGACCCTGGTGCTGCTGCTTGGCCGCTTGCTGGTCAACAAGATAGGACCCCTGCGCACTTTCAACATCCCCAAACCCGTGGCCGGTGGCCTGGTGGTTGCCCTGGTGCTGCTGGTGCTGCGCTCCACCCTGCAGATCGAACTGCAATTTGATACCAGCCTGCAGACGGCCCTGATGCTGACCTTCTTTGCCTCCATCGGCCTCTCCGCCGATCTGGGCAGCCTCAAGCGCGGCGGCAAGGCGGTGGCCACCTTCCTGCTGGTGGTCACCGGCCTGCTGCTGGTGCAGAACAGCCTGGGGGTGGGTCTGGCCACCCTGCTGGGGCTGGATCCCCACATGGGGCTGCTGGCCGGCTCCATCACCCTCTCCGGCGGCCACGGCACCGGGGCGGCCTGGGGCTCCATCTTCACCGAGAAGTACGGCGTGCAATCCGCCGCCGAGCTGGCGATAGCCTGTGCCACCTTCGGCCTGGTGCTGGGGGGCCTCATCGGCGGCCCGGTGGCCCGTTATCTGGTGAAGAAGGTGCAGGTGCCCGGTGAGGAGCACAACCGTGACGGCGCCCCCCAGGGCTTCGAAATGCCGGACATGGAGCGCCCGCTCACCACCTTCAGCCTGATCGAGACCCTGGCACTCATCGCCATCAGCCTGAAAGGGGGCGAAATGCTGGCCCTCTATCTCAAGGGCGGCGTCTTCGAGTTGCCGATCTTCGTCTGCGTGCTCTTTGTCGGCGTGCTGCTGCGCAACCTGCTCACCCTGCTCAACTGGCACGAAGTGAGCGACCGCGAGGTCTCCCTGCTCGGCAACGTCAGTCTGTCGCTCTTCCTCGCCATGGCGCTGATGAGCCTCAGGTTGTGGGAGCTGGCAAGCCTGGCCCTGCCCATCTTCATCCTGCTGGCCGTTCAGACGGTGGCCATGGCGCTCTACGCCATCTTCGTCACCTTCCGGGTCATGGGGCGCAACTATGATGCAGCCGTGCTGGCGGCGGGTCACTGCGGCTTCGGCCTCGGCGCCACCCCCACTGCCATTGCCAACATGCAGGCCATTACCCAGCGCTTCGGCCCCTCCCACCTGGCTTTCCTGGTGGTGCCCATGGTCGGAGCCTTCTTCATCGACATCATCAACGCTGTGGTGATCAAGCTGTTCCTGGCCCTGCCCTTCCTGTGATCCCGGACGCAGGCCCCGTATGACAGAGCCCACCTTGCGGTGGGCTCTTTGTTTGCTGGCCCCTGGACGCTGCCCCGACCCCCACCAAGGGGCCGACGGCAGGCAACAAAAAGCCCCGCACCAAGGTGCGGGGCTTTTTACTGACGCCACGGTAGGACTGCGGCCTGACCTTCCTTACAAAATAAAGGCCAACACCAGCTGGTTCAAATTGCGGCCTGACCTTCCTTACAAAATGAAGGTCGACACCTGCTGGTTCAGGTTGGTGGCACGCCCCTTGAGGTTGTGCGCCTGATCCAGGTCGCGCATGGCGGAAGCGGTGATCTCGTCGCTCACATCCTTGATGGCGGTGGTGTTCTGGGTGATTTCACCGGTCACCTGGGTCTGCTCCTCGGCGGCGGTGGCGATCTGGCCCGCCATGTCGGAGATGAGGCTGACGGCCTGGGTGATCTCCTCCAGAGCCGCAGCGGCAGCGTCGGCATCCTTCACGCTGTTGTCCGCCAGCCCCTGGCTGGTCTGCATCAGGCTCACCGCGCGGGCCGTGGTCTGTTGCAGGGTTTCGATGGTGGACTGGATCTCCTGAGTGGAATCCTGGGTACGGCGCGACAACACCCGCACCTCGTCCGCCACCACGGCGAAACCGCGACCCTGTTCACCGGCACGGGCCGCTTCAATGGCCGCGTTCAGCGCCAGCAGGTTGGTCTGCTCGGCGATGCCCTGGATGGTGGAGAGGATGCCGGAGATGGCCTGAGCGTGACGGCTCAGTTCACCGATGACGCCGGTCGCCTGCCCCACTTCCTCGGCCAGGTTGTTGATGGACTGGCGAGTCTGGTTCACCAGGATCTTGCCCTGTTCACTGCTCTGGGCA
This sequence comes from Aeromonas sp. S19(2024), assembly GCF_041402625.1. NCBI lineage: Bacteria > Pseudomonadati > Pseudomonadota > Gammaproteobacteria > Aeromonadales > Aeromonadaceae > Aeromonas > Aeromonas sp. S19(2024). The sequence goes on from NZ_JBGLQU010000001.1 coordinate 750,895, forward strand.
GATTGCTGGGCGGCGGCAGCGGTGTTCTCGGCGTTGCCCGCGATCTCCATGGTGGCACTCGCCATCTCGGTGACGGCGGTGGCGACCATGGTCACCTCCTGTTGCTGGCGTTGCAGCTCTTCCACCGCGGCCTGGTTGGTCACCAGACTGCGTTCGGCATCGGCGTTCAGCTCGTTGGCAAGCTGACGGATGTTGGCGATGAGCTGATGCTGGCTGCCCACGAAGCGGTTGAAGCTGCCGGCGAGCTGGCCCACTTCGTCATTGGCGTCGATCTTGATGCGCTGGGTCAGATCGCCGTTACCGTCGGCGATGCGGGCCAGGGCCTGGGACACCTTGGTGAGGGGACCGAGCAGCAGGCTGACCAGCCAGGAGATGGCGAGGATGCTGCCCACCAGCACCAGCAGGGCCAGGCCGAGCTGGGTCATCAGCAGGGAGGAGAGCGGCGCCTCCAGGGTGCTCTTGTCCAGTACCAGCACCAGCTCCCAGTCGGTGTCCGGAATGTCCGTCGCCCACAGCAGCTTGTCACGCCCCTCGCTGTCGAAGAAAGCAGGCACCAGGCTGTTGCTCGCCTTGCTCTGCTCGATCAGGGCATTGGTCAGATCGTTGTCGATCTCGCTGGCCGGCTTCATCGCCTTGGCCGCATCCTTGTAGGCGATGACGGTGCCATCCTTGTGCATCAGGATGGCGAAGCCGTCCGCCGGCAGCTTCATCTTGGTGATGTCATCCACCAGGGAGGCGATGGAGAGATCCCCCCCCACCACGCCGCCCTGGGCTGGCTGGGCCAGGGTCACCACCAGAATGTTGTAGGCCACGTCGAGGTAGGGTTTGGTGACGATCATGCCGCCCTTGGCCATGGCTTCCTGATACCAGCCACGGGAGCGGGGATCGTAACCGTCGCGGTTGATGGAGGGGTCGGAGTCGTTCATCTTGCCGCTGCCCTCACCAAAATAGGTGAGCTGGAAACGGCCGGACACCTGGGCCTGTTGCAGGGCGTTGAGGGGCTCGGCACCGGCCTTGTTGCCAAGGGCCTGGATGACGTCACGACGGGCGGCAAGCCAGTCGCTGACGCTGGCGGCCTGCTGGCTGCCAAGGCGCTGCACCTGTTCCTGACTGCCTTGCAGCAGCATGGACTTCTGGCTGGTGTAGCTCTGCCAGGAGAGCAGCAGGATCACCAGTGACAAGGCGATGACCACAGACAACAGTATCTTCTGCTTGAGTGATAGGTTTTTCATCGTGTTTTCTTCTTGTGGGGGTCGGGAACAGGATCAATCGGGAGTGCGTGGCACTGTGTGTTGTTAGCGGCCAATCCGCGCAAAACTGAAGCGGAGAATGGCGTGAGTGACGATATTTTACGCGGAAATTTTAAAAATGCTGCGGAAAATTGGAGCAGGAAAAAGAGCGGGGCCAGCCAACCCTGTTTATTCCTTCTGCAATTGGCTAGAATATCCCGTTTTTAAATCACATCGACCCCGAGAGTTTTCACGATGTTTGAAGTCAATCCTGTATTAAACAAGCTTAAGGAGCTGTCTGAGAGGACCGAGCTGCTTAGGGGGTACCTTTGACTATGACGCCAAGAAAGAGCGTCTAGAAGAGGTCAATGCCGAGCTGGAACAGCCGGATGTCTGGAACGAACCCGAGCGCGCACAGGCGCTGGGCAAGGAGCGCGTCTCCCTGGAGAACGTCGTCAGCACCATCGATACCCTGACCCAGGGCGTCGATGACGTCGAGATGCTGGTCAGCCTGGCCGTCGAAGGTGAAGACGAAGAGACCTTCAACGAAGCCGTTGTCGAAGCGGACGAGCTGGAGGCCAAGCTGGTGGATCTCGAGTTCCGTCGCATGTTCTCCGGTCAGCACGACGGTTCCGACTGCTACATCGACATCCAGTCCGGTTCCGGCGGCACCGAGGCCCAGGACTGGGCCAACATGGTGCTGCGCATGTACCTGCGCTGGGGTGATGCCCACGGCTACAAGCCCGAGCTCATCGAATGCTCCGAAGGCGACGTGGCCGGCATCAAGTCCGCCACCATCAAGTTCACCGGCGAGTATGCCTTCGGCTGGCTGCGCACCGAGACCGGCGTGCACCGTCTGGTACGCAAGTCGCCGTTCGATTCCGGCGGCCGTCGTCACACCTCGTTCTGCTCCGTGTTCGTCTACCCCGAGATCGATGATGACATCGAGATCGAGATCAACCCGGCTGATCTTCGCATCGACGTCTACCGCGCCTCCGGTGCCGGTGGTCAGCACGTCAACCGGACCGAGTCCGCGGTGCGTATCACCCATGTGCCGACCGGCGTGGTGGTGCAGTGCCAGAACGACCGTTCCCAGCACAAGAACAAAGATCAGTGTATGAAGCAGTTGAAGGCCAAGCTCTACGAGCTGGAAATTCAAAAGCAGAACGCTGAGAAGCAAGCCCTCGAAGAGACCAAGTCCGACATCGGCTGGGGCAGCCAGATCCGCTCCTACGTACTGGATGATTCCCGTATCAAGGATCTGCGCACCGGCGTCGAAACCCGCAATACCCAATCGGTACTCGACGGCGACTTGGACAAGTTTATCGAAGCCAGCCTGAAATCAGGCCTGTAAACAGAGCAGCAGGAATCACCATGTCTGAACAAACCACCACCCCGGAAGTCGACCAGACTCTCGAACTGAACAACGAGATGCTTGAGCGTCGCTCCAAGCTGGCCGCCTTGCGCGCCCAGGGCAACCCCTTCCCCAACGATTTCCGTCGTGACAGCCTCTCCGGCGATCTGCACGCCGAATTCGGCGACAAGAGCAATGACGAGCTGGTCGCCCTGGGTAAACAGGTGAAGATTGCCGGTCGCATCATGACCCGCCGGATCATGGGCAAGGCGTCTTTCGCGACCCTGCAGGACATGGCTGGCAAGATCCAGATCTACGTGACCCGTGACGATCTGCCGGAAGGCTTCTACAACGAGCAGTTCAAGAAGTGGGATCTGGGTGACATCGTCGGTGTCGAGGGCACCCTGTTCCGCACCAACGCCGGTGAGCTCTCCGTACACGTCTCCACCATCCGCCTGCTGACCAAGGCCCTGCGCCCGCTGCCCGAGAAGCACAAGGGGCTGACCGACCAGGAAGCCCGCTGCCGCCAGCGTTACCTGGACCTGATCGCCAACGAAGAGTCTCGCAAGACCTTCGTGACCCGCACCAAGGTGGTGGCCGGCATTCGCAAGTTCCTGAATGACAAGCGCTTCATGGAAGTGGAAACCCCCATGATGCAAGTCATCCCGGGTGGCGCCTCCGCACGTCCCTTCATCACCCACCACAATGCGCTGGACATCGACATGTACCTGCGTATCGCTCCGGAACTCTACCTGAAGCGTCTGGTGGTCGGTGGTTTCGAACGTGTCTACGAAATCAACCGCAACTTCCGCAACGAAGGCATCTCTGTTCGCCATAACCCCGAGTTCACCATGCTCGAGTTCTATATGGCCTACGCCGATTACATCGATCTGATGGATCTTACCGAAGAGATGCTGCGCACCCTGGCACAGGACATCCTGGGCGACACCAGGATCCGTTACGCCAAAGAGGGCGAAGAGGGCCTGACCATCGATTTCGGTCAGCCGTTCCAGCGCCTCTCCATGGTCGACTCCATCCTGAAGTACAACCCGGGTGTGACCCGTGACGATCTGGCCACTCTTGAGAAGGCCACCTCCGTCGCCAAGGGTCTGAAGATCGAGCTGATGAAGAGCTGGGAGCTGGGCCACGTGATCACCGCGATCTTCGAAGAGACCGTGGAACACATGCTGCTGCAACCGACCTTCATCACCGAGTACCCGGCCGCCGTCTCCCCGCTGGCCCGTCGCAACGACCAGAACCCGGACGTCACCGACCGCTTCGAGTTCTTCATCGGCGGCCGCGAGCTGGCCAACGGCTTCTCCGAGCTGAACGATGCGGAAGATCAGGCCGAGCGATTCCAGGCCCAGGTTGACCAGAAAGCCGCAGGGGACGACGAAGCCATGTTCTACGACGCCGACTTCGTCACCGCGCTGGAACACGGTCTGCCGCCGACCGCCGGTCAAGGTATCGGTATCGACCGTCTGGTGATGCTGTTCACCAACAGCCACACCATCCGCGACGTCATCCTGTTCCCGGCCTTGCGTCCACAAAAGTAAGAGCCGCAGAAACAGAGCCGTAGCAAAACGCTGCCGTCCATGGCAATCAAAACGCCCCGCAATTGCGGGGCGTTTTTTTATGCAGAAGTCACACCGTGACGAGCGGTCATCGGTCCGCTGGTGCGACAGGGGGCAGCAGCCACTCCCCCTGCCACAGGGTCAGCGCCCGGCCCGCCATCAGCACTCGCTCCTCCTGCAATTCCAGCCTGAGATCCCCGCCCCGGGCCGAGATCTGGCGGGCCCGCAATTGCCGTTTGCCGAGCCGCTCGGCCCAGAAGGGCACCAGGGCGCAGTGGTTGGAGCCGGTCACCGGATCCTCGTCCACCCCGACCCAGGGGGCGAAATAGCGGGAGACGAAGTCGTCCTCTCCCCGGCTCGATGGCGCCGTCACCATGATCCCCCGGCCCGGCAGCGCCCGCAGAGCGTGAAAATCGGGGGTGAGCGCGCGGACCACCTCCTCGCTACCGAGCTCAAGCAGGAACTTGGCCCCGGCCGCCAGGGTTTGCAGCGGCTGGCAGCCAAGAGCCGCCCCATAGGCAGGGTCCAGCTCGAGGGGCGCCAGGGCAATGCGCGGAAAATCGAGCCAGATCCACTCCCCTTCCCGCCGGGCCACCAACTCACCGCTGCGGGTCACGAAGCGGATGGGGAGCTCCCCTGACACCTCCCCCGTCTGCCACAGCACATGGGCCGCCGCCAGGGTACCATGGCCGCACAAGTCCACCTCCACTTGCGGGGTGAACCAGCGCAACCCGTAATGCCCCTCTCCCAGTTGGGTCAGAAAGGCGCTCTCAGAGAGGTTGAACTCCGCTGCCATGGCCTGCAGCTCGGCGTCGGGCCGCGCTTCCCCCAGCACCACCACGGCGGGGTTGCCTGCGAAGGGGTGATGGCTGAAGGCGTTGACATGATAGAGACGGGACATGGTTGCTCCTTGAGGCATGAGAGATCCCCGGGACAGGGGGCTCGGCAAGGCCATTTTTATATCACGGGCCCCCCCGGGCTGAGATGGATTTTGGCTTTATAAATTCATAAATCGCATAAAGAAGAAATTTTTATTCTTTGTTGTTATTCATTACACCCCTTACCCTGACCAAAAATCAGACCATGGAAGACATGTGTGATGCCATTGACAGCCCCCACCCTGAGCCCGCTCTCTGACGAACAGCAGCGCCAGCTCAACCAAGTTCTCACCACCCTCAATACCCAGCAACTGGCCTGGGTCAGCGGTTATCTCTACGGCCTCTCCCAGGCGGGCGTCCAGCCCGTGGCGAGCGCAGGCGCAGAAGTCGCGGCACCCGGCGGCAGCCTGACCATTCTCTACGGCTCCCAGACCGGGAATGCCAAGGGCGTGGCCAGCGCCATCAAGGCCCAGGCCGAGGCCCGCGGCCTGCCGGTGACCCTCACCTCCATGGCGGACTACAAACCCAAGCAGCTCAAGAAAGAGAGCCACCTGCTGGTGGTAGTGAGCACTTACGGGGAGGGGGAGCCCCCCGAGAGCGCCGTCGATCTGTTCGAGCAGCTCAAGAAGGGCAAGGTCGGCAAGCTGGAAGGGCTCAAGTTTGCCGTGCTGGGGCTGGGTGACAGCTCATATGAGTTCTTCTGCCAGACCGGCAAGGATTTCGATGGTTTCCTCGCCAAGGCAGGGGCAGAGCGCATCCATGAGCTAGCTAGCCTCGATGTGGATTATCAGGATGCCGCCAAGGCCTGGGGCGAGCAGGCCGTTGCGGCGGTCGCCGCCACCCTCTCTGCCGGCGCCGCGACTGCCAGCGTGGCGGGCTCGGTGCAGGCCGCCGTCGGCCACAGCCAGTACAACAAGGAGAACCCCTTCCCGGCCAGACTCTCGGTGAACCAGAAGATCACCGGCCGCGACTCCACCAAGGACATCCGTCACATCGAGATCAACCTGGAAGAGTCCGGCATCACCTATCAACCGGGGGATGCGCTCGGCATCTGGTTCGACAACGACGCCGATCTCGTGGGGGAAGTGCTGGCCCTGACCGGTCTGACCGGTGACGAGGCCACCCCCCATGGCAGCCTGCGCGAGGCGCTGACCCGTCACTACGAACTGACCCGGCTGCACGGGGGCCTGATCACTGGCCTCGCCGAGATCACGGACAACGCGGCGCTGAAGGATCTGGCCGGTGACAAGGCCCAGGTCAACGCCTTGGTGGCCAGCGCCCAGGTGGTGGACGTATTGAAACGCTTCCCGGCTTCCTTGAGTGCCGATCAACTGATCGCACTGCTGCGTCCCCTCACCCCCCGCCTCTACTCCATCGCCTCCGCCCAGAGCGAGGTGGAAGAAGAGGTGCACCTGACCGTCGGCGTAGTGCGCTACCGCCAAGAAGATGGCACAGTGCGAAGCGGCGGCGCCTCTTCCTATCTGGCGGACCGTCTGCCGGAAGATGCCGAGGTCCGGGTGTTCGTGGAGCACAATGACAACTTCCGCCTGCCCGCCAATCCCGACATCCCCGTCATCATGGTGGGCCCGGGCACCGGCATTGCCCCGTTCCGCGCCTTCCTGCAGGAGCGGGAAGCACAGGGGGCAGAGGGCAAGAACTGGCTCTTCTTCGGCAACCCCCACTTCACCCAGGACTTCCTCTATCAGGTGGAGTGGCAGCGTTATGTGAAATCGGGCCTGCTGTCCAAGATCTCCCTGGCCTTCAGCCGGGATCAGGCCAACAAGATTTATGTGCAGGACCGTCTGCGCGAGGCAGGGCTTGAGCTCTACCAGTGGCTGGAAGCAGGCGCTCACTTCTATGTGTGTGGCGACGCCAACCACATGGCGAAGGATGTGCAGGAAGCCCTGCTGGAAGTGATTGCGGAACACGGCCACAAGAGCCGTGAGGAAGCAGAAGAGTATCTGAGCGAATTGCGTCGTGCCAAACGTTATCAAAGGGATGTCTATTGATGAGCAAACAACTTATTCCGGGACCGGTCGAAGGGCCGCTGGCTGACAACGAACGCCTCAAGCGCGAGAGCAACTTCCTGCGCGGCACCATCGCCGAAGATCTGCAGGACCCGCTCACCGGCGGCTTCAACGGCGACAACTTCCAGCTGATCCGCTTCCACGGCATGTATCAGCAGGATGACCGCGACATCCGCCCGGAGCGCGCCGCCCAGAAGCTGGAGCCCCTGCACAACGTCATGCTGCGCGCCCGCCTGCCCGGTGGCATCATCACCCCGGCCCAGTGGCAGGTGATCGACAAGTTCGCCGAAGAACACAGCATGTACGGCAGCATCCGCCTGACCACCCGCCAGACCTTCCAGTTCCACGGGGTACTGAAGCGCGACATCAAGCTGATGCACCAGACCCTCAACAGCACCGGTATCGACTCCATCGCCACCGCGGGGGACGTGAACCGCAACGTGCTCTGCACCAGCAACCCGGTGGAGTCCGAGTTGCACCAGGAGGCCTACGAGTGGGCCAAGAAGATCTCCGAACACCTGCTGCCCAAGACCCGCGCCTACGTGGAGATCTGGCTGGATGGCGAGAAGCTGGGGGGTGACGAGGAGCCGATCCTGGGCTCCAACTACCTGCCGCGCAAATTCAAGACGACCGTGGTGATCCCGCCCCACAACGATGTGGACATCCACGCCAACGATCTCAACTTCGTGGCCATCGCCGAACACGGCAAGCTGGTGGGCTTCAACGTGCTGGTGGGGGGCGGTCTCGCCATGACCCACGGCGACACCACCACCTACCCGCGCAAGGCGAGCGACTTTGGCTTCATTCCGCTCTCCCACGTGCTGGAGGTGGCGGCCGCCGTGGTCAGCACCCAGCGCGACTGGGGCAACCGGGTCAACCGCAAGAACGCCAAGACCAAGTACACCCTTGAACGGGTGGGGGTCGAGGCCTTCAAGGCCGAGGTGGAGAGCCGCGCCGGCATCCAGTTCGGGCCGGTTCACCCCTATGAATTCACCAGCCGTGGCGATCGCTTTGGCTGGGTGGAGGGGATCGACGGCAAGCACCACCTGACCCTGTTTATCGAGAACGGCCGCCTGCTGGACTTCCCGGGCAAGCCCCTCAAGACCGGCATGCTGGAGATCGCCAAGGTGCATCAGGGGGACTTCCGCCTCACCGCCAACCAGAACCTCATCATCGCGGGCGTGCCTGCCGGCGAGAAGGCTCGCATCGAGGCGCTGGCACGCCAGTACGGTCTGCTGGATGACGGCGTGAGCGAGCAGCGCAAGCAGTCCATGGCCTGCGTGGCCCTGCCCACCTGCCCCCTGGCAATGGCCGAGGCCGAGCGCATGCTGCCTGCCTTCGTCACCGACATCGAGGGGCTGCTGGCCAAGCACGGCCTGGCGGATGACGCCATCATCTTCCGGGTCACCGGCTGCCCCAACGGCTGCGGCCGCGCCATGCTGGCGGAAGTGGGTCTGGTGGGCAAGGCGCCGGGTCGCTACAACCTGCACCTGGGGGGCAACCTCGAGGGGACCCGCATCCCGCGCCTGCATCTGGAGAACATCACCGAGCCGCAGATCCTGGCCGAACTGGATGCCCTGATCGGCCGCTGGGCGAGCGAACGCAACCCGGACGAGTGCTTCGGCGATTTTGTCATTCGCGCCGGGATCATCGCCCCGGTTATCGACTCCGCGAGGGACTTCTATGCAGCCTGAACAGACTGATACAGCCCGGCTGGCGCGCACCGCCGACGGCCGGCTCGACCTCGACGCCCTCCTGGCCCTGGGCCGGGAGGAGCAGGTCGAGGCGCTGGCCCCCCTCAACCGGGCGCTGGACGCCATGAGCGCCCCCGAGCGGGTGCGCTGGGCCCTGGCCAACCTGCCGGGGGAGCATGTGCTGTCGTCGAGTTTCGGCATCCAGGCGGCGCTCATGCTGCACCTGGTGAGCCGCGAGCGGGCCGACGTGCCCGTGGTGCTGACCGACACCGGTTATCTCTTCCCCGAGACCTACCGTTTCATCGACGAGCTGACCGAGCGTCTCGCGCTCAACCTCAAGATCTACCGGGCCGAACTCAGCCCGGCCTGGCAGGAGGCCCGCTTCGGCCTCCTGTGGGAGCAGGGGGTGGAGGGGATCACCCGCTACAACCAGCTCAACAAGGTGGAGCCCATGGACCGCGCCCTGAACGAGCTGGGTGCCCGCACCTGGTTCTCGGGCCTGCGCCGTGAGCAGTCCGGCAGCCGGGGCAAGCTGCCGGTGCTGGCCATCCAGCGCGGTCGCTTCAAGTTCCTGCCGGTGATCGACTGGAGCAACAAGGACGTCTTCTACTACTTCAAGGAGTTCGACCTCCCCTACCACCCCTTGTGGGAGCAGGGTTACCTCTCGGTCGGCGACGTGCACACCACCGCCAAGTGGGAGCCCGGCATGAGCGAGGAGCAGACCCGCTTCTTCGGCCTCAAGCGCGAGTGCGGCCTGCATGAGGAAGGTGGCGAGAGCGACGGCTCCGGCATCTGATCCCCCGGCCCGGCCATGTGCTGCGCCCGCCCACAAAAAACGCCAGGCAACTGCCGGGCGTTTTTCTTTGCGCAAAAGGGTGATGTACCGCCCTTCATTACATGGCGGCGGCGCGCGCCTGATTCAGCCAGTCGTTCACCAGTGCCTCGTGGCCCTTGAGCCAGGCGTCGGCATGACGTTCCACGTCCGCCGGCTTGTTCTGCCCCTTGTTCATCAGGCCGTTCTGCACGTTGATGTCATTCAGCGGCAGCTTGACGATGGAGAAGAGCTTGGCGGCGGCCGGATTGGCCTCGGCAAACCGCTTGTTGGCAACGATGTGCATGGTGTTCACCACAAAGCCGTAGTTCTTACCGTTCGGCAAACGGGTCTTGGCCGCATCCGGGGCGTCGGCGGGGACTTCCAGCCACACCACATCCTTGCCCGGCACCAGTTCGCTGCTGAGCCAGTAGGGGGTCCAGGTGTAATAGAGCACCGGCTTGCCGGCCTGGTAGCGAGCCAGGGTATCGGCGATCAGCGCCGCGTAGTTGCCCTGCTTGTGGGCCACCGTGGGGGTCAGACCAAAGGCGTCGAGGTGATGGTTGATCGCCCCCTCGCAGCCCCAGCCGGGGTTGCAACCGATGAGGTCGGCCTTGCCGTCGCCATCCCCGTCAAACAGCGCCGCCACCTCGGGATCCTTGAGCTGGCCCAGGTTGGTGATGCCGTATTGGGTCGCAGTCTTCTTGTCGATGAGGTACCCCTGGGCGGCACCGGCCACATAGGTGCCCTCACGGAAGAACACCTTGTCGCCCCCCGCCTGCTCGTACTTGTTGTCCTGCAGCGGCACCCAGTTGAACGCGAGGAAGGTGCCGTCTCCCTGGGCCACCGAGGCATAAGCCACGTTGTAGTCCACCTCCTGGGCGGGCTGGACATCGTAACCCAGACGCCCCATCAGCTTGCTCACCAGCAGGCTCTGGAAGGCCTCTTCCGGCAAGGAGCTCTGCAGGGGCTGAACGCGAACCCCCTCCCCCGGCAACTCGGCGCTGGCCATGGCGAGCGGGCTCAGCAGTTGGGTACTCAGCAGCAATGTGCCCAGGGTCAATCCTTTGGTGGTCTGTCTCATGCATTTACTCCTTTGTAATCGATTTTCTTGTCACGACCGGCCAGGCGCAGCAGCAGGGCGGCGGGGCCGTGCTGATACCAGCGGCCGGTACGGGTGCGATCCGGTTGCCCCATCGCCTGGGTGAGGCGGTCGAGCACGATGGCCAGCAGCACGATGCCGAGGCCGCCGATGGAGGCGAGCCCCATGTCGAGCCGGCCGATGCCGCGCAGCACCATCTGGCCGAGGCCCCCCACCGCGATCATGGAGGCGATCACCACCATGGAGAGCGCCAGCATCAGGGTCTGGTTGACCCCGGCCATGATGGTGGGCATGGCGAGTGGCAGCTGTACCTTGAACAGCAACTGGGAGGGGCTGGCACCGAACGAGTGGGCCGCCTCCACCAGATCCGTGGGCACCTGGCGAATGCCCAGCATGGTGAGCCGGATCATGGGCGGCAGGGCGAAGATGACGGTCACCACCACCCCGGGCACGTTGCCGATGCCAAACAGCATCACGATGGGGATGAGGTAGACGAATGCCGGGGTGGTCTGCATGGCATCCAGCAGCGGCCGGGTCCAGGTGGAGAGCCGCTCGCTGCGGGCCAGCAGGATGCCGGTGGGCAACCCCAGCAGCACGCAGAAGAACAGCGAGGTCAGCACCAGGGACAGGGTCACCATGGCATCGGACCAGGCCCCGATGAGCCCGATCCCCACAAGAGATACGAGCGTGCCGAGCGCCATGCGGCCGTTCACCAGTTGCCAGGCAAGCAGGGCCAGGAGCCCCATCATCAGGGTGGAGGGCACCGTCTGCAGCAGATGGGTCATGGCGTTCAGGGTCAGCTCCACCGGTGCGCGGATCAGCTGGAACAGCGGCCGCAGGTTCTCCACCAGCCAACCGATGCCCCCTTCCACCCAGGTATCCAGCGGCACCAGCGCCTGCTGGAAAGGATCCAGCCAGTCGATGGCGGTTGTGGTGTCGGCGGCTTCGATCTGGTTCTGCCAGTCGGTGACCTGGGTGTCGGTACTGCCCCAGGGATCGGTCACCTCGGCGGACGCAGGCGCGCTCCAGGGGTCTGCCGCCACCTCATCGGCCCGCAGGGAAGGGCTCGCCAGCAGCACCAGGGCCAGCAGCCCGCTCAGCAAGAAATGGGGATTCATCAGCTTCATGCCGGGGTACTCCTGTCCAGGGTGTTAAGCAGATTGGCCTTGGAGATGAGGCCGAGGTAAGTGCCATCCTCCTCGACCACGGGCACCTGACAGGGAGCGGCCGCCACCTGGCTGATCAGTTCATTGAGGGCGGTGTCCGCCAGAATGGGCTGGATGTCCGCCAGCAACGCCTGCTCCAGGCTGCCTTTGGTCCTTACCGCCTGACCGAGCGACTCCACCGAGACGACCCCGAGGAAGCGACGACTGCGATCCACCACGTAACCGAACTCCCGCTCAAGCTCCTTGAGCTGGCGCAGGGCGTTGCCCGGCCCGTCGGTGGTGTGTTTCTTGATGAGGGGCACCTGCTTGCGGCTGGCCACGTCGCGGGCGCTGAACACATGGGCCAGATCCACCCCGCGAAAGAAGGCGCGCACATAGTCGTTGGCGGGCTGGTTCAGGATCTCGTCCGGGGTGCCCACTTGCACCAGCTGGCCATCCTGCATGATGGCGATGCGATCGCCGATGCGCATCGCCTCGTCCAGATCGTGGGAGATGAAGACGATGGTGCGCTGCTGACTGGCCTGCAGCTTGAGCAGCTCGTCCTGCATCTCGGTGCGGATCAGGGGATCCAGCGCGGAGAAAGCTTCGTCCATCAGCAGGATGTCGGGGTCATTGGCAAGGGCCCGGGCCAGCCCGACCCGCTGCTTCATGCCGCCGGAGAGGGCATCCGGATAAGCCTCTATCCACTGTCCCAGCCCCACCTGATGGAGCGCCTGACGGGCGCTCTGCTGGCGCTCCGCCAGCGGTACACCGGCCAGCTCCAGCCCGAAGGCGGTATTTTCCAGCACACTCAGGTGCGGCATCAGGGCGAAGGACTGGAATACCATGCTGATCTTCTTGCGGCGCACCTGGCGCAGCTCGCGCTCCGAGATAGCGGCGATGTCCTCGCCATCGATCAGCACCTGGCCGCGGGTCGGCTCGATCAGCCGGTTGAAGAGACGCACCAGGGTGGACTTGCCCGAACCGGAGAGGCCCATCACCACGAAGATCTCCCCTTCGTTGATGGCCAGATTGACATCCTGGACCCCCAGAGTCTGTCCGGTCTTTTTCAGGATACTGGCGCGATCATGCCCTTTCGCCAGCAATTTGAACGCTTTATCCGGCTGATCGCCGAAGATTTTGTAGAGGGATTTGACCTCGAGTTTGACTGTCATATTGTCCTTTTTTCTTGGCCGACGCCTTGCCTGGCAAACCGTCGAACGTGAGCCAATTACTTTTAACACTAAGTAATTTCACACCCAAATAAAAGAACCAATTGAAGCCACCTTAGAGAGGTTAAATTTAACTTATTGATTTTTATTGGTTATTTTCATTCATAAAAATCCATTAAATCACGATAAAAACGCCTATAACAGACAGGTCCGCCACAGTAGCGATGCACTTTCAGCATATTTCATTAATGATTAAAAGGCGTTAGCAGCAGGCGAAAAGAGAGGGTGGGGACGACGGCGCCCATCGGGGCGATGAATGGCTTATTCATTACATAACTAATCATTTTAATGTCACGCATTCCGGATATTGCTTCAGGCACCTTCAACCATGCCGGTTCAGCCCCCTTCTCTTTGCAGCAACAGGGCACAAAAAAGCCCCCGGCTGTCGCAAGGGGCTCTTCATGGCATCAGAGGGCTCAGCGCCGCTGCCAGGTCTCGAAACAGTAGGGATGGGGGTTCTTCTCGTCGGGGTGATGGGACTCGCGCTCGATGCACGACCAGTCATTCTCGTCGAAGGCCGGGAAACGGGTATCCCCCTCCACCGCCAGATCGATACGGGTCAGATAGAGCCTGTCGGCCCGTGGCAGCAGCTGGCCGTAGAGATGACCGCCCCCGATCACCATCAGCTCCGCGACGTCACTATCCGCCAGCAGGGCCAGTGCGGCCTCCACCGAGTCGATAACCTCCACGCCGTCGGCCCGGTAGTCGGGGTTGCGGCTGATCACCAGGTTGCGGCGCCCGGGCAGCGGTCGTCCGATGGATTCAAAGGTCTTGCGCCCCATCAGCACCGGCTTACCCAGGGTGACCCGCTTGAAGTGGGCCAGATCCGCCGGCAGATGCCAGGGCATCTGGTTGTCCAGGCCGATCACCCTGTCCTGGGCCATGGCGGCAATCATGGAAATCATCATGGGGTCAACCTCTCGCACCGTCGTCAGATAATGGGGCGGTTACGGTACACGACCAGAGAGGGGATCGCCAAACCGAAACTCAGGGCCCCCACGATAAACAGCGCCTTGAGGCCGTTCTCCACCGCGCTCTGAAGCAGCTCCATGGTCACCCCGGAGATATTGAGCTCCACGATGGCGATCATGGTCTTGAACGCGTAGCTGCCCGGGATCATGGGGATGATGGAGGCGACGCTGAACACCGGGCGTGGTGCCAGCAAGCGGCGCGACCAGTAGACACAGACAAAGCCGACCGTGGTCGCCGCTGCCAGGGTGGCCCACTCGATGGGCATGCCGTAGTGGATGAGCAGGGTACGCAGGCTGTGGGCCAACGCGCCCCCCATGGCGCAATATTTGAGCATCCGTGGCGGCACGTTGAACAGCATGGCAAAGCCCACCGCCGGAATGGCCGACCAGAAGGCATCCTTGGCCAGCAGCCAGAGCAGTTCCATCATACCTTCCACCCCCAGATCCCGGTGACCGACATGGCGAGAATGATCCCTATGGCCGCGCTGATGGTCAGCAGTGTCGCCGTGCCCCAGCGGGCCAGCCCCATGTTGAAGTAACCCTTCACCATGTCGGAGACCGCATTGATGAGCGGGAACCCCGGCACCAGCAGCAACACGCTGGCGGCCATGGTGAGATAGGGTTGTTCGCCCCAGCCGAAGAAAGTGGCGCTGGAGGCGAGCAGGGTGGCGATGAAACCGGTGGCGGCAAAGTTGATGAGTGGACTGTGGTGATGGCGGGCAATGAGCTGGCGCACCCGCATGGCGACCGAGGCCGAGCAGCAGGTCACCAGGAAGATGGGCCAGTCACCGCCAAACAGCAGGCTGAAGGCACCGCAGGAGAGCCCCACCATGGGCACCACCAGCCAGGGGTGATAGTGGAACGGCGTGATGGCCTCGAGGCGCTGACGTACCTCGCGCGCGCCGATAAGCGACTTCTCCGTCATGATGCAGATGCGCTGGATTTCGCACACCACCTGCATGTTGATGCCGTGCTCCCGCACCCGGCGGGTGGTGGTGACGCAACTGCCCTGGTAGAGGCTGGTGAGGACGATGGCGCTGGAAGAGATGGCCATCTCGACGCTCTCCAGCCCGAGCGCCATGCCCAGGCGGACCGTGGTCTGCTCGATGATGCGGCTCTCCGCCCCAAACTGGGCCAGCATCTGGCCCGCCTTGACGATGATCCGGGTGATCTCCGTCTGCTGCTCTCGCGACAGCACCCTTCCTGGTGTGATGCTTCTCATGATCCCTTTGAGTCATAGCAAGATGAAATGTGTCTGGATATTACCCCAAAATAAATACACCTTCATCCATCTCTATCGGACTGCGGGCACTGGTCACTATTATTCAGCCGCCCGGGGAATATTTGCAGCAAATAAAAAACAATTTACCCAACTTGCTTAACAACTTGTTTGAGAAGGGGTTAAACAAATTAATAAATACCCTGTTTTTTTATATCTTGAACAGGGCCGTGAATTATTTCCGTTTCAGATAACTGGAAAACGCTATCACATTATCCGGCAGCGGGGGCTCTGCCATTTCCTGACAAGATTCGTTCTGCAGATCCAGAATGTGCTGGCGCATGGCGTAGACGGAGTCATGCATCATGTTGGCTATCCGGATGCAGCTGTCGAGGTTGTTTCTGGCCAGGCGGCGCTGGCAGTCGATGCGAAATTGCAGACCTCGCAACCGACGTTGCCGCTCTGGTCCCACCTGGGCGATCAGGGTCTCTATCTGCTGGTGCAGCAGCGCGTCGAGTCGCTCCGGCTCGGCCAGCGCCCAGTACTTCAGGGTATCGAAATCAGGCAGCTCCATATACCCTCCTGGCCGGACCTCGCCCATGGAATGGAACGACGCCGGGCACATCACTATTTCACTGTCCCTAGGGAAGGTTATATAGGATGGTGGCGATTTTGGGCCATTCACCGCCGAGCCACAGGAGTCCGGTTTTTGGCACGGATTGCGCATCGTTGGCGGAAAAAATCATTTATTCCTTATGATTCATGAAATTAACCGAATCCGGCCTGCGTCAGTTTTTTTATAAAATTTCAGCGCCATTTTTCTCGGCCTTATGCCTTATTAAGGAACTTTCCTCAAAATTGTTTTTCATTCGACTCTCTCCCAGGCTCGACGCCCTCCCCTTGTACCATCCGGCGGTTTAACATATCTCACTGATTATGTTATTTTATTTACCACTTTATTGCGGCAACCAAGGGCAGACCATGAGCAAGGCAAGAATCGGTATCGTCACCGTCAGCGATCGCGCCAGTGCAGGCATCTACGAAGATCTCTCCGGCAAGGCCATCATCGACACCCTGAACGCCTACCTGACCTCGGAATGGGAGCCCGTCTATCAGGTGATCCCCGACGAGCAGGATCAGATTGAGGCGACCCTGGTTCGGCTGGTGGACGATGAGCAGTGCTGCCTTGTCGTTACCACGGGGGGCACAGGGCCGGCCAGGCGGGATGTGACCCCGGAGGCCACCGAGGCGGTGTGCGATCGCATGATGCCGGGCTTTGGCGAGCTGATGCGGGCCGAGTCCCTCAAGTTCGTGCCGACCGCCATCCTGTCGCGCCAGACCGCCGGCCTGCGCGGCAGCTCGCTCATCGTCAACCTGCCGGGCAAGCCCAAATCGATCCGCGAGTGCCTGGATGCTGTCTTCCCCGCCATCCCCTACTGCATCGACCTGATGGAAGGGCCCTATCTCGAGTGCGACGAGGCCATCATCAAACCGTTCCGCCCGAAGAAATAAGCACTGGGCGGGGATTTCCCCCGCCCTTTGCTCATTTGCGCCCGTACACCTTGACCCCCGCCCTGCTCCCTTCCGAATTGCCGTACACCTCGATGCGCTTGATGCAGAGTCGGCTGCCGAGGGATTGCCACCCCGACTCCTGATCCTCTCTCAACACCTTGTCGAAATAGAGGGTCTTGCTGCGATCGTTGCCGTAGAACACCTTGACCCGCTCCAGGGTCAACTCCCGCCCTGCCTTGACCATGATGGATTTGGTCGGCCGGCAGGCGAGCATGGGAATGATGGCGGGATGATCGCCGACCCCGAGCAGAATGGTCTGCCCCAAGCGGATATCCTCGTCGGCCATGGCGGGGGGAACAGCAGCCCCCAGCAACGCCATGGGTACGCAGATGCGCAACGCGCGGGCAAGAGTGGACGAGGAGTGAAGGGAAAACAGCGCTGACATGATGCCTCCTGAAAAAAGGAGTCATGATAAGGGCCCGATGCCAGACCCAAACTGTACTGGCCCTGTACCAGGGGCCATGGCAATGGCCGGAGGCCGTGTGGGTAACGGGGGCCTGGGCCCCCGTTACCCCTGCCGGACGCGCTAGCTGCCCCACATGGCCGACAGCCGCGACTCCATGGCCTCTTCCTGCTCATCCGGCAGCTCGGTGAAGAAGTCGAGTCCGGTCTGCTCCTCCACCTCATCCACCGTCACCACATAGTCCGCCAGCCGACTGGCCGAGACGTTCTCTTGCGGCAGGATGAAGGCGATGGCCCGCTTGCCCGCCAGATCCATCACCACCCGGTAGTAGGCGTGGGGCACGGTCACGCCGTTGCCGATGGCGCCATCGGAGTGGGTGAAGATGGGGCCGGTGATCACCTGCACGCTCTTGTAGGTGATGGCCCACTGCCGGGTCTTCTCCTCCAGGATGCGCCAGGCCCCCTGGTTGAGCGCCGGCAGTTGCGGGGTCATGTTGGTCAGCAGGAAGCTCTGCTTCATGGTGTTGGCGGTGGAGCGCATGTCCGCCGCCGGTGCCTGGTGGCCGCGGTCATAGCCCGAGCCCTTGTAGTCCGACAGGGTGGCGCGAAACTGCACCGGCACCTCCTTGTCCTCGGCGAAGGCATCCTTGCGCGGCACCTGACCCTGGGCGCTGGTCGCCGTCATCCGGTAAGAGACCCAGTCAGAGACCTTGGTGTCGTAGTTGTACCCGGCGGCATAGCCCTCCCGGCACAACAGCTGACTGGATTGACCGGGTACCCCCAGGGTGACGTGCTCCCCGCACTGGAATCCCGCCGCCAGGCTCGGGAAGGTGGTGAGAGTGAATCCGATAGCCAGAACTAATTTATTGATATTATTCATTATTATGCCACTCCTTGTGTTAGGCGGAGTGATTTGACACCAGGTCGGATGAGTAAGGCAATCGCACAAATAGCGAGCAATCCGGAAATGTGAAGAGGACGGCAAAACCGCAAACAAGGCGCCGCCAACCGGGGGATTGTCATCCCGCCGTCACTGTGCTGAGGGGGGAATTTCTCCAGCACTATCAGAGAGATAAGGGGTCAACACCGAGGCACTCTGTCAGCGCAGCGCCCGGCTCCCACCACGCACGCCCCTGGCCGGGTCAGGGAATATCGAAAAAACCCAACGAAATAAGGGATCCTCAAGCCCGATAATTAGTCCGCGCTTGTTTGCTCGAGATCAAACGAAGCCATGAAAAGCCCTCTAGAATCAGCCCGTCATCTATTTGGGGCGCCATGAAAGGGGGCCGTTCATTGCGAAAATGCCCGCAGGATTTCTCCTTCATGAATAAGCGTGCCCCGTTGCCGGAATACATCATGGCGCCGCCTCATGCCACGCTTCAAATAACGATGACGACAGACCTTTCATAACAATTAATCCGGTCTGGCACCGCGTACCCTGCGTTTCCAACGATGCCATTCCTGGCCTTCCTGCCGGAAGGCCAGGAATGGCCGTGCTTTTCAATCAGGATAAGGATGCATGATGAAAAAGTCCCTGCTGGCTGGCGCCCTGCTGCTCTGCCCTGCCGCCTTTGCCGCCACCACACACTGGGAATACAGCGGCGAGGCCGGCCCGGCGAAATGGGCCAGCCTGACCCCGGAATATGGCCAGTGTGCCGGCAGCAACCAGTCGCCGGTCAACCTCTCGGGTCTGGTGAAGGCCGATCTGGCCCCCCTGCAGTTCCACTATCAGGCGGGTGGCAAGACGCTGGTCAACAACGGCCACACGGTGCAGGTCAACTATGCCCCCGGCAGCACCCTTGAGCTCGACGGCATGCACTTCGAACTCAAGCAGCTCCACTTCCACGCCCCCAGCGAAAACCTCATCGAGGGCAGGTCCTACCCCCTGGAGGGTCACCTGGTCCATGCCAATGACAAGGGGGAGTTGGCGGTGGTCGCCGTGATGTTCGAGCCGGGCCAGGCCAATGGGGCCCTGAGCCAGGCCTGGCAGGTGCTGCCAGCCAAGGCGGGGGAGATCCATGCCTTCAAGGAACCCATCTCGGCAGAGCAACTGCTGCCCGCCCAGCACGACTACTACCGCTTCAGCGGGTCCCTCACCACCCCACCCTGCTCGGAAGGAGTGCGCTGGCTGGTGATGAAGGAGCCGGTCCAGGCCAGCCAGGCCCAGATCGATGCCTTCAAGGCGGTGATGCACCACCCCAACAACCGCCCCGTCCAGCCTCTCAACGGGCGACTGGTGCTGGAATAAGAGGGTTATCTCACCGATTCGCGCAATAAAAAGAGGGCCTATTGGCCCTCTTTTGCATCTTTCGCAAAGGTGTTTACAGGCTGGCAGCGATGCGTGCCCCCAGCGCGGCGTTGTTCAGCACCAGCTGGATATTGGCTGCCAGGGAGTTACCACCGGTCAGCTCGCACACCCTGACAACCGATCACAGGCTGGCAGCGATGCGCGCCCCCAGCGCGGCGTTGCTCAGCACCCGCTGGATATTAACTGCCAGGGAGTTGCCGCCGGTCAGCTCGCACATCCGGACGACCGATCACAGGCTGGCAGCGATGCGCGCCCCCAGCGCGGCGTTGTTCAGCACCAGCTGGATATTGGCCGCCAGGGAGTTGCCACCGGTCAGCTCGCACACCCGGGCCAGCAGGAAGGGGGTGGACTCCTTGCCCTTGACCCCCTGCTCGTCCGCCTCTCGCAGTGCCTGGGCAATGGCGGCGTCGATGTCGGCCTTGGGCATGGCAAACTGGGTCGGAATGGGGTTCGCCACCACGGCGCCCCCAGCCAACCCCAGCTCCCACTTCAGACGCAGCGCCTCGGCGATGGCCGCCGGGCTCTCCAGGCGGTAATCCACCTTGAAGCCGCTTTCCCGGGTGTAGAAGGCGGGCAGCTCCTCGGTCTGGTAGCCGATCACCGGCACCCCCTGAGTCTCCAGGTACTCCAGGGTCAGACCGATGTCGAGGATTGACTTGGCACCGGCGCAAACCACGGCCACCGGGGTCTGGGCGAATTCCTGCAGGTCAGCCGAGATGTCGAAGGTCTCCTGGGCGCCGCGATGCACGCCGCCGATGCCGCCGGTGGCGAACACCCGGATCCCGGCCATGGCGGCCACTATCATGGTGGAGGCCACCGTGGTCGCCCCCAGCCCCTTGTTGGCCAGCACGAAGGGAATGTCGCGGCGGCTGCACTTGGTGGCGGCATGACCGGCCCGGCCCAGCGCCTCCAGGGCCCCCGCATCCAGACCCACCTTGAGGCGGCCATCGATGATGGCGATGGTGGCCGGCACGGCGCCGTTGTCCCGCACCACCTGCTCCACCTGGCGCGCCGTCTCCACGTTCTGCGGATAGGGCATGCCGTGGGAGATGATGGTGGACTCCAGGGCCACCACCGGCTTGCCGGCAGCCAGCGCGGCGGCAACTTCAGGTTGGATATCGAGGTAAGCGTTCAACATGGGTACTCCTCCAGCATGCGTTCAACGGCGGCCTTGGATAGGCCGGAAAAGACGGTATCGGAACAATTGACGGTGAGGGCGGCGCAACCGAGGGCGAACCGGGTTGTCTCCATGATGCCCTGCTCCTGCAACCAGGCGTGGGCCAGCCCTGCCATGAAGGCATCGCCGCCGCCGGTCACGTTGACGACCGGGCTGCCGAGCACGGGCAGATGGCCCTGGCAGGCCCCGTCGCTATAGAAGATCCCCTGATCGCCCAGGCTCAGGAAGAGCCGCTGCACCCCGGCGCGGTGGAACCAGGCCGCCGCCATGGGCCAGGTGTCGGGCCCCCCGATGGTGAAGCCGCACAGCTGCTCCGCCTCGGTGCGATTGGGTTTGAGGGTGTGGATGCGGTGCAGCCAGGGGCGGATCTTCTCCACCTTGGCCACCGACACGGTGTCCACGAAGATGATGTGCTCCCCCTGGCGCTCGAACAGCCAGTCCAGGGTGTGGGTGGCGAGGTTGGTGTCGAGCACCCAGAGCCGGGCCGCACCGAGAAAACCGCTCAGGGGGGTGAGCCGGGCCGGGGTGAGCTGCTCGATGATCCCCATGTCGTTGACGGCGCAGCTCATCTCGCCGCTGCCATCGTGCAGGCTGAGATAGCAGGAGGTCGACTGACCCTCCAGTACCAGCACCTGGCGCACATCGACCCCGGCGCGCTGGCTCACCTCCAGAAGATGATGGCCGTACTGATCGTTGCCCACCGCGGTCAGTAGCCGGGTGTCGGTGCCAAGGCGCGCCAGGTTCTCGGCGATGTTGCGCCCTACCCCGCCGGCGGAGGTGCGTACCCGGCCCGGGTTGGAGTCGCCGATGCGCAGGTTGTCGTGGCTGCAGCCACAGATATCCATGTTGGCGCCGCCGATCACCACGGCGTAGGGGCCTTCGCGCAGCACATAGCCGCGCCCCTGCACATAGCCCTGGCGCATCAGGCTGGAGATGTGGCTCGCCAGCGCGGAACGGCTGATGCCGAGCCTGTCCGCCAGCTCCTGCTGGGCAATCATGGGATCCTGGCGCAGCAGGGCGAGGATCTCTTGCTCACGTTCCGTCATAGACAAACATCCAGTTGCAAACGTTTGTCTATTATTTCCGAAAAACGTTTTCCCGCCATCCTCTCGTACAAGAAATGTCGGGTCGCGCACAAAAAATCACCGGGCAGTGCCCGGCGATCACAACATGGTTTTCAGATGGGCCACTCACCCCAGCTGTACCCAGACCTCGCTCCCCTCCAGCCGCACCGGCCAGCAGGCGACGCTCAGGGCAGGATCGTCCAGACAGCGACCGTCCATCAGGGCGTAGCGCTGCTTATACAGCGGCGAGGCCACCACGGGCTCCCCACCGGCATCCCCCACCAGGCCACGCCCCAGCACGGCGACGCCGGCCAGGGGGTCCACCCCGTCCAGGGCATAGATATGCTCCCCGAGGCGAAACAGCGCCAGTACCCGCCCCTCCAGCCAGGCGCTGCGCCCCCCCTGCTCCGGCAGCGCCGCCAGCTCGCACACCCGGTGCCACTGCCCGCAGAGCTGTGTACCGTCCTTGTCATCCTTCATACCACCTCCTTGATACTGATGGCGGGCGTGCAACCCGTTGCCCCCGCTCATACCACCTCCTTGACAGCGATATCCGGCACCCATTGCCCCCGCTCCTCACGGCGCGGCGGCGTCTCGTCCTCGGGCCGGTTGACGAAGGCCTCGAACAGCTTGAGCTTGTCCGGATCCGCCAATGTGCTCTTCCACTCGCACTGCCAGGTGCCGACTATCCCCTCCATCATGGCCTCCAGCTCGGCACCGATGCCGAGCCTGTCCTCGATGATCACCGACCTGAGATAGTCGAGCCCCCCTTCCATGTTCTCCATCCAGACCGAGGTGCGTTGCAGCCTGTCCCCGGTGCGCACATAGAACATCAGCAGCCGGTCGATGTAGCGGATCAGGGTCTGCTCGTCGAGATCCGTGGCAAAGAGGTCCGCGTGGCGCGGCCGCATGCCGCCGTTGCCACACACATAGAGGTTCCAGCCCCGCTCGGTGGCGATGACGCCGATGTCCTTGCTCTGGGCCTCGGCGCACTCCCGGGTGCAGCCGGAGACCGCAAACTTCAGCTTGTGTGGCGCCCGCAGCCCCTTGTAGCGGTGCTCCAGGGTCTGGGTCAGGGTCATGGAGTCCTGCACCCCGTAACGACACCAGGTGGAGCCCACGCAGGACTTCACGGTGCGCACCGACTTGCCGTAGGCCTGACCGGTCTCGAAGCCCGCCGCCACCAGCTCGCCCCAGATGGCGGGCAGCTGGTCGACCCGGGCGCCGAAGAGATCGATGCGCTGGCCGCCGGTGATCTTGGTGTAGAGCCCGTATTTGCGCGCCACTTCGCCGATGGTGATGAGCCCCTCCGGGGTGATCTCCCCCCCCGGGATGCGCGGCACCACCGAATAGGTGCCGTCCTTTTGCAGGTTCGCAAGGAAGGCGTCGTTGGTATCCTGCAACGCGCGGTGGGGCTTCTCCAGCACGTGCTCGTTCCAGAGGGACGCCAGGATGGAGGCCACCGTCGGCTTGCAGATGTCGCACCCCAGCCCCTGGCCATGCTTGTCCCGCAGCGCCTCGAAGCTCTTCAGCTCGCCGACCCGGGCCAGGTGATAGAGCTCCTGACGGCCGTAGGCGAAGTGCTCGCACAACCCCTTGTCCGCCTCGACGCCAAGGTCCGCCAGGGTCTGATCCACCACCTGCTTGAGCAGGTTGCTGCAACCGCCGCAGCCGGTGCCGGCCTTGGTGCAGCTCTTCACCGCCGAGAGCTCGTGATTGCCCGCCCGAACGGCGGCCACCACGTCCCCTTTGCTCACGTTGTGGCAGGAGCAGAGGATGGCGCTGTCCGGCAGCACCAGGGGTGCCGGAGCGGCCCCGACCTCCCCCACCAGCAGGGAGAGCGGCGGCTGGGGCAGCGCCACCCCGTTCTGGTAGTACTGCAGCAGCCGCTCGTAATCGGCCCCGTCCCCCACCAGGATGGCGCCGAGCAGCCGATTGCCCTCGCCGTCGGTCACCAGCTTCTTGTAGATGCCGTTGACCCTGTCCAGCAGCAGCAGCTCCTGGGCGCCGGCGGTGCTGGCGTGGGCATCGCCGATGGAGCCCACGTCCACCCCCATCAGCTTGAGCTTGGTGGACATGTCGGCCCCGATAAAGCGGGTCTCGCCGCCGCACAGACTGGCCACGGCGGCCCGGGCCATCTGGTAGCCGGGGGCCACCAGGCCGAAGATGCGCCCCTGCCAGAGCGCGCACTCGCCGATGGCGAGGATGGCGGGATCCGAACTGTGGCAGCCGTCGTCGATGCAGATGCCGCCGCGCTCCCCGACCTCCAGCCCGGATTGCCGGGCCAGGGTATCGGCGGGGCGGATCCCCGCCGAGAACAGCAGGACATCGGTCTCGAGATGAGTGCCGTCCTTGAAACGCAGGCGGTGGCGAGCCTGCTCCCCCTGCTCGATGCACTCGGTGGCTTTCTCCACCAGCACCTCGACCCCGAGGGCCTGGATCTTGTCCCGCAGCACGGCGCCGCCGCTCTCGTCGAGCTGTACCGGCATCAGCCTGGGGGCGAACTCCACCACCTGGGTCTTGAGGCCGAGCAGGCGCAGGGCGTTGGCCGCCTCCAGCCCCAGCAGGCCGCCACCGATCACCACGCCGCTGCGGGCCTGGGCGCAGGCATCGCGAATGGCGGCGAGATCTCCCAGGGTACGGTAGACGAAGCAGCCCTCCCGCTGATGACCGGGGATGGGGGGCACGAAGGGCACGGAGCCGGTCGCCAGCACCAGACGGTCGTAAGGGAACTGCTCGCCGTTGGCCAGCGTCAGGGTGCGGGCCGCCCGGTCGAGCACCTCCACCTCGGCCCCCAGCCGCAGCGCAATGCCGCTCTCCTCATACCAGGCGGGATCCGCCATGCGCAGGGCCTGGGGCGCCTTGCCGCCGAATACCTCGGAGAGGTGCACCCTGTCGTAGGCGGCGTCAGGCTCGGCGCCAAACACCGTCACGTCGAACCGCTCGAGGCCGCCCGCCGCCACCAGCTGCTCGACGAAGTGATGACCCACCATGCCGTTGCCCACCACCAGCAGCCGTTGCTTTTCGGCCGTGTCGGCGGAACCACTGTTCTGGCGACCGAGCAGGTCCATGCCGCCCCCTGTCACCCACTGTTGCTCTTTGTCAGTCATGTCTCTCTTCCTTGAATCCGGCGGGCTCAGGCGCGCAGCTTGCTGCGCACCTGCCCGGCTGCCTTGAGGGGGGTCACCTTGCGCTGCTTCTCGTAGAGGAAGCGCAGCACCTGCTGGCGCAGCTTGTGGTAGTGGGGGTCATCCGCCAGGGCGACCCTGTCTCTGGGCCTTGGCAGGTCGACGGTCAGGATCTCACCGACGGTGGCGCTGGGGCCATTGGTCATCATGACGATGCGATCGGAGAGCAGCACCGCCTCGTCCACGTCGTGGGTGATCATGATGACGGTGTTGCCAAGCTCCGCCTGGATCGCCATCAGGGCATCCTGCAGATGGGCCCGGGTCAGGGCATCGAGGGCGCCGAACGGTTCATCCATCAGCAGCACCTTGGGGGAGAGCGAGAGGGCGCGGGCGATGCCGACCCGCTGCTTCATCCCCCCCGACAGCTCGTGGGGCATCTTCTGGCTGGCGTGATCCATCTGCACCAGGGAGAGGTAGTAGTCCACCCGCTCCGCCACCGCCCGCTTGTCAGACTCCACCTGGGCCACCGCCAGCGCCACGTTCTGCTGGACGCTGAGCCAGGGCAGCAGGGCGTGGTTCTGGAACACCATGGCCCGCTCGGGCCCCGGGCCCGCCACCTCGCGACCATCGAGAATGATGCCCCCCAGGGTCGGCTCCAGCAGCCCGGCCACCAGGTTGAGGACGGTGCTCTTGCCGCAGCCCGAGTGACCGATGAGGGAGACAAACTCCCCCTTCTCGATGCGCAGGTTGACCCGGCTCAAGGCCTCGAAGCTGCCCTGCTCCGTCTCGAACGAGATGCCGACGTCGCTTATCTCCAGATAACTCTTCATTGGCTCTTCTCCTGCCTGAATAGAAATGTGATTAACGCAGCACCTGGCGCTTGTCCCAGGACAACCACTGCTGCAGGGCCAGCATGCCCCTGTCCAGGGCGCAGCCGATGAGGCCTATGGTGATCACCGCCACCATGATGCGGGCCAGGGAGGCCGAGCCGCCGCTCTGGAACTCGTCCCACACGAACTTGCCGAGCCCCGGGTTCTGGGCCAGCATCTCCGCCGCGATCAGCACCATCCAGGCCACCCCCAGGGAGAGCCGCAGCCCGGTGAAGATCATGGGCAGGGCCCCGGGCAGCACGATGCGCCGCACATGGGTCACAAAGGAGAGGCGCAGCACCCGGCTGACGTTGTGCAGATCCCCATCCAGCCCCGCCACCCCCACCGCCGTGTTGATCAGGGTCGGCCAGAGGGAGCAGAGGGTCACCGTCAGGGCCGAGGTGAGGAAGGACTTGGCAAGCCAGGGGGTGGGGTTTGCATACAGAGCGCTCACCACTAGCGTGATGAGGGGCAGCCAGGCCAGCGGCGACACCGGCTTGAGCAGCTGGATCACCGGGTTGGCTGCGCGATAGAGCCCCTGGTTCATGCCGAGCAGCACCCCGCACGGAATGGCGATCAGGGTCGCCAGCGCGAAGCCGCACAGCACGGTGAGCAGGCTGGTGGCTATCTGATCGAAGAAGGTGGGGCGCCCTGTGTAGGGACGCAGCTTCACCTCGGCCGCCGGATCCGCCGCCAGTCGCTCGGCGTTGCGCATCTGCTGGCGTTCGAGGAAGGCCGCCGCCTTCTCCCGCTCCTGCAGATGCTCCTGCCCGAGGGACCAGAGCTGGCTGGCGGTGGCAAGCGGCCCCGGCAGGGTGCCCAGACTGGTCTGCACCTGGCTCGCCCCCCACTGCCAGAGGCCGAGGAAGAGCAGCACGCCGAGCAGGGGCTGCACCGTGATTTTCCAGTTGATGGCTTTTAAATGGATGAGGGGCCATGTGTGTCGTTTCATCGGGATCTCCTTGCTCATTACACCCGCTCATCGCCCTTGAGGCCGATGGCGAACTGTTGCAGGTAGGCGTTGGGGTGGCGGCCGTCGTAGATGAGGCCGTCGATGAAGCCATCCTGGGGGCCGCGATAGCCCTGCTCGCTGGCAAAGTCCGGGAAGTCACTGGCCTTGAGCTTGCCCTCGGCGATCAGCGCCTCGGCGGCCTGGCGATAGACATCTGGTTGATAGACGGCCTTGGCCACCTGCTCGAACCAGGCGTCCGGTCTGGCTTCGGGGATCTGGCCCCAGCGCCGCATCTGGGTCAGGTACCAGATGGCGTCGGAGTAGTAGGGATAGGTGGCGTGGTGACGGAAGAAGACGTTGAAATCCGGCACCTGGCGCTTGTCCCCCCTGGCGTACTCGAAGGTGCCCGTCATGGAGTTCGCGATCACCTGCTCGTCCGCCCCCACGTACTCGGGTTTGGCCAGCAGCTTGGCCGCCGCGCGCCGGTTGCCGTTGTCGTCTGCATCCAGCCACCAGGCCGCCCGCAGCAGCGCCTTCACCAGCCGCACATGGGTGTTGGGGTGACGCTCGGCCCACTGCCGGGTGACGCCGAACACCTTCTCCGGGTTGTTGCGCCAGATCTCGTTATCCGTGATGACGGGCACCCCTATGCCCCTGGCGACCGCCTGCTGGTTCCAGGGCTCCCCCACGCTGTAGCCGGCGATGGTCCCCGCCTCCAGGGTGGCGGGCATCTGGGGGGGCGGCGTCACCGACAGCAGCACGTCCGCCTGGCGCTGGCCCGAGTTGTCGCCGAGCCGGGGCGCATAGAAACCGGGGTGCAGGCCACCTGCCGCCAGCCAGTACCTCAGCTCGTAGTTGTGGGGGGAGACGGGGAAGACCATCCCCATGTTGAAGGGCTTGCCCCCCTGGCGATACTCCGCTACCACGGGCTTGAGGGCGGCGGCGCTCACCGGGGCCGGCACCTGGCCCGCCACTGGCTTGGGCAACTGGGGCGCCATGGCGGCCCAGACGCTGTTGGCCACCGTGATGGCGTTGCCGTTGAGATCCATGGCAAAGGCCGTCACCAGCTCGGCCTGGGTGCCGATGCCGATGTGGGCAGCCAGGGGCTGGCCCGCCAGCATCTGGGCACCGTCCAGCTCGCCGTCTATCACCCGATCCAGCAAGATCTTCCAGTTCGCCTGGGCTTCGAGGGTCACGTAGAGCCCCTCATCCTCGAAATAGCCCCGCTCGTAGGCCACCGCCAGCGGCGCCATGTCGGTCAGCTTGATGAAGCCGAGCCTGAGCTCCTCCTGCTCCGGGGCTCCCAGTGCCAGCACCGGCAGCGACAGCGCCGCCAGCAGCAGCCCCGCACATCCTTGTCGTCCGTTCATTGCATCTCCTCCCTCGGTTCCGGGTCAGGGCCATGGCGCCAGGCTGCCTGGAATCGCAGTGCCACCTCGTTGCAGCGCTGCGACCCAAGGTGCGTCGCGACCAAAAAAAAGCCCCGCCGATCCGGGATCGGCGGGGCTTCTTTGCCCTGTTGCGGGTGAGTGACCTGACCGGCCCCTCACTGCGCATCGTTACTTCATTGCTATCGTGTTTTTGTTATTCACTTTCCGTGCCAGCTCGTCCAGGGTGCATCAGGCGGCCCTTTGCGGCCTGTGGTGCCCTGATCCTCCCTCAAATTTGCCTCAATTAGGCGCAGTTGCACCAAAACGGTTGGCCACTGGAGCGCTCAGGCGGGCAAAGCCTGCAGCAGTTGCCGCGCCAGCTCCCCCAGGCTCAGGTGACGGCTCATGGCGGTGCTGCGCATCAGGCGATAGGCCTCGTCCTCGTCCAACCCCTGATGGCGCATCAGGCGTCCCTTGGCCTGCTCGATGAGCCGCCTATCCTCCAGCTTCTGGCGTAGCTCGCTCTCGGTCTGCATCAGGGCCTGCACCATGGCGAGCTGACTGCGGGCCAGGCGCAGCCACTGCTCCACCGGCTCACGCTCGCCGCAAGGGTGGGGCACCAGCAACACCCCCTGCTGCAACAGGGCGAGCTGGGTATCGCCCCCCAGCCGCTCGCAGAACAAGAGCCGCGGCATGTCGGGCCAAAGGGAGAGGCCAAGGCGTACCTCGGCGCTGAACTGGCGGCAACTGACGAGCAGGGCATCCCCCCTCTGCGTCGGAGTCAGCAACTGGCGGGTATCGAGGATCCCGGGCTGATGGCCGTAGTGACTGACCAGCAGGGCCAGGCGGTTCGCCTGGCCCGGGTCATCGGCGTGGATCAACAGCCGGGAAGCGGGGCCGTCCTGGCCCCGGGTGGAAAAAGTGGTCATGGCGCTCCTTGCCGGCGACGATCGCGTTCTGTCTGGCGAAAATGCCGCAACATGAAGGCCAACTCTTTGAATCTACCTCCTTTTTATCTATCAGGAGGTAGTGGGGGTAGAGGGAAAATCGCCCCTCAGGCGACCCGTTCCAGGGCCTCCGTCAGCAGCCCCTGCAGCTCGGCGCGCAGCCGCACCACCTCCCCCATGATGATCAGCACCGGGCTCTGGCCCAGCAGGGCACGGGCGGCCTGCTCCAGGCCATCGAGCGTGGCCTCGTGCACCTGCTGGCGGGGGCTGCAGCCAGCCACCACCAGGGCCACCGGCAGCGCGCCCGGAGCCCCCGCCCTCAACATCCCTTCCCGAATGCGGGCCGCCCGCTCCAGCCCCATGTAGAACACCAGGGTGTGGCCCGCCCGGGTCAACCCCTGCCAGCCCTGATAGTCGCGCTCGTCCATCAGGTGCCCCGTCACCAGGGTCAGGGAGCGGGCCAGCCCCCTGTGGGTCAGGGGAATGAAGCTGCTGGCGGCGCACCCCAGGGCCGCCGTGATCCCCGGCACCAGCTCGGCCTCAATGCCGTGCCGGGCCAGGTGCAGCGCCTCCTCGCCACCGCGCCCGAACACCAGGGGATCCCCTCCCTTGAGGCGCACCACCCGCTTGCCCGTGCGGGCCAGGGCCAGCAGCAGGGCGTTGATCTCCTCCTGGGTCGGGCTCGGTTCACCACAGCGTTTGCCCACGTCGAAGCGGGCCGCCCCGTGGGGAATGCGGGCCAGGATCTCGCTCCCCACCAGGCGGTCATAGACCACGACCTCTGCCGCCTCCAGACGGTGCAGGGCGCGCAGGGTCAACAATTCGAGGGGCCCGGGGCCCGCTCCCACCAGACTGATTTGGCTCATCTCAGGCTCCTTGTGTCCTGGCACCGCACTAAGCGGATGCCAGGAAAACATGTTTGATCAACAGCTTGTCGATTTCGGGCAGACAGGTGCCGCAGTTGCTGCCACAGCCGAGCAGGGCCTGCAGCCCCGCCAACTCGCTCACCCCCTGCCGGGTGATGGCATCGACGATGCGCTGCTCCGAGACCCGCAGGCAGGAGCAGACCAGCCGGCTCTCCCCGGCCAGGGCCTGGCTCAGGGTCTGGCTCAGGGCCCCCGCCTGGAGCGGCGTGCCGAGCAGACTGGCCAGCAGGTCGACCTTGATGTCCGGGCGCCGCGCCCCCACCAGCAAGATGCCCTCGATACGATCTCCGGCCAGGGCCACGGCCAGCCACCCCTCCTTCATGGGCAGCCTGAGCCAGTGCCCCTCGGCCCCAAGCCGTTGCCACAGGCTCTCTGTGCTCTCTGACCAGGAGGCCAGCAGGGTGCAGTTCCCCTCGGGCAGGGGACGCCTGGCCCACCAGTCCACCGGCTCGCGCCACTCACCACGGCCACACCAGATCCCTTGCCAGCGGGTGAGCTGCGCCCTGGCCTGCACCCGCCCCTGTTTGAACATCGGCTGGCCGGAAAGGGGATCCACCACGGGGGCGATGAGGCGGTTGACCGCCCCCTGGCTGCACTGGCTGTCGGTCCAGTGCATGGGCAGGAAGGCCTCCCCCTCCCTGAGCCCCTCATCCAGCCCCACCAGCAGCAGCGCCTCCCCGAGCCCGTTGCAAAGGCGCACCAGATCCCCCTCCTTCACGCCAAGCGCCAGCAGGCTGGCGGCCCCCATCCGCACCCTGGGCCAGGGCTCGGCCTCCTGCAACCGGGGCACGTGGCCGGTGCGGGTCATGGTGTGCCACTGATCCCGCAGGCGGCCACTGTTGAGGAGCAGGGAGACAGCCCCTGCAAGCAAGGGCGTTTCTGGCTGCTCGGGGAAGCGCTGGGCCAGGGGAAGCAGGCGGGCCCGGCCATCCGGGGTGGCGAAGCGTCCGTCCTCGAACAGGCGATCCCGCCCACGGGGCCAGTCGGCGTTGACGGGCCAGCGCAGGGGAGAAAGCGCCTCGAATTCGGCACGGGTGAGACCCGCCAGCCCGGAGATGTCGAACTGGCGGGATCCGTCGTTCTCAAACCCGGAGAGGGCGGCATGCTCGCAGAAGATTTCGTGCTCGTGCTCATAGGCGAACCCCTCGCCAAAGCCGAGCCGACGGGCGAGCCGGGTCAGGGCCCACCAGTCTGGCCTGGCCTCCCCCGGCAGGGGCAAGAAGGCGCGCTGGCGGCTGATGGTGCGCTCGGAGTTGGTGACGGTGCCGCTCTTCTCCCCCCAGGCGGCGGCAGGCAACAGCAGGTGGGCGAGGCGCGCCGTGTCGGTGTTGGCCGTCACCTCGGAGACCACCAGCAGCTCGCAGCGGCTCAGGGCCTCGCGCACCCGGTTGCCGTCCGGCAGGGAGACCGCCGGGTTGGTGCCGAGCACCCAGAGCGCGCGGATCTCCCCCCGGTGCACCGCCTCGAACAGCTCGACGGCCTTGTGCCCCGGCCCGCGCACCATGGTCGGGCTTCCCCAGAAGCGCTGTACCCGATCGCACTCGGCCTCGCCAAAGCCCATGTGGGCGGCGAGCTGGGTCGCGAGCCCTCCCACCTCACGCCCTCCCATGGCGTTGGGTTGCCCCGTCATGGAGAAGGGAGCCGCCCCCGGCTTGCCGATGCGACCGCACATCAGGTGGGCGTTGATGATGGCGTTGGCCTTGTCCACCCCCTGGTTGGACTGGTTGATCCCCTGGCAGAACAGGGTGACGGTCTTGGGGGTGCGGGCAAAGAGCTGGTAGAAACCGAGCAGATCGCTGCGGGAGAGGCCGCAGCTGCGGGCCACCTCGTCCAACTGCCAGGCCGGATCGTCCAGCGCCCCCGCCAACGCCTCGAAGCCGCTCACGTGCTGCGCCACATAGGCCTTGTCCCAGCCATCGACATCGAGCAGGTAGCGGCACAGGCCGTTCCAGAGCGTCACGTCGCTGCCGGGTTTGAGTGCCAGATGCAGATCCCCCTGCTCCGCCGTCATGGTGCGGCGGGGATCCAGCACCACCAGCCTGAGCTCGGGGCGCCGCGCCCTGGCCTGCTGCAGGCGGCGAAACAGCACGGGATGGGTCCAGGCGGTGTTGGCACCGGTGAGCACCACCAGATCGGCGAGCTCGAGATCCTCGTAACAGGCGGGCACCAGATCCTCCCCGAAGGCGCGCTGGTGGGCCACCACCGCCGACGACATGCAGAGCCGGGAGTTGGTGTCCACGTTGGCACTGCCGAGGTACCCCTTCATCAGCTTGTTGGCGACGTAGTAATCCTCGGTGGTGAGCTGGCCCGACAGATAGATACCGATGGCATCCGGCCCGGACTCGGCCAGGATGGCGGCAAAGCGCTCCGCCAGGGTGTCCAGGGCCTCCTCCCAGCCGATGCGCTGCCCCATCCAGCGCGGATAGAGCAGGCGGTCGGGAAAGGCCAGGCTCTCCAGCAGGCTGGCCCCCTTGACGCACAGGGCGCCGCCGTTGGCCGGATGCTGCTCATCCCCCTGCAACTGCCAGTTGTCACCCTCCCGGCTCAGCCGGATGCCGCACCCCACTCCGCAATAGGCACAGGTGGTCTTCATTCCCTTGCTCCTTGTCATGTGTCTGACGAGGGGCCCATAAAAAAAAAGCGTCCGCCCCCCTGCGGGGACGGACGCCTTTGTCCGGATGCCTCATCGTCTTGTATGGGGAAGTGACTGCAAACCCCGCGCCAGGATGCAAGGGGCGCCGCCATTGCGTATCAGGGTGTCTGGCTGCGCCGCCACGGTGCAGCCGCCCCCTTGTTGGGCCCGCCTTGCGGGAATCCGCCCCGCACGCTGGGCAAGGGGCCCACCGGGGGTATAATGCGCCGCCACACAGGAGAGAGAGATGAAAGTGTCAGATGAAGGCGCTGCCGGGCAGCACCGGGCAGATGCCCGGGAGAGAGGGGACTATTGCGCCATCGGGCTGGTCAATCCCAAATCCCCGGAGAACGTGGGCGCCGTGATGCGGGCCGCCGGCTGCTACGGGGCGGACGAGGTCTACTACACTGGGCAGCGCTTCGAGCTGGCGAGGCGTTTTGTCACCGACACCAAGCAGATGGTGGAGAAGATCCCCCTGCTCGGGGTCGAGGAGCTGCTGGACTTCGTGCCCGAGGGCTGCACCCCTGTGCTGGTGGACTTGATCGAGGGGGCCACGCCCCTGCCGGATTACGTGCACCCCGAGAGAGCCTTCTACATCTTCGGCCCGGAGGATGGCACCCTGGAACCCGCCCGCTTCGCGGCGGTGAAGGAGGTCATCTATGTGCCGACTCAGGGTTGCATGAACCTGGCCGCCTCGGTCAACGTCATCCTCTATGACCGGTTGGCCAAGACGCTCAGAGCCAAAGACTAAGGGCGGGGCAAGACGTTATCTATTACGACCGGCTGGCCAAGACGCTCAGAGCCAAAGACTAAGGGCGGGGCAAGAGGGGCCCGATGACGGCATCAGGCCCGACAGCTAGGGCTGTGGCTTGTTCGCCCGCACCACCTGCTCCCTGAGAAAGTCCTGGTAGTAGTCGTAGAGCTTGTTCTGCCGATAGATCTCCGCCAGCTTGCCCTGCCTTATCAGGGTACGCATGCCGGGATCCCAGAGCCCGTGCAACTCCCTGCCCTTCGGGGTATCGGCGAAGATGGGGTAGGTCGGGATCCAGCGCAGGAATACCTGTACCAGCTCGGGGGGAAGGGAGCCTTCGGGGTAGAGGGCGCCGTCGGTCAGGTAGTAGCGGTAACGCCCCTTGATCAGCAATTGCAGCGCCATCTCGTGGCTGTCTATCTCGAACCAGCGCATCGGCTCCGGGATGAACTTGTCAAAGGCCCACCCCCTCAGCCAGAGCACCTCCTGCTCCTTGAGGCTGTGCTCCCCTGCCCAGTGCGGCAGCCAGCGCTTTTGCATCACCACGCTCACGTAGTCCGCCGAGTCGGGGTAGTCGGGCTGATGGACCCCGGGCACTTCTCCCCGATAGACCCCCATCGCCATGTCCCCCTCCTTTTGCGACACCACCGCCAGTGCCCGTTTGTAAGGCACCATGTGAAGCTTCACCTCGTGCCCCAGGGGTTCATAGATGGCTCGAACCACATCCAGATAGACCCCCTTGCCGTCCCGGTGACAGAAGCCGGGCCAGTCGTCGCAATAGACGTGTATGGTGTCTGCCCGCACGAACGAGGTGATCAGCAGGCAACAGAACAGAAAAAGACGAACCATGAATATCCTCAGTGATATGGCACTCGGCAGATGCTCACCGCCGGACGGCCCGTTCAGGCATA
Organism: Aeromonas sp. S19(2024); assembly: GCF_041402625.1. Lineage (NCBI taxonomy): Bacteria > Pseudomonadati > Pseudomonadota > Gammaproteobacteria > Aeromonadales > Aeromonadaceae > Aeromonas > Aeromonas sp. S19(2024). Next base: position 785,140 of record NZ_JBGLQU010000001.1, read on the forward strand.
CAGATAGCATAGAAAAACAGAGTCCCGGCCGACATTTTCCCCATTTTGCGAGCGGGTCGAGGGTTATTGTCGCCCCACAGCGTATCATGGCAAACAAGATTCATTAGTAGCCCAACTTGAGGGGAGATTCTCATGCCAACCATCAAATCCCTGCTCTGCCCCGTCGATTTCTCCGAGATGTCCAGAGCGGTACTCGACTACGCCGTCTTCATGGCCAACACCCACCAGGCCGAGCTCAAACTGGTCCACGTGGTGGATCAGCTGCACGGCTTCGACAGCTACAAGATCCTGCACATGACGGCCATCGAGATCACCCACGAGATGGAACGCCAGGCCAAGAGTCAGCTCAAGGAACTGGTCGCCTGCCTGCCCATTCCGGCCAAGTTCGAGGTCCGCTTTGGCCGCGCCGCCGATGAAATCGTCCTCCAGGCGAAGGAAGACAAGGTGGATCTCGTGGTCATGGGCAGCCATGGGCGCTCCGGCATCACCCACCTGCTGGTGGGCAGCGTGGCGGAATCCGTGGTGCGCCACGCCCCCTGCCCTGTGCTGGTGGTCCGCAAATAATCCCCGCCTGATGCGCCAAGGCCAGCATATGCTGGCCTTTTTGCTGTTGATTGCCATGGGATGCTCATCTCAGAACCGATGCACGAGGGATAACGAGAGGTCGTCGGCAAGGTAGAGCGCCGCCCACCAGTCCTGGTGACGCCCTCGCAGCAGGCTCGCGGGCAGGGTCTCAGCCATGGGCATAGATGACGCTCCCTCCCTTGATGGTGTCGATAATGGCCCTGGACTGCTCCCTTGGCAGGGCCGGGCATCCCCAGCTGCGCCCCAGCTTGTCAAACTTCTGCAGATGCCTGGGGCTGGCGTAGTCCGCCCCGTGCACCACGATGGCGCGCTTGCGGGCATTGCTGTTCTTGCCGGGACTGAGGCCGTCGAGACGCAGGGAGTAACCGTGCTTGCCCTGATAGGTCTCGGCGGTGCGGTAGACCCCCAGGGAACTTTGCCGGGAATTCATCTGATTGGAGAACTGGCGGGCGGCCAGCTCCCCCGAATTGCGGCCGTGGCTGACCCAGGTGTGGTAGAGCAGCTTGTGGCGCTTGACGTCGATGACGAACAGCCGGCGCATGGTCGAGGGCTTGCTGTAGTCGATGATGGTGAGAATGGGTTTTCGCTTGTGGCGCACGCTCTGGTAACCGTCCAGGGCCTTGCGAAACACGCGGCTGTCGAGTTTGCCCGCCAGCCCGAGCTGACGATAGAGATCCTGGTCCCAGCTGGCGTGGCTGGCGCCGCTGAAACAGAGCGCCCCCAGCAGCAGTGGCAGGCTCAGCCAGAGGCTGCCCCACCACGCACTCCTATCCTGTCCCTTCATCCTTGAAGTTGCTCCCCTTGCTGTCGCTGGCCTGATGCCCCGGGTGACACCGCATCCTGCTGGATAGTTATATGCAAGCCATTGATTGCGAGCAATAAAAAAGCACAAAAATGCCGACCTGAGTCGGCATTGTCCTGCTTGCTGAGCGTGCCTGGATCAGGCACGGCTGAGATAATCCGCCTGCCCCACCCACTTGTAGCTGGTGAGTTCGGTCAGCCCCATGGGGCCACGGGCGTGAAGCATCTGGGTCGAGACCGCCACCTCGGCCCCGAGGCCAAACTGGCCGCCGTCGGTAAAGCGGGTGGAGGCGTTGACATAGACCGCCGCCGAACCGGCCCCGTTGACGAAACGCTCGGCATTGGCGAGGGAGTTGGTCAGGATAGCATCGGAGTGGCCGGCGTTGTGCTCGCGCATATGGGCGAGCGCCTCGTTGACGTCCGCCACCACCTTGACCCCCAGGGTCAGCCCCAGCCACTCGGTGTCGAAATCTTCCGGCCCCGCGTCGCACAGGTTGTCGCTGCCAGCCAGCAGCGCCATGGCGTTGGGCGCCCCCACCAGAGTCACCTTGCGCTCGTTCATCAGAGCCACCAGTTGCGGCAGCAGGGTGGCCGCCACCTTCTCGTGTACCAGCAGGGTATCGAGGGCGTTGCAGGCGGAGGGGCGCTGCACCTTGGCGTTCTCGATGACCGCCAGGGAACGCGCCAGATCGGCGCTCTCGTCCACGAAGATATGGCTGATACCGAACCCGCCGATGATGACGGGGATGGAGCTGTTCTCCTTGCACATCTTGTGAAGACCCGCGCCACCGCGGGGGATGATCATGTCCACGTAGCGGTCGAGGCGCAGCAACTCGGCCACCAGCGCCCTGTCCGGGTTGTCGATGTACTGCACCGCCGCCTCGGGCAGGCCGGACGCCGCCAGGGCATGCTGGATCACCCGCACCAGCTCCAGGTTGGAGTGGAAGGTCTCGCGACCGCCGCGCAGAATGCTGGCGTTGCCGGTCTTGAGGCAGAGGCTGGCGATGTCGATGGTGACATTGGGGCGCGCCTCGTAGATGACGCCGATGACCCCGATGGGCACCCGGCGACGGGAGAGGCGCAGGCCATTCTCCAGCACCCGGCTGTCGATTTCGGCCCCGACCGGATCATCCAGGGTGATCACCTTGCGCACATCCGCCACGATGCCGGCAAGGCGCGCCGGGTTGAGCAGCAGGCGATCCAGCATGGCTTCCGTGAGCCCCGCCTCGCGCCCGGCGGCAATGTCTTTCTCGTTGGCCGCCAGGATCTGGGCACTGCGTGCTTCCAGTTCATCGGCGATGGCCGCCAGCGCCCGGTTCTTCTGTGCCGTACTGACGGTGGCCAGTTGATAGGCGGCTTCACGGGCCGCCTGCCCCATTTTCTCCAGACTCATCACAGTTCCCTTTTGTTCATGCGGTGCCGCCCTGTTCAGAGCAGCACCATGTCATCACGGTGGATGGCCACGGCCCCATAGCCGTAACCCAATACCTGTTCAATCTGATCCGAGTGGACACCCCGCAGCCGATCCAGCTCCAGATGGTCGTAACGGCAGATACCGCGAGCCAGCTCGCTCCCCTTGGGATCCAGGATACGCACCACGTCGCCGCGCACGAAATCTCCCTTCACCGCGACGATGCCCTTGGGCAGCAGGCTGGAGCCCTTCTCCTGCATGGCGGCCACGGCCCCCTGATCCACCTGCACTTCGCCGTGAGGAGGGGGCCCTGCCAGGATCCAGCTCTTGCGCCCTTCCAGGGGGGATGCCAGGGCCGGGAACAGGGTCCCCACCCGCTCCCCGGCGGCGAGGCGGCCGATCACTTCCGGGATCTGGCCGGTGGCAATCACCACGTCCACCCCGGCGCGGCGTGCCACGTCGGCGGCCTGCAACTTGGTGGCCATGCCACCGGTGCCAAGGCCGCTCACGCTGTCACCGGCAAGGGAGCGCAGAGTGTCATCTATGGTCTGCACCTCTTCGATGAGCTGGGCATCCGGGTTGGTGCGCGGGTCGGCGGTGAAGAGCCCCTTCTGATCCGTGAGCAGGACCAGCAAGTCCGCATCCGCCAGGATGGCCGCACGGGCGGAGAGGTTGTCGTTGTCCCCCACCTTGATCTCGGCGGTGGCCACGGCGTCGTTCTCGTTGATGACGGGGATGATGCGGTGATCGAGCAGAGTGCGCAGGGTGTCGCGGGCATTGAGGTAGCGCTCCCTGTCTTCCAGGTCGGCGCGGGTCAGCAGCATCTGGCCGATGTGCAGCCCGTAGAGGTTGAACAGGTCCTGCCATACCCGGATGAGCTGGGTCTGACCCACCGCCGCCAGCATCTGTTTGTTCGGCAGGGTAGGCGCCAGCGGAGGGTGGCCCAGATGCTCACGACCGGCGGCGATGGCCCCCGACGTGACCAGCACGACACGGTGCCCGTGTCGATGCAAGGCGGCACATTGTCTGACCAGCTCGACCATGTGGGCACGGTTGAGGCGGGCAGATCCCCCGGTGAGCACGCTGGTGCCCAGTTTGACGACTATGGTTCTGTTTTCCATGGGAACGAAGGGTTAGAAAAGTAAGGAATCCCTTTATACCCACGGCCCCCCTGCCCTGCAAGGCAATTAAGCCTCGCCAGGCAGTTGCGGGCTCGGTGACAAAGCATCGGGGTACCCCGCACCGGGAAGATGCGGGGCTTGGGGATCAGGCTGCCGTCACGCTCAGTTCGGCGGTCACCTGCTTCGCGGGGGAGAGGGTGCACTCCAGCTGGGTCAATTTGCCGCTGATGAGCTTGTAGAAATGTTGCAGGGTGCGTTCCACTTCCGCCTGATGCTTCTTGGGCAGCGCCTTGTCGATCCACTCCCCGTCCGCGTTGTAGAACCCCGTCTGATAGTGGTAGCTGAAGCTGTGATCCGCCTGCTCCAGCACCAGCCACCAGCCCCAGAACTCCCGCTTGTCCGGGGCAGGCTTGGCGCTGACGCAGACGGACAGGCAGTCAAAGCGGTAGCGGCCCTCCTCGCACAGGTCTTCACGCAAATAGGGGCCAATGGCCGCGAACTGCCGCAGCAATCGCTTGTAAGTCACTCTTTCTGACATGCTAACCTCCCTGTTGAACAAGCCATACCATCACATGGTGATGTTACATTTTTAGTTTTATATCATGTACATAAGTGCTTTTTGAGCCAATCTACCGTCTCTTTCAGTGCCTCGTCATAGACCTCGAGCAGTGGCTGCTTGTCAAACACCACCGCCTTGCCGTTGCGACTCGCAGCGGCCAATGCCCGGACATCCTGCTCGGGACAAATAAAATCTTTCTTGTGCCCGATACTCAATATCGGCACGGAAGTGCGACTCCCCAGCAATCCCTGGGTCTTGAGGGAGAAGACCTGACACTTGGTGCGCAGCAGATCCCACTGGGCCGCGTCCGCCCCCAGCCGGTTCGCCAGCCCGTCGCGCATCATGCGCGGGCAGCGGGCGAACATCTCCTGATTGGTGAACACCTGGTTGATGCCGGCACCGATGCAGACCACAGTCCGAAGCTTGAATGGCTCGACGAAGGCGAGACGGGCCGCCACATTGCCGGCGAGGCGGAACCCCACCATGGCGATGCGCTGGTGATCGACCCAGGCCACCTCCGAGAGGTAGTTGAGCACCGCCTGGTGCAGGCGGCTGGTGTCCTGCACCAGGGGCCAGTGCTCGGCATAGCCGGTGCCCGGCATGTCCAGGGAGAGCATCCCGATGCCGTGGGGCTCGAGACACTTGAAATAGAAGTTGAGGAAGTCCACCTGAAGCGAATCGATGCCACCACTGACGATGACCAGGGGCACAGGTTTCTCGGTGGTGGGCAGATGCAGGTAGCCCTGGATGGTCTTGCCCCGAAACGGGACCTGCAACTCCTTGAGGGGCACCTTGAACAGGCGTCCGGCCTCGCGATAGGCCATGTTGCCAAGCAACTGGGCCTGATCCGCCAGCTCGTCGTGCTTGAGGTGGGGGTAGCTTGCGATGGAGTAGTAGCGCACGGCCTTGAGCAGGCTCTTCAGCGCCGCGGCGCGATCCCCTTCCCCCAGCAGCGTCCTCCCCGTATTGAAATAACGGCCGGCGAGCTGGCTCCACTCATAGACCCAGTTGCCGGGCACATAGCCCTTGATGGTGTCCAGATAGCGTTCGTGACTGCGCTCCCCCTGCCCCATGGCGATGTGCGCCAGGGTCTGCTCCACCTCGACGGGATCGGCCCCCTGCCAGGCCCAGGTCGGTCTGCGCAGCAGGCGATACCAGCGGGGCGACAGGGCGCCATCGATGAAGCTGTCAGACAGTGCGCTGTCTTGCTCGTCGACGGGGCTAGAGTTGGAGACTTCGGAAGTTTCCAATACCTTTTTGACCCGGGTAAACAGCTTTTCCGTCAGATTGGTATCGTCGTTTGGTTCCAAAATGGTGGCTCTTCTGTCTCAAACAATGTCCCATCTTAACCACTTTTCACATCGAGCAGCCACACCATAAACGCATTGAGCCCCAAAAGGGGCTCAATGTGGTCAACCTTGCATAACGACGGATCAGTCCGCTCCCGAATGCCGGGGAGTCACTGGTCGCGATCGGTGCGGCGATTACGCTTCGTCGCAGATCGGCTTGGCGAACTCCAGCGCCATGTCCCAGGGCTGTTCAATCCAGGTATCCTGCGGAATGGCGACTTCGAAGTCATCCACCAGAGGTTCGCCCATGGGCTTGGCGAAGATGGTGATGAACTTGGCTCTGGGGTAGAGCTCGCGGATCGCCTTGGCAGTGCCGCCGGTGTCCACCAGATCGTCCACCACCAGCCAGCCTTCGCCGTCACCTGCGGTGGTGGCAGCCTTCACCACCACCAGCTCGCGCTGGTTGTCGTGGTCATAACTGGAGATGCAGAGGGTTTCGACATTGCGAATGCCAAGTTCGCGGGCCATCAGGGCCGCAGGCACCAGACCACCGCGACTGACGGCGATGATCCCTTTCCACTGGCTGACAGGCAGTTGACGACGGGCCAGACGGCGCGCTTCGCGTTGCAGGTTATCCCACGATACATAGAACTTTTTTGGCATGCTATCGATCTCAACGAGTTATAAAGCAATCACTTATGAGGCGAAACCCGGCAAAGAGACGGGTTCAGGTCAATTCTGGCACCCCGTTTCCCGAATTTTGCTTGCACTTTTTCGGCCTCGGGGCTGACGCCTCGGCGGCAAAAACGGATGCAATGCGAACAGGGATGGGGTGTAGCTGGCGGCCATGTCGGGTGGACTCCCGAGCTCGGGCCGGCTGTTGGGCCGGTATGATAGCACTCTTTATGGATAAATTGAGCGGCAAACGTATGCGAAAAACAGGAAATGTCCGCCATCTCCCGCTCTGTCGCCCTTTTGGGAGGGCTCCGGCGACACCGACAGGTTGGCCGTTTGAGACAAATGCCATGACATTCGGGCAAAAAAATAGCAGGGGGAGGAGAGGATCCTCACGCACCTGCTGCTGTTACCTGTGACGCCTGCGAGCCTTAACGGCGGGTGGCGTAGGGATTCGGGTAGTTGAAGCCCTGGGTATAGAGAGATTGGGCAAACCAATAGGTTGAATTGCTGCCTGACATCATAAACTCCTGATTGCTTAACAAGTTACGTACCTTAATGCGGGTTCACATCCTTGAACTGACACTCGGTTCCATGGAGGCGCACTTGCTTTGCTTCGGTTCCCTGGAGGCATTGATTGTCATCCTGACAAGTGGGCTGGCCACGGCGGCTAATTTACCACCCGGCGCCCAAAAGACAATATTTTTGTGACTGACATCACAAAATTGATGTTGTGCTGACACGAATAAGGCAGGTAGTGAAGTTCGCCATCCATGCTCCCTTTCCCAGCACAAGCAGAGCGTCATTTGCGCTGATCGCTCACATTTTTGCGTGATTGACTGTATTATCGTTATCCTCTTCCCCGGCCCGCAGAGTGGGGCCCGACATTTTCCATGCTGGTAAGGAGTCCCGACGTGGCACAGCTCAGTTCTCTGTCTCCCAAGTTGATTTGGCAATTCTTCGAGCAGATCTGCTCCATCCCCCACCCCTCCAAGCACGAAGCCCAGCTGAGCGCCTGGATCGTGGCGTGGGCCCAGGGAGAAGGCCTGGCGGTCAAGCAAGATGCCGTCGGCAACATCATCATCAAGAAACCGGCCACGCCGGGGATGGAAAACCGCAAGGCCGTGGTGCTGCAAGCCCACATCGACATGGTGCCCCAGGCCAACGCCGACACCCAACACGACTTCACCACCGATCCCATCGATGCCTACATCGATGGCGAATGGGTCACCGCCCGTGGTACCACCCTGGGTGCCGACAACGGCATGGGCATGGCGGGCTGCCTGGCCGTGCTGGCCGACAAGACCATCAAGCACGGCCCGCTGGAAGTGCTGCTGACCACCGACGAAGAGACCGGCATGACCGGCGCCTTCGGTCTGGAAGCGGGCTGGCTGGAAGGCGAGATCCTGCTAAACACCGACTCCGAAGAAGATGGCGAGGTCTACATGGGCTGCGCCGGCGGGGTGGATGCCAATATCCGCTTCCCCCTGGAGCGGGTCGCTGCCACCGAGGGTGAAGGTTTCGAGCTGCAGGTCAAGGGCCTGCGCGGCGGCCACTCCGGGGTCGACATCCATCGCGGCCGCGGCAACGCCAACAAGCTGCTGGTCCGTCTGCTCAAGGCCGCCGAACCGCTGGGGGTGCGCCTTGGCGATCTCAGCGGCGGCACCCTGCGCAACGCCATCCCCCGCGAGGCCCGTGCCAGCCTGCTGGTGCCCGCCGCCAGCGTGGCTGACTTCAAGGCCCTGGTGGACCGCTACGCCGGCATCTATCAGAGCGAGCTGGCCGCCACCGAGGCCAACCTCACCGTGCTGCTCACCGCCCGGGAGAAACCGGCCCAGCTCATGAGCGAGTCCCTGCAAAGCCGCCTGCTGGATGCCCTGATGGCCTGCCCGAACGGGGTGATGCGCATGAGCGACGCCATCCCGGGCGTGACCGAGACCTCCACCAACCTGGGTGTCATCAAGACACTCGAGGGGGAAGTCTATGTGCAGTGCCTGATCCGCTCCCTCATCGATTCCGGTCGCGAGAACATCGAGCAGATGACCCGCTCCCTGTTCACCCTGGCAGGCGCCAGCTGCGAGTTCACAGGCGCCTACCCGGGCTGGGCACCGAACGTGGACTCACCGGTCATGGCGCTGGTACGCAACAGCTACCAGACCCTGTTTGGCGAGATGCCGAACGTCATGGTGATCCACGCAGGCCTCGAGTGCGGTCTGTTCAAGAGCGCCTACCCGGACTGGGACATGGTCTCCTTCGGCCCGACCATCCGTGGCGCCCACGCGCCGGGAGAGAAGGTACACATCCCGGCGGTCGAGCGTTTCTGGCAACTGCTGGTTCACGTGCTGGAACATATCCCGGCCAAGTAAGCCAGCTCACGACCATACCGATGCCCCGCCCCGTGCGGGGCATCTTTTTTGTGCTCCCTCCTCGGCCACCTCTCTCATATCCCCGATTCCATACGTGGCCCTGGCTTGAAATCGTATCCATGAACAGGTCTGCATTTGAAAACCTTTTCCATGATTTATGTAAATTTACAACACAAAAAGTTGATCCAGCTCACATATGCCCCTAGGATCAGAACGTGACCAAGGTCACACAACCCATGAACCACAGAGAAACGAGGTCATCATATGTTCGAGAATCTGGCAGTGCTGTTCCACCTGAAGGGTGCAACCAGCAAGAAAGGTGCTGAAGAGAAAGACACTTATGCGCCTGCAACCCGCAATTACTACTTCCGTTATGGCGCCTGATATCGCCTGTCCGGAAGTTGAAATTGGTAACGTAATAAAACTACAAAACAACTCAGCAATCCACACAGCAGCCACCCCCATCGGGGCGCTGTCCTGCCCGGGCCAGAATTTCCACGGCCAAACCTGAACTCCAACCATGAAGATGGGGCCCGCAGGCCCCATTTTTTTATCCCGTTTCCGCCTCTATTGCGCCTCCTCGGTGCCACCTTGCAGCGATGCCGGTTGCGACGTGGCGGGCGCCGGCATCATATCGCCTTTCCCAGTGGCACCGCCTCCTGCACGGGCAAGGGGAAATGGCAGGCCACCTGATGCCCCTGCCCGCCGCACGCCTCAAGGGCGGGCGAGCGGGTGTGGCACAGATCCGTTGCATGGGGGCAGCGCTGGTGAAAGTGGCAGCCACTCGGCGGCGAGATGGGGGACGGCACATCCCCCGTCAGCAGGATGCGCTGGCTGCGCCGCCGCGGATCCGGCACAGGAATGGCGGAGATGAGGGCCTGGGTATAGGGATGGCGCGGTGCCAGGTAGAGAGCCTGGGCCTCGGCCAGCTCGACGATCCGGCCCAGATACATCACCGCAATCCTGTCCGAGATGTGCTTGACCACCGACAGGTCATGGGCGATGAAGATGATGGCGAGGTTCATCTCCCGCTGCAGATTGAGCAGCAGGTTCACGATCTGGGACTGCACCGACACGTCGAGCGCCGACACCGCCTCGTCACACACCAGCAGCTTGGGCTTGAGGGCGATGGCGCGGGCGATGCCGATACGTTGGCGCTGGCCACCAGAGAACTCATGGGGGTAGCGATCCACCGCGCTGCCGGGCAAGCCGACTTTCTCCAGCAGCTCCTGCACCCATGTCCGGCGCTGTTCGGCGTTGCCCTTACCGTGGATGATGAAAGGCTCCTCCAGGATCTGCCCCACCGTGTGGCGGCTGTTGAGGGATTCTGCGGGATCCTGGAACACGATCTGCATCTCCTGACGCAGGGATCGCATCTCCTTGGGCGAGAGGTGGGTGATGTCACGCCCCTCGAAGGTGATGGAGCCGGCGCTCGGCTCGAACAGCTTGAGCAACGAACGCCCCAGGGTGGACTTGCCGCATCCCGACTCCCCCACCAGGCCAAGGGTCTCCCCCTGCTTGAGATCAAAGCTGATGCCATCCACCGCGTAGACGGTGTATTGCTTGCGCAAGAAACCGCCACCCATCTTGAAATGCTGCTTTAAATTGCTTACCGACAACAAGCTGGTCATGACTTCCATCCCCGACGATTCATGGCAGCAGACGACCTGGTCGCCTTCCCGCCGCCTGGCTGCCCTGCGACACCCCGTCCCCACACCATACCGTTCATAGGCTCACCTCCTTCCAGTGGTGGCAGGCCACCCCGTGGTGTTCGCTCAACTGCTCGGTCACCGGTATGGTCTCCACGCAAAGGGGCGTGGCATGGGGGCAGCGGTTGGAGAAACGACACCCTGCCGGCATCTCGTGCAGGGCGGGCACCTGACCCTTGATGGTCTTGAGCAGGCTCTTTGGCACATCTTCCAGACGCGGGATCGAGGCCATCAGACCATGAGTATAGGGATGTCGCGGGTGGTCAAACAGTTCATAGATATCGGCCCGCTCCACCGCACGCCCGGCATACATCACCACCACCTCGTCGCACAGCTCCGCCACCACCCCGAGATCGTGAGTGATGAAGATGATGGCCATGCCGGTCTGGGCTTGCAGCTCCTTCATCAGATCCAGGATCTGGGCCTGGATGGTCACATCGAGCGCCGTGGTCGGCTCGTCGCAGATGAGCAGGGCCGGTTCGCAGGCCAGCGCCATGGCGATCATCACCCGCTGGCGCATGCCGCCGGAGAGATTGTGGGGATAAGCCGCGAAACGCTGGGCAGGCTCGGGGATCCCCACCTTCTTCAACATGGCGATGGCGGCGTCACGGCGCTGGGCCTTGCTGTAATCGGGGCGGTGGAGGCGAAACACCTCCATCAGCTGATCGCCGACCGTCTGCACAGGGTTGAGGGCCGTCATGGGCTCCTGAAAGATCATGGAGATACGGTTGCCACGCACCTTGTACATCTGCTCCGGCGGCAGATTGAGCAGCTCCTCCCCCTGAAAGCGGATGGAGCCCGCCACCACCTGACCGTGAGGCCTTGGCAGCAACCCCATGATGGCCAGCGAGGTGACGCTCTTGCCGCAGCCGGACTCGCCGACTATCCCCAGGGTCTTGCCCGGGGCGACCTGGAAGCTGACCCCGTCGAGCACCTTGATCTTGCCGTCGTCGACGGCGAACTCCACCTCGAGATCCCGCACCTCGAGGATGGAGGACAGAGGTTGCCCCTCATGATCTCTGGTGCCGGGGGCGGTGGCCTGTGTGTTGGGCATGACTGCTGCTCCCTTCTGGGCCACATCAATGATGTGCATAGGTCTTGTCGATCAGGGTGATGGGGGCCAGCGCCTTGCCGTCAGCCTTGGCCTTCTGGGTCTCCTCCTTCACCTTGGGATCGATCCAGAGCAGGCCGCCACTGCTGTGGGGGTAGCCATCCATGGGCCAGTAGAGCAGATCCGGGGTGTTGCGGGTGGCGGGCACCTCCGGCAGCATCACATAGCGCCAGCTGCTGGCTCGCACGTAGTTGAGCTGAACGCCGGGCACGAAGATGGCGAGATCATAGATGCGCTGCTGGATCTGGTGGGAAAGCGCGGCCCGCTTGTCCATGTCGAACTCGACGTTGTAGGCGTCGATCAGGCTGTCGAGCTCTTTGTCAGCCACGTTGAACAGGTTGTTGGTCTGGGGCTTGTTGGCGTTGTCGGAGTGGAAAGACTCCCAGTATTGCGGATAGAGACCACCGCCCCCCCAACCAAGCCAGGCCGCCTCGTGTTTCTTCTCCAGCATCACCTTGAAGCCGGTGGCGCCATCCACCAGATTGAGCTCCAGATCCAGGCCCGCCTTCTTGGCCTCTTCCTTGAGCACGGTCAGCCGCTTGGAGTGCTCCTGGCTGGTGTAGGTGAGTGCCAGGGTGAGCCGCTCTCCCTTGTCGTTTTGCAGGATGCCGTCCGGTCCCTGCTTGCCGTAACCACCCTTGGCGAAGTACTCCCGTGCCTTGGCGATGTCGTAGGCCCGCTCAGGGAGCGCGATGTCGGTGAAGGCCCCGAAGCCTGAGCCGAAGGTGGTAGCGCGGTCATAGTCGCCGTGCAGCACCGTCTCTATCATCTTGTCGATGTTGAAGGCGTGCTGGATGCCGAGCCGCACGTTGAGATCCGCCAGCTTGGGATTGGCCACGTTGAGGTGAACCCCCTGCCCCCCCTGCTTGGTGTCGGTCATGGCCATCACCTTCTGCACGTATCCCTGCTTGTACTCCGGGGTGACCGCCTTCTCATGCCACCAGTTGGGCAGGATCATCTCGAAGGTGTCCAGCTCCCCCTTGAGGAAGTGGCGGAACGCAATGTTGTGGTCGCGGATCACCTGCACCTTGATGGTGTCGAGGTTGAACCTGTGCTGGTTGTAGCGATCGTCTTTTGCCCACCACTCCTTCTGCTTGCTGAAGGTGACGGACTTGCCCTTTTTTACGTCGCTCATCACGTAGGGGCCCGTGGTGGGTACCACGGCCCAGTTGTACTGCTTCACCCAGTTCGGGCCCATCTTGTAGTAGTGCTTGGGCTGGGGCCACAGTTCGGTGGTGTTGAGGAGATCGAGCTTGGCCTTGCGGCTGCCCGCTTTGACCAGGATGGTGTGGTCGTCAATCTTCTCCACCGCCACCACCTCGGTGGTGTAGTAGTTGTTGAACCAGGGGCCCTTGATGTCCTTGGAGCGCATCATCTCGTAGCCGAAGGTGTAGTCATCGGCGGTGACCGGCTTGCCGTCGGACCACTTGGCGCGCGGGTCGAGCTTGAAATAGACGGTCTGGCTGTCCGGCGCGATGGCCCAGGCATTCGCCAGGGCCGGAATGGGGTTGCCCGTGTTGGGATGGAAGCTGATGAGCCTCATCTGGTTGTCGAGGATGAAGGAGCGGAACGAACCGTTGGAATCCGGCCCCACGGTGCGAAACGTCAGCGGGAAGCTGTCGACGAAGAGATTGAGGTTGCCGCCGGGCAGCGCCTTGGGAGAGGCGAACACGGGGTCGGTGTCGTTGGTCTCCCACGTCAGATCCGCGGGCAGGCTGGCCGCCCACACCCAGGATCCGTTCAACAGCAGAAAGAGAGCACCTGTCCATTTGATTTTATTGTTCATGTTTGACTTCCTGGTCATGCCCCTGCACTGGGGGCGTCTTCATTAAGGGTCCTGTCGATGTGCCCTGGCAAGGCGCCACCGCTCACTGATAACGGGTAAATTTGCGCGGATCGAACGCCTCCCGGATGGCCTCCCCGATGAAGGAGACCATGATGAGCACCAGGCTCACCGCCGCCACCACCGAACTCACGATCCAGATGGCGTCGAGGTTGTTGATCCCCTGGGAGAGCAGCTCCCCCCAGCTCGGGGTCGGCGGCGCCAGGCCAAAGCCCAGGTAGTCCAGCGCCGTCAGGGTGGAGATGTTGCCCACCACGGCAAACGGGGCCAGGGTGACGATCATCATCAGGGTATTGGGCAGAATGTGGTTGAAGATGATGCGCCTGGTGCTCGCCCCCTGGGCCCGCGCCGCCATCACGTAGTCCCGCGCCCGCTCCTTGTAGGTGAGGGTGCGCATGTACCAGGTGATCCCCATCCAGCCGAACAGCACGTTGATGCCGACGAACAGGCCGAAGTTCGGCTTGGCCAGGGAGACCAGGATCATGATGACGTAGAGGAAGGGCACCTGGGACCAGATCTCGATGAAACGCTGCATCAGGAGATCGAACCGACCGCCGAGGAACCCCATCATGCAGCCGATGCTGACCCCGATGACATAGCTCGCCACCAGCGCGATGAAGGCAAAGCCGATGGCAATGCGAAAGCCGTAGACCAGCCGTGCCAATACGTCGCGACCGCTGGTGTCGGTGCCGAGGAAGTGGCGCTCCGCCAGGCTCGGGGCATAGGGCGGATAGGCTTCCTCCTTGAAGTCCTGTTCATAGGGGTTCCAGGGGACCAGGGGCAGCAACACCCAGTCCCCCTTATCTTCCTTCGCAAATTGGCTCTTGAGCTGGCGATAGTTGGTCTCGTACTCGTAGTCGAGCCCGAAGTGCTGGCCCGGGATCACGTCCCCATAGGTGGGGAAATAAAGCTCCCCCTGATAACTCACCGCCAGTGCCCGGCTGTTGACCAGCAGTTCTGCCAGCAGAGAGATGACCACCAGGAGCGAAAAGATGACAAAGGAGTAGTAGCCGCGCTTTATCGACTTGAAGCGCTTGAGTTTTTTCAGAGTTACCGGATTCAGGTTCATGCTCACTCTCCAAACCGCACGCGAGGATCGACCAGGGCAACGCAGATGTCGGAGACAATGTTGCCCACCAGCATCAGCATGGAGGTGATGGCCAGAATGCCCATGACGGTGGGGTAATCCCGCTCGACAATGGCCTCGTAACCGAGCAGGCCGATGCCGTCGATGTTGAAGATGGTCTCGATGAGGAAGGATCCCCCGAAGAAGACGGTGAGCACCGACCCTAAGTGACTCGCGATGGGGATCAGGCTGTTGCGCATGGCGTGATCGGTCACCGCCTTGCGAAACGGCAACCCCTTGGCCACGGCGGTGCGCACATAATCCGCCGACAGGTTCTCCATCAGGCTGTTCTTCATGGTCATGGTGAGGATGGCGAAATCCCCGATGGCGTAGGCGATGAGCGGCAGCAGGGCGTGGGCGAAGACGGTGCGGATCTGATCCCAGCTGCTCTCCATCCCGTCAGACTCGTCCCCCGGGAAGCCCCCCATGGGCAGCCACTCCAGATGGAACGCAAAGACGGTGATGAGGAAGATCCCCACCACGTAGGCGGGCAGCGCATAGGCCATGTAGATGAGCATCGAGCTCAGGGAATCGAAGCGGCTGTTGTGCCTGAGCGCCTTGGCCACTCCGAGCGGGATGGAGACGGCATAACTCAGCAGAAAGGTGGCGAGCCCGAAGAAGGCGGTCACCGGCAACCTCTCCTTGATGAGATCCCACACCGGCTCGTAATAACGGGTCGACTCCCCGAGATCCAGCACCGCCAGCTTCTGCAACCAGTCCCAGTAGGCGACCAGCATGGGCTTGTCGAGGCCGTAGAACGCCTTGAGCTCTTCAATCTGTTCGTCGGAGAGTGCCTGCGCCCCCTTGCTGCCACTGGAGCGGCCGGACTCGTTTTGCGAGACCTGCGCCTGCAGCAGCATGCGCTCAACCGGGCCGCCCGGCACGAAGCGGGTGATGGTGAAGACGAGCAGGGTGATACCGAGAAACGTCGGGATGATCAAAAGCATCCGACGTAGGAAATACGACAGCATGGTGGAACCTCGTCCTTGTTGTTCTTTTATGGCCAGTCACATCCGGTGACGGGCCTATCCTTACCTGGCATTACTCACTGAATTGACTGGCATTGACAGACAATCCGGCTCGGTCACTGTAAAAGCTCTGCAACAAAAATCAAGTAGAACCCGGTCTGCGACCGGGAATGTCCCCCCGCAGCATATCCCGCGGATGATTTTTTCCAAAAAACCCAACTTCAATATAAAAAACTGCTACGCCTACCCGTCCAACTCGATTTTAATTATTAAAAAATTAATTACACAGGTGTTTTAATCCATATCAAGCAGAACAAAATCAACAAGTTAATGGTAAGTCGGACTGCTTTCTTATTTACCTATAGAAGAAGAGGGATAGCCGCCCCCACCCTCCGTTCCCCGGAAAACGCTCTCGCCACAAAAGCAGATGAAAATACTGCAAAAAACCGTTTTCTCGATATCGACACTGGAGTGACAAGCGACTTATCGATAAGTTCAAAAATAATCAATAAAATTGTAAAAATCGAACTTAACAACATCTTTACACAAGTTGACGCGGCATTTACGGAATAAAACGCCAAAAATATTCCATCAAGTGCATATTCCCATCTAATTCCCTCTACTGCCCCCATCCCCGCCGCTCCATTTGACGTCCATCACCAAACCTTGATAAGCCTTACGCACCGCTCCAACGAGGGCGGTAATGGAAGCAAACAATAAACAATCAGGAAGGATACTAGCGATGCTTAGGAAAAGCAGACTCTCTGCTGCCGTAGCGTTTGCCTTGGCGAGCGCGGCAGTTGTGGCCACCCCTGTCCTGGCCGAAGAGGGCCAGAACGTAGAAAAACTGCAAAAAATCAAGGTCACCGGCTCCCGGATCTCCCGGGTCGATGTGGAAGGCGCCACCCCGGTCGTCTCCGTGACCAAGGCGAAAATCGAGCAATCCGGTCAGCAGACCGTCGCCGATTACCTCAAGCAAGCCTCCTACAACTCCTTTGGCGGCGTCTCCCCTGCCTCCGGCAGCTCCTTCCAGTCCCAATCCACCGTCGGCCTGCGCGGCCTGGGTTCCGAGCGTACCCTGGTTCTGCTGAACGGCAAGCGGGTAGCGGGTTCCCCCACCATGGGCGGCACCTCCATCAACCTCAACACCATCCCCATGGCCGCCGTTGAGCGGGTCGAGGTCAACCTGGACGGCGGCTCCGCCATCTACGGTTCCGACGCCATTGGTGGCGTGATCAACGTGGTGCTCAAAGAGGGCTACGAAGGGCTGGACTTCCAGGGCCGCATTGGCTCCCCGAGCGAAGAGGGCGGCGACGAGAAGAGCGGCTCCATCGTGGCAGGGGTGGCCGGCGAGAAGGGCTCCCTGATGGCGGTCTACGAGCACGACAAGAAGGACGTCATCTACAGTCGCGATCGGGACTATCTTGCCAAGCAGGGCAACGACTCCCCCAGCCCCTACGGCCGCAACGTGGAGGGGATCACGGGTCTTGACGCCAACGGCGACCCCATCTGGAAATACGGCCCCCTGGCCGGCGCCACCAATGCCGACGGCTCATGCAAGGAGCCCTTCGTCGGCTTCGAGGGCGGCTGTAACTTCAACTACGGCCAGGTCGCGGCCACCACGGCCTCCCGCAGCCGTGACACCCTGTACGTAAACGGTCGCTACCACATCAACGACAACGTGGACTTCGTGCCGCAGATCATCGGCTCCCGGGTCGAGAGTTTCGGCCGCTTCGCCCCGGCTGCCGGCGCCTTCACCATTGACCCGGCCAACCCGAAGAACGCCCAGTTCTTCACCGACAACGGCCTGGATGCCGCCGCCACCCAGGGTCTGGGTGAGGCTGCCTACGCCTACTACCGCTTCAGCAACGTCGGTCCCCGTGACAACTATGTCACCGACACCACCGGCAGCATGAACCTCGGCTTCGAAGGCACCATCGCCACCGAAAGCGTCGGCGACATGCAGTGGAACGCCGGCTACATGTACTCCAAGACCGACAACAAGGAGAACGGCACCGGTTACGTGCTGAAGTCCGCCGCCCAGCAGGCGATCGCCGACGGCAAGTTCGTCGGTGGTGAGTTCGACCCCCAGAGCACGGCCTCCATGGCCGCCGACACCAGCCGCCGCGCCACCATGGACTTCTACCAGTGGTACGCCGGTGTCCAGTGGGACATGGGTGAACTGCCGGCCGGTCCGGTCAGCTGGTACGCCGGTGCCGAGTACAACGACTGGGTCTATGCCGACAAGTACGACGCCCAGTCCGAAGCAGGCAACATCATCGGCTCCGCAGGCAACTCCTCCGGTGGCGTGCGTGACGTGACTGCCGCCTACATCGAGTCCCTGGTGCCCATCACCGAGCAGATCGAGCTGAACGTGGCCGGTCGCTTCGACAAGTACAGCGACTTCGGCAGCGCCTTCTCCCCCAAGGCGAGCCTGCGTTACCAGCCGCTGGACAACCTGATGCTGCGCACCTCCTGGTCCCGTTCGTTCCGCGCCCCCAGCCTGAGCGATCTCTACTCGGCTGATTCCGAGTCCGCCGACTGGGCGAAGGATTACGTCTACTGCGAGGCCAACGGCATCTCCGCGGCAGACTGCCCGAACCGCCAGTACACCACCACCCGTACCTCCAACGAGGATCTGAAGGAAGAGACCGCGGACACCTGGAACTTCGGGGTGGCCTACAGCCCGGTGGATGACCTGAACCTCTCCCTGGACTACTACACCATCAAGATCGAGGACGTGATCCAGCTGAACTCCCTGCAGTCTCTCATCTATGACGAACTGAACAGCGGCAGCTCCAGCAGCATCACCCGCAACAGCCAGGGCAAGATCGGTAGCGCCATCGCTCCCATGGTCAACCTGGGGACCCTCGAGACCTCCGGCCTCGACCTGAAGGTGGATTACACCTACGACCTGAACTACGCCACCGTGCGTTATGACCTGGGCGGTACCTACATCCTGAAATACAAGGAAGGTCTGTACGCCGGTGGTCCCGTCATCGACAAGATCGGCCAGAACGGTCTGCCCCAGATGCGCTTCAGCTCCGGTGTGGGTATCAACGTTCCCCAATGGTGGAACATGGATACCTACCTGAGTGCGAATTACATCGACTCCCAGAGCCAGGACTACATCGCCGATACCGGTGAGGAAGTGGGCCACATCGCGTCCCAGACCACCTGGAACCTGAACGTCGGTGTGGAAGCGCCCTGGAACGGCAAGATCCAGGTCGGCGTGAAGAACATGTTCAACGTGGGCCCGTCCCTCGAGAGCGATGGCTTCACCTATGACGACGAGCTCTACAGCATCGACGGTCGCATCTACTACCTCGACTACAGCCAGAAGTTCTAATCCACCAGCAAACCACAAGCCGGCCCGTTCGGGCCGGCTTTGCCCAAGGTCCCAAGGAAGTTACGGAGATAGGGTAATCCTATGAAGACAAGGACAATTACAATGAAGAAAGCGCTCCTCGGCAGCCTGGTTTCTGCTGCCTTGCTGACCAGCTTCAATCTGAGTGCCGCCTCTGCCAGCCAGGCAGTGGACGCTCAAGCCGCCACCGACAATGCATCCAAAGTTTCCCAGCAGAAGATCGACAGCTACGCCGAGTCTGCCGAGTCTGCCCTGGCCCAGTACAAGGCCGCCCTGCGCCAGGTGGACAGCCTGCGCGCCTACAACGAGCAAGTGGGCAAGATGGTCGACTCCCAGAGCGCCGAACTCGCCTCCATGCAAAAGCAGATCGCCCAGATCGACCAGACCAGCACCGAAGTGGTGCCCTTGATGCTCAAGATGATCGACTCCCTCGAGCAGTTCGTCTCCCTGGACCTGCCGTTCCAGAAGGTGGAGCGTGAGGACCGCGTGGCGGCCCTGACCGATCTCATGAACCGGGCCGACGTCACCATCTCCGAGAAGTACCGCAAGATCCTCGAGGCCTACCAGATCGAGGAGGGCTTCAGCCGCACCATCGAAGCCTACAAAGCGAGCCTGGACAAGGATGGGGACGAGAAGACCTACGAGTTCCTGCGCGTCGGCCGCATCGCCCTGCTCTACCAGTCCCCGGATGGCAACGAGACCGGCATGTGGAACAAGAAGACCCGCCAGTGGGAAGTACTGCCCCAGGAGTATCGCAGTGCGGTTGAACAAGGCCTTCGCATCGCGAAGAAGCAGGCGCCCCCCGCCCTCATCAAGCTGCCGGTTCAAACTGCGGAGAAAGCATCATGAAAGGAATCAAACTTGCCATCGCCTCGCTGATCGCGGGCGCTACCCTGGTCACCCTGCCGGTGACCGCCGCCGAGAAGCCGGTGGATCTCAACGCCCTGCTCAATCAGGTCAAGGCCGCCAGCACCAGCGAATCCCAGCTCAACAAGGAGCGGGAAGCCCGCTTCCTGGCTGACAAGAACGAACAGGGGGCCCTGCTCGCCAAGGCCAAGGCGGATCTCGCCGCCGAAGTCGCCAGGGGCGAAAAGCTCAAGGCCACCTTCGATGCCAACGACAAGCAGCTCACCGAGCTGACCGAAACCCTGCGCCAGCGCTCCGGCAACATGGGCGAGATGTTTGGCGTGCTGCGCCAGTTCGCCGGTGAATTCATGGGGATCTTCAATGCCTCCGCCCGCCGGGTCGAACATCCCGAGCAGACTGCCCTGCTGACTCGCCTGGCCGAGAGCAAGGAGCTGCCCTCCAGCGATGACCTGACCGCCTTCTGGACCACCACCCTCAGCCGCATGGTGGACGGTGGCAAGGTGAGCCAGATCCCGGCCACCGTGGTCTACGGCGAGGGCAACCAGGCCCAGAAGACCGTGACCCAGATCGGCGAGTTCAACACCGTCTCCGAAGGCAAGTACCTTACCTTCGTGCCGGAGACCGGCAAGTTCGAGCAACTCTCCCGCCAGCCCGAGAACGCGGTGCTGGAACCGGTCGCCAAGTTTGAACAGGGTGGCGGCAGCGTCGAACCCATCTTCATCGACCCGTCCCGTGGCGTGATCCTCTCCCTGCTGGTGCAGTCGCCGACCCTCAAGGAGCGCATCGATCAGGGTGGCTCCGTGGGCTACGTGATCCTGGCGCTGGGTGTCATCGGTACCCTGCTGGCCCTGTTCTGCGGTGCCCGTCTCTCCCTCATCGGCGGTGCCATGCGCAAGCAACTGAAATCCGAGCAGATCATCAAGGGCAACCCCATCGGCGAGATGCTGGGTGCCTACCAGGATCACCGGGGTGACAACATCGAGGATCTGGAATCCAAGCTCGACGAGATCATCCTGCGCAACGTGCCCAAGCTGGAGAAGGGCATCAGCCTCATCAAGCTGATCGCCTCCGTCGCCCCGCTGCTGGGCCTGCTGGGTACCGTGGTCGGGATGATTGCCACCTTCCAGGCCATCACCCTGTTCGGTACCGGCGATCCCAAGCTGATGGCGGGGGGTATCTCCGAGGCCCTGGTGACCACCATGCAGGGTCTGGTCGTGGCCGTGCCCATGCTGTTCCTCTACACCATCGTCCAGACCCAGAGCCGCCGTCTGATCCAGGTACTGGAAGAGCAGAGCGCCGGTTTCGTTGCCCGTTATCAGGAACGTCTGCACGCCGCCAAAGCCGCAGCCTAAGGAGTCACCCATGTGGTTCTGGTTGATTGAAGAAGTCGAGTCGGTCCGCCGGTTTCTGGGATTGGGGGGCGACGTGCTGGTCGCCCTGTTCTTCCTGACCCTGATGATGTGGGCCCTGCTGCTGGAGCGCTGGTTCTACTTCATGGCGGTCTATCCCCAGCAGGTGAAGCAAACCAAGGCGGCCTGGCTGGCCCGCACCGATCACCTCTCCTGGTCCGCCAGGCAGATCCGCCGCGAGCTGGTCTCCCGGGTCGCCATGGCGGTGGACAAGGGGATGCCGGTCATCAAGGTGCTGATCGCCCTCTGCCCGCTGATGGGGCTGCTCGGGACCGTGGTAGGCATGGTGCAGGTGTTCGATACCCTGGCCATCACCGGCACCGGCTCCCCCAGGGCGATGGCCTCGGGGATCTCCAAGGCGACGGTACCGACCATGGCGGGCATGATTGCCGCCCTTTCCGGCCTGTTTTTTGTCAGCCGGCTCGATCACAAGGCCAAGCTGGCCGTGCAGAAGCTGGAAGACAACCTGAAACACGGCTGATGCAGGATGCACATCCCCGGCCGGGCCATGCCCGCCGGGGCACAGAACAAGCAAGGAGTTTTTGCCATGAGAAAACGTCACAGCGACAGCGGTGCTGACGAGGCGGCCATCGATTTGACCCCCATGCTGGACATCGTGTTCATCATGCTGATCTTCTTCATCGTCACCACCTCGTTCGTCAAGGAGTCCGGCGTGGAGATCAACCGCCCGAGCGCCAGCACGGCCGAGACGGTGAAGAAGGGGAACATCATGGTCGCGGTCCGCGAGAACGGCCAGGTCTGGGTCGACAAGCGCATCGTCGAAGTGGGTGCCGTGCGTGCCAACATCGAGCGGCTGCGGGCGGAGAACCCGGAAAGCGCCGTGGTGATCCAGGCCGACAGCGAATCCCGTTCCGGTCTGGTGGTGCAGGTCATGGACCAGATCCGCATGGCCGGTGTCCAGAACATCTCCATCGCCGCCGACAAGAGCAGCTGATGCCGGAGCGAATGCCATGAGATACCTGATATCGTTAGCGGTCTCCTGCGTGGTGGTGTTCTTCCTGTTCCTGGGAATGAACAAGCTCATCACGCCGGATCACCGGGAGCTGACGGAGCGGGAGGACGTCACCATGACCGACTTCATCCGCCTCAAGCCTCAGGAGACCCTGCAAGAGAAACAACGGGAACTGCCCAAACCGCCGCCCCCGAAACGCCCGCCGCCCCCGCCCGAGATGGAGGTGGCGAGCACGGACAGGCCGAAGATGGACAGCTCCCCCATGGACATGCCCAAACTCGACATCCCGGTCAACATCGGTGGCGGCAACGCCCTGGGTGCCTACAGCACCGGCGGCGGTGGCGGCGGCATGGGTGGCAACAACGGCGCCATCCCGATGGCGACCTTCGAGCCCATGATGCCCCGCAAGGCGGCCCTGGCCGGTCTTGCGTCCGGCAAGGTGCTGGTGGAGTTCACCGTCACCGAGCGCGGTACCGTGAGCAACATCCGCATCGTCAAGGAAGAGCCCCGCAGCTATGACCTCGGCAAGGCGGCACGCCAGACCATCGCCAAGTGGACCTTCAAGCCGGCCATGGTGGACGGCAAGCCGCAGGCCAGTCGCATGCAGCAAGAGATCGAGTTTGCGACCAACTAAGGAGGGTGGCGATGAAAAAGTTACATACCCTGATCCTCGCCCCGGTGGCCATGGCGGTGCTGCTCAGCACCGCTACCTGGGCCGCCGAACAACCCGCCCTGTCTGACCGCGCCTACCGCGCGGTCAACAAGGCCCAGGCGTTGATCACCGAGAAGAAATACGGCGAGGCCAATGCCAAGCTGCAGGAGGCGCTGTCCGGCGCCGGCGAGCGGGTCTACGACAAGGGGGTCATTTTGCAGACCCTGGGCTTCGTGGCGGCGCAGCAGGAGAAGTACGGTCAGGCGACCAAGTACTTCGCCGACGCCATCGCCACCGGCGGCCTGCCGCCCCCGGTGGCCCAGCAGGTGCGCTACAACCTGGCCCAGCTCTACATGGCGGAGGGGAACTTCAAGGGTTCCATCAACACCATGAAGGAGTGGTTCGCAAACCTCGGCAAGGACGAGAAGCCGACCCCGCACGCCTACATCACCCTGGCCAACGCCCATGTGCAGCTCAAGCAGTACAGGGAAGCCATTCCGGCAGTGGACAACGCGATCAAGCTCTCCGCGGGCAAGGCGCCGGAGTCCTGGTACCTGCTGAAGATGGCGGCCCACTACGAGCTGAAACAGTACAAGCCGGCTACCGAGGTGCTGACCGCCCTGGTGGACCGCTACCCGGAGAAGAAGAAGTACTGGACCCAGCTCTCGGCCATGCACATGCAGGCGGGCAACGATGCCAAGGCCCTGGCGGCACTGGAAGGGGCCTACAACCTCGGCATGCTGACCGAAGCCAACGAGTTGCAGCGGCTCGCCAACTACCTCGCCTTCGCCGGCATTCCCCACCGCGCCGCCCGCGTGATGGAGAAAGCCATGAAGGAGGGGCAGATCGAGAGCACCGCGGCCAACTACAAGACGCTGGCCAACTACTGGCATCAGGCCAAGGAGCTGGACCCGGCCATCGACACCCTGGCCAAGTCCTACAAGCTGGCCCCCAATGCCGAGCTGCAGCTCAAGATGGCGCGCATGATGATCCAGAGCAAGCGCTACCAGGATCTGGTGGCCTTCGCCGCCAAGCCTGCCGCCAACGCCAGCGGCGAGCAGCGGGCGGATCTGAAGTTCCTGACCGGGGTCGCCTATTTTGAGCAGCAAAAGCCCAAGGAGGCGCTCTCCGCCTTCACTCAGGCCGCCCAGAATGGCAACGTCAGTGGTCGTGCTTCCCCCTGGATCAGCTTCTTGAAAGAGCAGCAGGGCGGCGCCGTCACCCAATAAAGCTGCGCGGCCCGGCTGGCGGGGCGGGGATCTCCCCGACTCGGCATCCGGGCCGCGACACATCGACAAGGGGGTCACCCCGCAGATTGCCTTGGTGGCAATTGGCCGCTCTTCGGAGCGGTCTTTTTTATGCCCCTGCCTTTACCCCGCCATAAAAAAATCCGGAGCCTGGGCTCCGGCTTGGGTCATTGCCTTGCGAGAGAACAGGCCATGCAAAGTGCCGGCCTGCCGCTCAAACGGTCATCAGTAGCTGCACACCAGCTTCCAGCTGCCGTCGCCCACTCTGAGTTCGCTGCTGGTATAGCAGCCTGGACAACTCAGTAGCTGCATATCAGTTTCCAGCTGCCATCGCCCGTCTTGGGCTCGCTGCTGGTCCACCAGTTGGCCTGCCACACCGCCTTGCCGTTGGTCATGCGGTCGGTGCCATTGGCGTGATCCCCGCGCGGCCAGATCGGATAGGCATTGTAGTCCGCCGGGTTGACGTTCTGGCTGGCACAGGTGGTGCCACCGCTGCCGCCGTCACCACCGCCACTGCTGCCCAGCACCGCCTCGGCCAGGGCCGGGAAGTCGGACTTCAGGCCTATGGTCTGGCTGCCGGCAATCAGGCGCATGCCGCTCGGCACGCCGGCGGCCGGCAGGTAGTAGGTCATGGCCACTTCCACGTCGGTGCCCGGCGTCCAGGCTTTCCAGGCCGGCAGCGTCAGAGCCACCTTGTGGAAGTCCTTCTCATTGGCGATGCCGTCCGAGTTCTGGTTGCCACCGCTCTCCACCACTTTCAGTCCCATGCCGCTCTGGTCGGTGATGGTGTCTGAGGTGGAGGTGGGGACCAGGAACTCGATGCGGGTGCCGCCCGGAATGGTCTGGGTCGATTTGTTGGTGAGCTTGAGGGTCGGGTTGATCGGGTAGTTGGAGTCCCCTTCCTTGAAGCCGGAGAGGCTCACGCCGATGTCGAGCTGGGCGGCCGGAGCCGGCAGATCGTTCTGCTTCAGGGCCGCCTTGTCGGCCTTGCTGAACTTCTCGTAGGCGAGGCTGGTGAGGGTGCTGCCCATCACGTACTCGTTCTTCGCGGCGTCGAAGTCATAGTCCCCCGCCATCTCCCAGAACATGACGCCCCCCAGGCCCCGCTTGACGATGTAGTCGAGCTTGTGACCCATGGACTCTTCATCTTCGGTGGAGAGGAACACCTTCTTCTGCTCGTTCCAGAGCCAGGGCGCATGGGCCTTGTCGTCGTAGTAACGCACATACTGGCCTTGCATCACGTGGGCCGGGTTGTTGGGATCCAGACCCCAGGCCTGGCCGTAGCTCGGCAGGGTGGTGATGCCGAGGCTGGCCGCGTGCTCCAGGTTCTTGGCATGCCACATGGGCACGGCGCCACCGCCAATCTCCTTGCCGTTCTTGTCAAGGTCATGCCAGATGTTGTCGATGCCCACCGCCCCATTGCCGCACGGAATGGTGCTGCCACCGGTGCCCGGCTGGCAATCGCTCTGGCTCGGCAGCGCCGCCTTGCCACCCAGACCGTGGGTGCCACCGGTGACCCCCTGCCAGCCACGGGTGTAATAGGGCACCCCTATGTTGATCTTGCCCGCCGCCAGGGCACCACGGAAGTAGTGGGCCGCCCAGGCGGAGTTGAGATAGCCGATGCCGCCAAACTGGGCCTGGGTGTAGACACCCCACTGGGACAACTCGGGATCCGCCTTGTTGTCGAACAGGGCGGCGTTGTGACCGACAAAGTGGTTCCAGGCACCGTGGAAGTCATAGGTCATCAGGTTGACGTAGTCGAGGTACTGGGTGACCTGGAAGTTCTCCATGCCGCGCAGCAGGTAGGCCGAGGCCGGCGAGGCGATGGTCAGCATGTACTTGCGACCGTCCTCGGTGCCGGCGCTGTCGAGCTTGTTGCGCAGGGTCTTCATCAGCACTTCATAGTTCGCAAAGAGCTTGCCGCGACACTGGTTGGAGAGCGGGAAGTCGTTGGGGTTGCCCGCATCCTTCATGGAGGTGGGGTACTCGTAGTCGATATCCACCCCATCGAAGCCGTACTGGCGGATGAAGCCCACGGCCGAGTCGGCAAAGGCGTTGATGCCGGCGGTGTTGACCGAGCAGTCGCCCTTGGTGGTGGCGGCGTAGAAGCCGCGGGTATCGGCCCAGCCCCCGACGGAGATGAGGGTCTTCACGTCCGGGTACTGCTTCTTGTACTTGGACAGCAGGTTGAAGTGACCCTGATAGGCAAACTCCGGATCCATCTCGGCCCCCGGCACCCCGTTCCAGGTCAGCTTGGTGGCAGCGTCATCCACCTTGATGGTGTGACTCTGCTCGTCCACCGCCGCGAAGGCGTAGTTGATGTGGGTGATCTTGTCCCAGGGAATGTCGCTCACCAGGTAGGCGGGCAGGCCGTTCTTGCCGGTGCGCCAGGAGGTGAAATACCCGATGACGCGGCGGCCGTGGTCATCCCCCATGCACTCGCTGCCGTCGGCGCGGTAGATCTGGCGCACGTCGCAGGAGAGGTTGCCGCCGGTAGGGGGCAGGGCCGCCTCTTCCACCTGCACGTCCACCTGGGCCGACTCGCCAGAGAGGTTGGTCTTGTCGGTCGCCACCAGCTTGAGGCCGGTCAGCCCCTTGTTCTGGGGCGTCCAGCTCAGTTGCCAGGGGGCGCTGGTGTCCTCGCCCACCTTCTGGCCATTCACGAAGAGCTCGACCTTGGCGACGTCGTCATTGGCATCGGTGACATTGCCGCTCACGGTGAGGGCGCGGCCCAGGGTCACCCTGGCACCGGCGGCGGGGCTTGCGATGCTCACCCTGGGCGCCTCTGGCGCCACCACGGCGGCGACCTTGAAGCTCGAATCCGCCTTGCTCAGCACCTTGCCGTCTTTATCCAGCGCCCGAGCCTTGAGGGCGTGATTGCCCGCACCGGCGGCAGACCAGCTCGCACTCCAGGGAGAAGCCGTGGCGGTGGCGACCAGAGCGCCGTCGATGAGGTATTCCACCCGGGCGAGCGCCGTGACCGGGCCGCTCAGCGTCACCGCCAGGGCCACACTGGCCCCCTCGCTGACGCTGGCACCCACGGCGGGGGAGCCGATGGCAACGACCAGGGCCGGCGGCGGCACCTCGCCACCATACAGCTTCCAGGCATCGGCCCAGACCACCCCCACCCCGGGGGCATAGTGGTAGGGGGACGCACCGCACCAGCCGGAGTAAGGGAATTCCTTGCATTCATAGAGGGCGCCTGCGTTGCTGACGATGTCGCCAGCCTTGTAGGCGGTGCCGGCCTGATAGGCGGGGTAAGCGGCCTGCGCCCAGACAGGGACGGCCGCAAGGGCGACCAGCATGGCAAGCCTGCTGGGCCTCAAGATCTGTTGCATATTGTTATCTTCCTTGTTTTGTCTTGGCTTCAATACCGGGAAAAGCGCAATCGCAACAGGGAACAAGGGAGCGACAACAGGCCATGGACGGGCCACAAACCCTCAAGTCACCCTGGGTAACCCCGCTGTCTGGCCCGGATGGGACAGATCGGAGGCTTTGCATCCCGGCATCACTGCCGGTTTGCCCTTTGCCTGGGTTCCGTGAGGAACGGCTCGAGTATAGGAAGCAAGTGACCACTGCTCAATCTTTATTCTCGAAGGAAAATATGTGAATGCCGGCCGCCTCACACTTTTCGCTCCCACCTGATGACAAATAGATCATCAATATCAAACTGTTAGCCACGTCAAAAAATGGCAGATGGGCTCCTTTGTCTCCTCATAATGTGCGTTGGTTCACTGGTCAGAGCTGCCAGAAATGTGACAATGCGCGCCCTTGGCCACGATGCCAAGGCTATGGAAACACTGGCAAAAATAAAAAAAGGAATACCCATGAAAGGAACACCTACCCTGCTGTCGCTGGCCGTGGGGCTCGCGCTCGCGTCCCCGTCTCTCTACGCCGCCGGCTTCAGTTGCCCGGCCGACAGTGCCCTCACCCCCATCCCCGCCATCCAGGGCAGTGGCGACAAGAGCCCCCTCGTCCCGGACGATCAGTTCGAAAGCGCCCAGAGCGTCTCGGTCAAGGCGGTAGTCTCGGGTCTGGGGGAAAGCCTCAACAAGGGCTTCTACCTGCTGGATGTGCAGGGGGACGGCAACCCCGAGACGTCGGACGGCATTTTCGTCTACCTCAACGACAAGAACTTCGCCAGCAAGTACCCGGATATCCAGCCGGGCGCTCTGGTCTGTCTGGAGGCCAAGGTCGAGGAGTATTACGGCCACACCCAGCTCAAGCCCCTGTTTGACGGCAGCACGCCGCGCCTGACGACCCTGGCCCAGGGCGCCGCCCCGGCCGCCACGGCGCTGCGGGTACTGGAGGGGGAAACCCTGGCCCGGGCCCTGGAACGTCACGAAGGGATGCGGGTGCGCCTTGACGCCGACAGCGCCCTCCAAATCAGCCGCAACTTCAGCTACGACTATGCCGCCCGGCGCAACAACCTGGTGCTCGCTCACGGCGCCCCGCTGATGAAGCCGACCCAGCTCCATGTGGCGAGCAGCCCCGAGGCCGTGGCGCTGGCCGAGGCCAACGCCAGCAACCGCGTCTTCCTCGAGTCGGACTTCAAGGCGGGGGACGGCAAGCTCCCCTGGCTGCCCGCCTGGGAGCCGGAGCAGGGTTACCTGCGCATCGGCGATGCCCCGATCAATCTGGAGGCCATGGTCGGCTACAGCTACAACGAGTACCGCCTGATCGTGCCCCGGGATCAGACCATCACGGCGGGGGATCTGCTGCGCACCGGCGACAACGACCGCCAGAGCGCCCCGGCCCGGCTGGATGGCTCTGACCTTCGCATCGGCAGCTTCAACGTGCTCAACTACTTCACCAGCCACTCCAGCGTGGGGGGCGCCCTCAACGTGCTCTGTGCGGATCAGGCGGATGCGGACAGCGCCAAGGGCTGCAACCGCGGCGCCAAGAGCCTGGAGGAGTTCCAGTTGCAGCGCGCCAAGATCGTCAACGCCATCACCGAAATGGACGCCGACCTGCTCGGCCTGATGGAGATGGAGAACAACGGCTTTGACGAGCACGCCGCCCTCCACGATCTGGTGGAGAGCCTCAACGCCAGGCAGAAGGAGGCGAGCAAGCACTACGCCTTTGTCACCCTGCCCAAGGCCCTGCTCACGGAGGATCGCTTCTTTGGCGGCGACGCCATCATGGTGGCCATGATCTACCGCCCCGCCCTGCTCACCCCGAGCGGGGATGCCGACGTCATCCCCCTGCCCCAGCAGCGCTACACCACGGGCGGCGTCACCAAGAGCGCCGGTCAGCGGGACTCCCTGGTCCAGCGCTTCACCGTGGCGGGCAGCGACGCCCCCCTGACCCTGGTGGTCAACCACCTCAAGTCCAAGGGGTCGGGCTGCTATGAAAACGGAGATGGCAAGACGGAGCCTGCGGATCTGCAGGGCAAGTGCACCGAGTTTCGGGTGAGCGCCGCCAAGGTGCTGGGGGAGGCGGTGAGCAAGATGCCGGGCCAGGTGCTGCTGGTGGGGGACTTCAACTCCTACGCCAAGGAGGATCCCATCCGGGTGCTGACCGACTATGCGCCGGTCGCGGGGGAGCGCCAGATCCGCTCCGCCTCCCACACCTACATCGGCGACAAGCCCTATGAGCAGATGGGCCAGACGGTGGCCAAGGGTTACGGCCTGGTGGATCTGAACGTCAAGTTCAACCAGGAGAAGGCCATCTCCTACAGCTACGAGGCCGAGCTCGGCACCCTGGACTACGCCCTCGCCAACCCGGCGCTGGCTGACAAGGTGGTGGCGGTGGCCGACTGGCACATCAACTCCTTCGAGAGCAACCTGTTCGAATATGGCAGCGCCTACACCGGCGATCTCATCAAGTCGGACAACCCCTTCAGCGCCTCGGACCACGACCCCGTCATCGTCGACCTCAAGCTCAAGGAAGCGAGCAAGGGGGGTGGTGGCGCCATGGGCGCCCTGCTGCTGGCCCTGTTGCCGCTCGCCTGGCGGCGCCGTCGCTAAGACGCGGCATCCTCGATGCCAGGTGCAAAGCCCGCGATGATCGCGGGCTTTTTTTGTGCCAGGGCCATTTGAAAAACAAATGCAAAGGGCCACATCATGGGATGAATAAATACCCTGTTGCCCCCGCCTCGCCCCTTTCCCGGGGACTGGCACCCTGCCGACGGGGAAACCCGGTACTGACACCAGGGGCCGGATAGCGTATCCCGCAGGTTGCCGAACGAACCAACCACCACGCGGCAGAGGATGGCATCGCGCAGCCCGCGCCATGGCCATGGCGGCATCGGCGCCAATCCCCGTCAGCAGCGGCCAGGGCCGCTGATGCCCTCGCGGACAGGGTGAAGCACCATCGCAGGCTGCCGAACGAGCCAACCGCCACGCGGTAGAGGATGGCATCGCGCAGCCCGCACCGTGGCCATGGCGGCATCGGCGCCAATCCCCACCCTCACCCCCGTCAGCGGCGGCCAGGGCCGCTGATGCCCTCGCGGACAGGGTGAAACGCCATTTGCCAGACAAATGCAAAGGGCGAGATCATGGGAAATCCAAATGACAGGCAAACAAAAAGGCCACCGCGATGCGGTGGCCTTGGTGCTTTCTTGCGAAAGATGGTGGAGCTACGCGGGATCGAACCGCGGACCTCTTGCATGCCATGCAAGCGCTCTCCCAGCTGAGCTATAACCCCGATGTGTGTGAGTGACACTGAATCACTCTGAATTTGGTGGAGCTACGCGGGATCGAACCGCGGACCTCTTGCATGCCATGCAAGCGCTCTCCCAGCTGAGCTATAACCCCAAATTCGGTACTGAATGAATGGTTCTGGCGGCCATTCATCCTCAATAATGGTGGAGCTACGCGGGATCGAACCGCGGACCTCTTGCATGCCATGCAAGCGCTCTCCCAGCTGAGCTATAACCCCACAAAGGTCGGCCTGGGTGATACACACCGCACTGCCCTGGGTACTTCATGTCAATCGGGAACCTGGTGGAGCTACGCGGGATCGAACCGCGGACCTCTTGCATGCCATGCAAGCGCTCTCCCAGCTGAGCTATAACCCCTTTGATTCCAGATTGTACGAGGAGAATTTGGTGGAGCTACGCGGGATCGAACCGCGGACCTCTTGCATGCCATGCAAGCGCTCTCCCAGCTGAGCTATAACCCCAACTCACCTCGGCGCTACCAAAGTTATCTCTGGCAACGGAGGCGCATGATAGGCATCACCCGCTTTGCTGTCAACCCAAAATTCTCGCCCGCTGGAGCGTTTAGTCAAAATTCAGACAGTTAGCTGTTTTTACCGCCAACCTCGTCGCTATGTCGCTGTTTTACGTCGCAAATCCGCTTGAGGCCAAAATACGAAGGGCCCCCGTCAGGGGGCCCTTTTCATGCCATGGCCGATGTTTATGCAGCGGCCATGCGCGCGTCGATATACGCCAGGGCGCGGTCGATACGGGCGAGGGCCCGCTCCTTGCCCACCAGCGCCATCACGGCGTCGGCGATGCCAGGGGACTGGCCCGTACCGGCGCTCTGAATTACTCGGCGGCCATGCGCGCTTCGATGTACGCCAAAGCGCGATCGATACGGGCGAGGACCCACTCCTTGCCCACCAGCGCCATCACGGCGTCGATGGCAGGGGAAAGATTACCCCAGACCGGTGACGGCAATGTGCGGCGGCAAGCTTACTCGGCGGCCATGCGCGCTTCGATATACACCAAAGCGCGGTCGATGCGGGCGAGGACCCGCTCCTTGCCCACCAGCGCCATCACGGCATCGATGGCAGGAGACTGGCCCAGACCGGTGACGGCAATGTGCGGCGGCAAGCTTACTCGGCGGCCATGCGCACTTCGATATACGCCAGGGCGCGGTCGATGCGGGCGAGGACCCGCTCCTTGCCCACCAGCGCCATCACTGCGTCGATGGCAGGAGACTGGCCCAGACCGGTGACGGCCACACGCAGCGGCATGCCGACCTTGCCCATGCCCTGACCCAGCTCGGCGGCGGTCGCTTCAATCAGCTCGTGCAGCGCCTCGGTGGTCCAGGTCTCCAGGGCCGCCAGCTTGGCCTTGACCAGAGCCAGCGGCTCGGCAGCCACACCGCGCAGGTGCTTCTTGGCAGCGGCTTCGTCGATGGCCTCGTACTCTTCGAACAGGTAGCGGCTCTGGGCAGCCACCTCCACCAGGGTGTTGCAGCGCTCGGCCAGCAGGGTGACCACGTCGGCCAGCGCCGGACCATTGCTGGTGTCGATCTGCTGGTGTTCCATGTGCCAGGCCAGGTGCTTGGCCACATAGGCCGGATCCAGGCTGCGCATGTAGTGATTGTTCAGCCACAAGAGCTTGTCGGTGTTGAAGGCGGAGGCGGACTTGGAGATGGCATCCAGGCTGAACAGCTTGATCATCTCGTCCAGAGTGAAGATCTCCTGATCCCCGTGGGACCAGCCCAGACGCACCAGATAGTTCAGCAGCGCTTCCGGCAGGTAACCGTCGTCGCGGTACTGCATGACGGAGACGGCGCCGTGGCGCTTGGAGAGCTTGGCGCCGTCGTCACCCAGGATCATGGAGACGTGGGCAAATTCCGGTACCGGCGCGTTCAGCGCCTTGTAGATGTTGATCTGGCGCGGGGTATTGTTGATGTGGTCTTCGCCACGCACCACGTGGGTGATCTCCATGTCCCAATCATCGACTACAACACAGAAGTTGTAGGTCGGCGCGCCATCGGTACGGCGGATGATGAGATCGTCCAGCTCGGTGTTGGCGAACTCGATGCGGCCACGGACGTGGTCATCGAACACCACGGAGCCTTCGGTCGGGTTGCGGAAGCGAATCACGTGCGGCGCATCGGCCGGGTGATCGTGGGCGCCATCCCGGCACTTGCCGTCATAGCGGGGCTTCTCGCCGTTGGCCATCTGGCCTTCGCGCAGCGCTTCCAGCCGCTCCTTGGAGCAGTAGCACTTGTAGGCACGGCCGTCGGCCAGCATCTCGTCGATGAGGCCATTGTAGCGATCGAAGCGCTTGGTCTGGTAGTAGGGGCCCTCATCCCAGTTCAGCTCCAGCCATTCCATGCCCTCAATGATGGCGTCGATGGCCTCCTGAGTGGAACGTTCCAGATCGGTATCCTCGATACGCAGCACAAACTCACCGCCCTGGTTCTTTGCAAACAACCAGGAATAGAGTGCGGTACGGGCACCGCCGACATGCAAAAAGCCGGTCGGGCTGGGAGCAAAACGGGTTTTGACTTTCATCTTTAAGCCTTGTGTAGAGGGCCTTGGGCCAATTCGTTAAAAAAACCGTCGCATTTTAGCACCGACAATGACGGATGGGAAAACCATGGCGAGGCAGAGGGGAAAATAGGGTCTATTCCCGCAAAAACCGCTGTTTTAGAGTGATGTCTCAGAATTTTCCCTTTTTTCCCGCTTAGCTAGGCGAGGTTGCTGGAGAGATCTCCCGCACAGCCGATACTTCAGTCACCCCGTCAACGAACCCTCAACGATACAAGGAACGCGCGATGCAGTTTCGTTCTATCCAGAATCGTATCCTGGTACTGGCCGGTGTCGCCATGACCACGGCCCTGGTCATCCTGATCCTGCTCAACCAGTATTCAGGCCGGCAGACCCAGCAGCTCACCATCGACTCCAGCCGCGCCGCCCTGCAACAGGAGGCGTGGCAGAAGGTGAGCGCCAACGCCCGTGCCGAGGCCGCCACCATCACCCAGCTGCTGCAAAAGGGGCTCTCCTACACCCAGCAGATGGCCAGCGTCTTCGCCCGCCAGCAGGAGGGCAAGCTGCCGCTGGATCGCCAGCAAGCCACCGATCTGCTCAAGGCCCAGCTTGCTTTGGAGCCCCAGCTCTATGGCGCCTTCGCGGGCTTCGAGCCCAACGGCTTCGACGGCCAGGACGAAAGCTTCGCCGGCCAGAGCGCGCTCGGCAGTGACGACAAGGGGCGCTTCGTTCCCTACTTCTATCGCGACAAGGAGCAGATCGGCAGCGATCTGCTGCTCTCCATCGAGAAGAGCGATCCGGACGAGTTCGGCAACCCGGCCAACGACTACTACGCCTGCCCGAAACGGGAGGGGCGCCCCTGCCTCATCGACCCCTTCAAGGTGGACATCAACGGCCAGCAGGTGCTGGTAAGCACCATCACCACCCCCATCCTGGTGGATGGCCGGTTCAAGGGCATCGCCGCGCTGGATCTGGCGGTGGACTCCATCAGCCGCCAGGCCCAGTCCCTCAACAGCAACATCTATGACGGCAAGGGGGAGACCCTGATCGTCAGCGCCGCCGGCGTCATCACCGGCACCAGCGGCGACGCCAGCCTGCTCGGCAGCCGCGCCGACAAGGTGCTCGGCAACGGCTGGCAGCAGTACCTCAAACCGGACGTGCAGCGCCAGGAGCTCACCGACGCGTTTCGCATCTCGGTGCCCATCGCGGTGCCCGGCATGGCCCGAAACTGGGCCATCATCGTCACCCTGCCCTACAAGGTGGTGCTGGCGGGAGCGGACGAGCTGGCACGCCAGCTCACCGACATGAACCGCGCCGCCATGACCCAGCAGCTCATCGGTGCCCTCATCGTACTGGCGCTGGCCCTTGGCACCATGCTGGTCATTGCCCGCAGCATCACGGGCCCTATCCGCCAGATGGTGAGCCTGGTGGATGACATCGCCGACGGCGACGGGGATCTCACCAAGCGCCTGGAGAGCAGCTCCCGGGACGAGCTGGGGGCCCTGGCCCGGGGCATCAATCGCTTCATCGACAAGCTGCAGGCCTTGCTCGGGGATGTGCAGAAGACCGCGAGCGAGGTCCATCGCCACGCCGGGGACACCGATCGCATCGCCGGCCAGACCGACAACAACCTGCAGCATCACCAGGCGGAAATGGAGCAGATGCTGACCGCGGTACAGGAGATGTCCTATGTCAGCCAGGAGGTGGCCACCCACGCCAACAACACCGCCGACTCCGCCAAGCAGGCCCAGAGCGCGGCGGACGAGGGCAAGGTACGCTTCCAGCGGGTGATCCTCTCCATGCACAAGGTGGCTGCCGAGGCGGGCAAGGGAGCCGAGGTGGTGGAAGGGCTGGCTCACGACAGCGAGCAGATCACCAGCATCCTCACCGTCATCCAGGGGATCGCCGATCAGACCAACCTGCTGGCGCTCAACGCCGCCATCGAGGCGGCCCGGGCCGGCGAGCAGGGGCGCGGTTTTGCGGTGGTGGCCGACGAGGTGCGCAAGCTGGCGGGCAACACCCAGCAGGCGGTGCAGAATACCCAGGAGCTGATCGACAAGATCCGCCACAGCTCCACCAACGCGGTCAACGCCATCCAGCAGAGCCAGCAGCTGACCCATCAGGCGGTGGGGGAAGCGGATCAGGCGGAGGCGGCCCTCGGCAGCATCTTCCAGGCCATCGCCACCATCAACGACATGACCTACCAAATCGCCTCCGCCGCCGAGGAGCAGAGCTCGGTTTCCGAGACCGTCTCCGGCAATCTGTCAAAAACCAGCGCACTGGCCAACGACATCGCCAGGGACGCCACCAGCACGGCCAATGCCAGTCAGGCCTTGCGTCAGGCGGCGGAACGTTTGCAGCAATTGTTGGGTCAGTTTCGTCTCAGCTGATAATTTTCATGCTCCGGACTCTCCCCCTCGGGGACGAGTCCGTTTACCATAGGCGGCATATTTGCCTGATGGCAGGCAATGTAGTGAGAGGTAAATGCCGTGCCCACCCCGGACCGTCGCCCACGTGGCCATAACAGACGAGCCCAGCAGCGTCGCCAAGACGAATCACAAGGAACCCTGCTCCAACGTATCAACGCGGCTACCCTGCCCCTGCGCCAGCGTCTCGGCCAGGGCATGAGTGGCCTGGGTCAGCGCAACAAGGAGCCGAAGGCGGCCTCGTTCAAGCTGGCAAGCCCCCTGCCCCGCAAACACACCATAGGGTTGCTGGTGCTGATCCCGCTCTGGCTGCTGGTGCTGGCCTGGGAGCCCGCCCCCGCCGTCCCGACCACGGCGCCGTCAGGCTCCCTGGCGGTCCCCTTGGCCGTGCCGGCCCAGGCCCTGACCGTCGGCAACGCCGGTGAGCCCCAGGCCGCCAAGCCCGTCGAGGAGAAAGTGGATGGCACCTGGTTGCAGCACGACGTGCAGGCCGGTGAAACCCTCTACTCCATCTTCCGCAAGTTCGAGCTGCCAGGGGCCGAGCTCAGCCGGCTCATCGCCATCGAAGGGCCGGACAGGCCGCTGACCCGGCTGCAGTCGGGCAAGTCGGTGTTCATCCTGGTGGACACCAGCCGCCGCATCCAGCGGGTCGAGGTCCGCTCTCTCGGTCAGGTCAGCTACCGCTACGACCGCCAGGGGGAAGGGTTCGCCCTCAAGGAATAAGTGGGCTCGACCACTTCCCCTTATGCAGACGGGAGGCCATGGCCTCCCGTTTTTTTTGATGTGAAGCATGAAACAAACTGCTGACTTCACAATACTTTTAGCTCGCTCAAAAAATGAAAAGTGCCAAATTGACAAGGGATCGGGCTCCAGTACAATCGGTCAGGCTTTAGACAGGGATTGTGCTACATGCTACTGGGACAAAGAGACGTGGTCAGTCATGCTTCAACCCCTGACTTCCAGGCAAATGCTGCCCAACCAGGCTTAGTTTCATTTTGTTATAGATAGGACTTACCACATGTCTGACATTCGCACCGGCCAAGTAAAATGGTTCAACGAAACCAAGGGTTTTGGCTTCATCGAGCAATCCCAGGGACCGGACGTTTTCGTTCACTTCTCCTCCATCCAGAGCGCAGGTTTCAAGACCCTGGCTGAAGGTCAAAAAGTCCAGTTCACTGTGACCCAGGGCAAAAAAGGCCCTCAGGCCGAGAACGTCACCGTTATCTGAGCCAGCGCCAGTGAACCCGTAGGAGGAGCCATCGCCCCTCCTATTTTTTTGCCCGCGATTTCCCCTCCCCGATCGGCAGAGCTCTTGCCGGGCTTGCCATCCCCACCTGCAAGCCGTTTATGGCCGCCACCAGCCGCTATAAATCAGAATTATGAGTTTTGGTTAAATGCCCCGGTTTTAACTTATAGCGAGCCACTGTCTGTCATTCAGGCCCTGCCAAGCCTGTTAGCCGACCGCAAAGGGTTGTGCCCGATCTCCGGGAGGCTATTAGCAAGCAATACATCTTGGTCTTATGACTTGGGATGTGCGGGGAAGAGAGAAAGCAGGCAAACGCCGGATACGACAAATCATCGCGGCGCGATGTGATGGGCAATTCAAAGGGATTATGAGGACGTCGAAGAGAGATTGGAGCGGGAAACGAGACTCGAACTCGCGACCCCAGCCTTGGCAAGCACGGATCATGCTCTACCAACTGGATGTGGTAATGAGTGTGCTGAGATATTGGATTGATGAACTTCAAGGAGAGATATTGGAGCGGGAAACGAGACTCGAACTCGCGACCCCGACCTTGGCAAGGTCGTGCTCTACCAACTGAGCTATTCCCGCAACAGAATGTCATCTGCAAGTGATTGGAGCGGGAAACGAGACTCGAACTCGCGACCCCGACCTTGGCAAGGTCGTGCTCTACCAACTGAGCTATTCCCGCATCGGAATATCACTTACATATTTTTGGAGCCAGCAACGAGAATCGCGCTCGCTACCCCAACCTTGGCAAGCACTCAACATGCTCTACCAACGCGGTGACTCCGGCACTGCATATTGGAGCGGGAAACGAGACTCGAACTCGCGACCCCGACCTTGGCAAGGTCGTGCTCTACCAACTGAGCTATTCCCGCAACATGGATTGTCTTGAGGCTGTGCTGATGATTGGAGCGGGAAACGAGACTCGAACTCGCGACCCCGACCTTGGCAAGGTCGTGCTCTACCAACTGAGCTATTCCCGCATCGGAACGTCATCAGCAAACATTTTGGAGCGGGAAACGAGACTCGAACTCGCGACCCCGACCTTGGCAAGGTCGTGCTCTACCAACTGAGCTATTCCCGCAAAACCTGAAAACAGACCGTACAGCATTTGGTTGCTTGCGCTACTGTACGGGAGCCGAATTATAAGAGCAGACATTCCAATTGCAAGGGCTTTTTTGTCTGGTTGCAGCCGTTCGCTCAAAAGCTGGCCGAACTGCTGATTTTAGCAACCGAACGACGGCAAACCCTTGCCAGCCACTCAGATTTTGAAGACGTGGGCGCGGTAGAACTGCAGTTCGGCGATGGATTCGCGGATGTCATCCAGCGCCTGGTGGGAGCCGCTCTTCTTGAACTGATCCAGCAGTTCAGGCTGCCAGCGACGGACCAGCTCCTTGATGGTGCTGACGTCCACGTTGCGGTAATGGAAGAAAGCTTCCAGATCGCTCATGTGCTTGACCATGAAGCGGCGATCCTGGCCGATGCTGTTGCCGCACAGGGGGCTGGTGCGCTCCGGCACCCACTGGCGAATGAAGGCGAGGGTCTCGGCAACGGCCTTGGCCTCGTCGTATTCACTCGCCTTGACCCGGGCCACCAGCCCGCTCTTGGTGTGGGTGTTGACGTTCCAGTCATCCATCTTGCCCAGCTCTTCCTCGCTCTGGTGGATGGCGATGACCGGCCCTTCGGCCAGCACGTTCAGGTCCTTGTCGGTGACGATGGTGGCGATCTCCAGTACCACGTTCTCTTCGGGGTCCAGACCCGTCATCTCCATGTCGATCCATACCAGGTTCTGCGCGCTGACTGTCATGATTGCTCTCTCTATTGGGAGGAATGGCGGAATTTTGCCAATTTGCATGTATCATACTGGCTTTGAATCTGTTCATAAACTGGCAAACCCCGTGGCAAAGAAAGCAAAACTCAATCTGGGTCAACAAAGGCGCGTCCAGGCCAACCGCGAGCGGCGGCTGCAAAAAGAGCACACCACAGTGGTAGATGACACCCTGTTCGGCCCCGCCATCGAAGGGGTGGTGATCAGCCGTTTCGGCCAGCACGCAGATGTCGAGGCGAGCGATGGTGCCATCCACCGCAGCAACCTGCGGCGCAGCAGCATCAGCAGCCTGGTGTGCGGCGACAAGGTGGTGTGGCGCCCCGGCCTCAATGCCGCGACTGCCGGCGTCATCGAGGCGGTGCATCCGCGCCACTCGGTGCTGACCCGGCCGGACTTCTACGACGGGGTCAAACCCATCGCCGCCAACATCGACCAGATCATCATCGTCTCGGCGGTGATGCCCGAGTTCTCCACCAACATCGTCGACCGCTACCTGGTGGCGGCAGAAGATGTGGAGATAGCGCCCCTCATCGTGCTGAACAAGGTCGACATGCTCGATGACGCGGCCCGCGCCCGTATCGAGCACCAGCTCGAGACCTACCGCAAGCTCGGTTACGAGGTGCTGCTGGTGAGCTGCGAGAGCGGTGAGGGCATCGACGCCCTCAAGGCGGCGCTCACCGACAAGATCAGCATCTTCGTGGGCCAGTCCGGGGTGGGCAAGTCGTCCCTCACCAACGCCCTGATGCCGGGGCTGGACGTGCTCACCGGCGAGATCTCCGAGAACTCGGGGCTCGGCCAGCACACCACCACCACGGCGCGGCTCTACCACTTCCCGAGCGGCGGCGATCTCATCGACTCCCCCGGGATCCGCGAGTTCGCCCTCTGGCACCTGGAAGCCGACCGCATCACCTGGTGCTTCGTCGAGTTTCGCGACTACCTGGGTGGCTGCAAGTTCCGCGACTGCACCCACAAGGATGATCCCGGCTGCGCCCTGCGCGCCGCGGTCGAAGCGGGCGCCATCAGCGCCGATCGCTTCCACAACTACCACCGCATCCTGGAAACCATGCAGGAAGCCCGCCACGGTCGCCAACAGGCGCGGCTGTGACCCGTTCAACTCATTCCCAGATGAAGATCATGAGCATCACTGACAACCTGAAAATTGCCGGTCAATACTGCCTGCCCAAACACGCCCTCTCCCGCCTGGTGGGCAAACTTGCCGCCGCCGAAGCGGGCAACCTCACCACCAGGGTGATCGAGGCCTTTATCAAGCAGTACCAGGTCGACATGAGCGAGGCGCTGCACGAGAGCCCGGCCCACTACAAGAGCTTCAACGCCTTCTTCACTCGCGAGCTCAAGCCCGGCATCCGCCCCGTGGTGGAAGACGCCATGACCCTGGCCCTGCCGGTGGATGGCACCGTCAGCCAGCTCGGGCCCATCAGCCAAGGTCGCATCATCCAGGCCAAGGGCCACGACTACAGCGCCCGCGAGCTGCTGGGGGGCTATGAGGATCTGGTGGCCCCGTTCAAGGATGGCGACTTCGCTACCATCTATCTGGCACCCAAGGATTACCACCGCATCCACATGCCGCTGGACGGCGTGCTGGAGAGCATGGTGTTCGTGCCGGGGGATCTCTTCTCCGTCAACCCCCTCACCGCCGAGAACGTGCCCAACCTGTTTGCCCGCAACGAGCGGGTGGTGGCCACCTTCCGTACTCCCCACGGCCCCATGGCCCTGGTGCTGGTCGGTGCCACTATCGTCGCGAGCATCGAAACCATCTGGGCCGGCAACATAGCGCCGACCAAAGAGAAGAAGGTGGTGCGCTGGGACTACACCGGCGACGAAGCCATCACCCTGCAAAAGGGGGCCGAGATGGGCCTGTTCAAGCTGGGCAGCACAGTCGTCTGCCTGTTTGGCCCGGGCATGCTGGCCGGTTTCGCGCCGCACCTGGCCAACGGGGTCACCACCCGCATGGGTCAGCCCTTTGCCACCCTGGCGGCGCAAGCATGAGCGATCAACCCGCTTCCCAGAAGAACAACCCGCTGCACGGGCTGACCCTGGAAGCCATCGTCACCGCCCTAGTCGCGCACTACGGCTGGGAAGCGCTGGGGCAGCAGATCAATATCCGCTGCTTCACCGATAATCCCAGCATCAAGTCCAGCCTGAAGTTCTTGCGCAAGACCCCCTGGGCCAGAGAGAAGGTCGAAAGCCTCTATCTGTACGTCCAGCGCAAGCAGGCCAAAGAGAAGGAGTGACGCCATGGCGTTCAAGATTACCTACACCTACAAGAAGCAGGCCAGGGAGATTGGCTACGCCAACGACAAGTTCAACAGCATCTATGATGCCGTTGCCGCCGCCGAGGGGATCGATCTGACCCGCTTCCACGCCATGGAAGAGCAGCTGGCCCAGGTGTGCCGCCGCGACAAGAAGAGCGTGAAGGATTACCGGGAGAACTACTTCAAGGAGCTGGGCTTCTCCAACATCGTCATCGAACGGGACGCCAAGGAGTAAGCATGCGCACCCTGACCCTGATGGCCGCCTCCCTGCTGCTGGCCGCCTGCAACACGACACCGAGGGAGCCCCTGGTCGGCGCGGATCGCGACGAACATGGCTGCATCGGCAGCGCGGGTTATCAATGGTCGGCGCTGGCAGGCAAGTGCGTGCGGCTGTTCGAGCAGGGCATTCGCCTCAATCCGACCGATGCCGGTCAGACCGTCAGCGCTTTCGTGCTGTTCAATGCCGATCAGAGTCAGGCCGAGCTGACCCTGCCAGAGGGCGAGCCGATCCGGCTGATCCGCCTGGGCGAAGAGGGCAACTGGTCCTGGCAGGGCGGTGGCTATCAGCTCTTCCCCTGGAAGGGCTATGTGCTCAAAGCCGGCGACCATGTGCTCTATCACGGCGATCTGACCCCCTGATCCTCTGGCGTCATCCCTCCCCCCACGCCCTGATCGGCGCTGAGCAGGCATAAAAAAACCCCGTTGCACGCAACGGGGTTTTTCATGATACCCGGCAGGATCAGTTGCCGAGGGTGGAGAACAGGCTCTGTTCCAGGCTGCCGCGGGAGACGCACACCGGGGTGATGGAGGGAGCCAGTACCCGCTCGCCGGAGGACTCGACGAAGTAGAGCTGGGTATTGCCCTTGACGTTCACGGTCGCCACGCTGTTGTTGCCGCTCTGGGTGATGATCAGGTTGATCTGCAGGTTGGGGTTGCCCAGCGCCACCTTGGACCCCATGGTGCCGCAATCCAGCCACTCCAAACCGTCGACCGAATTCTCGACGTTGGCGGTCATCAGGCCGGCACCACGCTGGCTGTTCTCGATGTTCAGGCCGTGATCGCCGAACCACTTCTCGGCACGGGCCCACACCAGATCCACCGGGATCGCCATCTCCTGGGTGTTGTTGGTTGCCTTGGCAACCGGCGGGGTATAGCGATACTGCTCGCCGCCGTTGTTGTCGCTCGCACAACCCACCATCAACAGGGCCAGGGCGCCCCCCATTATCTTCTTCATGCTGCTTCTCTCATCCATAAGGCCATAGGCCAACCGGCGGCTATTATGGCGATCGCGACACAGGCTGTCAGCAGGGATCCGCACAAATGGCGTACTCTTAACCCAGGCTTTACAAAACCCACCTGTTATCATAGATTTGCTCGAAGTCTCCCCCGTGAGTGCTCTCGTGACTTCTTCGCTCTCCCTGGCGCTGCTGCAGCAGATCATCGACCAGTTACCCATGAATATCTTCTGCCGGGACAAGCACGGACGGTACCTGTTTGCCAACAAGGCATTCGCCAGGGAAGCCGGCCTGCAAGACCCGAGCGAACTCATTGGCAAGAGCGATGCCGAAATGCCCTGGGGGGATGTATTCCGGGAGGAAGATGACCGCCTGCTGGCCGACGGCAAACCCCTGCTGCACCAGCAGCTCCATTGCCACAGCGGCGAAGGCGCCAGCTGGATGGAGATCAACAAGGTTCCACTGTATGACGAGCACGGCGACCCCATCGCCCTGTTTGCCATGGTCAGCGCCATCGATCAGCGCAAGGAGCTGGAGCAAACCTTCCGCCAGCAGCAGTTGCTGCAACGCCGCCTGTTGGATGCCATTCCCGACCTCATCCGTCTCGAGGATCATCAGGGCGTGCTCATCGACTGCAACCAGGCCTTTCTCGACTTCATGGGGCTGGTGGCAAGCGAGGCTCTGGGTCGGCGCGTCCCGCCCCGGCTGCCCGTCGAACAAACCCTGGGTCAGGGGGAGTATTGCGTGGTGGATGCCCAGGGCAGAGGCCGCCATCTGGAGGTCACCAGGGTCGAGGTGCCGGATGACGAGGGCAACTCCCTCGGCATCCTTACCCTGAGCCGCGACATCACCGGGCTGCGCACCACCCAGGCCCAGTTGCAGCAGGAGCAGCACTACGACAGCCTGACCGGCCTGCTCAAGCTCTCCCACTTCCTCCAGACCAGCCGTCATCTGGGGGCCCGCAAGGCCAGCCTGCTGCTGGTGGATCTGCAACATTTTCGCGAGATCAACGATCGCTTCGGCATACGGGTCGCCGACCGCCTGCTGAGCCAGGTGGCCCGTCGCCTGCAACGACTGGCGCCGCCCCAGTCCCTGCTCTGCCGGGTCGCGGCGGATGACTTCGCCCTGCTGC
This sequence comes from Aeromonas sp. S19(2024), assembly GCF_041402625.1. Lineage (NCBI taxonomy): Bacteria > Pseudomonadati > Pseudomonadota > Gammaproteobacteria > Aeromonadales > Aeromonadaceae > Aeromonas > Aeromonas sp. S19(2024). The sequence goes on from NZ_JBGLQU010000001.1 coordinate 828,536, forward strand.
TGCCCGAGCTCCCCCTCTCTCTGGATGCGTGGAGCCGCAACCTGCAGCAGGAGCTGATGACGCCCTATCAGGTGGAAGAACACAGGATCCAGATCCCGGTGTTCCTCGGCATCGCCCATGGCAAGGCCAAGGATGCCGAGCGTCTGTTGAGCCACGCCGAAGCCGCCCTGGCCCAGGGCAAGCGCCAGCAGCAGCACTGTACCCTGTTCGACCCCGCACTCGATGCCAAGCTCAAACGCCGCCAGCTCATCGCCGCCCAGTTGCCACTCGCCATCAAGTCCGCCGAACTGACCGCCGTCTACCAGCCCATCATCTGTACCCACAGCAACCGGCTGCACGGGGCTGAGCTGCTCTGCCGCTGGCCCCATCCCGAATTCGGCATGATCTCCCCCGACGAGTTCATTCCGCTGGCGGAGGAGCTGGGGCTCATCGGCCAGCTCGGCCAGCTGATGCTGGAGCTCGGCTGTGCCCAGCTTGCCCGCTGGCAGGTGGCGGCCCCGGACCTGGTGCTCTCCATCAACCTCTCGCCCCTGCAGTTCCGCGATCCCGAGCTCTGCCCGCAGATCTTCGACTGCATCGCGCGCCACGGGCTCGCCCCCTGGCAACTGGAGCTGGAGATCACCGAAGGGGTGCTGATGGAGAATGCCGACGAGATAGAGAGCAACCTGGCCAGCCTCATCGAGGCGGGCTTCCAGCTCGCCATCGACGACTTCGGCACCGGCTACTGCTCCCTCGCCTATCTTCCCAGGCTGCAGGTGGCGACCCTCAAGCTCGACAAAAGCTTCACCCAGGGGCTGGCCACCAACCAGGCCACCACCGCCATCGTGCGTTCCGTCATCGGGTTGGGCCATGAGCTTGGCATCAAGATCACCGCCGAAGGGGTGGAGACGCCGGAGCAGCAGGCCTGGCTGGTGCAGGTCGGTTGCGATCGGCTGCAAGGCTATCTGTTCAGCCGCCCCCTCCCACCGGCCGAGTTTGCCCGCAGCTACCAGCTGCCGGAGCAGTAAGCCAGCAACAACAAGGCCACCCGAGGGTGGCCTTGTTGTTTTTGCAAAGCGTGCATGATCTGGCGCACTTACTCCTGGAAGTAGGTGCCCCAGCCGTCGTAGTCCACCCCGTATTTCTCGAGGATGGGCAGCATCTTCTCGATGTCGGCGACGATGGTGTCGATGTCCAGCTTGCACTCCACCATGGCGTCGAAGCAGAAGATGGTGGCGCCGTCGTCCAGCTCCATCTCCTCGGCGTCGGTCACTTCGAAACCGGCCTTGAACAGATCGACCGCCGCCTTCTCCAGCAGATCGAACTTCTGGCAGGCAAAGTGGTGCTCAATCTCGTAATCCAGATCCGGGTTGCTGCCATCGGCCAGCAGCTCGTTGACGATGGCGGCGGTCTCTTCGCGCCACTCTTGCATATTGGTATTCATATAAACCCCAGGCGGTGTTGGATGGATGTCACCCCTGCCAGCCGCGTCGGCCCGGACCATGGCCAGGGGATGAGTGCGGCAAAGCATACCCGCAGAGCGCGGCAGGCTCAATCGATGGGCCAAGATAACTGGCGCCTCTCCCGGCTTGGCGCCAGCGGGCAGCCCTCGGCACGTCAGGCAGCTCGCCCCCTTCATGATGTTCTGCTGGCCGTCGGCCCCCCCTGCCCCGCAGGCGCCCCTCTTTTCATGGTTAAAACGGGGAAACCGGTCCAATCACGGGAAGATTGCTCGGATATCGAGCGAACGGTACATCAATCTGCGGCCTGTGGTTGACACCTCAGTCCAGAAAGGGTTTAATGCGCGCCGTTGCCCAGATAGCTCAGTCGGTAGAGCAGGGGATTGAAAATCCTCATGACACTTTTCATACCACAGCTCTGGACAGCACACCCTGCAAGGCTTCGCTTTCAATGCGAGGCCTTTTTGTTATGCGTCTCTGGTCAATCTCTGGCAAGGTTGCTCACCGAGCTCGGTATTAATAATCCCCGCCTCATAATCCGCTGCTTCATCTGACAACAGATAACAAAGTACGCCCCCCTCCCCTGCAATGACCTCCGCCTCCTGCGAACAGCATGTTCCTTCCCTACCAACTCTACGTGATACCGGTTGTGCGTGAGCCGAGTTCTCGTGATATTCGGCTCATATGCGACGTTGTTTTGGGCAGTTCAAGGTGTTAAACAGGGTGTTGAATGACGGCGAGAACGGCTTTTTACAGGGTATCAGCGCCAGCCAATATCAGAAGGTGGCCAAGGTCAGTAAAGCCACCGCGACACGCCATCTGGTCGACTTGTTAGAGAAAGGATGCCTTGAAAAAATGCCTGGAGGCGGTAGAAATACTCGTTATCAGATCAAGATTACACGGTAATCCTCATATTGTTTTCGGGGGGATTACCCGTCCACAACCAGTGCGTGGCAAACTCCTGAAAATCATTCAGTGACTAAAACAGGTAAGTTGAGCGGGCTGCGCGGCTTTTGCGCAGCCTCACTCGAACGCCGGGTTAGGCTGGAAATCGAAAACCTAAAACCCGCTTCTTCTCATATGCAGCAACACAGACACTATCTCCTTGATTCCCACCTAAAAGAAGTATGTAGTCTTTGTTTGTCGGATGTTCTCCGATGAAAAATCCGACGTGCCCTTTCCACGAACTAGGGCTTTCACGCCAAAGAATGGTCACGGCCCCCTCAATCGGAGTAGCTATAGCCTTGCCCCAATGCAACCACGACTGAGCGGCGACATTATGCGTGCCCTCAATACCGCACTGCTTCATACACCAGTTAGCAAATGATGAGCACCACGGAGTTTCATCATCTGACGAGCCGTAACTAGTGCAAGAGTGATACTCGACAATTCTAGGATTGTCAGCATCACCCGGGAATTCCTTAATACCTTTATCTAACTCTTGCTGGGCAATATTAAGCCATGGGGCTTGGCTCGTTTTTTTCACCATGCTGTATCTCCTAAGGGATTATAACGATCACATATTTGATTGCGATGTAGCTTTCTTGAGTTTCTCATATGTTCGCATCGCTCCTAAGCCAAGTAATCCATATAGCACAGGTTGGATTTGTGAAAAGTCAAGTTTGGGCAATTGATTCTGGTCAATCGGATGTCCTACCGCAGCAAAAACAGTTACCACGATAGGCTGTAAAACGAAAGTCCAAGCAAATGCTGACCCGCAGACCCAACCCACGAATGGCCGCCAACCAGCCACGAAAATGTTCGTGCTTGCAGCCTCTTGCTCATTGACTTTAATCTGCGCGTTTGCATTCTCCCACTGCACTTCCATTTCCTTAAGTGCACCTTGCAATTCAGCCTGTGCAAGAGCGGCTTTTGCTTTGTCTGCTTCAGTTTTGTCGGGCCAAATTTTATCAATTCCGGTTTTAATCAAGTCAAAAACGCTATCCCATGGCATATATCCGCTCATTTTTCATCCTTGAAAGTAATTTATAAAAAGCCTAACTTTTTTGCTAAGCGGCCAACGACGCTTGGTAGCCAGCAGTTGGCGCTCCGCTTGAGCAAACGGTTAAATCGTGCTGCAAACCTTAAGCGAGCGAGTGAACTTGGTGAGTTCGGGCAGATGCTTGTTCCGCTCCCTAAGCGTTGACCAGTATCGGCCACCGCCCCTTGGTGGACTCTTGCCATAGGTCGCGATCACGTTGTCGGCCTTTACCCAAGCATCAAGAATCTTGACGCCACACGTGAGATTGATTGCCGGATCGTGGAGGTCTTCAGCCTTCTGAATGCCGCAGGTGTACTTCTTCTGGTTGGCGCTCTCGATTGAAATTTGCAGCAACCCCCTGCTCACAACTCTCTTGCCCTGCGAGTCACCGAAATCTTCGGTATACGTCGTCTCAGGCTTGAAGTTGCTTTCCGGTCTGGCAACGATAGATAGCAATCCGACCCAGAAGGTCTTCCGCTCTGCAAGGCTCCGAGCCTTATAGCTCGGGCAGAAGGTCTCAACATCACTGGGTGTCGAACCTGGAAGCCCTGATGCATCGACTGCGGCCTCAGCAGCGGCAGTCCAACTACCGTCGAAGTTCTTCTTCGCCCACGCGGCGTAGTCATAGGCGAACGTAGGACATGCAGCAATGAGAGCCAAGGCGGTAACGAGTCTTCGCATACGAGATCCTCCAATAGAACGCATTGCGTGGCCTAACACCCACATTTGCGGCTGGTTTGGAGCGTAGCGTCCAGCCACCGAAGGGATCGAGGTTAAACGCCATGTTGGTGCTTAGATGAAAAACAGCTCGCCTGATAGCGGAGACCAATATAGTGGCTTGGGCGCTTTAACAGACTCGACATGCTTTACACCCTTGACCAATTTTACGTGCTTACCTCCCTTAACTGGATTAACATTTTTGACTGGTTTAGCAGGTCCACAAGATGCTGCGTCAGTATAGAACACACATTTCCCTTTTGTGTCGCAGATCTAGCCATCCTCGAACCAACCCATGTGTTGCCCAATGAATGCATAGCATCTCCGTCGATATGTGCAACTGGCCTACCTGCAATGCCCCCACTTCCTACACAACGCCTTCCCTCCCAGCCAACTCTTGCGTGATACAGGTTGTATCGTGAGCCAAATCCCGGTTATCGCAGAGGGGCTGCTTCCCGGACAGTCATGGAAGATACTGTGGACCCCATGGCCCTCATTGAGTTATGTGCCGAATCTTGTTAGCGTTAATCCATACTGTTTACATAGATATAGAGTAGGCATAAGGAGCCAATGATATGGCATTTATCAAGATGGCAACTCGTTTTGGTACGCAGAGTTTTTACAGTAATGGCCAATTAATTGGCTTAACTGGTCCGAATGCATATGGTATGGGCAGTATTACTTATGCGCCTTTTGAAGCATCCCCGGTTGAGCGAACAATGGAACATCAGGATGGAACCGCTTCCCATTTTGATGGACAAGGACATATGACAGGAACCAGTTATCAAGATCAACTAGGTAATAGCCATTTTTTGGGGAGCGATGGTCACGTTATACATTCATACGACACTTTACTAGGTGTCAATATGTGTGATGATCATGGATTGGTTAAAAGCATTATTGGTGAAAGTGGGTTAGCACACGAACTTGCAAAGGCTTATATGTCCGGGAAAATTGAATTTAGCCAAGACTTGTCCGACATCATCATATAGGAAATATATTCTATGGATGTTCTACAACGTATTCATGCATCGACATATACACTATTAACAGAACGCAGCCGTTCCTTTATCGATGAAGCTGATACGATGAATGTTGCTCGAGCCCCACTTGATTGCATTCAGTTAATATCACATTTTATTGACGATGATAGAGGGGTTTTTTCTGAATTTGAATCTCTCTTTCCTGCCTGTTCTTTCGATGCTGCTGCTATTATTTTTCAAAAAATTATTGATGGTAATGAAATAACAAACGTAGTCAAACATGCTAGCTACGGCTTTAATATGGTGAATAACCCATTGAGGTTGATGGCAAGAGTTGCGGCAAAACAGATTGAGGATTCCAACGAGTACTTGATGGCTAGGCCGATTATACAGCGTGACGGCCTTCCGATCGTATTGGCTGCCATCGATGAGATGCTAAATCGTGGTGTTAGCGATGAAGCTATCAACAATGCTATTTATTGTGCACATGCATACACGAATGGTTATATCGATGAGCAAGGCTTGTTATGCAATAATCATGATGAAGAATCTCTTGAAATATTATTAGAACAATTCGACTCTTTGGTAGTGTATAACTGGTCATCAGGTGGCGTAGTCGGAAAACTTGATACTACAGAGGCTAGAATTGGCAAAACTGTAGGTGGAGTAGGCGGAGCATTAGCTGGGGCAAAATTGGGGGCTGTAATTGGTTCTGTAGTACCAGGGCCAGGTACAGTGCTTGGTGCCGCAGTCGGAGGGGCCATGGGCAACTTTTTAGGAAAATCATTTGGAGAAGGTGCTGGGGTTCAATATAAAGACGAAAATAAGGGTGATGAAGTTAACCTGATGATAAAAGATGTTCGTAGTGCTCTAAAAAAATGGTTTTGAATGGCGAAAATCCCCCGCTATGCTCTTTTAAAAACATTGGCGAAAGCGAACACTCCAGAAGATAATAAGAAAAGGGACGTAAAGCCCCTTTTCTTATTTGATGAAATAACAACGAGACTGCCCCCAGCAGAAAAGACGTACAGTATAGCCACTAATTAACCAGTAATCATAAAATACTATCACTTAAAGTTGCGCCATATAATTATTATATTTATAAATGATGTATCTTATAAGTCGATAAATAAGCATTCTGAGGGTTTCCAACCTTTTGCTTTCTCATCAGCAAACTTCAACCATGTTTTTATTCTTTGTTTAGGGGCTACACGCTTACCCCAATACTCTTCAAATAATCCGCCATCCATTTCTTGGGCAGCGACAAGCATTTCAGGCTCAATCAATTTCAATGATCTCTGAATATAAAGACCACCGGAGTCATCATTTTTAGGGTTAGCAACACTACCAGCAGAAAACAAATCCCGTGCTTGGTGACATAATACACCATGATATGTCAGCAAAAATAGAACTACATCATCATACTTATTTCTTGCTCTCCCTGATGAAACAATCCCGGGACAAAGAAGAGCTGCCTCGGCTCTTAATCTCTTTTTTTCATCTATAGAAAGAGAAGTATATAGCCTAGCCTGTATGGGTAATGAATGCTCATTTTTATTATCATCAAGCCACCATAAACGTTCACCTGGCTTTAGTCTGCCTCGAGCATAATTCCTAATGTACTCCATTTTATTTTCCATAGGAGAGGTTCTAAAGTCATCATATCTAACACCCATTATTTCAAACAAAGAATTCTGAGCGCCAATTTCAACTTCAAACCTAGGTACATGCGAAGTACGAACATGAACTACACTTTGCTCGTAATCTCCCCACTTAACATCAGGTACTCCTCCCATTTTTCCGAAAACAAGATAGACTTTTTTCACACTTTCAATTCTATTAGTTTCCAAAACGCTATTCGCGACACTTCTCCACGTGTCACCGGTCGTGAACTTGACTTCGATACCAACATCATCAATTTGAATATCTGGGAATGCCTGAGCATGGGGGTTAAAGTCTATCTCAACACTATCACCAACTATGTCTTGAACCACCCTTCTCACCCGGTACTCAAACGCCTTAGCATCTGTAAATCCTTTCGACTTAGCCTCATTGGCAAGCACCGCTACTATCTTATCAAGTAATCTCTCAAATCTTTTCTGTTCCATAAAAAAGCCTAGACAGCATCACAAAATGATGCTGTCTAGGCTAATGAACTTGGCTATTTTTGTCTACATGCAAAGAGTGGATTTTTTTGGGATAAAATCAGATTCCATCTCTTTGCTTTCACAACTGATGGCATCAAGAACTGAACAAGCAACATGCCACGCGAACACCGGAGGGACTGCATTCCCAACCTGCCTTTCAGTCTCTCTTAGCTTAGCATCAAATATAAAATCATCTGGGAATGATTGAATTCTGGCGGCTTCTCGCATGGATATTCTTCTAGGCATAGAGTAATGGTACTGGATATTCCCATGACACTCCGCTCTAATTGTGTATCCGGGTCTATCTGCGACCATTTTTCTACCACCTTGGTCAGCACTTTTCTTTGCCTTACTCCAAACATGATTTATTTCATCATTCTCTGCCATCTCAGCAAAGTCGGCGATCGCTTTCGAAACAGTGACATGATTTTCTTTAGTACACGTTGGTTCAGGAGGTATAAAATCCTTAGATCCAGGAAGAGTTCCAACAATAATTACTCGCTCCCTGCTTTGAGGAACACCGTAATCGGCAACGTGATATAACTTATACGAAACCTTATATCCGAGAGATTCGAAATCGGATATAACTTGTTTCAAAGCTGAAGCGTGATGCTTCATAAGTAAACCCTTCACATTCTCAGCTACAAATATTTTTGGCCGAACGCGTGATATAACCTCAACCATCGCCCTATAAAGTCCACTTCTCTTACCATCTATGCCGGCTCCTTTGCCATTTACCGAGATATCTTGGCAAGGAAAACCACCTATGACCACATCGGCTGATGCTGGCATTGTATCCATGGCCGACCAGATATCACCATGGACAATATGATCGCCAATATTTTTCTTATAAGTGCGGCATGCAGCCTCATTAATTTCGTTCGCCCAAACGATTTCAAACGGTAGCTTGTTGTATGTTTTCCCTAAAAATTCAAATCCGCCTTTGAATCCCAAATCCATCCCGCCAGCACCAGAGAAGAGGGATATTACAGTATTAATAGTTTTCATTTCGTTACCAACAAAATATCAAGCTTAGCTTGAGGGGGTTACTGTCTGATCGTGTGAAATCGCTGCACTAAAACCACGAGGTTTTTTACAATCAAAATCAATCTTTCCGAGAACACTTTTAAAATCCAATCCATGCTCAGCCATTTCGCCCATCAGTGAAACGATAATAGCCAAATGTGATGGAACTTCACCTTTACGTGAGCAATTTGATATGGAATTTGGGTGCATCTTAACTAAGGCTGCAAAATCTCTCGCTGTTAAACCTGCTTTTCCGAGCCGACGCTGGAATTCTTCATACGTCATAATAGATATGTCACATAAAAATTGACTGCTCCCAAAGATATCAGAACAGTAGAAAAACGCAAACAAATTAATGTGTATGTATCACTAATTTATTTGCGCAACATGAGTCTTCCTCAAAAGGTATTCTCACTCGATGAATGCGAATGCCTTATCATTAAAGCTGGAACTATCAGAGCCATTGCACAATCTCCGCCAGTCGTTTCTTAGCCTTCACATACTGGAACAGCCGACGGCTAGTACGGAACGCTTCCGGGTATCGCAGCGGATAGCTTTTTATGGCAGGTAGGAGAGCAGGAATAGCGAAGACAACCCGCTGACCCAGGAGCATTTTTTCTCTGCGAGTCGCCTTGCGGTCTTTGAGTGAGTAGGCATAGAACCGGCGTTTCACAACAACACGCTGTAGGTCAAAACCAAAGACGGCCTGTAGAGCAAGCTCCAGCGCTCGGCGATAGGCTCGTAAGTCAATCTGGTCACGGTGCGAAGCACTGACCAGCTCGTTGATTTGATAGTTACGGAAGTGAGGCATGATGAGTCCTTATTCATCAGATTAGGGTTACAGGGCGTGAAAAATTGCCCCTATCTGTATGTTCGAATCTAAAAACCCTTCTCCTGCATATCCTTTTTCAAAACTACCGTTCACCCGCTATCAATTGCTGGTCATCCTGATTTCCTGCTCTCCCCTTCCCGTAAAAGCCCAATCCTCAAACATATATGAATCTCTGGATAACCCATGACCATTCCGGTCCGGGAACATCCAAGGAGAACATCCATGTCTGAACTTTCATTGTTCGATGCCATTGGCGAAGGCAAAAACGCGACTCAGGATTATCTGGATACCCTATCGCGGGCACTACTGCGCCATCATCAACTGGTCAAAGCCATCCGCATCCACGGTCGTTATGTACCGGAATCGTTGCCAATGCCCGGTCTGCCGATACTGGTTGCCATCTTCAGTCACACCAATACCTACACCCTGCACCAACTGCCCTCGACTCAGATAGAGCAGTTGGTGCTGTCGATAGCTCGCTTTTCCGGTCAGGCCACCCACGACCTGGACAACGGCATTTTTGAAGAGGTGTGGGACATGGGTGACAGCAGCTTCACCACGGATAGCGCCGAGCAGGCCGTCTACTGGTTGCCGTTACCGGAGCGCTGGATTGCTCTGGAAGGCACGCAAGTGGCGCTGCACGATAAAGACCATCCGGTGTTCAAGTTGCTCAACGTCACCGCCCGGAACGCGGGTCCGGTCCTGGATATCTGCGATGGCGTGGTCAATCTGGCACTGGAGTCTGAGTGGGATGGGGAGTGGGCCGCATGACAGAGATCAACCGCTCCTCGCTCCTTGCCAAGCTCAAACACATCAAGGGCATGAAGCTGCTGGTTGAGCAGGCCGTCTTGCTCTACCTGTTGATGGCCGACGAGCAGACGCCTGTGTGGGTCAAGACCATCGTGGTCAGCGCACTCGCCTACCTGCTCTGTCCGGTCGATGCCGTACCGGACTTTATCCCCGGCGTGGGGCTCACCGATGACTTGGGGGTCATCAGCGGTGCCATTGCCTCACTAGGCAGTCATATCCATCAAGGTCATCGCAGCAAAGCGGCTGACTTCTTCAAGTAATCCCTTCAGAAGGAATTTCATCATGGCTAAAGCCACACAACCGGCAGCCTCTGCTGCTCCGGTCTGGACTGTTATTAAATCCTCCAAGGCCCCGAAGATCAGCGCACGGGCCAGTGGTTTGCTGCACTACGAGGTGGGCAAGAACGATGAAGGTCGCTACGCCCTTCGCATTACCGCAAACGACACGGGTGGCCTGTTCAGCAAACACTGGTTATCGCTCGATGACATCCTGGCACTGCTGGACCTTCTCAAGGATGCTCCATTCAAATCGGTAGCGCTCAAGGCGCTGTTTGTTCGAGGCAGTGCCAATAACCACGGCTTCCTCGCCGCCATCATGCGATCTGAAAAGTTGCTGGTCGCCGCCGAGCCCAACTCACCGTTCCACCGGGTCGGCCTATCCCTCAGCGACTGGTCTACTCAGCTGGATGAACCGGCCAATATGGATAAACAGGCTCGCAAGGGAAAAGCCAAGGGGCAGAAGGGCCAAGATGACACGACCGATGAGAAAACCATCGAGGAAGACAATGAGCCCCCGTTTTTGGAAACAGCCAACGACCAGGCCGGTTTGTCAGACAAGATGGATGAGGCCGGGGCCGAAACGGGATCCGAGACCGGCGACGAGGTAGCCGGACAGGAGACCCAGTCATGAGCAACCGTGACATAGCACTGAACTGGCAGGGACTCCCCCTGCCGGTTTCACCCCGGTTCGCCGTATGTCTGACCGACCTGCTGAACACGCACCATCCCACATGGCCACAAGCCCGTGCTGTGACGATGAACTTTCGTGATCCGAGTTATGGCCCGGAAACCGGCGGCTTTCATCCGGTGGAAATCCGTCTGCAACGACAAGGAAATCTATGGTCCTTGGTCTATATGACGGACTTTTCCTATGTCGGCATGGGTGACTATGCCGAGTTGGCCAAGGAGGTCGATTTTGACTTCTCAAGCCAGGAAGGGCCGGTTGCCTATGCACATGTGATGCCGTTGTCTGAGCTGGGTGAATTCTATGAATTATGGGAGGGCAATTTCCTCACCTACCTGTCGCTGGGTGTCTACGCGATCAGGGTAGCCAGTGAATAACTCCCCCCTGTTATTGCGCAAATTTCACGGGTTCACGGGGTTGGCGTCGAATTACTCAGTCTCTACAAGGGAAAAACCTGCCCCGTTTCCTCCCGTTCGTGCGGGGCGGGCACGGGGCTCGCCGTGAATGTGCGGGGCACCCGACCTCTTCATTAACTCACCCATTATTTCCGCAAATTTCGCGGGTTCACGGGGTTGAGATGGAAAAGCCCAATCACTCAAAGGGAAAAACCAGCCCCGTTTCCCCCCGTTCGTGCGGGGCGGACACGGGGCACGGTGGGATTTTTACGGGATCGGACCGGGTAGCGACCGGGGCGGCCATCTGCTCACTCACCTTTCCCGCGTTGTCATCGTGCTGGGCCAGCCAGGCCAAGGCGCGATGAGCAACGACCATTTCAATCGCCAAGCCAGAGACGGGGATTAGACCTCCTTTCCACCGTGAAAGGGGCCTATGCCCTGTTGCACCAGCTCACATGTTGAGGAGCGAACCATGAACGAAACACCTACCCGATTTAAATTCACCAATCGACGGATTGCCGATCTGCCCCCTAACCCAGATGACGCCCGCAGTACCGAAGCGGAGTATTCAGATACCGACGTGACCGGTCTGCGCTGTCTGGTAGGCAAAGGGGAAGGCCGCCGCAAGTTCCTGCTGCGTTATCAGATACATGGGCGTAAGCGGGCCATTGCCCTGGGGCACTATCCCGCGTTGGATGTCAGCGCGGCTCGTAAGCTCGCGCTCGACTACAAACGCAATATCGCCGAAGGCGTTGACCCGCAACAAGCCAAGGAGGACAAGCGCAACCAGAAGACTCTGAGCAATTTGTTTCAGGAGGACTATCTCCCCTATCTGCAATCTCGAAATCGCAGTTGGAAGACGGATGAACATCGCTTCCGTAATCACCTACGGCCAATCTTCGGCAATCTGATCCCGGAGGAAATCACCGTTACCCGCATCCAGAACATGCAACAGATGTTACTCAAGCGCCTCACCCCGGCCACCTGCAATCGCGTCTTGGCATTGCTCAAGGCCATCATGACCTGGGCTGCCCGTGCCGGGCTGATTAAAGAGAATCCCGCCGCCCTGGTGTCATTGCTGCGAGAGAACAATCGGCGCGAACGCTACTTCACCCCCGATGAAATCCGTCGCCTGTTCCGGGCTGCCGATCAGCATGAGAGCTTCTATACCGGTCAGTACGTCAAGATGTTGCTGCTCACTGGCTTGCGCCGGGCCGAGCTGGCAAGGGCCAAATGGCAGCACTACAACAAGGAGGATAAGACCCTATACATTCCCCACACCAAGAACGGCCATAGCCGTGTGTTGCACCTGAACCATATGGCGGTGGAGCTGTTGAACTACTTACCGGTAACACAGGGAAATCCCTACCTGTTTCCAGGCAAGCGGCAAGGGCAGCCATTGCAAAATCCCACCAAGGGTTTTCAGCGGATGCTGGCGCGAGCCGGTATAGATAAGGAGGGCGTTTGCCTGCACACCTGTCGTCATTCGGTCGCGGCGCTGATTGTCTCCAACGGCGGCACCTTGTTTGACGTGCAATCCCAACTAGGGCACCGGAGCAGTCAGACATCGCTGCGTTATGCTCACCTGCATAACACTCGGATGCAGCAGACCAGCCAGAAAATAGCCAACTGCATCCATGATGCCCTGACCAGTTCTGTTCCATCCAAGCCGTTGCCACTTCCCGAAGAGGGCGAGTGGGTTCAGGCCAGCTAGGTATGTCGGTATCTCACGGCAGAGTGAGATACCGAAGCCCTTTACTGATTCATCCTCGAAATTATTGTTTCAAGTTATCAAGAGGATATCTTCTCAGAAACCGCCACTCCCGCTGTTGCAGTTGCAGCTCCAGCGACAGCTCCTCCAGCAGCAATAACAGCAGTTCCACCAGCCATCCCTGCACCACCTGCAGCAAGTGCACCGCCGCCAACGGCAGCCAGAGATGCGTTCGTTAATGCGGCACCTGAGAGAGTGCTAATTGCTGTCCCCGTTGAGGCTGCTCCAAGTAACCCCGCCCCTCCAGCTGCAGCAGCAATGGCAGGAGCAGCAACAAACGCAGCACCACCTGTCACAACGGCGGCACTGACCACAGCCAACGTCTTACCTGGATTTTCAGAAACATATTCGACACAGTCGCCAGCCAGCTCAAGCGCACCACCTGCGACATCACCAGCCATGTCAACTACACCTCCCGCAATGGTACCTGCGGTATCAGCAACACTACTGACAGCATCCACTGCGCTACTAGCAACATCGCCAACCATTTCAGCAGTGCCACTAGCTATGTCACCGGCGACATCTATAGCACCACTAGCGACATCACTGACGATTTCAATAGTTCCGCCAACAACATCACCAACCATATCGACGGCACCACTAACAACATCACCAACGAAATCAAAGAAACCCATACTGTTCTCCCCGCTACGCAACGTAACTAACCTATTGAAAGATAATGCTCTATTTATTCCATGGAAAACATAATCTGTGAAACGCATTTTCTTTCTTGCGATCACATAAATCGTATTCACTAACCTGCAGGAGAGCGGTTCATATCGCGCAACAAGACTCGCGACGTCTCTCCCCTATCCCCCTAGATAGTAAAATTCCTATTGAGCCACCCGAGGCGCGGTGTTAGCCCGTCCTCCTCACCAACAGCGACAACCTGTTCTGACCGACCTTCCTAGCCCGCTCAACCGCTTCTCGCCGGTTGATAACAAAATCCCTCACCTGATGACAAAAGCTCATAGCCGATGATGGGTTTTGCGAAAAACTGCCTACCAGCCAATTCGTCACGCCGTGTCGCGGCCTGTTTGGATAATCCGCGACACGGTTATCCCCCTTCTGTGATGGTATGCACGAACACGACAAGATTGCTCAGCGCCTCGGTATGCTCCTCACCCGCCTGTACAGCGGTGAGAAGCTGTACCTGAGTGATCTGGCCACCGAGTACAACGTCACCGTGCGCACCCTGCAGCGGGATTTCAATCAGCGCCTCAGTTATCTACCGATAGAGCACCGCAGCCAGCAATACTGGCTGGATCCTGGGTTCCTCAATCACAAGAACGATGGAAAGCTGCGAAGGCTGGCCGAACAGTTGGGCATCACCGACTTGTTCCCCCGCGCCAGTGAACATCGTCTGGGTCAACTACTGGACAGAGGCAACCCCAGTCTCTTCGCCATCAAGGGGTTCGATGGTCAATCAGCTGACTCACTGAGTCACCAGTTACCGGTATTAGAACAGGCACTGATCCACCATCTGCAATGCTGGCTCATCACCAAAGACCAGCGCAAGCAACTGTTTAGCCCCTATCAGCTCGTCAACTATAAGGGCACCTGGCACTTGGTCGGCGTCAGTGAGGGGCGCTTGCAAGCCTATCCGCTAAGTTCCATCGCACTGGTTGAGTTATCGCAACAGACCTTCACCCGTGACGCGCTCATTGCGCGACAGATCGATACCGATCCGACGCTCTGGCGCTCCGGCATGATCGAGGTGCTCCTCAAGGCCAATGCCTCCATCGCCATCAACTTTCAGCACCGCCCGTTGCTGCCCGAGCAGGAGATTGTCAAAACCCTGGATGACGGTGCGCTGTTATTGAGCAGTCGTGTGCTTGATGCCAACCAAATTCTGCCTGTCATCAAATCCTGGATGCCGGGACTGACCGTGATCTCACCCGGTTTTATCCATGAGCAGATCGTCCGTGATTTACGCCATCTATTGACCCTGAGGAGCCAGGCTCCGCCCTGACCCACTGTGTGACAAAGATCCCAGTTTATACATCTGGCGACAGTGCCTGACATGCCGCGACACCACCTGTCGCCGCTGTTTCACATTGTCGTCAACCACCCCGCAGTCGATATCCAAGGAGTAATGCATGAACACCATCAGTCTGCAAAAAGTGACCGACAACACTCTTTGCTCCACCAGTACCTATGATCAACTCTTCGATCATGTAGCTGCCCATTTGCAAGCCCAGGGCGGCACGTTAAAAACCATCGAGCGAACACAAGGCAGGATCGAAGCCGCATGGAAATATGGCTTTAATCCATTCGGCATGCGCATCACCGTGAATTTCGCCTCTCAAGGCGATGAGACCATCCAGCTCACCCTCAATGGCTCGTTTGTCGATGCCATCGATACCTTCGGTGCCGCCAAGAAGAAAGCCCGAGCCATAACGGATGAGCTGCGGAAGCCTATCGATATCGCGGCATGGCCGATTAAAGAGGGGGCAACATCCTCCCAGCAACCCTCTGCCACGACCACTCCCCCACAGACACCGCTAAACGGCGCAAACGCCGTTGCGCACCGTGGCAAGCGCAAGGGGCTCACCGCTGTGCTCGCATTCTTGGGCGGCGGCATTGGTCTGCATAAGTTCTACACCGGGAACTGGGGCTGGGGGCTTATCTACCTCGCGCTCTGCACCACCGGCCTTCCCCTGGTCTTGTCCGTGATCGAGTTCATCCGTGTTCTGTGCCTGACGCAGGAGGAGTTTGACCGTCGCTATAACTACCGCCCCATATCCGCGTTTTCATGGGTGTGGTGAGGAGTGCCTTCCATGAATATGAAAATGGCCGCCGGTTTACTGATGCTCTGCTCGACGGGTGCTAATGCCGGTTTGTTCAGCCTGCTGGATGTGGCAACCCTCAAGGAAAGCGAGCTGGAGATGTGCCCGAAGATCACCGTCGAGAAGATGGTCAACAGCTTCTTCGAAGATCCCGAGTGGACCGGCGGGAAAGCGGCTGATGGTCGGAAATTGGTGAATGTCAGCGGCACCATCACCTATGCCAGCCAGCCCGCACGGGCCATGGTGCAGGTCTGGATGCAAGACGATGGTTTTTCTGTGGAGGCGCTGGAGATTAACGGGCGACCCCAGCCGGAGGGAATGCTGGATCTGCTGCTGGAGAAAATGTGCCAGAGCGCCAGAGGTGCTGACCATACCGGGGCTCCACAGCCGCAAGCAGCAGACCTACCGTTCACGGGAACCCGCTATTTCAACTTCGGGGGGGAAAGTGGGATTCAACAATCCATCACTATCGCCCCCAATGGACGCGTCACATTGAGATCCCATGGTACGACCACTGTCTCTGTCGATTATCAGGGCATGTATGAAAACCCACTGCTGACCCCGGTGGGTAACTACCGCGTTCATGCCGACAAGATATATGTCACCGACGAAGGCGGAGACTTTCCCGATCCATCAGAGTGCGAGGTCATCGTGTGCGAGACGGATCTGTCCGTCCCCTGATGCGCCGAAATAGCAACGAGAAGCATGGCGAGTAAAAACACACAAATCACATTTCAATCAACACGTTACGGCAGAGTACCGAGCTAAAACCATCACCATGATGGCGGCCCAGGCTCTGAGCGTTATCGCATATCAACAATAAAACGGGAAACTAACGATGCAGAAAACAATCTTGGCCATGATGTTGATGGCTACTTTATCAGGCTGTGGCGGTGGTGGTGGCGATACGGGGAATCCAACCTCTCCAAGCGCCCTGACCATGTCAGGCAAGGCGATTGATGGATACATTCAAGGCGCGACCGTCTATCTCGATCTCAATTTCAACCGTCAGTGGGATGAAGGTGAACCCCAGACAACCACCAATGATGCCGGTAATTATCGGCTGGAGCTGCCGGAAGACCTGCAAACCTGCGCTCAATACGCGCCCTTGGTGGTCGATGTGCCCGTGGATGCCGTGGACCAGGATCTTGGCCCGGTGACAGAAGCCTATCAGATGGTCCTTCCTCCCACCTTTGCCCCCATCACCAAGGATGATGTCTACCATGTGACGCCGCTGACCACGGTGCTATGGAGCAGTGTGGAGAGTGAGCTGGCAGCCGAATCGCAGACGACTTGCCAGAGCGTCATGGCGAACCGGCAAAAGCAGGAACAGTTGATCACCTCGATGAGACAGGCGGTCAGCCGGGTTGTCAGCCACTACAACATCTCCGAGCAGACGCTGTATGCGGATTTCATTGCCAGCGGTGATAGCGAGACAGGCACGCTGGCCCAGGAGATCGTGCGCGGCTTGCAGCAGTCCTTCACCGAAACAGAAGCCTTGAAACGGGACAATCCGGACGCCACCTTTGTCTATGTCGATTACCACAAGGGGGATAGTCGCGATCACAACAATGCCTATCCGGAGGCTTGGTATCGTGAAACCCAGTTACAAGGGGCAGCCCAGAGCAGCACCGAGCTGGTGAAGGTGAGCGATGATTTCGCGCAAATCATCAAGACCATCATCTACGGTGAAGAGCGCCAAGTGACAGGCAATAACTACACCTACACAACCCGCTACGACTTTGAGTCGCGCCATGGGGACAACACCCCCTATAGCTGTGACATCAAGGAGACCCTCTCGGCCCACTCAAACGCCAAGACGTACACACTGGTGAATCTGGCCGAAGCATCGGCAGAGAGCTTCAACGACTGTACTCCTGACGATATGGCGGCAGCGATCACCCACCGTTACGCCACCATCAGCTATGACGTCAACGATCTGAGTTACGTCACCCAGTTCACCTATAACCGGCAGGCGGGCGCATTCAGCTTCCTGAACGACTGGGTCGGTCTGGAAGGGCAGCTATCGACCCTGAATATGGGTGAGCTCACTGCGGCTCTCGAAGCCCTCCCCTATCTGTATGACGACCCATCACAAGAGCCTGATGCGGCTAGCTGGGTCAAGAGCATGACGGCCAGTGAAAATGGCAATACCATCAGAACCAGTTACGACAGCGACGGCCTCTACAAGAAGCAGACAACCCATGCGGACGGTACTCATAGCCTGGAATGTGGCACGGACGGCATAAACTGGGGAACCTGTCAGTAGTCCGCGGAAAATGCAGAGGTCAGGGCCGGTCGGCACTGGCCTCTTTTTTTCGACCGTTCGACAACACCTGCGGATCTGCGAAGAGATCGGCTGGGATCATGCCAGCATTTGCCGATGAGCAGACGCTGACGGGCATCCCTGTTCGATAGGCCGCTACATCAATTCGGCCCGAAAGAGGGCTTACGCATCATAGACCACTCGCTCACGTGGTGTGCTGTGTAGACGATATACGAGATAACCAACTCCCAGAACAAGACCAACTGAGAGCAGCACCGGGTTGATAGCAGTAGGAGCCAGAAATTTGCTCATCAGAGCGAAACCCTCTTTCCTACTAATATCAACGACCAATTTCCGCACAACAGTATGAGTTATCGTACCTGCAGCTGTGGTGGTCATGGTCTCTGTAACGGTGCCAGTTGCCAGTAAAGGTGCGGTGACTGCTTCCATATCTGATCCCTGACTCAGTAATGCAACATCAATTAAACATAGCAGTTTCAATCTATCCTGTTTCCAATTGTGCGTATTCCGGCGAAATTGAACAGCCATTCCGGCCAACGCAGAGATCAGGGGCGGTCCGCACTGGCCTCTTTTTTTAGACCGTTCGACAACACCAGCTGATGTGCGAGGAAATCGACAGGGAGCACACCAGTGTGTAGTCGGTATCTCCCCTCACGGCGAGACACCCGTATCGCGGTTTAGCGACCCAATGAGCCGCTTTGGCCTCACCGCCCTCCAAACCTCCGCAACAAGATCATCCTGGCCTTCTCGGCCTGCTGAAACGATGCTCCCTCTTCTGGCCGTAGCATCGGTCAACCACTGGATTTGACTCCATGACTGACAGTATTCACAGTTCCGAGTAGCCACGCTGTCACCACGGCAATCTGCCACCGAATTCCATAAAGCAAGGGGGCCAGTTTTCACTGGCCCCCTTGCTTTTAAAACTGCTCAACTTCTGTGGTCGATTCTTTCATCTCCAATATAGAGGAGGCTATCTCCCTTCTCCCCGTCCTCACCGGACGACGCGTGAACCTAGTGGTCTTCGGTGGCTGAACCACCTCTGACTCATGGTCATCACCACCATCCAAGCCCATGATCTTGTCATAGTCGAAGGCGTAGTATTGACCGTCATAGATACCCGCATTAGCGCTCTTGATACGCGTAGTCATGCGGTCCTTTTCGGTTCGGATAAGGTAACCTTGTTCTTCCAGCCGGGCCAGCACCTGCTTGCCGAGCTGGGGAACCAGCTTCTTGAACCACACGACACGCAGCAACAACAGCTTGTTACGAATAACGCCCATATGATGCTTCGCCGTTAGCGTCCCCATATCAGGGAACTCATGACGCTTAAGTGCCAGTTGCTCTTGGAGGTGACGAACTGCACGGGTGATATCATCCGGCTGTTCATCCAACGAGGCTGCCCAACGATTAGCACCCAGTACCACAGCTGCCATGACCTCGTCCTCGGTGTAAGGCAACACACCCAGCTCGATACTATACAGGCCGGTAGCCAGCGTCATGGCGAAGAAGTCCAGACCTCGCCGAATCAACGATGACTCAGCAGCGCCATCCACCAAGGGCACCAGACGTTCGGCGCACTTGTGAACCCGCTCTTGCACCAGCTGTTGCAGCGCCGCATAGGAGGTGGCCTCAGGCAAATTTAACAACCCTTGCGCCAAGGCTGGGAGAGCCGTGCCGTAATACATCCCACAGGCCGCCTTAATCTGGTCAATGCGAGCCTTGGTTTGAGCCAGCGTCTCGCCAGGCAGTCCCGCATCTTCGGGGTGAACCTCGATGTTAGGATTCCGCACTCGCGCACCTGCGTTGACACTGTCACCAGTCTTTCGCAGAGAATCATCAAAGCTCTGCTCACCCGTTGAAGCCGCGCACAGAGCAGCCGTGTTTTGGGCCTCAATCACGGTACCCGTCTTGTCGCAGCGCCCCTTGCGCTGGCCATTGGTCATGGCGTACATGATCGAACCGAAATTTTTGCCGATGAACGAACCCAGCTCATCAAGCACCAACCCCATACCATGGTGCTCTTCTAGGAGCGAGAGCAACGCATTAAGAGTATTGTGCCACTTGCGAATCGCTGAGCCGCCATCCGTGCTAGGGTCAGTTGCCCGGCCAACCACACTCTGAGCCACCTGTGCCAAGGTTGTCTTCCCTACAGAACTGGGGCCATGAAAATGGACAATTGTCGTTCCCTTCTGCAACAGGTTAAGCAACACGTTCGTTAGCATAACCAATATCGCGAACTGCATGAGCGGGGAGTGGCGAACCGCCATCGCCACATGTTGTATCCACTCGTCATGAGAACCTTGAGGGTGGAGCTGTTTTACCGCCTTGCGAAGTCGGTAACACAGCTGATTGCCATCGCGCCGCAGGGCTTCTCGCTCGTCCTCACGAATCAAGGCTTCGCTGTGAGTAACATAAACCAACAACCCTGGCACAAAGCCCGCTTGCTCCACCAAGCGAATAGACTCCATGAGTTCCATTTTTGCGCAACGCAACATGAAGCGGATCAGTTGCCCCTCTGTCGCTGAGTAGTAAGCCAGCCGGTGCGAACTCATCCTTGCCTTGATTTTTTTCAGGTCTTGGTAAACGGATTCGAGATCTATCGTCCATGTCACCAACTGCCCATCTGAGTCAAGACAAGCCAGTTCCATGGCTTCGAATCGCCCTTCAATGTCATTAAAGGTTGTTATCGGTAACCCGACCCCCTCAAAAACTACTGCTGGCTCTTTACTGACCAGGAACATGACCTTGCCATCTGGGGTAATCGCGTAACCTTCCGGCAGAAAGGATGAGGTATGCCACTGGGTCAACTGCTCAATGGCATGGGTCAGAGGAGAACCATCCGGCCACACAGGGCACTCCTCAGGAGATTTATCCTTGTTGAGTGCTTGCCCGTCAGGGGATGCAAGATAGCGAGCCTCTTCACACCATGTTTTGATGCTACCAAGCTCGTGATGCACTCGGGCCCTTTTACTGTGATCGCCATAGGGCTGAGGAGAAGCAACAGCCATAGCCTGCGAAACCTGTTGGGCGAGAGTGTCAATCCGGTTTTCGGATTGGATTACGGATTCAGCGGAAGAACTAGAAACGGATAAATTCATCGTTAACCATGGGGGAGTTTCCACCCCCATTCCTTAAAGGGGGGAGGAAGTGAGGGATGGTATTTCCCATACGGTGTGCAGTGCGTTCACTGCGTTGACCAAAGTCGCGTCATAAAACCTCGCATATCGCTCGGTCATCCTCGGCGAACTATGTCCTAGAACCTTCTGCAATACATCGAGCGAACACCCCTTGTTCAGCAGTGAGGTAGCGACGGTATGACGGGCATCGTAAATGCGTACTCCCGAGAGTCCGCACTCATGACAGACCCGGTACCAATACCTACGTGGCTCGGATATCTTAGATGTACTGTCCTGGCCACGAAAAAGTAGGCCGGTCTTGCCATGGCGCTGGCGCTGAAGCTGAACCAATTCCAGGGCGAACTGATTAAGCGGTATGAGCCTTTCTCGGCCAGACTTACTCGTCGGTAGAAAAGCGATCTGAGTGGTGAGATTACAATCTTGCAGCTTTAGAGCTCTTGCCTCTCCCATACGGGAGCCAGTTGCGAACAGGAAGAGCAACAGACGAGCCTTTTCTTCGTCAATGTCTTCCATCAAGCGAGCAACCAGCTTATTGACAGCCTCATCGGGTAAGCCCTTGGGAGGCAGGACAGGCTCGTATTTGGCGGGGATACCTGCTGCGGAGGATGAAGGAAGAACTCCATGCTCAACAGCATGCGTCATTATGGCCTTGCACTGCGCCAGATAACGGTTCCAAGTAGCAACAGAGCATGTTTCGGATAGTTGAGTCAGAAAGTCCTCAAAATCGGCACGAGTGATCTGATTCAACGGCTTATGCCCGAGAGCAGCTACTATTGGTTTGACTCTCGATTCAATCGTTCTGGGATAGCGATGAGTGACATGAACATCCGGTAAATACCGTTCATGTACATACGTCGCCAGCGGCAATAGCGCACGGTATCGCAGCCTGAATCCTTCCGGATTGGAATAACAATCAGCCAGTAAGCGTCGAGCATTATCACGAATGGCTGTTAATCCAACCGTCGCCACACAACCGAGTCCGATTGAGTAACGCTCGCACAGATGCGAAAAACAAAGATGTGCATATGAACGACCGGATTCATATGTAATCACTTTGAGCTGTGGGATCTTCTTATCAGTTACCTGTGTTTGTTTACGCCCTCTTAGAGTGCCGTCCACTCCACGAGATGTTGTTTTCTGCACCTTGGCAGTCGAAGTCGTTAGTTGCTCTTTCACAACTCCCCCTTTGATACGAACAGCCGGGATTACCGGGTCGTGGGAAGATTACTTGTAAAACGAAAGATGACAACTCGACCAAAAACACCAAAAGCATTGATATTTAATGGTTTTCACCATGTGTGAAAACTCAAAACGCCCTCATAGACTGCCGATTCAGAGGCAAATTTCAGATCCCGCTCTGGAGACCGACTTTCTGAATCTCGCGCCAAACTCTCCTGATTTGCTGGGGGGATCGTGATTTGCCACCCCGAAAAAGATTGTCGATTGAGCCCTTTTGTAAGGTGTAACCAAGATTCAATTTTGTGACTTTGATCACAATAAATTTGAGTTCCCCAGCCGAAACACCATCACTTCTCTTCTTCACAGGGACGCTGAGGAGCCGACGACCGGAGGTACAGAGGCAGCGACACAGCAAACCCTGTCTGGTCAATTTCTGGTAACTTTTCAGCGCACAAAAAACATGCACGTCAGTTCATCCGTTTTTTGACAGAAAATGGGCTGACTTGTTGGAGGAACCGAATGTGTGAGAGAGCGAAAAGATAATTCTATAAAGGGAAAAATCCTCGATAGCAGAACCTACCGACAACCGGATCCCGGTGTGAAGTCAGGGGCTCCTTGCACACTATCTCGCCACTTGGTTCACCCTATGCAAAAACATGCCAGAAACTGGGGCTGCAAGGTTGACACCCCAGTCGAGAAAGGGTTTAATGCGCGCCGTTGCCCAGATAGCTCAGTCGGTAGAGCAGGGGATTGAAAATCCCCGTGTCGGCGGTTCGACTCCGTCTCTGGGCACCAACTATTCCTCCTTAGTTCAGTCGGTAGAACGGCGGACTGTTAATCCGTATGTCACTGGTTCAAGTCCAGTAGGAGGAGCCAAATTCGAAAGGCCCGCTCAGATGAGCGGGCCTTTTTGCATCTGTCATTTACTCACATGCGGGGCTAGTAGTGGTTTTCGTCCCCATGCCATACGTGTCCAGCCGAGCAGGCACGGGCGACTTCGTGACAGGGGTCGTCCGCATGGCGGCGGAAGAAGTGCTGATCCTGTTGCAGCAGGAGCGAACTCATCGAGTGGCTCATGCCAGCCAGTGCCTCGCCAGCGGTCAATCCTGCAACCCGGTGATCTGTGGCCAAATGAGCCAGGATTTTTTCACGACTGTTCATGATCGCCTCCCTCTGTGGATCCGGTCGTAAATTGACCATAGCAGCCGTGCTCTGCATACCGCAAACCCGCGCCAGCAAAGGGCTACAGGCAGGTCCCGACCTTCTGCTCCGGCATGAAAAAACCCGCTCATGACAAGCGGGTCTGTTTCACTCAGCTAACCGCCGTTGCAGGCCGCCAGCAACAGAGTGGTACCACAGGTGGCGCTGAACACCAGCAAACCCGCCTGCAGCACCCCCTCCGGATCCCTCTGTGTGCGTCTCTTGCGAACACGTATCCATCTCGGCTTCATCGAGCCAACTCCATCCAGTTTCCTGCACCCGGGGTGCTGACCTATCCCTGCCCATCCCGGCAGGCGGCTCATCTTTGTCCAGTTGCAGCCCGCCGTCAACTGCGGCGAAACCACACCTTGTACGGCACCGACCTCAGACTCCATCTCTGTTAACAATCTGGAAAACCGGCGTGACCCGCTCCTGCGCCAGGGCTATGATGAGGCCGACGATTTGCCTACCCTCAGGGAGACCCCAGATGAGCAGCCCCTTGCACTATGCGCTGGATGGCATCCATTGCGAGCCACACTTTTTTACCGTGCCCCTCGACCACCAGCATCCCGACGAGGAGGCGACCCTCACCCTGTTTGGCCGCACCCTCTGCCGCAAGGACAAGCTGGATGATGACCTGCCCTGGCTGCTCTATCTGCAGGGGGGCCCGGGTTTTGGCGCACCTCGCCCGACCGCCGATGGCGGCTGGATCAAGCGGGCCCTGCAGGAGTTTCGGGTGCTGCTGCTCGATCAGCGCGGCACCGGCCACTCCACCCCCATCAGTGCTGACGCCCTGGCGGGGATGACCCCAGGTGAGCAGGCGGACTACCTCGGCCATTTTCGTGCCGACAGCATAGTGCGCGACGCCGAATGCATTCGCGAGATGCTGAGCCCGGGGCGCCCCTGGAGCCTGCTCGGCCAGAGTTTCGGCGGCTTTTGCAGCCTCACCTACCTCTCGTTGTTCCCAAGGAGCCTGCACGAGGTCTACCTCACCGGCGGCGTGGCTCCCATCGGGCGCAGCGCGGATGAGGTCTACCGCGCCACCTACCAGCGGGTGGCGGACAAGAACCGCGCCTTCTTCACCCGCTTCCCCCATGCCCAGGCCCTGGCCAACCGGCTGGCCAACCACCTGCACCACCACGACGTGCGCCTGCCCAACGGCCAGCGCCTGACGGTGGAGCAGTTGCAGCAGCAGGGGCTGGATCTGGGGGCCAGCGGCGCCTTCGAGGCACTTTACTACCTGCTGGAAGACGCCTTCATCGGCGAACGCCTCAACCCCGCCTTCCTCTATCAGGTGCAGGCCATGCAGCCGTTCAACACCAACCCGGTGTTCGCCATCCTGCACGAGCTCATCTATTGCGAAGGGAGTGCCAGCAACTGGGCGGCCGAGCGGGTGAGAAGGGAGTTCCCTGCCCTGGCCTGGGCGCCCGGCAAGGATTTCGCCTTTACCGGCGAGATGATCTTCCCCTGGATGTTCGAGCAGTTCCGCGAGCTCATTCCCCTGAAGGAGGCCGCCCACCTGCTTGCCCAGAAAGCGGACTGGGGTCCCCTCTACGACCCGGCGCAGCTGGCCCGCAACACTGTGCCGGTGGCCTGCGCCGTCTATGCCGAGGACATGTACGTAGAGTTTGACTACAGCCGCGACACCCTGAAGGGGCTTGGCAACAGCCGCGCCTGGATCACCAACGAGTACGAACACAACGGCCTGCGGGTCGATGGCGAGCGGATCCTGGATCGGCTCATCCGCATGAACCGGGATCGCTGATCCCGCCGGGCGCACGCCCGCAGCAAGACAACAAGTTCGAGGGCGGCCCATGAGCCGCCCCGCCCATGGAAGCAACACAAAACAACAAGGACACCCATTGGATCATCCGGAAATCTCGGCCGGCTGGCTGAGTCGCCTCTTCTATCGCTGGACCGGCCCGCTGCTGCGCAAGGGGCTGACCCAGCCCCAGGTCAGTCTCGACGATCTCTATCCCCTGCTGCCGGAAGACAGGCGCGACGGCCGCGCCGACGCCTTCCTCGCGCTCACCGCCCGCCAGCCGGTGTGCCCCTGGCCCTTGACCGCCTTTATCTGGCGCCATTACAAGGGACGGATTGGCCTGCTCACCCTGCTGCAACTGCTCGGCATGCTCGCCACCCTGACCAGCCCCTGGCTGCTCAACCACAGCATGACCCAGCTCGGCACCGATGCCACCACCGGCCACAAGCTGCTGCTGGCCCTGGCCCTGTTCGCCTCCGTGCTCGCCGCCGGCATGCTGGCGGAGCACTCCCTGCAACTGGCCCTCAAGATGCACGTGCCCATCCGCCGTCTGCTGGCCGAATCCCTGCTCGCCAAGGTGATGAAGCAGGGTGGCAAGAGCTTCGACGACAGGGCCGGCGGCCGGGTTCAGAACCTCATCAACCGGGACGTGTGGGACATCACTTGGATCCTGGCTGACCCCGCCATGCCGGTCACCATGGCGCTGCAACTCATCGGCACCATCGCCCTGCTGGTGTGGCAGGTGGGCAGTGCCGGTCTGGTGGGCTTCGCGGTGCTGGCCCTGCTGCTGCTCATCTCCACCCGGGTGGTACGGCGCATGAACCAGCAGGAGCAGCAGCTCAAGCGTCAACAGGACGAGCGCAACGGCATCCTGGCGGAATACATCAAGAAGCTGCGGCTGGTGCGCCAGAACGGGCTTGGCCCCTTCTTTACCCGGGCGGCCAACACCAAGCGCCAGCAGGAATTGGGGGTGCTGGGCCGGGTGCTCAGGCTCGATGCCATCAACGAAGGGCTGATGCTGAGCACTCCCCTGCTGGTGACCCTGGCCACCTTCACCACCTACCTGGCGTCGGGCAACACCCTCACCCTGCCCCAGGTGTTCACCACCATCGCCCTGTTTACCGTGCTGCGCATCCCCATGATGCGACTGCCCTACCTCATCCGCACCCTGATCAACTTCAACACCGGCTTCAACCGGCTGTGCGAGTTCCTGAACAGCCCGGAGCAGCACCGGGAACTCGATGATCCCGCCCTGCCGGCGGGGGCCCTCCACCTGGAAGGCGTCAGTGCCCTGCACCAGCAAAAACCGGTGCTCGAGGGAGCCAACCTCGCCATCGCACCGGGGGAGCTCGTGGGGATCACCGGGGCCACCGGGGCGGGCAAGAGCTGCCTGCTGCATCTGGTTGCCGGCTTTGACAGCGAGTTTGCCGGCAGC
This sequence comes from Aeromonas sp. S19(2024), assembly GCF_041402625.1. NCBI lineage: Bacteria > Pseudomonadati > Pseudomonadota > Gammaproteobacteria > Aeromonadales > Aeromonadaceae > Aeromonas > Aeromonas sp. S19(2024). The sequence goes on from NZ_JBGLQU010000001.1 coordinate 855,389, forward strand.
ATCCGTCGCCACGGCCGGGTTGCCCATCTGGGCCACAAGCCCTGGCTAATGAACGACACCATCCGCAACAACATCCTGTTCGGCCAGCCCTGGCACGCCGAGCGCTATCGTTGGGTGCTCGGCGCCTGCGCCCTCACGGCCGATCTCGCGCTGCTCAGCCACGGGGATCAAACCCTGGTGGGGGAGCTCGGCACCCGCCTCTCCGGCGGCCAGCAGCAGCGGGTCGCCCTGGCTCGCGCCCTCTACGCCCGGGCCGATATCCTCCTGCTGGACAACCCCTTGTCTGCGCTCGACCCCATGGTCGCGGCCCAGGTACTGGAGCAGGGGCTCGCCTTCAAGCCGGGGCCGACCCGGCTCCTGGTGAGCCACGACCCGGATGTGCTGGCCAGGTGCGATCGGGTGATCCGCATCGAGCAGGGGCGCCTGGTGGAGCTCGATGCCCACCAGTTGGCGGATCTTGTCCAGCATCCCCAGCCCGCCCCGCCGGTGCCCCCTCAGGAGGCGGAGCAGTTCAGCGAGGAGAAAGTGGTGGAGGGCAAGGTGGACTGGGGGCTGTTTGGCTTCATGTGGCAGCGCCTCGCCGCCCCCGGTGCCATCCTGCTCGTCCTGCTGCTCACCCTGGGCCAGGAAGGGCTGCGTATCGCCTCGGATCTCTGGCTCGGCGGCAAGGCCGAGGTGAGCGACGTCACGACCCTGCTCGGCATCTATGTGCTGCTGGGGGCGGGCTCCCTCACCTGCATCATGGCGGTGCGAGTCATCAACTACAAACTCGGCCTCAAGCTGGCCTGGACCCTGTTTGACGGCATGCTGGGACGCATCAGCCGCGCCCCCATGGCCTTCTTCGACAAGGTCCCCCAGGGGCGCATCCTCAACCGCTTCGACCGGGATCTGGGGGAGGCGCAGGAGATGCTGCTCTCCATGCTGGTGGGACTGTTCGGCATGCTAGTGTCCGTGGCCTTGCAGGTGGTGGTGATCGGCATCAATATTCCCCTGCTGCTGCTCATCGCCCCCCTGGTGGGATGGGCGCTCTATGTGTTGCAGCGCCGCTACCGGGCGGTGCAACTCAAGCTGCGGCGCCAGTCCTCGGTGCTGCGCTCCCCGCTCTACATCAGCATCAGCGAGACCATCCGCGGCGCCCCCGCCCTGCGCCTGGCCGGGGCCGAGCGTTTCGCGCTGGACCAGGTGCTGCACCACTATGACAACAACCTGCGCAGCTGGTACACCACCACCTCCATCAACCGCTGGCTCGGCATGCACCAGACCCTGCTCTCCGCCGCCCTGGTGGGGGCCGTGGCACTCATGGTGGCCTTTGGCAACAGCCCGCTGTTGGGGGCGGTTGCCATCACCTATGCCTTTACCGCTTCCGCCATGCTCAACTCCCTCATCCGCACCTTTGCCGAAGTGGAACAGGTGATGAACGCGGTAGAGCGGGTGCGCGAATACAGCGAAATAGAGAGCGAACGCCAGGAGGGGGAGGCCCTCGCCACCCCTCACCCCGCAGTGCGCTTCGACAACCTGGGGCTGCGCTACCCCCAGACCAGCCAGTGGGCGCTGCACAAGGTGAACTTCGAGCTGGCCCCAGGTGAAAAGGTGGGTGTGTGCGGGCGTACCGGGGCAGGCAAAAGCTCCCTGCTGGGGGTATTGCAGGCCATGTATCCCGCCTCCCAGGGGGAGATCTTCTACGGCAATCAGCCACTGTCACGACTTGCACCGGAGGCGGTGCGCGATCTCTACGACACCGTCTCCCAGATCCCGCTCACCTTCTTCGGTACCCTGCGGGCCAATCTGGCGCCCCTGACCGAGCATGAGGACGCCGTGCTTGAGCAGGCGCTTGCCCGGGTGGGCCTCGCCGAGCGCTGCGCAGGGCGGCTGGACGAGGATCTCGACAGGCTGCAACTCTCCGCCGGCGAGACCCAGTTGTTGGTGATCGCCCGCATCCTGCTGTCGCGCCGACCGCTCATCGTGCTGGACGAGGCCACCTCGGACCTCGATCACGGCGGCATGCGAAAGATGGCCGAGCTGCTCTACCGCTACCGGCCGGAGGCCAGCTATCTGGTGATCGCCCACCACCTGGAGCCGCTCTTGTCGGTGGACAAGGTGGTGGTGATGGAGGCCGGCACCGTGGTGGAGCAGGGGTCGCCGGTGAGCCTGCTGGCCAACTCCCACTCCCGCTTCCACCAGCTGTTCGTGGGTCAGGTGAACCGCCAGGTGCCCCAGACGGTGTGAGGGCTGAAAATGACAAGGGCTGCCCCCGGGCAGCCCTTGTTGCTTGAGGAGAGCCTCAACGCTCCATGATCTGGGTGATGTCGTCCTTGTTGATATGCACCTCCCGCCCCTCTTCATCGTAATAGCGATACATGCCTGTGGTCTCGTCCAACCTGGGTTTGCTGTCGGTGGCAATCATCTTGCCATCCTTGGTGCTCATGATGTATTGGGAGCTGCACCCCGCCAATCCCAACAGACAAATCAGCATCATCACAGCTTTCATCACTCTCCCCTTCTTCACGCTCACCCTGGCGGTGATAGATGAAGCCTAGCTCAGGGTGGGTTTCAGACTGCAGCAGCTACAAAATTAGAGCAAAAAGTCAACCTTACCAGACAAAACCCATACGAAACCCCCACACAGATACCAGAAACAAAGTCATTACGTCCGGCATGCTGAATTATCAACACGCAGTCACATACCCGGTCATTTATTGTGCCTTCTGTTCAAAGAAAGGAATAATCCGAGATTGGTCATAGGAATTGTCTGATATATGTTGCAAAAAAATACACTTTTGATAAATTTCCGCGCGGAAAACAAATCTCATAGTCATTGCCAATACAATCAACAATTTGACGCTTTGACCATCGGGATACGACGTACACTGTCGTCCAACCTGAAAAAACAACAAAAAATATACATCCCATGCCGATTTGCCCTTCGGATGCGGTAGCCATGTCTTTTTATCCCTGACCAGCATGGACGTTGTGACACGCATAATGAGTGAAGGCACAATAATTGCCGTACACAGGGCAGCACACTGACCCCAAGTACCAATCATGCCACCCCTGCCCCTGCGGGTGGTTTGCTCCTCATGCTGAGCGCTGGGCATACCCGGACCTTCCATTACCTGGGTACCTTGCATATAAAAACGTCACACAAGCATGTTCTAATATATGGGGCTTGTTATTTTTCACGGATATATAAAGAAAGTCTAATTTACTCGATGACCGAGTAAACACGCTATTTATTACCCACCATCTTCAGCAATCTGAACAAACACATTGCAAGGCTTTACCTAAAATGAAATTTATAACAGCGCCATGGATATTAGCTGCGATTAGTTTAAATGTATTCGCTGCGCCGCAAATCAGCCCGCAGATGATGGAACAATTCAAGCGCCTGCCCGCTGATCAGCAACAGGCTCTGGCCAAGCAATACGGTATTTCTGTCGACCAGTTCCAGAATGCCAGCGCCATGACTCCTGTCACCCCGTCAACACCGGTAGCGGCGCCACGGGAGGTCGACTATAGCCAGGTATCCCAGCGCCCGCTGATCGCAGGGGTCGCCCAGCCAGGGGAGCTCCAACCATTCGGTTACAATGTGTTCGCCGGTGAACCCATTCTGGATGCCCCCGTGACCGATATGCCCGTTGCTGATGATTATGTCATTGGCCCGGGGGATGAAATCCATGTGCAGCTGTATGGCAAGGAAAACGCGGTCTATGACCTGAGAGTCGGTCGAGAAGGCTTCATCGACTTCCCCAGTCTCGGTCCTATCTCTGCCAGTGGATTGACCTTCCAGCAATTCAGAAGCGACCTTGAAACCCGGATCAAGGAGCAGATGATAGGCGTCAATTCCTTCATCAGCTTTGGTTCCATGCGCGCCATGCAGGTATTTGTGATGGGGGATGCCTATCGCCCCGGTGCCTACAATGTCAGCGGCATGGCGACCGTCACCCAGGTCTTGCAGGCGGCTGGCGGCATCGACACCGTCGGCTCCCTGCGCAAGATCCAGGTCAAGCGGGCCGGACAGAAAGTCATCGATGTGGATCTATACAAGATGCTGGTCTGGGGGGATACCAGCCAGGATATTCGCTTGCAGGCGGGGGATACCGTCTTCGTCCCGGCCAAAGGCAGTGAAGTGTCCATCAGCGGACTGGTCAAGCGCCCCGCCATCTACGAATTGAGAAATTCTGCCCCCCTGGCGGACGTGCTCGCCCTGGCCGGTGGCGTAAAGGCGTCAGCCTTGCAGGAAGTCTCGGTAGAACGCCATACGGACACCGGTCTGAAAGTCTTCAACCTGACGCTGGCCAATGGCCATGATCGTCAGTTCAGCATCCGGGACGGTGACAAGATTTCGGTCAAACCGAGCAGCACCGAGTACAGCCAGGCCATCGTCGTCAAAGGGGCCGTGGTACGTGATGGCGTCTACAGCTATACCCCGGGCACCCGCATCAGCAACCTGCTCAAGAGCGTTCAGCGGGATCTCCTATCAGCGACCGACCTGAGCTATGCCCTGGTCGTCAGGGAAGTGGATTCCCAACGCAATATCAGCGTGATCCAGTTCAACCTGGGCAAGGCGCTGCAACAGCCGGGCAGCAAAGACGACGTGGTACTCCAGGCCAGGGACCAGGTACTGGTGTTCCGCAACGATGCCACTGACCGGCTCAGAGAGACCGCCGCAACCTCGACAAGAGTGAAAGATCTCAAGACCAAGACGAGAGAGCTGGACAACGCAGCCATGATGCGGACCGACGTCTCCACAGGCGCCGATGTCAAGACCGACGAGCTCAGCAATGACTCTCAGATCAAGCTCTCCTCCCTGTCCGACAAGACCGCCACGGACGCAGTGGTCGCCGATTCACGGCAAGCCCTTCTGGCGCCTGTCATCGAGCGCCTGAAGGCACAGTCTACGCTGGGTCAGCCGGTGAAGATCATGGAAGTGCGTGGTGAAGTGAAATACCCGGGCCTCTACCCGCTGACCGACAACAGCCGCATGTCCGATGCCATCCTGGCCGCCGGCGGATTCAACGAGCAGGCCAACGTGGTCGAACTCTCCCGCGTCAATGAGCGGGGCGACAGTATCCTGGTACAGAACGAACGATTCTCGCTGGATACCGCCAACAGCCCTTACGGTTCACCGCTGCTGCAATCCAAGGACAACATCAACGTCCTGCCCCATCCCCAGTGGCGGGAAGAGGCGACCGTCCAGGTCTTCGGTGAAGTGAAATTCCCGGGCACTTACACCGTGCGCCGGGGAGAAAGCCTGCATGATCTGATCGAGCGAGTGGGTGGCATCACGACCTACGCCAACCCCAACGGGGCCATCTTCGCCCGCAAGGCCCTGCGCAAGCAGGAGGAAGAGCGGCTGGTGATGCTGCGCGATGAACTTCGCCAGGAGATCTCGACCATGACCTTGCGCAGACAGAGCACCATTGCCAACTACAGCAGCTCCCCTGCCGAAGCCATGTCGGTGGTCAACCAGCTGGAAAACAGCAAGGCCATCGGACGCATGACCATCGACATGCCAGCCCTGCTGGCCGGAGAGAAACAGTCAGACGTCCTGCTTGAGGATGGCGACAAACTCTATATCCCGACCATGCAGAACGTGGTCTCCATCGCGGGCATGGTGCAGTTCCCCTCTTCCCATATCTACAAAGAGGAGACCAGCATCAACGAGTACATCAGCATGGCCGGTGGAACCAAGAAGCAAGCCGATACCGATCGCGTCTATGTCATCAAGGCCAACGGCAGCGTGATGCTGCCCAATGACAGCTGGTTTGGCGGACGCAAGAGCCTGGAGCCGGGGGACACCATCATAGTGCCGGTGGATTCCGACTATCTGGACAACCTGAGCATCATGTCTTCGGCGACCCAGATCATGTATCAGTTGGGCGTCGCCTGGTCCGCCATCAAGTAACGCGCTGGACGCGTCCAGTCATATTCCATAGGACTCATCACATCATCATGGAAGCACAAAAAGCGAACGTCATTCCCTTGCCGAGGGAGCTTGCTCCGGCAAGCGATGAAATCGACCTGCGAGAGCTGGCTATTGCCCTGTGGCAAGGCAAGTGGTGGCTCTTTGCCACTACATTGATCGCGACCTGTCTCGCCGTTGCCTTCGCACTGTGGAGTCCCAACATCTATCGTGCCGAAGCGCTCCTGACCCCCTCCCTTGAACAACAGGGGGGAGGACTCTCCGCGCTGGCCTCCCGCTTCGGCGGGCTGGCCAGTCTGGCCGGGGTCGATCTGGGCAACAAAGGAGGAGACAAGGCTTCCATCGCCATCGAGGTGGGCAAGTCGCGGCTGTTTCTCGGGGAGTTCATTCGCCGCCATCAACTGGCCGTCCCCCTGATCGCCGCCACCGGCATGGATAAAACCACGGGGGAGCTGCTCATCGACCCCGAAGTCTATGACACCCAGTCCCATCAGTGGGTCCGCGAGATGCCGCCCGGCAGGTCTCCCGAGCCCACTGACTGGGAGCTCATCAAGGCGTTCAGGAGTCTGGTCAATCTCAATAGCGACCCCAAGACAGGGCTGCTGACCGTCAGCGTCGACTTCTACTCCCCGCAACTGGCAAAACAGTGGGTGGACTGGTTGATCGACGATCTCAACAGCACCATGAAACAGCGGGATCAGGAGGAGTCAAAACGCAATATCGCCTATTTGACCGAACAACTCTCCAAAACTTCCGTTGCCGATATGCAGAAAGTCTTTTATCAATTGATAGAAGAGCAGACCAAAACCTTGATGCTCGCCGAAGTCAATCAGGAATATGTCTTTAAAGTGCTTGACCCTGCCGTTATCGCCGAAGAGAAAATAAAGCCGAAACGGGCACTCATCGTCGTATTGGGTGCCCTCTTGGGCGGCATGTTGGGGGTAATGATAATTTTGGTTCGATTTGCATTCCGTCATGATAAAAAATAATGGATGCAAATTGATCAAAAACGATGGCTTGCCATCACAATAGAGTAGAACGATCGTCGACTATTCTGATTTTATAAGGGAAATATATGAAGAAGAGTGTTTTGATTATGACTGCACTGCTGGCCCTGTCCAGCCCGACCATGGCTGCTGAAGAAGTCGCTGCTGGCGCAGGCTCCAGCACTGGTGCCGCTGCCGGTGCAGGTGCTGCTGGCAGTGCTGCTGTCGGTGGCATCACCGCTGGTGCCCTGGCCGTTGGCGTAGCCGCTGCTGCTGCCATCGGTGTTGCCGTTGCTGTTGCCAGCAACAACAACGACGACAACCCCTCGACTGTCACCAGCACAGCTCGTTGATATAATGAAATAAAGACTGCCTCAGGGCAGTCTTTATTATTTCTCTATTTACTCAGTGATGCTTTCATGCTAATCAAGCGCATTCTTTTATTGCTATCAATGTTGTTGTTTGGCTGTGCAGACAGCAACGTTGATAGCTATCAACAGCTCAAATATATCTTCACTGCGGATAATGAGATAACCATTACCCCGGAAGCCATCGAAAAGCTGCCCTATGCCAGTGCATTGCTCACCATTGACGACAGACCCACTATATTGCTCGTGCTCGCCTTTGCCGAGGGGGATCGCCTCTCCTGGGTCAGCAGCGACAGAGGCTTGATAGTGACCGAACATGGTCGAATTACCAAGACGCTCAAGCTGGATAATGATCTTCGCTATTTCGCCGCCACCATGGCTGATCCCTTGAGTCAGGCCGTCATTCCCGGCGATGCCCAATTCAGTTATCTGGCCGAATGGGCGCAACTTCGCCACAGCGGAAGAAACCTCCACACCACCTTCAAACAGCTGGCTGATGAAAATCTGGATATCAATGGCGCCGTGCTGACGACCTCCCTCTACGAAGAGACGGTCCAGTCGGGGAAGGATGACCTGACGTGGCAGAATTATTACTGGCTGGACAAAAAGACGGGCTTGGTCAGAAAAACCATTCAGCACATCGGCCCTGACAACAGCACCATCGAGATGGTCTTCACCAAGCCCTATGCACCATGAAAAAAATCATACTCTCGCTTCTGATTGGCTATGCCCCATGGCTTCATGCCGACAGCATCACCCGGGTGATGGTCGGCCATGCCAGCAAGACCACCATTTCCCTCTCCGATAGCCAGCGTCTGGAACAACTGTTGAATGCGCCCGGCTTGCCCGGCGACGTCTACTGGCCTGCCGCCATCATCTCCTCCCCCGCCCAAGATGAGTCTGCACAGCAAGCCAAAGAACAGCTGCTCAGCGATCTGAAAGCCCTCCAGGTTTTCTGGATGAGAGCGCATCAGGGCGGTCTGGTTCAGGCCACCCAGCAACTGCTGCGCGAGTTGGATCAGCTCGATGTGGCCGGCCGGATTGACATCAAGCTGGATCCGGATCTCAGCAGAGTGGAGCCTGCAAACAACCCTCGTCTGTCTGGCGACTATTCTCTCTATCTCTCTCGCAGGCCATCCAGCCTCTACCTGCTGGGATTGATCAACAGTCGCAGGTCCATGCCCCATGAACCCGCCAAGGGGCTGGCTGAATATTGGCAGGGCCACAGTCTGCTACCCGGCGCCAACCCTGGCGAGGTCTATCTCATCCAGCCGGATGGCCGCGTCCAGTTGTCCCCCGTCGCGGTGTGGAACGAATACCATATCGAGCCCATGCCGGGTGCAACCCTGTTTGCCGGTTTCGATCCGGCGCTGTTGCCTGCCCAGTTCAAGAACATCAATCTCCGTATTGCCGACATGATTGCTAATCGGATACCCGAGTAATGCTGACCAGAATCGCCACTCTCTCGCTGCTTGCCTCCCCCTTCGCGTTTGCCAACACGGACAGCTTCTCGCCTCTCCTCCCCACCCAGAGTGATTTTGGTGGCGTGGGCCTGCTCCAGATGCCGACGGCACGCATGGCTCCGGAAGGCGAGTTTTCATTCAACTACATGGATGACCAGGAATACCGGCGCTGGTCCATCTCCATGCAGCCATTCTCCTGGCTGGAAGCCACCCTGAGATACACCGACATTCGCACCCGGCTCTACAGCAATGACGAGAATTTCAGTGGCGACCAGACCTACAAGGACAAGGGGCTGGATGTCAAAGCCCGACTCTGGACCGAATCCACCTGGCGCCCACAGGTCTCTGTGGGACTGCGCGATGTGATGGGGACCGGGCTCTTTGACAGCGAATACATCGTCGCCAGCAAACGCTACAAGAACCTTGATTTCACCCTGGGAATGGCGTGGGGAAACATGGGTCAGAGCGGCAACATCAAGAACCCCTTCTGTGAGGTCCGTGAAGGCTGGTGTCAGCGTGATGACGGCTTCTCGGGCAGCGGCGGCAAGTTTGAATTCGGCAGCCTGTTCCATGGCCCGGCGGCCCTCTATGGAGGGATAGAGTACCAGACCCCCTGGCAGCCCCTCAGGCTCAAGCTCGAATACGAGGGCAACGACTACAGTCACGAGTCGGCGGGGGCCATCGTTCAGAGCACTCCCATCAATGTGGGCATCGTCTACCAGCCTTACGATGTGTTCGACATGCACCTCAGCTATCAGCGCGGCAATACCCTGATGTGGGGGCTGACATGGCATACCAACTTCAACGACCCCTCCCTGTCGCTGCCCAAGGTCATGGATCCCCCCGTTCCGGCCTATCAGGCCAGCCAGGTCGACTCCCTGGAGCAGGTCGACTGGTCGACGCTCTCTTCCCAGCTGGCCAGCAATGGGGGCTGGCAACAGGCCTCACTCTACAGTGATAAGGAGACCCTGACGCTGGAGGCAGAGCAGACCCGATACAGGGATCAGGCCCAAAGCGAGCAGCGAGCCACCCTGCTGGCCGTCAATGCCCTGCCTTCCACGGTGAAAGAGCTGCGCATCATCGAGCAGAAGCAGGGGATGCCCCTGCAGGAGAGCCGAGTCGATCTCGACTCCGTGCGTCGTGCCAACAGCGATCTCCCCCTCGGCCAGACACAAGAGATCGAGGTCAGCCGCCAGCCACCGGCCCCCGTCGAAGGCACACTGCGCCATGGAGCCGAACCCCGCTCATGGGACTTCAAGATAGTGCCCAAGCTGAGCCAGTCCATCGGGGGAGCCGAGAGTTTCTACATGTACCAGCTCGGGTTGAATGCCAACACCGACTGGCACATGACCGAGCACGACTGGGTGAGCAGCACCGTCTTCGTCAACCTCGTCAACAACTATGACAAGTTCAATTACACCGAGCCGCCGCCCGATGGAGAGGCCCTGCCCCGGGTCCGTACCTGGGTGCGGGAGTACGTGACGTCATCGAATGTACTGCTCAACAACCTGCAGCTCACCCACATGGACAAGTTTGCCGATGGCTGGTACGGCCAGGCCTATGGCGGTTATCTGGAGATGATGTATGCCGGTGTCGGCGGGGAGGCCCTGTATCGCCCCTTCAACCGCAACTGGGCCATCGGCGCCGATCTCAACCTGGTCAGGCAGCGGGACTGGGAGAACACCCTCCAGCTCGCCGATTACCAGATCGCCACCGGCCATGTCACCACCTACTGGCAACCGGCGTTTCTGGACAAGGTGACCGCCCAGATCTCGGTGGGTCGCTACCTCGCGGGGGACTATGGCGCCACGTTCAACTTCGCCAAGACCTTTGATTCGGGGATCAGCGCCGGTTTCTTTGCCACCTTCACCAATGTGTCGGCAGAAGAGTACGGCGAAGGGAGCTTCACCAAGGGCCTCTACATCACCATCCCGTTCGACCTGATGATGTTCAAGTCCACCATCGACAGCGCCAACATCAGCTGGGTCCCCCTGACCCGGGACGGCGGCCAGATGCTGTCGAGGAAGTACGGCCTCTACGACCAGACCAGCGTGGCCTCCTTCTGATCCCGGTTCACCATGCCTTGCAGACAAAAAAAGCACCTTCCATGAAGGTGCTTTTTTATTTCCGCTGCTCGGCTTTGCCGTCTCAGTTGCCCGGCTTGCGCTCGCCGGTGACGGTGGGGTTGGCCGGATCCATGCTCCACTCGAACCATCCGCCGTCGTAGACGCTGATCCGCTTCCAGTCCATCAACCAGGCGTAGAAGAACGCCTCGGAGGCGCGCCAGCCGGTGCCGCAGTAGAAAGCGGCCTGCTGGGTCGGCTCGATATTCCACTCATCCCACATGGCGAGGATCTCGCGGGCGGGCTTCATGGTGCCGTCCGGGTTGTGGAAGTCGCTCATGCTGTTGGCATCCACCCCGCCATGACCCCATCTGGCCCCGGGAATGTCCCCCTTGGGCTTGATGTAGCTGTAGCCCGAGGTATTGCCCACGAACTCGTCCCAGGTGCGCACGCTGACCAGGGCGCCGTCCGGCTGCTTGAGCAGGGCCTTGGCCTGGTCAAGGGTGGTGTAGTACTCGGGATGGGCCGGGATGGCCACGCCAAACTCCTTGGCCGGGGTGAACTTGTTGGCCAGCCCGGTCTCGGTGCGCAGATGCTGCACGAACCAGGCCTCCAGCCCGCCATCCAGCAGCCGCACATCCTCGACCCCCGCATACATCATCAGATGGGCCGCACGGGCCGCCGCCATGGTGTTGCGGCCATAGAGGATGACGGTGGTGTCATGACGGATGCCGTTCTCCAGCAGCAGCGCCTTGAGCGCCTCGTCAGAGACCTTGTTCCACAGCGGCTCCCCTTCCAGCCGGTTGGTGTCGATGTAGCCGGCTCCCGGAATGTGGCTCAGCAGATAGGCCTTGGGGGATCCCCAGTCCACCTCGAACACCTTCCACTCCCCCTTGGGGGCGGCGATGACCGGCTTGCCTGCCTGCAAGTCTGCCAGCCAGAGCGGATGGACCAGCTGCTGCCAGCGTGCCAGATGCTCCCGGGGCGCCTCTTTCCAGTCCTGCAGCTCGAACAGCTGCTTGATGCCCTGCTGGCGCAGCAGACGGGCCACCTCGGCCACCTCGCGAGGGGTGCCATAGAGGGCGACGGGTTTGTCGGCCTTCAGCCCCTTGCTCGCGAGTGCCGCAGGCCACTCCTCGTCACTGTATTTCCACTCTGCGGAGAGCAGCTCGGCACCGGCTACATGGCCCCCCTGCTTCTCCCCGTCCATGGGCCAGCCCTGATAGAAATAGCTCGGGCGGGTATCCAGGATCACCGCCTCCTTGCCCTTGGCATCCGCCAGGGAGAGCGGGGGCAGCTCGGCGGCCAGCGCGGGCCAGGCACACCAGAGCAGCAAGGCGGTCAGGCAGCTTCGCCACAGTCCAGTCATTCGTTTCATGATGTCGTCTCGATGCATAGTGAAGAGAGTTAAAAAATGGAGCGGCCCAGGCGCTCGGCCAGCAGCTCCAGCGCCGCCGTCCCGGCCAGGGAGTTGCCCGCCTTGTTGAGCTCGGGTGACCAGACGCAGATGGAAAGCTCTCCCGGGATCAGCGCCATGATGCCGCCCCCCACCCCGGATTTCCCCGGCATGCCGACCCGGTAGGCGAAGTCGCCCGCCTCGTCATAGAGGCCGCAGGTGGCGAGCAGGGCATTGACCTGCTTGGTGGTACGGGCCGGCAGCAGGGGCGTGCTCTCGCCAAGGGGGACGCCCCGGTTGGCCAGATAGACGAAGGCTCGTGCCAGATCGACGCAGCTCATGCGGATGGCGCAGGCATTGAAGTAGCTCTGCAATACCTTGTCCACCTCGTTCTCGAAGTTGCCATAGGCCTTCATCAGATAAGCGATGGCGGCATTGCGGGCGGAGTGCTGGTACTCGGAGCGCGCCACCACCTGATCCGCCATGATGGCCGGGTTGCCGCACAGGCGGCGCACCAGTTCCAGAGTGCGTTGGCGGGGAGCGGTGAGCCGGGTTTCCAGTAGATCGCTCACCACCAGGGCACCGGCGTTGATGAAGGGGTTGCGGGGAATGCCCTGCTCGAACTCCAGCTGGACGAGGGAGTTGAACGGCTGACCGGAGGGCTCCTTGCCCACCCGGGCCCAGATCTCCTCCTCCTGATAGAGGGTCAAGGCCAGCGTGAGGCTCAGGGCCTTGGAGATACTCTGGATGGAGAAGGGCTCGAAAGCGTCACCTGCGGTGAACAATTCCCCTTCAACGGTACAGACCGCGATCCCCAGCCGGTCGGCAGGCTCCTGGGCCAGGGCGGGAATGTAATCGGCCACCTTCCCCTGCCCGAGCAGCGGACGCACCTCTTCCAGGATGCCGGCCAGTAATTCGGATGACAACACCATTGGCTATTCCATGACGTGAAACGAGGCGGGGCCAGCCCACCGACAAAAATCCCGCCGGCGGCGGGATTTTCTATCTGCCCGGGAGGCAGTCAGATATCAGGCCGGCTCGCCGTACCAGAGATCGAACAGCTCGGTGACCAGCACGGCCTCCAGCCCTTTGCCTTGCAGCCAGGTCTGAACGGCGGAACGGTCTTCGTCGGTGCACTTGCCGAGCTGCTGGGTGCAGATCATCCCTTCCCAGGCCAGGTGACCCGAGCCGGCGAAGGCCAGCTTGCGAGGCTCAATCACCTCGTCGATCAGCGCATCGACCACGGCATCAATGGTCTCTTCGGCGGTGCCGACCGGGAAGTTGAAACTGATGTCGAACCCCATTTCCTGGAATTCATCGACGCGCAGTTTCTTGCGCAGACGGCGGCTACGGTTGGCCATGATAGCTCCTTAGTTGATACGTTGACTCAGTTGACTCGTTTGAAAATCAGATCCCAGACACCGTGGCCCAGACGATGGCCACGCTGCTCGAATTTGGTCAGGGGGCGCCAGTCGGGACGGGGCACCCAGTTGCCGGTGGCGGAGGTGTTCTCGTACCCCTCGGCGGCACTCATCACCTCCAGCATGTGCTCGGCGTAGTTCTCCCAGTCGGTGGCCATGTGGAAGACGCCACCGATGGCAAGCTTCTGGCGGATATCCTGGGCAAAGGCAGGCTGCACGATGCGACGCTTGTGGTGGCGGCTCTTGTGCCAGGGGTCCGGGAAGAAGAGCTGCAGGCAGGAGAGAGAACCGTTCGGGATCATGTGCTCCAGCACTTCCACCGCATCGTGGCAGATGACGCGCAGGTTGGTGACGCCCGCCTCCTGGGCGGTGCCAAGGCAGGCGCCCACACCCGGAGAGTGCACCTCGATGCCGATGAAGTTCTTCTCGGGGGCGTTCTTGGCCATCTCCACCAGGGAGGCGCCCATGCCGAACCCGATCTCCAGCACCACGGGTGCCTCGCGGCCAAACAGGGCCACCATGTCGAGCGGCTCTGGTGCGAAATCGATGCCCATGACCGGCCAGAGCTCTTCCAGGGCCTTCTCCTGCCCTTTGGTCAGGCGGCCTTCGCGACGGACGAAGCTGCGGATCTTGCGCATGAACTTGCCGTCTTCGTTAAACACATCTTGGGTCACAGACATAGTAAATTGCTCGTTATTGCATCGCTCTGGAACAGAGCCGACATAAATGGATCGCTCGTTATTGCATCAGTTCGCAAAAACAGGGGAGCGAATTATCCCAAGATAGGCACAAGGCGCAAGTGTTTCCCACAACAAATCCCCCGGGACTGCCCACTTCCACCGGCAAGGTTGACAAATGCCACCCCCTTCACAGAATCTGCCGGACGTCAGGTTCATCCTGACGCGGAAAAATAAAACCATATACAACAAAGGATTGCAGTATGAAGAAAACCCTGTTGGCCCTCGTCCTGCCTGCCCTGCTGGCCGGTTGCAACCCCTCTGACAACGACTCCCAACCCCCTGCCCCCGCGGCTCAGGCCCATGAATTTCTGGTGCAACTGAGCTCTGGCGCAGAAGGGATAGGCGCTCGTCCCACGGGCACCGAGGCCGAAACCCGCGCCGCCGCCTGGATCCAGGATCACCTGACCGGTTGGGGTTACGAGGTGCAGAACCAGCCATTCACCTACACCCGGGGCGGCACAGACCGAACCTCCCAGAACATCGTCGCCGAGCTCAAGGGTCAGAGCGACAAGGTGATTCTCATCGGTGCCCACTATGACAGCACCGGCGAGAAGAAAGGATCCGAAGGTGCCACCGACAACGGGGCCGGCGTCGCCGCCCTGCTGGCGGTTGCCGAGGCACTCAAGGGAGAGACCCTGCCCTACACGGTGCGCTTCGCCTTCTTCGGCGCCGAGGAAAACGGCCTCAACGGCTCCAGAGCCTATGCCGCCAGTCTCGACACCGATGCCGTCGCCAAGCTGCTGGCCATGGTGAACTACGACACCATCGCCGGGGGCGACATCGTCTATGTCCACTCGGCCCACTCCGACGTGGCCGAGTACAACTGCGCCGACCCGAGCCGCTACAGCTTCGATCCCAAGGTGCGCGATCGCCTGCTGGCCATCTCCCAGCAGACCGCCACCCCGTTTGCCATCCACCCCAGCTACAGCGGCTACCCGGAAGGGGAGACCGGCAGCTGGTCCGATCATGCCCCCTTTGCCTGCCTGGGGGTGCCCATCGCCTACGTGGAGGCCACCAACTTCACCATCAACGGGGAAGATGGCTATGACGGCTACTCCCAGAGCACCAATCCGGCGCTGTGGGACTGCTACGACGACGCCACCAAGAGCGCCTGCGACCGGGACAGCGAGACCCAGTGGGGCAAGATCTGGCACACGGAGCATGATCGTCTCGACAAGATGGCCGAGCTCTTCCCGGGCCGGATTGAGCAGCAGCTCGGGGCCAATACCGACCTGATGATCCGCTTCCTCAAGGCGCCGGGGCTCTGACCCCCATCTCGCCCGATGTCCCCCTGACAGGGGTTTTTGCGCCCCCGGCCGGGGTCGGGACGATAAAATTCGGGCAGGTGCCAAACCTGCCCTTTTTTATGGATTTTTGTGACAGCCATTGCCTCATTTCTGAAATCTGATACAAACGGATAACCTGGCGGTTGAATGGAGCGACCGCCACCTAGTCAGAGAGAACCCTATGCAGCCGTTTTTTGCCCAGCGCTTCGAGAAGGTCGAGCCTTCCTTTATCCGCGAAATCCTCAAAGTTGCCGCCAATCCGGAGATCATCTCCTTCGCCGGCGGCCTGCCCAACCCCCATCTGTTCCCGGTCAAGGCCATCGAGCAAGCGTGCCAGGACGTGCTGCGCGAGCAGGGAGCCGCCGCGCTGCAATACGCCACCACCGAGGGCTTTGCCCCGCTGCGCCAGTTCATCGCCGATCGCTACCTGAGCCGCCACGGCATGGCCGTCAATCCGGACAACATCCTCATCACCAGCGGCTCCCAGCAGGCGCTGGATCTGCTGGGCAAGGTGCTGGTGAACGAGGGGCAGGATCTCATCATCGAAGAGCCGGGCTACCTTGGCGCCATCCAGGCGTTCTCCGTCTATCAACCGAATTTCAAGCCCATCACCCTGGGTGAAGAGGGGCTGGATCTGGCCGCGCTGGATGCGCTGCTGGAGCAGGGTACCAGTGCCAGGCTGCTGTACGGGGTGCCGAACTTCCAGAACCCGAGCGGTGTTTCCTACAGCCGCGCCAACCGCGAGGCCCTGGCGGAGCGCCTGGTGCGCCACGATCTGCTGATGGTGGAAGACGACCCCTACGGCGAGCTGCGCTTCGAGGGAGAACACCTCCCTCCCATCGCCAAGCTGGCCCCCCACAACACCGTGCTGCTCGGGTCCTTCTCCAAGACGGTGGTGCCCGCCTTCCGCCTGGGCTGGATGGTGGTGCCGGACTGGCTGCGCAAGAAGGTCACCATCGCCAAGCAGGCCACCGACCTGCACAGCAACGCCTTCAGCCAGCAGGTGCTGCACCGCTTCCTGACCGACAACTCCCTCGACGCTCACCTGGAGAAGATCAAGGAGGTCTATGGTCGCCAGCGTGCCGCCATGGAAGCCGCCCTCGCCCGCCACTGTCCGCCCGGCGTCAGCTACACCCGTCCCGAAGGGGGCATGTTCCTCTGGCTGACCCTGCCGTCCAGCGTCAGTGCCATGGCCCTGTTCGACGAGGCCATCAAGGAGAAGGTTGCCTTCGTGCCCGGCGCCCCCTTCTATGTGCGCCCCGAGATCCAGAATACCCTGCGCCTGAGCTTCTCCTGTGTGGATGAGGCGACCACGGAAGAGGGTGTTCAGCGTCTGTGCCGCGCCCTGGCCCGCATGCTCTGAGCCATCCGGCCATAAAAAAACCAGCGACCCGGTCGCTGGTTTTTTTTTTGCCTCGCGCTTTCCCCTCAGCGCCCCTGCCCGGCCAGCTGGCTGACAAACTCCTTCATGGGCATGGGCCTGCCAAACAGGTAGCCCTGCAGGAAGGTCACCTCGCGGGCCTTCAGATAGTCGGCCTGCACCTGATTCTCCACCCCTTCCGCCACCAGTTGCAGACCGAGCCGGGTCGCCAGATCGATGACGTTCTCCACGATGTGGCTGGAGAGCGCGTCCGACCCAATCATGCCGACGAAGCTCTGATCGATCTTGAGGAAGTCGACCTGGAAGGTCTGCAGGTAGGTCAGGCTGGAGTGGCCGGTGCCGAAATCGTCGATGGCGATGAAGACCCCGAGGGCATGCAGCTCGGCAAAGAGCCGGTCCGTCGTCTCGTCCGCCACGATGAGCTCGCGCTCGGTCAGCTCCAGCACCAGCTTGATGGGATTCCCCTTGAAGGCGTTGATGAAATCCCGGCAATCTTCCACCAGGCTCAGATCCTTGCAGTGGCTGGCGCTGATGTTGAAGCCGAAGTGGAACCCTCGCGGCAGATGGTGCGCCTTGCCCGCAAACTGTTCGCGCACCTGCGCCATCAGCAACCGGGTCATGGGCACGATGAGGCCACTGTCCTCTGCCAGGGGAATGAAGCGATCCGGCGAGATCATCCCCTGACGGGGGTGTTGCCAGCGCATCAGCACCTCGCAACCGCTCCATTGGCCGTCCTCCCCGTTCACCACGGGTTGCAGATAGGGGATGAACTCCTGCTGGGAGAGTGCCCGTTTCAGCTCCTGGGCCGGCGACGTCGAACGGCCCATCAGCCAGAAGACCGCCACCCCGAGCAGCAGGCTCAGCAGAGGATAAATAATGACGCCCACCTTGGAGTAGTCCCAGATGTGGGCACGGTACTCATCCACCGACACCGTGGTCACTACCTTGAACGGGTACCTGGTCGAGACCTGTTCGAGATAGCCATTGCGATCCTTGGGGATCAGCTTGTCGGTGAGTTCGCTGTTTCGCAGCAGCATCTCGTTGCCGACCACCAGCCCCAGTGGGGAGTTGCGGCTCAGCATGTCCAGGATGTTGAGCAGGTAGTAGCCGTCGACCCCCACCAGCACGCTGAACTCGCCCACCTCTTCCCGGTAGGCGATGAGGGGGCGATTCGGGGTGACCGGGTTGCCCTTCATCAGGTCGAGCCTGCCTCCGACATAGTCATCCAGCTTGATGCCGCCATCGACCGGGCCATAGAGGGAAGAGCAGTAGATCCGATCCCCCCTGGCCAGGTTGACGCTGCGCACATCCGGCACCGTGGCCACCTGATCCCTGAGCCCCTGCACCACCTCGAGACAGGGCCTGCCCAGGCTGCCGGTGAGGGCCGACGCCGCCAACTGGGCATTGTCCAGAGTGCGGTCGAACATGACCCTGGCATGTTCCAGGCGCGCCACCGCATCCTGTTTCACGCCGGTGGCGGTCTGCCAGATGACGATGACGAGCCCAAGGAGCATGGGCAACAGACCGGCCAGCAAGGCACAGAGCAGCCGGACATAGAATTGACGCACCTTCAAACGTCGAAATGGCATAACGGCCCTCATGAACATGGCGAAAAAGCGCTCGATTTTACCCGCTGGCGCCCGTTTGGCAAGCCGGAATGAGCCCCTGATACCGCCGCGCCACGGCGCCCCCCCGTGGTCGCAACGCCCGGCAACCCCCTGGACAAAGGGGGCGGCGTCTTGGGAGACAAAAATCATAATGCTCATAAAAACAGGAGCTTGTCCATCGGGCACCCAGGCTCTAGAGTAGACCCTAGAGCGTCAGGGAGGCAGGACATGAAGATACTGATCACGGGGGGCACGGGGTTTATCGGCCGCCGTCTGGTGGCACACCTCAAGGTGGCGCACGAAGTCGTCGTGCTGACCCGCCAGGGCAGCCGGGCCTACGAGCTGCTCGGCCACGATGTCACCCTGCTGGACAGCCTGGACAGGCTGGATCACCTCAATGACGTGGACATCGTCATCAACCTGGCCGGCGAACCCATCGCCGCCGGACGCTGGAGCGAGTCCCGCAAGCAGTTGCTCTGCAACAGCCGCTGGCTGCTGACCGAACAGATGGTAGATCTCGTCAAACTCTCCAGCACGCCCCCCAGATTGCTGCTCAATGCCTCCGCCATCGGCTGGTATGGCCGCCAGGATGACGCTCCTCTGGATGAAACATGCCAGAGCCCTCACGACGAATTCACCCACCGTCTCTGTCAGCAGTGGGAGCAGCTTGCCCAGCAGGCCCGCTCGGCCCAGACCCGGGTCTGCATCCTGCGCATCGGCCTGGTACTCGGCATGGAGGGGGGCGCCTTGCCCAGGATGCTGCCCCCTTACCGCCTGGGCCTCGGCGGCCCCATGGGCAGCGGCACCCAGATGATGAGCTGGATCCACGTGCAGGATCTGGTGCGGGCCATGCTGTTTCTCATCGAGCACGGCGAGTGTGACGGCATCTTCAACGGCACGGCCCCGGAACCGGTCAGCAATCGCCGGTTCAGCGAGACCCTGGCCGCCACGCTCCATCGCCCGCACCTCTTCTTCGTACCGGCCCCCCTCCTGCGACTCCTGATGGGAGAGGCGGCGGATCTGCTGCTCACCGGACAGCAGGTACTGCCCGCCCGCTTGCAGCAGGCCGGTTTTCACTTCAGCTTCCCGGCTCTGCCCGGCGCTCTGGACAATCTGCTGCACTCACCCCGTTGACCCAATGACACATCCCGACCGAGGTCGGGATGTGTCGAGCCATCAGAGCAGCCCCTGCCCCAGTCCCCTGAGCCGGTCGCTCAGGGTACCCGCCAGCAGTTGGCGGCGCATGCCCTGTCCGGCCAGGGTCACCAGCACGGCCCCAAGCAGGGGGAGTGCAGCCCAGATGGCCCAGTGGAACTGCCACTGCGCCCCCTCCCACCACCACTGCAGACCGAAGGAGCAGAGCTCCACCACCATGGCGGCGCAGAGCCCTGCCAGGGCACCGCTCGCCACCAGCTCCCAGCGCAACATCTTCTCGAGCAGGGCGCTGCCCGCCCCCAAGGTGCGCATCAGCAGCAGCTCCCGGCGCCGATGGGCCATGCCGGCCTGGGTCTGGGTCAGCAGCACCAGCAGGGCGGCCACCGTCACCAGCCCGAGCATCAACCCCAGGGCGCGGCTCACCTGATCGGAGACCAGAGTGAGGCGGCCTATCAGATCCTCCACATCGATGAGGCTCACCGTGGGGTGGCGGCGGATGAGTTCCACCTCTGCCCCTCGCCCCTCAGGCGGCAGACGATAGCTGCCGAGCCAGGTCTGGGAGAAGGGGGCCAGCACGTCCGGCGAGAAGATCATGTAGAAGTTCGGCCTCATGTTGTCCCACTTGATGGACCTCAGGCTGGTCACCCTGGCCTCGAACGCCCGCCCCTCTATGGTGAAGCCGAGCACGTCGCCGAGTGCGATGCCGAGCCGTCCCGCCAGTGCCTCGTCGACGGAGACTTCCCCCTTGCCGGCCAGCCATTGACCGGCAGTGACCTTGTTGTCGGCGGGCAGGGCCGATGTGGTGGTGAAGTTGAGCTCCCTGTCCACCCCCTCCCGCGCCGCATCCTCCCCCACCGCCTCACCGGCGATACGGGTCAGGCGCCCGCGCACCATGGGGTAGAAGTCCGAGGTGATGGCCCCGGCCTGGTGCAGATCGGCCAGGATCCCTTCCCGCTCGCTGTCCGCCACATTGACCAGGAAGCGGTTCGGGGCGTCGGCAGGCAACCGGGTGGAAAAATCCTCCAGCAGATCGACCCGCGCTGCCCACAGCAGCCCGAACAGCATCAGGGCCAGGGCGAAACCCGCCAGCTGGAACAGACCACTGCCCCGCTCACGGGAGAGGTGATTGATGGCCAGGCGCAGGGCATGGGGCCCCTTGAGCCGACTGCCAAGGCGCAGCAGCACGGAGGCGAGCAGGGCCAGCAGCGCCATCAACACCCCCATGCCGCCGATGAGCCCGCAGGCCAGCCTGATGTCGGCGGTAAAGCCCCACACCAGGGCAAACAGCCCGATGAGCCCCACGGGCACCGTCAGCCAGGGGGGGATCCCCGCCTCCAGCTCCCGGCGCAGCACCCGCAGCGGCGGTACCTTGAGCAGCCTCAGGAAGGGGACGAACGCCAGCATCAGGGTGATGAAGAAGGCGACCGCGAGGCCCAGGGCGAAGGGTCGCCAGGAGGGGGGCGGCAGATCCGCAGGCAGCAGATCCCCCAGCAGGTTCAGGGTCAGCCACTGCATGGCGCTGCCCGCCACCAGCCCCATCAGGGCCCCCACCAGGGTCAGGGAGAACAGCAGGGTGCCCATCAGTTGCCACAGGGTGCGCCGCGAGGCCCCCAGGGTCTTGAGCAGGGCCACCATGTTGGTCTGGCGCTCGGCGAAATGGCGCACCGCTATCCCCATGGCCAGGGCGCCGAGCAGCACGCCGGCAAGGGATGCCAGACGGAAGAAGCGCTCGGCATTGCCCAGGGATTTCCCCACCTGGGTACCCTGATCGTCGGGTTTGACGAGCTTTTGCCCGGCGCTCAGCCTGGGGTTGAGCCAGGCCTCATAGCGGGTGATGGCGTCACGGGGCCCCTTGACGAGATAGCGCCACTGCTGGCGACTGCCCGGCAGCAGGGCCCCGGTCGCCTCGATATCGGCGCTGTGGATCAAGGCCCTTGGCGCCATCTGGAAGGGGCTGAACCCCTGATCCGGCTCCTGGCCCAGCTCCCCTGCCACCGTCAGCCGGGTGTTGCCGACCTCGAGTACCTCCCCCACCTTGGCGCCGAGCAGCTGCATCACCCTGGCGGAGAGCCAGATCTCGCCGGGCGCCGGGGCGCGCTGGGGAGTGAGCTCCAGCTTGCCGTAGAAGGGAAAATCCCCGGGCACGGCGCGGATGGAGGCCAGTTGCAGGGTATCACCGTGAAACAGCATGCTGTTGAAGCTGACCGTGGTCTGCACGGCCAGCCCCTCCTGATGCGCCTGCGCCAGCCACTCTGCCGGTGCCGGCGTCGCGGAGCGCAGCACCCTGTCCCCTCCGATGAAATCCCGCCCGGAGGCCTTGAGCCCCGCATCCAGCCGATCCGCCACCAGAGCCACGCTGAGCACGCAGGCGACGCTCAGCGCCAGCGCCAGCACAAACCAGCGCAGCTCCCCGCTGAACCCTTCCCGGCGCAGCAGCTTCAATCCCAGTCGCCACTGACTCATGACGCCTCCCTCACCGTCCATGCTGCTGCCAACGATCGCCTGGTGCAGCTCTGTCTCCAATGACTCATGACAGCTCTCCCACCCTGGCCGCCATGACAGCCTGTGCCTCCAGCCGCCCGGCTGACATCACCAGCTGCCGCTGGCAGCGCTGGGCCAGCTCATGGTCATGGGTCACCACCACCAGGGTGGTGTTGTGCTCGCGGTTGAGACGAAACAGCAGTTCGATCACCGTCTCCCCGGTCTTGCTGTCGAGGTTGCCGGTGGGCTCGTCCGCCAGCAGCAGGCTGGGGCGGGTCATGAAGGCACGGGCAATGGCGACCCGCTGCTGCTCGCCGCCGGAGAGGCGTGGCGGCAGGTGGTGCAACCGCTCTCCCAGACCGACCTGGGCCAGCAGCTCCCGGGCACGGGGCTCGCTGTCGGTCTCCCCCCGCAGCTCGGCCGGCAACATGACGTTTTCCAGGGCGCTCAGGGTGGGCAGCAGCAGGAACGACTGGAACACGAACCCCACCTGCTCGGCCCGTAGCCTGGCGCGTCCCTCCTCGTCCAGCCGGGTGAGGGAGTGGCCGAGGATCTCTATTTCGCCGCTGCTCGGCAGATCGAGACCGGCCAGCAAACCGAGCAGGGTGGACTTGCCGGAACCGGACGCACCGACCAGCGCCAGCGTCTCGCCGGTATTGACTTGCAGATCGATCCCTTCAAGGATGGTGAGGCTTTCCTGACCGAGGCGAACGGTTTTACCGAGCCCCCTGACGGCGATAATGGGCGTTGAACTCATCTTGGGTATCCTGTTTGCCTGAACCTGTAATGACAATAGAACGTGGGAGTTGACTGCATGATGCGTCTCTTGTTTGCCGTGAGTTGCCTGTGCTGCTGGGCGGCGTCCGTCCAGGCCCAGACCCTGCTGGTACTGGGCGACAGCCTGAGTGCCGGCTACCAGATGCAGGCCGAACAGAGCTGGCCTGCCCTGCTCAATGAAAAGTGGCAGCAGCAGGGGGGAGCACACACCCTCATCAATGCCAGCATCAGCGGTGAAACGACCCAGGGCGGCCTGGCCCGCCTGCCCGCCCTGCTCGAAACCCACAAACCGGACTGGGTGTTGATCGAACTCGGCGCCAACGACGGGCTGCGGGGCTTTGCTCCCGCCATCACCCGGGCCAACCTGACCAAGATGATCGAGCTCACCCGGGCGCACCAGGCGAAGACGGTGCTGACCCAGATCCTGCTGCCCCGCAACTATGGGGCGCGCTATCTGCAACAGTTCGAGCAGATCTTCCCGGATCTTGCGAAGGCCAACGACCTGCCGCTGATGCCCTTCTTTCTGGATGATATTGTGCTGCGCCCTGAACTCATGATGAACGATGGACTGCACCCGACGGCCGCCGCCCAGCCCCGGATCCGCGACAAGGTCGCCCGCTTTGTCGAGCCTCTGCTGACACAATAGCCCGGTGGCCGGGCCCCTGGCCTTCCCCTTGCCCAGCAAAAAGCCCCCGCATGGCGGGGGCTTTTTCATGGTTCGGCGTGCCGGGTTCAACGGCCCAGGATCTGCCGCATCCGCTGCTGTGCCACGTCCACCAGCAAGTCGGGCTGGAATTTGGAGATGAAGCGATCACACCCCACCTTCTTGACCATGGCCTCATTGAAGTTGCCGCTCAGGGAGGTATTGAGGGTGATGAAGAGATCGGACATGCGCGGATCGCTGCGCACCTCGTGAGTCAGGCGATAACCATCCATCTCCGGCATCTCGGCATCCGTGATCATCAGCATGATCTCGTCGGTCACCTTCTTGCCCGCATCGCACCACCCCTTGAGCAGCTTGAGGGCCTGCAAGCCGTCCTGGCACTCGATGACCTCGAGCCCGAGCTGGGCGAGGGTCTCGCGCACCTGGTTGCGGGCCGTGCTGGAGTCATCGACGATGAGCACCCGACGTCCCTGCATCTGGGGCAGGATCTCCTCGTCCAGCACCTCGGACGAGATGCGCACGTCATAGGTGATGATCTCCGCCAGCACCTTCTCCACGTCGATGATCTCGACGATCTGGTCGACGCCCCCTTCCGGGATGCGGGTGATGGCGGTGAGGTAGTTGGCACGACCCGCCGAACGGGGCGGCGGCAGTATGTCCTTCCAGGTCATGTTGACGATGTGGGCCACCTGCCCCACCAGGAACCCCTGAATGGTGCGGTTGTACTCGGTGATGATGAGGTTGGACTCCTGATCGATGGCCATGGGACGCATCCCGATGGCACCGCGCAGGTTGATGACGGGGATGGAGACGCCGCGAATGTTGGCGACGCCGCTGATGTTGTGGTGGGACCCTGGCATCTTGTTCAGATGGGGCAGCTTGACCACTTCCCGCACCTTGAAGACGTTGATCGCAAACAGTTGCTGGGCACCCAAACGGAACATCAGCAGTTCCAGGCGATTCTCCCCTACAAGCTGGGTACGTTGATCCACTGAATCCAATATGCTCGCCATATAACGCCCTTACGTCCATTTCCCGAAATTGCCCCGCACCGGAGCTGCGACATGCCAACCAGCCCCGCTTTCCCTGTCGGGACAACGCAAGCCTATATAGAAATAATGAAAAGCGTCGAGGAAAGATAGGATCTTGACCACGGGGCGTGATCATCGCCCCATCACTGCCTCATGGCAAGCACAGCCACGCACCGGCCCCGACAACAAGGGTATCGACCACACAGGGCCATTGCTGAACCCCGGCGTGCCGCTCTTGTCATCCAGCGCGGCCCGCCAGCAACAAAAAGACCGGCCACATGGGCCGGTCCTGGGATGTGCAGTGCGTCCGGGACGACTTAGAAGTTGTACTGCAGGGCCACGGCGACGATGTCGTCGGTGGACTTGTTCAGGCTGTTCTTGCCGGTGGAACCCACTTCGTCCAGCAGGTTGATCTTGTAGTCCACGTAGGCATTGAAGTTGTCGGTGAAGTTGTACCAGGCACCCACGGAGACGTATTCGGTCGCGGTGTCATCGATGCCGTGAGCGCTGTCCTTCACGTCGGTACGCAGGTAGGCCAGGGAGGGCTTGAACTTCGGCGTGATGTTGTACTGCACGACCGCTTCGTAGCCATCCATCTTCTCGGCGTAACCGCGCAGGGAGCCGGTGTCCACGAAGAGGTGATCTTCACCGTGGGAGTAGGTGGCGGCCATGTAGAGGTTGCCGACGGCATACTTGGCGCCCACCCCGAACAGCTTGGCGTCGTTGTCGCCGCCGAAGCTCACGTTCTCGGCCTGTTCGTCGGTCTTGCCAGCCTGGTTGTAGGCGGCACCCAGGCTCAGGCCCATGTTGAAGTCATAGTTGGCAGAGAGGGCATACCCCTCGGAAGAACCTTTCGGGCTCCAGGTGCTGTTCGGACCGACGCGCTCGCTGCGGCTCGCGTTCTGCGGGTCGTTGTTGCCGGTGAACTGGGCACCCAGGGTCAGCCCCTGCCAGTTGTACATGTACTGGGCCAGGCCGTTGGTACGACCGGTACCGAACACCTCGGTGTCCTTGCCCAGACCATCACCACCCCACTCCGGCAGCACGTCGGTGTAGTTGTTCACCGCCTTGGTGAACAGACCGTCCTGGCGGCCGTAGCTGAAGGCACCGAAGCGATCGTGCTTGATGCCCGCATAGGCGTAACGCAGCTCGTCGTTGTCAGAACCGGAGACCGGCAGGTTGTACTCGGCGAAGCCGAACGCGGTCAGATCCTCGTCAACCTTGGTTTCACCTGCGATGTGCAGACGCAGGTAGCTGGCATCGCCTTCGGTGGCATTGTCATCGGTGCCGTAGTACATGCCGTTGACGCGGCCGCCGATGTCCAGTTTGGTACCATTCTGATCGTAAACGTTGGCGGCCTGTGCACCACCGGCCAGCAGCAGGCTGGAGATGGCCATCGTCAATGCTGTCTTTTTCATTGTTCTTTCCTCAGGTGTAAGCACTCTCTGTCAGACCAGAGTTCGGTCGTGATGATCGGTTGATGTGCCGATGGCCTAAGGTAGATCCGGAAACCTTGATGGGAACTGAAGCGGCGAACGATTAATTATAAAAGCATCAATTCGAGCTGACGCCGCGACATATAGTGTCACATGAAATGACACTGGTAGAATTTATGACCATAAAAAATCATATTTTAAACACAAGTTATCTGAAAAGCCTGATTAATGCAGTTTAATCCTTCAGCATAGCGAGAAGCAGGGGAGCCCTGCCGGGCGACACGGACTCCCCGCTTATGTTCCCCGCCTCGTCAGACCGGCTGCCAGCCGCGCATGACCCTCAGCAGGTCCTTCCAGCTCACTATGCCCACCAGGGCGCCGTTTTCCAGCACAGGCAGACAGGAGATCTGGTGCTCCAGCATGAGGCCGGCGGCCTCTTTCAGGGAGCGTTCGGGGGAGACGGTGATGGGTTCACGGCTCATGATCTGGTGGGCGCGCCGGTTGAGGGTCTCGGTGTCCCGGTTCATCTCGGCATCCGTGTCCAGATAGGGGCTGATGGCACGCAGCAGATCCCGGTCCGAGATGACCCCCACCAGCTCCTCTTCTTCCACCACCAGGAGGTGGCGGAAATGGGCCTGCTCGAAGATCTCCTTGATGACGCTCAGCCTGTCATCCATGGAAACGGTCGCGACCCGGGTCGTCATGATCTCTTTAATCAACATGGTCAGCCTCCTGCCCCCCAGATGTCTCTGTTATGACACGTTTTTCCGGCGGCAGCCATCCCCCCCGCCCTCAAGTGCAAATTTGTGTCATTTCACGTAAGATCCGCGCCAGTTTCTCTCCTTCAATCGAGCCAAGCAGACCCATCCATGATAGTTGCCAGTCAAATCGAACTGATCCGCGGCGGCCGCACGCTGCTGGACAACGCGTCCGCCACCATACACCCCGGCCACAAGGTGGGCCTGGTGGGCAAGAACGGCTGTGGCAAGTCCACCTTCTTTGCGCTGGTGCGGGGCGAGCTGGCCATCGACAACGGCAGCTTCAGCCTGCCCGCCGGCTGGCAGATTGCCGGCGTGGCCCAGGAGACCCCGGCGCTGGACTGCTCCGCCCTGGAGTACGTGATCGACGGCGACAAGGAGTTCCGCGCCCTGGAGGCCGAGCTCGCCCGGGCCGAGGCGGATGACAACGGTCTGCTGGTGGCCGAGCTGCACGGCAAGCTCGATACCATAGGTGCCTACAGCATTCGCGCCCGCGCCGCCGAGCTGCTGCACGGTCTGGGTTTTGGCGGCGATCAGCTCGACTCGCCGGTCAGAAGCTTCTCCGGTGGCTGGCGCATGCGCCTGAACCTGGCCCAGGCGCTGCTCTGCCGCTCCGATCTGCTGCTGCTGGATGAACCGACCAACCACCTGGATCTCGACGCCGTCATCTGGCTGGAGAAGTGGCTCAAGGGCTATCAGGGCACGCTGGTGCTCATTTCTCACGACCGCGACTTCCTCGACTCCGTGGTGAATCGCATCATCCATATCGAGAACGGCAAGCTCAACGAATACAGCGGCGGCTACTCCGACTTCGAACTGCAACGGGCCGAGCACCTGGCCCAGCAGCAGTCCATGTACGAGAAGCAGCAGCGGGAGATGGCCCACATGCAATCCTATGTGGACCGCTTCCGCTACAAGGCCTCCAAGGCCCGTCAGGCCCAGAGCCGCTTGAAGGCCATGGAGCGGATGGAGAAGATCCTGCCCGCTCACGCCGACTCCGAGTTCAGCTTCGAGTTTCGCGAGCCCTCCGCTCTGCCGACCCCGCTCATCGCCATGGAGAACCTCAGCGCCGGTTACGGCGACAAGGTGATCCTGGAGAAGATCAAACTCAACCTGGTGCCGGGGTCGCGCATCGGCCTGCTTGGTCGCAACGGCGCGGGCAAGTCCACCTTCATCAAGATGCTGTCGGGCTCCAACCCGCCCCTCTCCGGCAAGCTGGAGGTGAGCGCCGGGGTGAGCATCGGCTACTTCGCCCAGCATCAGCTCGAGACCCTGCGCCTCGATGACAGCCCCCTCGATCACCTGGTGCGCCTGGCCCCGGACAAGACCGAGCAGGAGCTTCGCAACTACCTCGGCAGCTTCGGTTTTCATGGCGACAAGGTGCTCGACAAGGTGGCCCCCTTCTCCGGCGGTGAGAAAGCGCGTCTGGTGCTGGCCCTCATCACCTGGCAAAAGCCCAACCTGCTGCTGCTGGATGAACCGACCAACCACCTGGATCTGGAGATGCGCCACGCCCTGACCATGGCCCTGCAAGGGTTCGAGGGGGCCATGGTGGTGGTCTCTCACGACCGTCATCTGCTGCGCACCACCACGGATGACTTCTATCTGGTCCACGGCGGCCGGGTCGAGCCCTTCGATGGGGATCTCGACGACTACCACAAGTGGCTCGGCGAGCAGGAGAAAGAGGCCAATGCCAAGCCGGCAGATGGCACCGTCTCCGCCAACTCGGCGGTGGCGCGCAAGGATCAGAAGCGCCTTGAGGCCCAGTTCCGGCAAGCGACCCGGCCGCTGCGCCAGAAGCTCGAGAAGCTCGAGGCCAGCATGGAGAAGCTGCAAGGCAGGCTCGCCGATATCGAGCACCAGCTCGCCGATCCCGCCATCTATGAAGAGAGTGCCAAGGGCAAGCTCTCCGAGCTGCTCAAGTCCCAGGGCCCTCTCAAGGAGGAGCTGGAGCACGTCGAGCTGGAGTGGATGAGCCTCTCTGAAGAGCTGGAAACCATGGAGCAGGCCTTCTTTGCGTGATGAAGTCTTGATGGCCAGCGAGCGGGTCAGCCCCGACGCCCTCCCCACCCCTTCCGAGTTCTGGACATGGAGCACAGGCGCCTATGGCCAGCGCAGCCAGGACTGGCTCCACGTGCAAAGCATGGGGGGCAACGTCAACCTGGCACTCCTGCTGCACCACCTCGACCTGCTCCGGATCCCGGTCGACCTCACGGACTTGCAACCGGCCCTGGTACAGACCGAGGCGGTGCTGCTCCCCTGGCGCACCCTGCGCCAGCAGGCCAAGTCACGGGTGGGGGCCGAGGAGTACCAGACCATGCTGGCCCACGAACTGGAGCTGGAGCGGCTGCAACAGGGGGTCTTACTGCAGACCCTGCGCACCCTCGCCCTGTTTCGCGGCGACAGCCGCAACCTGTTTCACTATCTATCGTTACTGGGTGCCCAGCAGGGCCCCCTCAGAGATCTCATATGCTGAGCTACCGCCACGCCTTTCACGCCGGCAACCACGCCGACGTGCTCAAACACGCCGTCCAGGCCCTGATCATCGAGTCCCTCAAGAAGAAGGAAAAACCCTTCATCGTGCTGGACACCCATGCCGGTGGCGGTCTCTACGACCTGCGCGGCGACTGGTCCCAGAAGAAAGCGGAATATGCCGACGGGATCAAACGCCTGTGGGATGAGCGGGCCCAGTGGTCTGCCATGGCCCCCTATCTGGGTGTCATCGAGGAGATGAACAGCGATGGTCAGCTGCACTACTACCCCGGCTCGCCGGAGCTGTCACGCCGCCTCATCCGCGATCAGGACAAGCTGGCGCTGATGGAGCTGCACAACAACGAGGTGGAGGATCTTCGCGCCAACATGGGGTACGACCCCCGCGTCGCCGTCCACCATCGCGACGGCTTCGAGGGGCTGGTGGCCCTGCTGCCGCCCACCCCGCGCCGCGGCCTGGTGCTGATCGATCCTCCCTATGAGCTCAAGGAAGATTACTTCGCCGTGGTCGATACCCTGAAAAAGGCACAGAAGCGCTGGGCCACCGGCATCTATGCGCTCTGGTATCCCATCCTCGGGCAAGAGGCTGACAAGTCCCGCGACATGCTCAAAGCGATCAAGCGCGAGAACTTCGGCAACGTCCTGGTAGCGGAGCTGGAAGTGGCCGGCCAGACTGCCGATTGGGGCATGAACGGCTCCGGCATGCTCATCGTCAGCCCCCCCTGGATGCTGGACGAGCAGATCGAAGCCTTCTTGAAACCCTTGTGCGCCAGGCTGGCGCAGGGCGCCGGCGCCCAGTACAGGGTGGAGTGGCTGAGCAAGGCCGAGGCCTGACCCTCGGAACCACAGAAATGAAGAAGGGCCTGTCACAGCAGGCCCTTTTTCATTGGGGCTGATGACCCGGCCCGCTCACGCTGGCCAGCTGCTCGGGTAGGCGGCTCGCCAGCCAGTCGATGGCGAGCCGGGTCTTGAGGGGCAGATGCGGACCACGGGGCCAGAGGGCGTTGATGGGATAGCGCCGACCCGGCAACCGGGCCAGCAGCTCGCGCAGCTCGCCCCGCTCAAGGTGAGGCCGCGCCAGCCAGGTCGGCAGCCAGGCGAGACCAAAGCCCGCGATGGCCGCCTGGGCGATGGCGTTGAGATCGTCCATCTGCAACCGCCCTCTGGGTTGAACCTCGCGCCATGCCTCGGCCTCCTGCCACCACCACGACAGCACCCGCCCCTGGCGCAGATAGGCGATGCACTCGTGCTCCGGTAACTCGGCCAGGGTCACAGGTTCCCCCCGCTCGGCCAGATAGGCGGGCGAGGCGCAGAGCGTCATGCCGTGCTCCCCGAGCCTGCGCGCCGCCAGATCCAGGCTGTCCGGCGGCTCTGCGTTGCGGATCACCAGATCCACCCCCTCCTCCACCAGATCCACCTTGCGGTCGCTAAACGACAGCTCCAGGGCCAGCCCGGGATGCGCCTTCGCCAGCGCCAGCAAAATGGGGGCCACGCACTGCTGGCCGAACAGCACCGGCATGGAGACCTTCAATCTGCCGTTGAGGGTGAGCTTGTTGCTGGCCAGCGCCGTTTCCCCAAGACGCACCTCCTCCAGCGCCCGCAGGCAGTGGCGATAGAAGAGCGCCCCCTCTTCGGTCAGGCTCTGGCTGCGGGTAGTGCGATGAAACAGTTGCACGCCGAGACGCAGCTCCAGCCGCGCCACCCCCTTGCCCACCGCCGAGCGGGTGAGGTGAAGCCGCTCCGCCGCCTGGGCGAAGCTGCCCGCCTCTACCACGGTGGCGAAGAGATCGATGCCGTTGAGCGTGTTTGCCATCTATTGCATACCTTTTGGAACCAATATGGCGAAATACTATCAGCACTGCGGAAAAAAATGACTGGTAAGCTCCCTTCATTCTTCACACGTTTCAGATGGAGTTCCCCTCATGAGCCAGATCCTGCTGCTGCAATCCAGCCTCAACGGCCCCGCATCCCGCACCAACCAGTTGATGGAGCACTTCCTGCAAACACGCCGGGAGCAGGGCCACCAGGACCAGGTGGTGGTGCGCGACCTGACCGCCCTCGACTTGCCCGCCCTCGACAGCCCGTTGTTTCACGCCCTGCGCGGGGCGGAACCGGCCAATGAGGCCATCCGGCAGGCGGTGGCGCTGTCGGATCGGCTGATTGCCGAACTCAAGGCCGCCGACCTGCTGCTGATCGGCGCCCCCATGTACAACCTCAATGTACCGACCCCCCTCAAGAACTGGTTCGATCTGGTGGCACGGGCCAGGGTGACTTTCCGTTACACCGACACCTACCCCATGGGGCTGGTGGAGGGGGTCAACGCCCTGGTGTTCAGCAGCCGCGGCGGCGTGCATCAGGGACAGGCGACGGATGCGGTCACCCCCTACCTCCAATCCGTGCTCGGCCTGATGGGCATCGCGGAGGTGGAATTCGTCTACGCAGAGGGGATGGATCTGCACCCCCACGGGGCGGAACAGGGAATGCGCGAGGCCCATGCTCGGATCGCTGGCCTCGGCAGGTAGGGCCATCACCCGATCTTGCCCCTTCCAACCGGCCACCTGCTGCGCGGGACATTCCAAGTAAAAAAGCCCCGCAAGGGGCTTTTCTATGACTGCGGCAGTAGCGGAAGAGACTAGGCTTGCCTCGCATCAGGGCCTGCGGGCATGTCCCGCCAGAGCGCCAGAATGAGCAGCGCCAGCAGGGCAAAGGGCGGCACCAGGCAGAGCAGCACGCACAGGAAGGTGACAAGCCCCGGGTGGCGGCTCTTGCGCCGGGCCAGTCGCCAGGCCACCACGCCGACGACGATCATCAGCAGCAGCATGAAGAGAACAAACAGGTTGGAGTTGATGGTCATGAAAGCTCCTTTTTCATGGCAAAAGGCACACTCTAGCGCCGTTGCGGTCCCGGGCAACTCCCAATCTGGTGGGGCCTCCCCCGGTCGATAGGCATTTTCTATTTCGCCGATAGATGAGAATGGTTTTCATTTGATGGGGTTCTGGGTGATACTGCCTTCATCGCCAGAGGAGACACCACCATGAAAAAGACCATCAGCTTCGCCATCCTGCACTTCAGTGTCGCCTTCACCGTGGCTTACCTGCTGACCGGCGAACTGCTCACCGCCAGCCTGATCGCCCTCATCGAGCCCGCCGTGAACACGGTCGCCTTCTACTTCCACGACCTTGGCTGGCACAAGCTCAAGCCTGAGCACAGCCTGCAGGCCAAGACCAGCAGCTTCGCCCTGGTCCACTTCTCGGTGGCCTTCGGTGTCGCCTACCTGCTGAGTGGCGAGCTGCTCACCGGCGGCGTGATGGCACTGATCGAACCTGCCATCAACACCGTCGTCTTCTTCTTCCACGAGCGGCTGTGGCGCAGCCGCCAGACCTTGGCGCTGGCCGGCGTCTGATTGCCACGCAGGGCCGCCCGGCACCCAAAAACACGGGGTGCTCCTGCCTCTTTAGGGTGTAAAGTGTGCTCTGGTCACGGGGCATCATGCCCCCTGTTGGAGCCCTGTCGATGAACAAGATCTTGCTTGGAACCTTGCTGTTTTCCCCTCTGCTAGCCGCGGCGGCCACCCCGTCCTTCGAGTGCGCCAAGGCGAAAGGCGCCGCCGAAACCCTCATCTGCAAGGATGCCGGACTGGCTGCGCTGGATAACGAGCTGTCAGCCCTCTATCCCAAGGCGATTGCCGGGTTCTCCCCCGAGCAGCAGAAGAGCGAGCGCGCCATCCAGCGCGGCTGGATCAAGGGGCGCAACGACTGCTGGAAGGCGGGCGACCTGCGCCAGTGCGTGGAAGAGAGCTACCAGTTGCGGATCACCGAGTTGCAGATAAAAGGCGGCCAACTGAGGGTGCCGACGCCGGTCGATTATCAGTGCGGCAAGAGCGTCACCCTCTCCACCTACTTCTACAACGAGGCCAAGCGGCCCGCCGCCATGATCAATCTGAGCGAGGGTAACAACCAGCAGCAGGTGCTCGCCTATGAGACCCCCAGCGCCAGCGGCGCCCGGTACGAGGGGCAAAACCTCACCCTCTGGACCAAGGGGAGCGACGCCATGCTGGAGCGCTACGGTCAGCCCACCCTCAACTGCAGCGAGATCCCGGGCAACTGATCCCCCGCCCGGCCAGAGGCCGGGCAACCACTCCCGAACAGGCAGCAAGTGGGTCACCAGTTGGTGGCCGCTCGCCCCCTTTTACCTATCCCCAGCCCCCTCTCGCCAATCCAGCCCGGACGCCAGGCTTTCGGGCTGACCTCCATTTGTTGATCTTGCCCGGCAATTCGCCATTTCCTCCTTTCCCTTCGCTCGCGGGCCGTTAATATAGCCAATTGGCAACACACGCCTCGTCGGAGTCTCCCATGAGCCATGCCAACCACGCCCCTTTGGTCAATCGCAGCAAACTGGAAGCTGACATTCAGGGCGATAGCGTCGCCAAAGGGCACAACCGGCAAGAGGTAAGTGACTGATTCAACCATGTCGAGTGGAGTGAATGTATGGAAACGCACACACTGCATCGGGGTCGGCTGATCGACCATCTCCAGCTGGTGGTGAAAGACCTGACCGCCAGCGAGCGCTTTTACAGGGCCATACTGGCCACCCTCGATGTGCCAATCGGCGGTGCGGGTGAGGGTTACTTCTGGGCTGACGAGCTGTTTGTCACATCCATCGACAGCCCGGCAGCGCTCGGCGCACTGACCGGTCGCCATCACCTCGCCTTCCAGGCGCAGGACCGCGCCACAGTCGATCGCTTCTATCAGGCAGCGCTGGCCCATGGCGGCCAGGATAACGGCGCCCCCGGCGAGCGGGTCTATCACCCCGGCTATTACGCCGCCTTTGTCCTCGATCCGGACGGCAATAATATCGAAGCGGTCTATCACGGCGAGGCAAAGCGCAGCGCGGGGTCGGTGGAAATTCGGTTTTAGCAAGAAAGCGGGACGCCTGTGACTTAGAGTCCACTATGGTGCCGCAGTGGGCAACTGCCAGCTCATAATGGTGGGTGTCCAAATTTTTAATACGGAAGGCTCATTTATCGGATTAGTACCGTCTTCCATCTAATCACTGTTAGATCCCACGGAGAAGTTCCTATGACCGAAGCAATGCTTGCCCTGACCATTCGGGGCGTTGTCATGGTGCTCATGATTGCGGCAGCGATGTGTCAGTTGGTGTTTGGATATCGTGCCTACCGAGCGAAGTCCGAGCTTGGCTCTGAGAAATCAACCCTTCACCTCGGAGATCTAATGATTTCTTCCAATTCCGTTGGCGCGTTCGTCATGGCGTCTGCGGTTGCTTGGGCTATTCCTCCTATGTTCCTTGCACCAGACTACAGCCGCACCCCTGATTCTGAACAAGTTGCAGCCCTTCCAAGCGCGCTGAACTTTCAGACAGCTTCGTTGAAGGCAGCAAACCCTTCTGACTCACGTAGCACACTTAGCAATCCTGCCGAGCTAGAGAAGCTATTTTCCGCCGCGGCCGGCAAGGCACAGCAGGCATCCTTTGGACCGGTTGCACTCGATGGAGTGTCAGCGAGCTTCGACCTAAACACTGTAAAGGCTGTAGAGACTGGCCCTAATACATACGCCGTTGAGTCGCTGGTTTCTAATGGTTCACAAGCCGCTATTGTCACCTTTACCGCCACCCAGCAAGACGGCGAGATCAGTTTTACGCCCACACAAGTGACGGGAAAGGAGCGCTAGTGGGGTCTAACATTTCATTCAAGCCGAAGCCGCTTCGCGGCTCGGCTTAATTCATACGTTAGCTATATCGGGGGATAGATTGAATCGGGAAGTTTTTCAAAAACAATACGACTTTGAGCTCGAGCAGAGAAACGGTATAGCTTCGGCGACAAACACACCTATTGTTGCATTAACAATACTCGGTGGAGCGCTTTCTGCTGTAACAACTGAATTTAAATACTCTAATGAGCCAGTTACATATTTGTTTTTGTTGTTTGTCACTCTTGCAATCGGCAGTATGTTAATATCGGTTTATAAGCTAGTTCGGACATTATTAGGCTATTCATATCAAAAAATACCGCCAGCAAAACAGTTGAGAAAACATCTAGACAATCTGAAGAAATGGCACAATGAAAATGGCTCAAGTGAAGATGGAGCAGTTACTGATTTTGATGAGTATTTTGACGAAAAATTATCGGAGGCTGCAGAGCATAACAGCACAAACAATATAAAAAGAGGTAACTACTTACACGATGCAACTTTATTCGTGGTTGTTTCCTTTGTCTTTCTATTCTGTGCTTCACCTTTTTATATTTATGAGCAAGTCACTTCAGAAAATATGGTTTACCAAGTAAATTTAATTGACAACATATCCAACAAAGAGGAAGAAATTATGGCCAATAACGATTCAGGTAGCAGCAATCAAGGACAGCAAGCAGCTCCCAGAGCAACCCCTTCGCAGACGCCTTCAGCAGCGCCTAAGCCAACAGGCCCACAAAATGTGGTCTTTAAAGGCAATACTGATGGCGGTAAGACAAGTGCTTCCGACAGCGGACCAAAAGACAATAAATAGCTAAAAAATTCTGGGACACCCACCATCTCGATAGCAGACTTGTCTGGCAAGGTGGGTGTTCCCTGCCAATCCAACTCCTCCCTCCCCCTGGGGATTCAATCCCCCCAGCCACTGACCTATAGTGGCCCCTACTCGAACAACCTTTGCGAGCAGCACCATGTATATCGGCGAATTTGCCCGGCTGGCGGGCACCACCCCAAAGGCGGTCCGCCTCTACGAGCAGCTCGGGCTGCTGCCCGAGCCCAGGCGGCGCGGCAAGTATCGCGTCTACCGGGCCGAGGATCTGGAGTGGGTCGGCTTTATCCGCGAGGCCCAGCGGCTTGGCTGCAAGCTCGGGGAGCTGGTTCCCCTGCTCGCGGGCGTCACCAGCCTCGATCACTTCCCTTGGCAGAAGGTGGAGCAGCTTATCGCGGACAAGCTGGCGCAGATCGAGGCGGAGGTCGCCCGGCTGCAACGCCAGCATCAGGGCTTGAGCCAGTGCGCCACGCTGCTGGCGCAGCACCCCTGCCGCTATGGCGCCCCGGCGCGGCAATCCCCCGACGGGCGGGATCATCCCGCCGCCGCGGATCGGGGGCAAAAGGTGGCTTGACTCTGTCCCATGGGACAAGGGGTGTAATGGGGGCTCACTTCAAGGAGCCATACCATGACCCCCAACCTGCTTGTTCTCAACGGCAACCCCAAACCCGACAGCCTCTGCCACGCTCTCGCCCGGGAGTATGCCCGCAGCGCCGAGCAAGGGGGCGCGCGCGTCACCCTGCATCACGTGGGGGAGCTCGCCTTCGCGCCGGATCTTCACCATGGCTATGACGAGGCGCAACCCCTCGAACCGGATCTGCAGGCGGTGCAACAGAGCCTGGTGCAGGCCCACCATCTGGTGATCGTCGCCCCCGTCTGGTGGGGCCACCTGCCAGCCCGGCTCAAGGGGCTGCTGGATCGCACCCTGCTGCCGGGTTTCGCCTTTCGCTACCAGCCGGGGAAGGCCCACCCGGAGCAGTTGCTCGCCGGCAAGACGGCGCGCCTGCTGCTCACCATGGACAGCCCCCCCTGGTATTACCGCTGGTGGCAGGGTGCCCCCCTGGAGCGCACCCTGGACAAGCCGGTGCTGGGGCTGTGCGGCATCCGGCTGACCCACCGCCAGCATCTGGGGCCCGTCCACACCTCGGATGAGGGGGCCCGCCAGCGCTGGCTTGCCCAAGCCGGGGCCGCCGCCCGCCAGGATGTGCAGCGGCTGGGCAGGCGTCCCGCCTAATCCCTGCCATGGGCATGTTTTGCCCATTAAAAAGCCCCGCAGTTGCGGGGCTTTTGTCGTCGAGGCGGAGGTTATTTTGCCGCGATGGCGTCTGCCATGGGGCTCTGGAACTCCTGCTCGGCTTCTGCGAAGCGATCCTGCATGGCCTTGGAGGGGGCCTTGTCCAGCAGGCTGAACAGCACGATGGCCAGGGTGGCAAACAGGAAGCCCGGGATGATTTCGTACAGACCCAGCCAGCCGAACTGCTTCCAGATGATGACGGTCAGGGCACCGACCAGCATGCCAGCCAGGGCGCCGTTGCGGGTCATGCGGGACCAGAGCACGGAGAGCAGCACCACGGGGCCGAAGGCGGCACCGAAACCGGCCCAGGCGTAGCTCACCAGCCCCAGCACCCGGTTTTCCGGGTTGGTGGCGACGGCGATGGCCACCAGGGCGATCAGCAGCACCATGGCGCGGCCGACCCACACCAGCTCTTTCTGGGAGGCGTTCTTGCGCAGGAAGGGCTTGTAGAGATCCTCGGTGATGGCGCTGGAGCAGACCAGCAACTGGCAACTGAGGGTGCTCATCACCGCCGCCAGGATGGCGGAGAGCAGCACGCCGGCAATCCAGGGGTTGAACAGGATCTTGGAGAGCTCGATGAAGACGCGCTCCGGGTTGGTGGTCACGCCGCCCGCCTGCTCGGTGAAGGTGGAGAAGTAGGCCAGGCCGAAGAAACCGATGGCCACGGCACCGCCCAGGCACAGCACCATCCAGGTCATGCTGATGCGACGGGCGCTGGCCATGGAGTGGTGGGAGTCCGCCGCCATGAAGCGCGCCAGGATGTGGGGCTGACCGAAGTAGCCCAGGCCCCAGGCCATCAGGGAGATGATGGCGATGAAGTCCAGGTTCTTGAACATGTCGAGGTTGCTGGCGTTCTGCGCCGCCACCTGCACCATGGCGGTGTCGATGCCGCCCACGGCGATGATGACGAACACCGGAGTCAGGATGAGGGCGAAGATCATCAGGGTCGCCTGCACGGTGTCGGTCCAGCTTACCGCGAGGAAGCCGCCGAAGAAGGTGTAGGTGATGGTGGCCGCGGCACCGATCCAGAGGGCGGTGTCATAGCTCATGCCGAAGGTGCTCTCGAACAGGCGGGCACCGGCCACCACGCCGGAGGCGCAGTAGATGGTGAAGAACAGCAGGATCACCAGGGCGGAGAGGATGCGCAGCACCCGGCTCTTGTCTTCGAAGCGGTAGGTGAAGTAGTCCGGCAGGGTCAGGGCGTTGCGGTTCTTCTCGGTGTGAACCCGCAGCCGACCGGCCACCCAGCGCCAGTTGAAGTAGGCGCCGATGATGAGGCCGATGGCGATCCAGCTCTCGGAGATACCGCCGATGAAGACGGCACCAGGCAGGCCCATCAAGAGCCAGCCACTCATGTCGGAGGCACCGGCGGAGAGGGCGGTCACCCAGCTCCCCATCCGGCGGCCGCCGAGAATGTAGTCGTCAAAGTTACGGGTGGCGCGATAGGCGATGAAGCCGATCAACACCATCCCGAGGATGTACACCAGAAAGGTGATGAGCATGGGGGTGCTAGCTGTCATTCAAAACTCCGTTATGTGACGTCTGTGCCCGTTCTTGCGACGGACTCTTCCTTAAAAAAACCGGCCTAGAGTAATCAGCAGATCGCCGGACCACAACCACTTTTAACAAATAAAAAACACATGGAAAACGTTTAACACCTAACCAAGCAACCACTCAATTGCAATAAGGCCGGATTTTATCCCGACCTGCCAAGGGTTTACCCTGATGATCCCCTCCCCCGCGCCATAAAAAAGCCCCGACAGTGGCCGGGGCTCGGAATACCGACGGGCGGGATCAGCGGTTGATGGCGATGGGCATGCCGCTGCGCTGCTCCAGGGCCTGCTTGACCAGCTGGGAGTCGCTGTCCGCGTGGGCGATGAAGCGGGTCACGGCGGTGGACATGGGCAGCGGGGCCGGCAGGCTGGAGTTGAACTCCTCCTGGTTGCGGGAGAGGGGCTGGTGCACTTCCAGGTAGCGGCGGCCATCCGGCTCGACAGAGGCCTTGATGGGCTGGTTCACGAACTGGACGCGGGTACCGACCGGGACCTGCTTGAACAGGTACTCGATGTCGTCGTTGCGCAGACGCACGCAGCCGTGGCTCACCCGCAGGCCGATGCCGAACTGGGCGTTGGTGCCGTGGATGGCGTACATCTTGCCGATGTAGAGCGCGAACAGCCCCATGGGGTTGTCCGGACCGGCCGGCCAGACCGCAGGCAGGGTCTCGCCACGGGCGGCGTACTCGGCGTGCATCTTCGCGGTCGGGGTCCAGGTCGGGCCCGCCTTCTTGCGCTGCACGCTGGTCACCCAGTCTTCCGGGGTGTCGGTGCCGAGCTGGCCGATGCCAATCGGCAGCACTTCCACCACCTTCTTGCCTTTGGGGTAGTAGTAGAGGCGCATCTCGGCCACGTTCAGCACGATGCCTTCACGGGGGGCATCCGGCAGGATCAGCTGATGCGGCACGACCAGCTTCTCGCCCGCCTGCAGCAGCAGGGGGTCTGCCTTGGGGTTGGCTTCCAGCATGTTGGTCAAGCCGAGCTGGAATCTGGCCGCTGCCGCTTCCAGGGGTTGGCCCGCCTCTTCCGGGGACACCACGTAGTCCAGGTTCTCCCCCACCAGGCGGCTGTTGGCTGCGGGCAGGGCATATTCGATGGCGAGGGCGGGCATGGCGGCCAGGATCAGGGAGCAGCACAGTGCGGCCGCCGTGTTGTGGAGGAGCTTCATAACTTTCCTGTGATAAAGGGGGTGGTTCAGCACTCTGGCCAGCGCGGAGGCGACGGGCGCGCCCGGGGCGAAGAGAAGGCCGCCATTTTTCTCCTCTGCCATGCAAATTTCAACCGCCACGTGCTGACGGGTCGGTGATTAAATACGGTGCCGCGCTGCGCCACGGCACCTTGTCATAAGCGGGATCAGCCGTTTTTCCAACTGTGCATATCATAACCGGTTGGCGACTGATGCAAACGCAGATGGAATTGCTCAATTATCGCAAATATGTGGTCGAAAATATCAGCCTGTATCCCTTCATACTCGGCCCAGGCGGTGGTCGCCGTGAAGCAGTAGATCTCCAGCGGCAGGCCGTCCGTGGTCGGTGCCAACTGGCGCACCATCAGGGTCATGTCCTTGCGAATGCCCGCATGGGCCCGCAGGTAGGCGTCCAGATAGGCGCGCAGGGTGCCGAGGTTGGTGAGGTGGCGACCATTGATGGGGCAGCTGATGGCATCGCTGAGCTGCTGGTTGTAGCTGCTGAGCTCCTGCTCTTTGCGGCTGAGGTAGGGCGCCAGCAACCTGGCCTGCTTGAGCTGCAACTGCTCCTGCGAGGTGAGGAAGCGCACGCTGGTCATGTCGATGTTGACGCTGCGCTTGATGCGGCGCCCGCCGGATTCGGTCATCCCCTGCCAGTTCTTGAAGGAGTCGGAGATGAGGGCATAGGTAGGGATGGTAGTGATGGTCTTGTCCCAGTTCGACACCTTGACCGTGGTGAGGCCGATGTCGGTCACCTCGCCGTCCGCCCCGTACTTGTCCATCTGCAACCAGTCACCGACACTCAGCATGCGGTTGGCGGAGAGCTGGATACCCGCCACCAGGCCGAGGATGGGGTCCTTGAACACCAGCATCAGGACCGCGGTCATGGCCCCCAGGCCGCTGAACAGGAAGAGCGGCGACTTGCCGAGCAGCAGGGCGATCATCAGGATGCCCACCAGGATGCTGGCCACCAGTTTCACCCCCTGGAAGATGCCACGCAGGGGCAGATCCCGCCCAAGCCGGGTATGACGGCTCAGGGAGAGCAGGCAGTCGAGCAGGGCGAACAGGGCCAGCAGCAGGAACAGCAGGATCCAGAGCTGGGCCAGCAACTCGATAAGCGCCAGGCTCTCGGACGCTTTGGGCAGCCAGATCTCCGCCTGACCGAGCAGCACGGCCCCCTGGAACACGAAGGCAAGCCGGTAGAAGAGGCGCTGCTGCAACTGGGGCGGCAGCCACATCTGCTTGGTCTTGCCAAGCAGCCCCACCAGGCGCACCAGCAGGATGCGGTGCAGCACCAGGTGCAGCACCATGGCGGTCAGCACGATGAACCCCAGGGCGATCACCAGGGCCATCATGGGGGTCACATCGACCCCCAGGCCTGACAACCAGTTGAAAAACATCTCTTTCATCGTTACCTCCGCAATATCACACAGCGGTCAGGGTACGCATCTGGTCCCCCATGTCAAATGACAGGCCGATCACTATTGCCGAAACGACAACGCCCGGCAGGGGCCGGGCGTTGTCATCACCAGAGGGTGCCTTAGCCGACCAGGCTCAGGGCATCACGGGCGATCACCAGCTCTTCGTTGGTGGGCATCACCAGGGCCAGACGGCTGCCTTCGACGGTGATGGGGCCTTCACCGCCCAGCACGGCGGCGTTGTTGGCCTCCTTGTCGATCTTGAAGCCGAGCAGGGCCAGTCGGGCCAGCACCATCTCGCGCACCATGGCGGCGTTCTCGCCGATGCCGCCGGTGAACACCAGGGCGTCAAGGCGACCATCCATGGCGGCAGCATAGGCACCGACGTACTTGGCAACGCGATAGGTGAAGACGTCCAGCGCACGCTTGGCACCGGCGTCGGTGGCGTAGTTGCCGGTGACGTAGCGGCAGTCACTGCTTTCCTCGGTCATGCCCAACAGGCCGGATTCGCGGGTCAGCACCTGGTTGATCTTGTCCACGCTGTAACCCAGGTTGTCGTGCATGAAGAAGACGATGGCAGGGTCGATGTCACCGGAGCGGGTGCCCATCGCCAGCCCTTCCAGCGGGGTCAGCCCCATGGAGGTGTCGACGGACTCGCCGTTCTTGATGGCGCAGACGGAGGCACCGTTGCCCAGGTGGCAGTTGATGATATTGAGCTCATGGAGCGGTTTGCCCAGCGCCTTGGCGGTCTCTTCGGCGATGAAGCGGTGGGAGGTGCCGTGGGCGCCGTAACGACGGATACCATTCTCGCGATAGAGCTTGTAGGGCAGCGCGTAGAGGTAGGCTTCCTCAGGCAGGGTCTGGTGGAAGGCGGTGTCGAACACGGCCACGTTCTTGTCGGCCAGGGCCGGGAACACCTTGAGGGCGGCACGGATGCCGA
The DNA here is from genome assembly GCF_041402625.1 of Aeromonas sp. S19(2024). Classification (NCBI taxonomy): domain Bacteria; kingdom Pseudomonadati; phylum Pseudomonadota; class Gammaproteobacteria; order Aeromonadales; family Aeromonadaceae; genus Aeromonas; species Aeromonas sp. S19(2024). Next base: position 897,740 of record NZ_JBGLQU010000001.1, read on the forward strand.
TGAGGTGCGCCGGGTTGTGCAGGGGGGCAAACGGAATGGCGGCCTCGATGCCGGCGATCACGCCCTCATCGATGCGCACGGAGCGGGAGAACTGCTCGCCGCCGTGCACGATGCGATGGCCGATGGCGACCAGCTGATCGGCCAGGGCGGGATCCTGGGGCAGGATGTGGCCCACGATGTGGTCGAGGGCTTCCTGGTGCGCGGCACCGGCGCCCAGCATGGCGTCGCCCTTGACCCCGTGGAGTTTCCATTTGATACGTGCGTCATCCAGATTGAAGCATTCGGCCAGGCCGGACAGCATGTCCTCGCCCGTTTCAGCGTCCATTACGGCAAATTTCAGGGAAGAGCTACCGCAGTTAAGGATCAATACCAACTTGCTCATGTTCTACATCTTCCTGTGCTTCGGCTTTACGCCGACAGTGTCGTGTCATCCAGCGATGGATGGGATTCCCCTGCCGGGGGCTTATGGTCGCAGGAGGGTGCGTCCAATTTTTCAAATCGTTGGGCGCAGACCGTTCGTCTGGCGCGCGCGTCGAATCAGCGATTCGCAACGGGCCTCTGTTGGCCCAATCACTCGGGACTCCAGGCCCCGGTTGCCACTCAGGCGCCGGTCAGCAGCGACTGGTGAACCTTGACGACCAGCTTCTTGACCGGACCTGGGGTCGTCAGGGTACAGAGGGGGCGATGCAGTTCTCCCGGCCAGAAGATGGCGAAGTCGCCGGGCTGCAACGCCAGATAACTGGTCTGCTCGTCATCGACGAACCAGAGATCGGGGTGAGGATGATCGGCACCGTCCCGGCTGTAGGCGTGAGGGCCCACGCCGATCCACTCCTCGCCGCGCAGCAGCAGCTGGATGTCCAGATACTGCTCATGAAACTCGCCCCGGCGATCCGCCACCGGCTCTGTCAGATCCTCGCTCACCAGGCAGAACAGCGTGAGGCCGTCGACCTCCTGCTTGCCGAGGGGGGCGTGCAGCCAGCGTTCAACGCTTTGCACCACCTCGGCCACGATACGGTTCAGGGGGGCGGGCAAGGGGGTGCGTTGCAAGGTATCCAGACTGCCGGTGATCATGAGGTTCGCATCCTTAGATATATCTGTGGTCTATCTTTGTGCACCAATGAAAAAGGACCATTGAAGGTCCTTTTATCGTCTCGTCTGCCATCCGTGCAGACGGGGGCGCTGTCGCTTCCTAGCCGATGGCGCCGAGTCACTGTTGCATACTCGTCCGCCCCTGCCAAGAGATACTCGCCCATTCACCCGATGATCGTACCAGTTGAAACAATATTATTCACTACCCAATCTCCCCCGACTTTGACCAGACGCAAAAACGGGAGCATCTGCTCCCGTTTTTTTTCCATCACCCGCTCAAAGCGGTGCCATTCAAACCTTGCCGGCGTTTTCCACCGGCTTGGCGTACATGGCGCGCCAGATGGCTTTGTGCTCTTCCGGCACCTCGGACTGGCGAGTCAGGAAGGCACTCTGCTCTATGGTGCTGGCCTTGCCGGGCACATCCGCCGCGAGGTAGTTGCCCGGGAAGAGGCGATAGCTGCTCCAGATCGCCTTGTCGATGAGCGCCGCCAGCTCGTCCGGATCGCTGAAGCCCTCGGTGATAGGGGCGCCGAAGGAGACATGTACCCGCCCCTTCTGGCCGACGATGCCCGCGACGATACTCTCGATGTCCTCGAACTCGCCCTTCTCGTAGCTGCCGTTGACCGACTTCTCGTAGAGCTCGCGCGCCTTGGCCTTGTCGGTGGGATCCAGCTCGTAGCTGATGCTCACCGGCACGATGTTGAGGCTGCGCATGTAGTCGACGAACTCGATCTTCTGCTTCTTGCCGTCCACGTAGAACATCTTGAGGATGGCAGGATCGGTCTTGTCATCGCCATTCTTGGCGCGCCCTTCCTTCTGGGCGATCCAGATGGAGTGCCCCTCGTGCACCGACTGGCCGATGTAGGCCGACAGCTCCCCGAGGGCCTTCATCATCTCCCGCGGTCCCTTGGCGGAGCGCTTGACGATGAAGCTCTTGTTGAGCTTCATCAGCTCGGTGGCGCAGGGCTTGCGCAGCAGGTTGTCGCCGATGGCGATGCGCACGGTATCGAAACCGTGGGTGTGCAGTCCCCAGTTGACGAACGCCGGATCCATGGCGATGTCCCTGTGGTTGGAGACGAACAGGTAGCCCTGCTCCTTCTTGAGGTGTTCGAGCCCGGAGAAGCTCACCCCCTGGGTGGAGGTGGCGATCATTCGGGTCATGTAGCGGGTCACCCCCATCTGTACCTGATGGATGGTGCTGACCTTGGCCCACTTGTGGCGCAGGAACTGGCGGATCAGCGGGCGAATGGCCCAACCCAGCCAGCTCATCAGGGAACCGAAGCGGTATTTGGCGATGGCGCCGATAAACTCGTCATCCTGGATCAGCCGCTCGATGGCAGCCGGTACTTCTTCATCGCGATAGGGGCGAATGTCCGCGAATCTATCTACTTCTGTCACAATGTCTGCCTTGCATGTATGGAGTCGCGGCCTGCGTCTGCTGGCCGGGAAAATTCAGGGCGCAATTTTACACGCTTTTATCCCCAGGGGTATGAGAGGCGTACAGATAGTGCGATCTTGCAGTGAAAAAGCGATGGCGGTCACCCGCCAGCCCCCCTTTCGACAACGGCTGCGCTAGCCAGCGGGATTGATGAGCGCGGTGAGGACGTGGTCCTCCCAGCGGCCGTTGATCATCAGATAGTCCCGAGCGTATCCCTCCTGCTCGAACCCCAGCCGTTCGAGGAGCGCGCCGCTTCGCAGGTTCGCGGGCATGTAGCTGGCCATGATGCGATGCAGGCCCCGCTCCCGGAACAGGTGATCGATGCCAGCGGCCACCACCTCCTGCATCAGGCCCTGCCCCTCGTGCTCCTTGTCGATGGCATAGCCCAAGTGGCACGCCTTGAACATGCCCATCACAATGTTCGTGAAATTGCAGGTGGCGAGCACCCGCTCCCCCCTGGGATCGAGCGCCACCAGTTGCACGGCACTGCCCTCGAAATAGTGGCCGTAACCGTCGCGCAAGCGGGTCTGCCAGTGGGCCAGGGTGTAGAAGCTCTCCTCCCGCCTGGGCTCCCAGGGGGACAGGTGGGTGCGATTGCGCAGATAGAAATCCACCATCAGGCAGGCCCGCTCCGGGGTCAGCACGGTCAGCCGGGTACGGGGGGTGGCAATGTGGGGCAGCGTCGTCATCTCACCCTCAGGAGGTTGGAAGCGGACAGGAAGGTCATCAGAGATCCCTCAGCCTCAGCCACTCGTCCCGCAGCAGGCCGTAGTGCACATGATCCACCACCCTGTCCGCCAGCCGCTCCGCCCGCCGGGTCATCCCCTCCTGGGTCATTCCCAGCCGCTCGCACACGGCCCGGCTCGCCTCGTTCTCGAGGGCGGCGCTGATCTCTACCTTCTCCATCCCCATCTCCTCGAAGGCGTGATGGATCAGGGCCTGGCAGGCCCGGGTGATGATGCCGTGCCCCTGCCAGCGCTCCGCCAGCCAGTAGCCGATGGTCACCTTGCTGAGATCCTGATCGATCTGGTTGTAACCGATGACGCCGACCACCTCCCCCTGATACTCGATGGCCGTGGTCAGCCCCTCCCCCCGGGCAAACTTCTCGATGGCGTGGCGAATGAAGGTGGCGCTGTCGGCGGGCTGCTGGATGTGGGGCACCCAGGGCAGCCACTGGGAGAGGTAGTCGCGGTTGCGCTGGCAGAGGCGAAACAGCTCGCTGGCCATGTCGGGTTGCAGGAACAGGAGCGCCAGCTCGTCATCCAGTTGCCATGAAAACATCGCCACTCCTCCCCGGTTCCGCTCCGGCCATCTGCCGTCATGGGAGCCAATGTAGTCAATCAATCCCTTGTTTGCCAAGGACTTTTCAACCGGCTTCCCCGCTGGCAACCCCCATATGGCGATCCCCATGCGGGCACCTTGATCCCAAGGTCATCAATCACCCCTCACAGCGGTTCAACATGCTGCCATTACCAGTATTTGTGGATGATTGGCGCTGTAAAAGTGAATCGTGCTACCTGTTTTCGCTGCCCTGTGACAAATGACAGGCCGTTATTTTCCCCCTTCCCACTAGTGTAAGAGCGCCGGGCAACGGACCCGGCGTGTAATCTTCATCGACTAAGGAAAGACGAGATGAACAAAGTCTATTTGGCCGTCATGCTGGCCTGCTGGGGAAGCGCCGCCATGGCGGCAGAACAGGTGGAAGTGAACCAGGTCTCCGACCTGACCGGTGCGGTGAGCGGCGCCGCCAAGATTGGCGCCCTTGGCGCCGGGGATGGCGAGTTTCGCAAGGTACGGGCGGTGACGCTGCCCAATGGCCAGCAGCGGATACGCTATGAGCAGACCTGGCAGGGGATTCCGGTGTGGGGCCAGGTTCTGGTGGCCGATCAGGCGCTGGGGGGCCAGGTCAATCAGGTGTCCGGCACCATGCTGCGCAAGATCGATGCCGACCTGACGGGCCCGGCCGTTGCCCTCTCCGCCAGCGACGCCGCACGCCAGGCTCGCAGCGGTGCCAAGGGGAGCAACGAACAGGTCAAGCTGTTCGTGATGCAGGATCAGACCGGCCAGGCCAGACTGGTCTATCTGGTCTCCTGGCTCGCCGCCAGCAAGGAACCGAGCCGCCCCTTCGTGATGATCGACGCCCAGACCGGCAGCGAGCTCAAACGCTGGGAGGGGATCAACCACAAGGACGCCACCGGCCCGGGGGGCAACGTCAAGACCGGCAAGTATTTCTACGGCGCCGACTTTGGCCCCCTGCAGGTAGATGACAACTGCCGCATGACGGGGACCAACGTGGACACCCTCAACATGAATCACGGCACCACGGGGGGCACCATCCACCAGTTCACCTGCCCGGAGAACACGGTCAAGGAGATCAACGGTGCCTATTCCCCTCTCAACGATGCCCACTACTTCGGCAACGTGGTGTTCGACATGTACCGCAACTGGTACAACACGGCGCCGCTGAGCTTCAAGCTCAAGATGCGGGTGCACTACAGCCGCAACTACGAGAACGCCTTCTGGGACGGCAGCCAGATGACCTTCGGCGACGGGGCCACCACCTTCTATCCGCTGGTGAGCCTGGATGTGGCGGCCCACGAGGTGAGCCATGGCTTCACCGAGCAGAACTCAGGACTGGTCTACTCCGGTCAGTCTGGCGGCATCAACGAGGCCTTCTCCGACATGGCGGGGGAAGCGGCCGAATACTACATGAAGGGCAGCAACGACTGGCTGGTGGGGGCCCAGATCTTCAAGGGCAACGGCTCCTTGCGCTACTTCGAGGACCCGGCCCGGGACGGCAAGTCCATCGGCCACGCCAGCGATTACTATGACGGCATCGACGTGCACCACAGTTCCGGGGTCTACAACCGCGCCTTCTACCTGCTGGCCAACACCAGCGGCTGGCAAACCCGCAAGGCGTTCGAGGTGTTCGTGCTGGCCAACCGCCTCTACTGGGGCCCCAACACCACCTTCGATCAGGGGGCGTGCGGGGTGACCAGGGCCGCCACGGATCTCGGCTACAGCGTGAGCGACGTGGCAGCCGCCTTCACCGCCGTCGGGGTCAATGCCACCTGCGGCGGCACCACACCCCAACCGGGCAGCGTGCTGCAAAACGGGGTACCGGTGAGCAATCTCACCGCCGCCAAGGGGGGCAAGCTGAACTTCACCGTCGAGGTGCCCGCCGGCAGAAGCCAGCTGGTGGTGACCAGCAGCGGCGGCAGCGGGGATGCGGATCTCTACGTGAAGTTCGGCAGCGCGCCGACCGCCAGCAGCTATGACTGCCGCCCCTACAAGAGCGGCAATGCCGAAACCTGTACCCTGAACGCCCCCAAGGCGGGGACCTGGCACGTGCAGCTGAGCGGGTTCAGCGCCTTCTCCGGCGTCACCCTCAAGGCCAGCTACTGAGTCTGAGCGGGCATCAAGGGGAATAAGCGAAGAGCGCCGGCCTGGTCCGGCGCTTTTTTATGTCCGCTTGCCCGACCAGCGCCGGGCAAGGGTACGGGCCGCCTCCAGCACCCGCTCCTTGGCGGGATTGGGGCGCTTGCCGCTGCGCCAGGCCATCATCACGTCCCAGTGATCCGGTGGCAGATCCACCACGTCCAGCTTCACCAGGCGACCGAACTCCAGATCCCGGGTGATGGCGAGCGCCGGCATCAGGGTGATGAAGCCGTGCTCCAGCGCCAGCTCCCGCGCCGCACTTGCTGGCTGGATGGCGTGCAGCGGGCTCGCCACCTGACGCAGCAAACGCAACTGCAGGATCAGCTCGTCGCAGCCCGTCCCCCACTGCTGGGGCGCCAGCCGCTCGTTGGCAATGTCCTGCAGGGTCAGCCCCTGCCGCCCGGCCAGCGGGTGGGTGACGCAGGCCACGGCGATGATGGGGGAACGGTAAAGCAGTTCGAGCTGGATGCCCGCGATGGCAGGGCACTTGAGAATGAAGCCCACGTCGGTCTCGCCGGTCAGCAACTCCTGCATGATGATGCCAGAGTGATCCGTGTTGCAGCGGATCTCGAAGGTCTCGTCCACCAGGGCCAGCAGCAGGGGGCCGAACACCGCCGTGGTCAGAGAGGGGAGGCAGGAGAGCCGGATCCGCGGCAATGCAGGCGCCCCCTGCATCGCCAGCCGCCCCCCTTCCAGTGCGCTCAGGGCCGCGGTCGCGGCAGGCAGAAACTGCTCGCAGGCCGGGGTCGGGGTGGCCCCCCGACGATGGCGACGGAACAGGGACTGGCCCAGCTCCTGCTCCAGCACGGCAATGCGCTGGCTCACCATGGGTTGTGACCAGCCGCGAATGGCGGCCACCTTGCTGAAGCTGCCACGGTTGGCCACATCCAGCAGCAGTTGCAAATCGTCGAGGGTCATAGCCATAACCAAATCCAATATGAAATATAGCCAGTTGTCGGCTACCACTATATCTGGAGCCCCACCAGAATAGCAGCATCAATCGTCATGAACCGGCTGAACGCCACCGAGCCAGGGAGTTGTCATCCCCCTTGGCTCTGTTTGGTGACGGCGCCGTTCGGGCAAGAAAGACAACAATATCAGCGAAGCAAACAGAGGTATCAGGGTCATGGTGGATCGGGCGAGGCGGTTGGGGCGGTGGTTCTTGGCATTGGATTCCCTGCTGGTGATCCTGGGCTTTTTCGTGGTGATGCCCATGATCAGCCTGCGCTTCGTCGACCAACTGGGCTGGGCCGCCGGTGTGGTCGGACTGGCACTGGGGCTGCGTCAGCTTACCCAGCAAGGGCTGGGGGTCTTTGGCGGCTCCCTCGCCGACAAGTTCGGGGCGCGCCCCCTCATCGTCTGCGGCATGCTGCTGCGGGCGCTGGGGTTTGCCAGCCTGGCCTATGCCCAGAGCGGATTGGAGCTGATCCTCTCCTGCATCATCTCGGGGCTGGGTGGCTGCCTGTTCGATCCCCCCCGCGCCGCCCTGGTGATCAAGTTCACCCGGCCACGGGAGCGGGGTCGCTACATCTCCCTGCTGATGATGCTGGAGAGCGCCGGCGCCGTGGTGGGAGCCCTGCTTGGCAGCTGGCTGCTCAACTTCGATTTTGAATATGTCTGCCTGCTGGGTGCCGGTCTCTTCGTCTGCGCCGCCCTGTGCAACCTGCTGATCCTGCCCCCCTACAAGCTTTCGGTACGTCCGACGCCGATCCGGGACGGCCTCGGCCAGGTGCTGGCGGACAAGGCTTTCTGCCGACTGGTGCTGATCCTGAGCGGCTACTACGCGCTCTGGGTGCAGGTCATGCTGATCTTCCCCATTCTGGTCAAACAGATGGCGGGCAGCACCACGGCGGTGGGCTGGATGTATACCCTGGAGACGGCCATCTCCCTGGCCCTGCTCTACCCCCTTGCCCGGTTCGGCGAGCGCCACTTCAAGCTGGAGAACCGCCTGATGGCGGGGGTGTTGCTGATGACCACGGGGATCGGGCTGGTGGCCTTTGCCACCACCTTGCCCGCCGTCTTCCTGCTGCTCGCCTGCTTCTATCTCGGCATCGTCATCGCCGAGCCGGCGCGGGAAACCCTGATGACCAAGCTGGCACAACCGGGGGCGCGGGGCAGCTACATGGGCTTCAGCCGACTGGGGCTGGCGCTGGGGGGCATGACGGGTTACGTGGGGGGCGGCGCCCTGCACGACTACGCCATGGCCCAGGGGCAACCCTGGTTGCCCTGGCTGGTGCTCGGCACCGTCGGTGTCACCACCCTGCTGCTGCTGGCCAACTGCTTCCAGCGCGGCTCTCGCCTGGCAGGGGTCAACGCCTGATCCCTGAGCACACATGCAGTCGACATAGTCCCCCGGGCGCCCCTCATTCGAGTCGGCGCCCTTCTTTTATCCGGCAACACAGGATCGACGACCAGCCTCCCCATGCTAGTCCCTCGTCCCTATTTTCCTCACTTCACTGACCGAATCGCGCACATAAAAAAAGCGGCAGATTGCTCTGCCGCTTTGTGTCCATCTGGCTGGGTTACTTGTCGATATCCAGCATGTGATTGTTCGGATTTAACATGTAATCGATCACCTGGTTGGCAGTGGTCCCCGACCCCCCCGTCAGGGTGTCGAAGGTGTGGTTCATCAGCACTATCTCCTGGGTCACCGGCGCGGCACTGCTCTCCTTGACCTGCAGATGCACCCCTTCGCTGTCCTGGAACACCGAGAGCAGGCTCTTCAGGGAGCTCTCGCTCTTGCTGCCATCGCTGTCGAGCAAGTCGCTCAGATCCAGCTTGTCCCCTTCCGACTTGCTGAAATCGACGATGTAGTCCTTGGCCACCTTGCCGACTTCGGTATCCCCCTTCAGCCAGATGAAGGTATCGGATCCCGCATCCCCCTTGAGGATATCATTGCCAAGCCCGCCGACCAGGATGTCATTGCCCAGACCGCCGCTCAGGGTATCGTCGCCGATACCGCCAAATAGGGTGTCGTTGCCGCTGCCACCATAGAGGCGATCGTTGCCGCTCTCGCCATAGAGGGTGTCGTTGCCGGCACCACCGAACAGGGTGTCGTTGCCAGCTCCGCCGAACAGGAAGTCATCGCCCCCCTGGCCGAACAGGATGTCGTTGCCATCACCGCCGAGGAGGGTGTCACCCTTGTCATTGGTCGACGACTGATCGAACTCGCTGGCGTGATCCGTGATGTAGGAATGCACCTGGGCATCGGTCACCGACCCGGCCCCCAGCTTGCCGCTCACATACTGCTTGATGGCCGCATACCCTTCCCCGCTGATGCCGGTGAAGCGTACCGCGTCGCCAAACAGGATGTCGTCGCCCGCACCGCCATCGATCCGGTCACTGCCCGGCTTGTTGTTGATGGAGGTTCCCAGAATGGCATTGGCCAGATCGGAGGCTGATACGTTGAACTGCACCACCTGATCGCTATCGAACTGCTTCAGGGTATCGATGGAGACCTTGCTACCGATGCCGATGGCCTGCAGCACTACATTGTTTGCCTCCAGCAGCGGCAGCACGCTCAATGCGTTGTTTCTGGCTGTGTCATTGGTATACCCAGAAATGTAAGCATCTGAGATTTCGAAGCTTCCGTCTCCCTGGGGTTTAAGGGTTCCAATGATGCTATATTCCCATTTCTTTCCATTCTGTGACCACTGTCTGACATCGCCGTTGGCATCCACTATCACCCTCTGATCGCCCCCGATATTGGCGTAGAAGGCCTTGCCCGGTACGTAGTTGTTGACGTTGACAAAGGTATCCAGCCTTTGCACAGTCTTGGTGTTCACCACCGGATTGGTATTTTCGTTGTAGAAGAAGGAGTTGGGTGCCCCATCGGTGATGAAATAGGCCAGATTCTTCGCATTGGTGTTGTTCTTGGCTATGTCACTGTTGAACCAGTTCGAGGTCGCCTTGAGCGGGTCCTCATAGTTGGTATATCCCTCATAGCCATTCATCTGACTAATAACATCCTCCAACAACCCCGAAGCATTGGGATCTTTCAGATCCACGCTGACGGAACGCTTGACCTGGGTATCAAAATCGACCAGGAAGACGTTGACCTTGCCCGCAGCCTCCTTGCCCGCGCTCGCCTGAAGATCTTCGAACACCTGAATCAGCTGATTTCTAATCGTCGCCATATCGTCACCAATACTGCTCGATGTGTCGACCATAAAGGCAAGGTTGTAGTTCTGGCCTGGCAGCACCACGCTACCGTCCAGATCCCCCACCACGATATTGTGTTCACTGCCATAGGTCCGGTTCTGATCGCCAGGTTCACCTTCGGTGGACTGGAAGTAGCTCAGACGGATGCTGTCACTGTCGGTCGCGGTACTGGTTTGATCGGTACCCACCTCCTTGGCGATGGCCTCGACCTTGAGATCCACCAGACCGGCGCTGCTGCCCGGCACTCGCAGCGTCAGTCCGCTCAACTTCACATCCAGCGCGCTCGCACTCCACAGACCGCTGTTGACGGTGAGGGTAAGCTTGCCATCAACCCCGACGGTGCCCAGCAACTGGCTGCCCTTGTAGAGCTCGGAGCCTTTGGGCATCCCGCTTAGTACCAGGCTGTCGAGCACTTCGCTGCCATCCCGATCGCTCAGGGAGGCGCTCACCTCCAGCGGGTAGTCGACCACCACCGGCTGCACCAGGGTCAGCACGCCCGTATCCTGATTGATCTGGTAGACACCGTCGGCGAACTGGACATACTCCACGTCGTGCAGCGCCTTGGTGATGCCGACCCCCTTCTCCGTGACGGAGAAGTTGAACCAGCGATCATTGATCGAGTATCCGCTGCCCTTCGTGATGGCGTAGTCGGCACGGTTGCCGGACAGTACAGCGATATCTTTATCACCAGCACCGCCATAGAGAGTATCGCCACCCAACCCAGCGACCAGAATGTCGTTTCCAACGCCGCCGTCGAGGGTATCGCCCGACACTGAGTTGCCACCGACCAGCACGTCATTGCCGTTGCCACCGACGAAGTGGTCTCCGCCCCCCTTCTGGCTCACGATGTAGTCGTTGCCATCACCACCCACCACGGTTTCCTTACTAGAAGTGCTATCGGTCAGAGTGTTGGTGATCCCGAGGGCCCCCTTGTCGAAGTTGCCGGACTGGAACTGGCCCGTGGTGATCCCCGCGCTCGGGAAACTCTGGCTGTAAGACGGCATGCCATTCCCCATCAGGGTGACGTTGACCGTGGGCTTGTCGGCCACCGCCGCCACGTCGATCACCAGCTTGCTGCCGTTGCTGAGGTTGGCACCGTCGCTTATCTGATAGCCGATGCTGGCATAGTCGCCCTTCATGTTGCCGACCACGGCGCCGTTGCCGTTGGCGGCATGGGTGCTCGATTCGTTCAGACCGGGCACGAAGCGCAGATGGCCTGCGTTCACCTCGGCATAGGAGATGAGGGATCCGGTTTGCACCGCAACCCACTGCCCAGCCGCATTGAGGTATTCGAGGGTACCGTTCAGCGGCAGGGTGTTGATCTGCACCCCGAGATCGGTCGCGTCCTGATCATCGCTGGCACCGAACTGGGCCCAGGTCAGGACCTGGGGCTGATCTTCGGCACCGGTGCTGTGGCCGCCAGCCGCCGTCGGCGCCCGATCGTTGTCCACTATGGTACCGGTCCCGCTCTGACCACCGATGGTCACCGAGAGGGTCTCGTTCGTCTCGACCAGGCGATCGTTTACCGTCGGGATGGTCACCGTGAAGTCTGTCACGCCCGCCGGTACCGTGATCTTGCCGGTGGTGCTGTTGTAGGTCACGCCGTTGCTGAACTGGGCATTGCCCCAGTCCTGGTAGGAGGCGGGGTTGTTGCCCGATCCGCGAATGGCGAAATCGTATTCGGTCGCTTCCTGGGTCGCATCGGACAAGGTGACCTTGTGCAACAGGTTGCCCCCTTCAGTCACGCTCTCACTGGAGACACCCTGAACCAGCGGCGTGAACAGAGGCTTGGTGGCGAAGGAACCAATGCTGGCGTCACCGTCACCATCCACCACCCGGATCTGGAAGTCGATGTCACCATCACCCAGGGGTTTGGACATGCGCTGGTACTGGAAGAACTCCCACTTGCCGGTGGCTGGGGTGAACTCCAACCTGAACACCAAAGTGCCGTCACTGGCTTCGCCATACAGGGTATTGGGTAGACCTGCTTTGCTGGAAATTGAGATCTCTTTACCAGTAGCTGTCATCAAACCCACTTCATTGGATCCCAAAAGCGCTATATGCCCCTTGCCATCAGCACCCCATTGCGGTGCAACCGTACCCGAACCATAGGCAATTGCCTGCGGCGTATCAGCCCCCAGAAACTCGATAGACTTGACGGTAAAGTCGCTGTTGTCTTTGGTATTGATGTTGCCGTTATTGGTCGCCTTGATCACCATGGTATCGAAGCCACCCTGCTGCACCTGGAAGTTCTGGTTGAACTCTCCGCCCGCTGCATCCGATCTGAATGAAAGTGTGGAAATCAATACGTTGTCTCGGTAGAACTCCACGACCCCGCTCTCCAGCTCGCCACCAAACATCTTGCTGAACTTGATGTTGGCGCCGTAGGCAACCTTGCCCGCATCCAGCGTGACGATAAGCCGCTCGGATACGGAAGAGCCATCAGCAAAATGGCGGAAGTCAATTTCATTGGCGAGGTTGTGGTAAGGCGCAGCACCGCTAGCCACCCCCAGCCCCGAGCTGGAGCCGTTGACATCCGCCGTTACCAGTGAGGAATCGGTTGCCGACTTGAAGCCCAAGGCGCTGATGGTAAAACCCGCCATGTTCAGGGTGCTCTGGTTGTCACTGTACTTGGTCAGATCGAAGAACCCGGTCAGCACGTTCGGAATATCGGTCTTCACCACGGAAACGGCATCGCTGTTGCCAGCAATGGGGGAGTCGTCCTCCACGCTGACATCCAGCTTGCCCTTGGTGACGCCGCTGCCATCGGAGACCTCCACGTCCAGCTGGAACGACAGCTTGTCTTCCGAGGTCGTATCCCCGTGGTCGAGTGGCTCCTTAAGGGTCACATCATAAGTCCACGCTCCCTTGCCGCTGGCATTGGGTGCCGTCAGCTTGACCTCGACCACAGCCTTGTAATCGGCGCCGCCAATCGCCCCCGTGTAGCCGACCAGCGTCTTGCTGCCCGCATCCCAGCTCCACTGGACCTTGGCCCCACCGGATGTCAGCCCGGCCGGTCCGTTCAGGGAGATGCTGAGCGTGCTGCTGTCGATGTCGCCCACCGAGAGGGTACCGGACGCCTTGATGGCGTTGGTGGTATCCGGGTTGCCGACCGTGTCGGCAATACCGTTTGCCAGCCCCTCTTCGGAGACGACAGCCCCGTTGGAGATGGTCAGCGTCGGCAGATCGTTGACCGCATCCACCTTGATGGTCACGGTTGCGGGACTCGCATCCACGGCGCCGTCGTTGTCTACCGCCGCATAGTTGAAGGTGGTGTTGCCGTTCCAGTTCGCATTCGGAGTGAAGGTGAGCTTGCCGGCGTCCGCCACCGCAATGCTCTGATCCACCGTCACAGCCACCCCGTTCAGATAGAGGATGCCGTTGGCAGGCAGGCTCTTGATGGTGAAACTCACCACGTTGCCATCGATGTCGCTGCCACTGAGGGTCGGAATGGCGATGCTGGCGGCATCTTCCTGACCGTTTGCCTGCTTGTTTGCCGTCTCCGGCGCTTCATTCAGGATCTGCGCGTTGTCGCTGCCCGGCAGCGAGACGTTGCCCGCCTTGTCGGTCTGGGTCGCCGTCACCGTCAACGACTTGCCGTTGGCCGGGGTCGTTTCCGTCCAGCTGATGGTGCCATTCTGATAGCCGTAGCTCTTGCCATTGCTTGCCAGCAGGGTGCCATCGGCCTTGAGCGTCAACTGGACAGTGCTGTTCACCCCGCCATTGTTGATGGTCAGCGTCACCTTGCCGCCCGCAACCAGGTCTGCGTGATTGATTCCGGCGCGAACCTGGATCTGATCATTGCCAATCTCGGCCTTGGTCAGCATCTGGTCGTTGTTGGCATCATCCACGATAACCACGGTCGGGGCATTGGGGGCCAGGGTGTCGATCGCGGTGTCGTCACTGCCGCCAGTGCCCACGTTGCCGTTGAGATCGGTGTAGCTGCCGTCCTTGACGGTGACGCTGGCGGTGCCTTCAAAGCCCGGCGTCGGGGTGAAGGTCGCCGTCCAGGTCTTGCCGCCATCGGCGGTGGTCAGCCCGGTCACGGTGCCGCCCACCACGGTCAGATCGCCCAGCTCGAACCCGGTCACCTTCTCGCTGAAGGTGAAGGTCACCGGACTGGTCTCACCCACGGTCAGCTTGTCGTCAACAATGTTGACTTCCACGCTCGGGGCCGAGGTGTCCACCGGGGCACGGTCGCTGCC